>JBGPTH010000031.1:0-32387 GCA_041490525.1 Nitrospiria bacterium
GAGGTTCAAATCCTCTCGCCCCGACCAAACCTCCCTGGTGTAGACGTTAATCGTTAAACGTTATTCGTTTGGGCTGGA
Organism: Nitrospiria bacterium; assembly: GCA_041490525.1. Taxonomy (GTDB): domain Bacteria; phylum Nitrospirota; class Nitrospiria; order Nitrospirales; family NS-4; genus JBGPTH01. The sequence continues at coordinate 79 of JBGPTH010000031.1, forward strand.
TTACCGTTTAACGTTTCACGTTTAACGTAGAATGTGCCTTCCGTGATTTCTCCATCCCCCGAATCTTCCGAGTTGGTCGCCGCCGATATTCTGGTGACGGGGATGGTCCAGGGCGTCTTTTACCGGGCCTTCACCCAACATGCCGCGGTGGAATTGGGCCTGTCGGGATGGGTTCGGAATCTTCCTGACGGGCGGGTGCACGCTATGGTCGAGGGGCCCCGTGCGAAAGTCGAAGAGCTGGTGTTGCGTCTCCGGGTCGGGCCGCCTCATGCGGGGGTGACGGATCTCTCGGTGACCTGGAAGGCCGCCACAGGGGAGGCGTTCGGCTTCACCGTTCTGCCGTAACAAAAATTCACCCGAGAGGGCGCGAGGACGATTGACACGCCTCCCCCTGTTCCCTATACTCAGCCCCCAATGAATTACAAGAAACTGATTCGAGAGGTGCCGGATTTTCCCAAACCCGGAATCTTGTTCTATGACATCACGACCCTGCTGAAGGACCCCGCGGCCTTCCGGAGCGTCGTGAACGATCTCACCGCGCTGTATCGGGCCCGCAAAATCGACAAGGTGGTGGGGATCGAGTCCCGGGGGTTCATCCTGGGAGGGCCGCTCGCCCTCCAGCTCGGCGCCGGGTTCGTGCCGGTCAGAAAACCCGGCAAGCTTCCGGCCGACATCTTTGAGGTCAAATACAATCTGGAGTACGGGTCCAACTCGCTTGCGGTGCACCGGGATGCGATCGCGATGGGGGAGCGGGTGCTCATCGTGGACGATTTGCTCGCCACCGGGGGAACCGCTTCGGCCACGGTCAACCTCGTACGCCAGCTTGGGGGGGAGATTTTGGGGGTCGCTTTTCTCGTGGAGTTGCTGGCGCTCAAGGGGCGCGAGCGGCTGGACGGGTGTGACATCCAGGCCCTGATCCAGTACTGAACCCATGGCACTGCATCGCGTCTCCTCCGGCGGCCTTGTGATCCGTCCGGCGGGAGCGACCTACGAAGTGGCGCTCATCCGCGTGGCTCGCGCGAGGGGGGATGAGGCCTGGGCCCTGCCGAAAGGGTGGGTCGAGAAGGGCGAAGACCTTGAGCAGACCGCCGTCCGGGAAGTCCGGGAGGAGACCGGCCTGCACACCAGAGTCCTCCGCAAGGTGGGCGAGATCGGGTACGAGTTTTATTCCAAGGCCGACCGGGGTCTCATCTCCAAGACGGTGCATCTGTTTCTGCTGGAGTGCCTGGGTGGAAATACGGCCGACCACGACGAGGAAGTCGAAGAAGTCCGGTGGGTCCCGATCGACGAGGCGATGCGGACACTGACGTATAAGAATGAGCGCGAGATGCTGGAAAAAGCCGCGCTCCTCATCCAGGGGGGAAAGCAATCTTCATGAAAGCCAAATCCAAGCCCCGCCCAGCCGCGAAAGCCAAGGCCGCCTCACCACCACCCAAGGCGACCGTCCAGTCCAAGTCTCCCAAGGGAGCGACCGCTAACCTTCGAACGGATGCCCTGCGGAAGATTCTGTTGGAGCGGCGGCAGGCGGTGATGAAGGAGATCGAGGGGCAGATCGGCGAACGCATCTCCGATGAGACGCACCGACGGATAGACTCGGCCCCCGACCTGGGCGATCAGGCGCTCCTGGACTCCGAGCGGGGCCGGGACATCTCCATCATGGAGATGCGGAACCGCGTCCGGCAGCAGATTGACGAGGCCCTCGCCCGGCTTGAGGAGGGCACGTACGGGCTCTGCTCCGATTGCGGGGTCGAAATCAGCGAGAAGCGGTTGCTGGCCGTCCCGTTTGCGCGGCGCTGTGTGGCCTGCCAGGAGAAGGAAGAGATGCTGGAGAAGATCGAGCAGGAAGAGGAACAAACCCCCTGAGGGTGCCGCCGACCGCCGGATCAGACCCCCCGCATTCCTCGATCCACAGGGCCAATTTCCCCCTTCGGTGCCCTCCCCAAGATCGGATAGTATAGAATGATGCGAGCCGTGGTGCTGTGCAGCGGGGGACTGGACTCCACGGTGGCGGCCGCCGAGGCCCGCGCCGCGGGCTATGAGCTCTTTCTCCTCAGTATTGATTATGGCCAACGTCACGTCGTGGAATTGCAGCGGGTCCCGGAGATCGCCGCGGCGCTCGGCGCCGTGCGCACGCTGGTGGTGACCGCCGACCTCCGCGCGATCGGCGGCTCGGCGCTCACCGATGCGGTGCCGGTCCCCAAGGACCGCCCCGAGGAGGCGATCGGGGCGGGGATTCCTCCGACGTACGTTCCGGCCCGCAATACCCTCTTTCTGGCTCTGGCGTTGGGGTGGGCGGAAGTCGTGGGGGCCGAGGCGATCTACATCGGGGCCAACGTCCTGGACTACAGCGGATATCCGGATTGCCGTCCGGAGTTCCTCCGGGCGTTCGAGGCGCTCGCTCGGGTCGGGACGAGGGCCGGCGTGGAGGGTCGGCCGATGCGCATCGAGGCGCCCTTGCTCAGGATGACCAAGGCCGATATCATTCGCCGGGGCGTGGCTCTGGGGGCGCCGCTGCACCTGACCCACAGTTGCTACGACCCGGACCGCGACGGAAGGGCATGCGGCCGCTGCGACAGTTGCCGGCTGCGGCGAAAGGGATTCGCGGAGGCGCAGGTGCCCGACCCGACCGTTTACGCCCCGGAGCTTTCAGGAAAAAAGGAATAAAGACCTCACGTGTACGGCATCTCCCCCGAAGAGTTCTTCATGTACCTGACCATCGGCCTGGTCATTGTGATCCCGATTTCGGCTCGGATTTATCGGCGCCTGCAGATCGGCCGGCTCAAGGCTCAGCTCAAAGAGAAGGACGGCCCTTCATGAGACGAGTCTTCGGACCGATCCTGACCCTCGCCGCCGTCACAATCCTGCTAACCATCATGCCTGTCCGGGGAGCCACGCCTGAGGGCACCGATTCGGGGCTGACGGCCGTATTCGTTCGTTACTATAGCGCCATCCAGAAAGGGCGGTGGAAGGACGCCTTCGATCTTTTACACGATCGCCTGAAGGAGGCGACGCAAGTATCCACGCCCGAGGACCTCGCCCAGCGCAGCTCCCGCACCCAGCAGGAACTCATTGCGGCGTTTCAGAAGCACGACCGCCTCGAGGTGGCCAAGACCGAGGTGGACCTGACCTCCATCAAGGCCCGCGTCACGAGCGTCGGGGATGGGGATGTCGCCGGCCAGGTGTCGTACGACCTCGTGGTATTCCCAAAGGGGGCCGGCAGGGCCCTCATGTACCGGGTCGTGCTGGACGTCGGCCTCTCGCAGGGGCGGATCATCCGGATCACCCAGGAGTCCATGACCCGCATCGATCCCGGCGCGCTCGGGGACGTCCTCTAAGCCCGAGGGGACTGGCTGCATTTCTGAATGCTGCCTGTCCCCGTTTTCCCACGCCGGGGTCCTTTCCCTCTCCCGGTTGACATGGGAGAGACCGGTGCTTTACTTATTATGGACACATCCTTAATATTGAAACTTCGCCGCGAAGGGGGTGCCGGCATGATCGAGCAGGAGATTACGAAGGCCGTCAGCGAGCGGTACGCGCGTGCCGCGGCGGCCGGCGAGCAGATGTGCTGTCCGTCCGGCTACAACTTCGACGACCTGCGCGCTTTCGTTCCGGAGGAAGTGCTGCGCGTGTCCTACGGCTGCGGCACGCCGGCTGGTCTGGCGACGGTGAAGCAGGGGGAGACGGTGTTGGACATCGGCTCCGGCGGCGGCATTGATTGTTTCGAGGCCGCGCGGCGCGTCGGCCCGTCCGGCCGTGTCGTTGGGGTGGACATGACCGACGAGATGCTGGCGATGGCCAGGCGCAACGCGCCCATCGTCGCGAAGAACCTCGGGTACACCGAGCCGAACACGGAGTTCCGCAAGGGCCAGGCGGAGGAGCTGCCGGTCGAGGACCGCACCATCGACCTGATCATCTCGAACTGCGTCATCAATCTGGCGCCCGACAAGAAGAAAGTTTTCCGCGAGATGTTCCGCGTCATCCGTCCGGGGGGGCGGTTCACGATCTCGGATATCGTGGCGGACCAGCCGGTGCCTCAATACCTGATCCACGATGCCCAGAAATGGGGCGACTGTCTGTCCGGCGCATTGCCGGCGTGGGACTATCTGGCCGGGCTGGTGCAGGCAGGGTTCCTGGGCGTGCATCAGATGAAGTTCTCCCCGTGGAGTGTCATTGACGGCATCCACTTCTTCTCGCTGACGCTCACCGGCTTCAAACTACCGGAGACAGCGGAGCCGAACGGAACCACGTTTGCCACCTTGATGGGGCCGTTCACCCGGGCGGTGGATGAACTGGGGCAAACCTATCATCGTGGCAGGCCGGAGCCGGTTTCCGCGCGCACGGCCCAACTGCTCCAAACTCCGCCGTTCGAACGGCTCTTTCTCCTGTCGGATCAGCCGATCTCTCTCGCGACGACCGATCAGCGCCTGGTGTCCATTCTTCCCGCCGACGCGCCGTGCGTCTGGAAGGGACAGTACGCCATCCTCACGGCTCCATTCGTGGAGGCGGAGGACGACGACCACCATGTCTATCGGCGCGGCGTCTCGCTGGAGATCTGTTCGAAGACGCTGGACGTGCTGGAGTCCGGTCCCTACAGCCCGCACTTTGCCGTCATTAACCGGGCCGGCGAGGCGGTCTCGGGCCATGAGGTCTCCTGCGATCCGGGCGGGAGCTGCTGCTGACCCATGCTGAAACTGATGCGGGCCGCGTTCGAACAGACGCTCGCCGCTCACCGGCTGGAGGCGCTCACGGCGGCGGGGGTGGAGACGCTCCAGATTAACGTCGGCAAGCTGTGCAACCAGACCTGCACGCACTGCCACGTGGACGCGGGGCCCTCGCGGACCGAGATCATGACGCGGGAGACGATGGACGCGGTCCTCGACGTGATCCGGCGGCATCCCGAGATCGGCACCATCGACATCACCGGCGGGGCCCCGGAGATGAATCCCCACTTCGAATATCTGGTCGAGCAGTGCAGGCGGGTGGGCCGGCACGTGATGGACCGCTGCAACCTCACCGTGTTCTTCGTCCGCGGCAAGGAGCACCTGCCGGAATTCCTCCGTGACCATCAGGTCGAGGTCGTGGCGTCCCTGCCCTGCTACCTGGAGGAGAACGTGGATGCCCAGCGCGGCAAAGGGGTCTACGCCCGGAGCATCGAGGCGCTGACGCGGCTCAACGGGCTTGGTTATGGCATGGAAGGGACCGGCCTGATCCTGAACCTGGTCTACAACCCGGTCGGGCCCAAGCTTCCGCCCGCCCAGGCCGAACTGGAAGGCGATTACCGGGTGGAGCTGCGCCGGCGCTTCGGGATCGAGTTCACCCGTCTCTTCACGATCACGAACATGCCGATCAGCCGGTTCCTGGAGGACCTCCGCCGGTCCGGTCAGTACGACCGGTACATGGACCTGCTCGTGACCAGCTTCAATCCGTCGGCGGTGCCGGGGGTGATGTGCCGGAGCCTCGTCAGCGTCGGCTGGAACGGGGTCTTGTACGACTGCGACTTCAACCAGATGTTGGAGCTGCCCCTGCACCACGGGCTCCCCCGCACGATCGAGGACTTCGATCTGGCCGCGCTCGAGCGCCGGCGGATCGTCACCGGCGAGCATTGCTTCGGCTGCACGGCCGGGTCCGGCTCAAGCTGCGGCGGGGCCGTGGTGGCACAATCCCTTTCTTGACGGTTCCCGCCCGTTCCGGTTACATTCCATCCCGTGGCGTCCTTCAAAAACAAAGCGGCGCAGGCGAAGGCTCGCCGGGAGATACAAAAGCGCGTATCGGAAATCGAGGCGCGCAGCACCGAGAACCTGGATTACGCCTTCGACAAGCTCATTCACGAGCAGCCGGATCTCTACTTCAAAATGGAAGAAGGGTTGGAGGAGGTCCGGCTGACGGTGGTCTTGATCGGGGAGGGGCTGGAAGACGCGTCGGGTCTGGCCGAGCTGGAGCGCCTGGAACGGCGCCTTGATTTCGTCGAGGACCGGTTCGAGGAGCTCGAGAGCGAGTTGTTCAACCGCCCGCGCCGGAGGAGGAAGCGGCGGCCGAGCCTGGCCGACTTCTTCCGGGCGGCGGCCGGAGGAAGTGGGAGCGGGGAGGCCGGCGACCCGCAAGGCGAAGTCCGCACCTCCGCCGAAGCCTACGCGATCCTGGGCATCGAGGACGACAGCTCGCTGACCGTGGTGACGCGGGCGTTTCGCCAGAAGCTCAAGGAACTCCACCCCGACGCCCGGGACGGCGACCGCAGCGCCGAACCGCAGCTCCGCAAGCTGATCGCCGCCTACCAGTATCTGAAGACCATCTACAATTGGGGCGAGGACACTCCCCCGCCCAGCCCCTGAGCTATCCCGGGTTTCTCGGACTAACTCACTGGGGCTGACAACTCCCACCCTTGGTTTTTTACTGGCTCCGGCGTATCCTCTCTGCCGTTCAAAAAAATGATTGAGCAGCTGCTTCTAATTCTGGGGTTCATTCTCGTACTAGCCTACGGACTAAGAGCGGGCTCTGCGAGCAAGACGGGCGGTCTGGCTGATCCCTATTCTCCTTCCTTCTTCCATCCCGACAAGACACACCGCTGAGCCATTAAGGGCGTGAAGCCGGGCACGTCTTCAGACACCCTCTTCATGACCTCATCCGCGAGACGCTGATCTTCGAAACATTCGTACACGTCGTCGAGAAAGCCTCCCCGAAGTAGCGGATGGTGCAGAAACAACGGGCCGGGACCGGTGGGGACTTCCAGGGGCCACTCGGTCACCTCGATTCGTTCGAGATCCAGCGCATCGAGCCACGCGCGGCCTTCTTGCGCAGACGGCCGCTCAGCCACATACGCCCCGAGGTGTTGCCGCTCTGCTGTCAGACCGCGTGTGGCCATTTCCTGATCGATCCTCCGCCAGAGTGAATCAAATGTGCCGAGGGAGGGGAAGGTCTGCACCAGTTGGCCGCCCGGCTTAAGATGGTCTACCAACCCCCGGACCGTTTCGAATCGGTTCGGACGAAAGAACATGACCGACAGGTTGCCCGTGATTCGATCAAAGGTCGGTACGCGTGATGGCAGCGCGCGCATGTCCAGGCACTCGAAACGAAGCCACGGGAGATGCGGCCCTTGAATCGCCCGAGCGCGCGCAATCTGATGCTCACTCGAGTCAATCCCGAGCACCTGTCCAGTCGGGCCAACCTGCTCAGCCAGGTAGAACGCGGGGATCCCGTCGCCGGAGGCGATATCCAAGATTGTGGCTCCCGGAAAGAGAGCCAGATGGTGCAGCAACGCCTCTGCAAACGGCGTGGACCAATAGTCCTGTCTGGGGAGAGGCCAGCGTAACGTCACATCACTCGTTCGTTCCGGTCATGGCGCTGTTCCCATGTCGTCATCGGCACAGCATACCCCATCGCCTTTCCGAGGGCCAACGGACATCCTGGGGAGCGCACGCGATGGCAGCGCCTCCTCGACAGCCCAGAGCAACGCCACTCATACCGTAACGTCCCCGCTTCTCCGTCCCTGTGATAGAGTGGGCCATGTCCATCATCACGCCGTTCACTCCGGTTCCCGCCATCGGAGATGCGTTCATCGGTCGCCAAGGGCTCGTCAGGAACCTGCGTGGGCGCATCGCGAGGGGCGAACCGCTGGCGGTGACCGGTGGGCCGAAGCTGGGCAAGACCTCGCTGGTTCGAACCGCCCTGCACGGACTGCCGGACCACACGGTGATCGAGGCTGATCTGGGCGCCAACCCTTCTCCCCGGATCGACGTGGTTCCCGGCTCGATCGTCGTCCTGGATCATCCGGATAGCCTCGCCGACTCGGCGATCGAGTCGCTGCTCGCGCGGGTGTCGGCGGCAAAACCGGTGAATCCCACCCTGGCCCGGTCCGACACCGGCATACGAGACATGAAGGCGGTCGCGGACACGCTCGCCTACCTGGGTGTCATCAGCCGCTGGATTCGGAACGAGGAGGCGACGCTCTTCGCCGGATGTCGGCTGCTCAACGACTTCATCACGGCATGAAGTCAATAACTCATGCCTGAGCAACGGTAAATTGATCGACCGGGAGGCGTACTGCGACAGACTCACCCCCTGTGTTAAGATGGCCTGACGACTAATGGCCTGAGGGTAACGCATGGGTGACCATCGCAAGACTGATAAAGACGGCGGTAACGAAGCTAAGGCGCAGGCCGATTCCGCCTCGGTGGAACGAACGGCCGGTTCGCGTGGAACCGATCCCCTGGAGTTGATCGACGAATGTTTGGCTGCCTTCCCTGATAGCGATCCCCGCCAGAAGATTCTCTACAAGCTCCGGCATCTGGTGATGCAACAGTCCGTAGCAGGCCAGCAGCGCGAAGCCGAATTTAAGAAACTGAGTGAGGTGGTTGGAAAGCTGACGGCCCCGGCGAATCGGATCGGCACGCTGCTGGAGCTTCCCGCCGAGGGTTTGGCGCGTATTGTGGTCGGCGGCGCTGAGTATTACGCCAATGTCGATCCGCGCGTGCCGGCAGAGGACTTGAAAATCGGCACGCAGATCCTGGTGAACGAAGCGTACGCCGTGATCAAGACGCTCGGCTACGACCGCAACGGTCCTGTGCTGAAGGTGACGGAAGCCTTGCCGGATGGGCGTATCCGGTTTGAACAAGATATGGGACGCCAGGCGCTGATTCTCCAGCGATCGAGCGATCTGGCCGGTGTTGAGTTGAAGGCCGGTGACGACGTGCGTATCGATCCCAGCCATCGGATCGCGATTGAAAAGCTGGAGGATCGAAAGGCCAAGAGCCATGTGCTCGATGAAGTGCCGCGCGTCACTTGGGATCAGATCGGCGGGCAGAAGGCTGCGATCGAGGCCATTCGCAAGGCCATTGAATATCCGCTGCTCCACACGAAGACCTTCGAGCAATTCAAATTCACCCAGCCGAAGGGCTTTCTGCTCTATGGTCCGCCCGGGTGTGGCAAAACGCTGATCGGCCAGGCGGCTGCGGCCAGCCTGGCGAAACTCGTCAGCGAATCGGCTCAGCCGGAGGGGAGCGCTGGGGCTACGGAGAAGCCGCCGATCGCCGGCGGATCGTTCTTGCATGTGAAGGGGCCGGAGATCTTGAACATGTGGCTGGGCGAATCGGAGCGCATCGTGCGCGACCTGTTTGCCCAAGCGCGGGCTCGCCGCCAGGAGGGGACTCTCCCGTTCATCTTTATTGACGAAGCGGAGTCCATTCTTGGGACAAGGCGGTCCATGCGGTCGTTCAATATCAACAATACGTTAGTCCCGATGTTCTGCGCGGAGATGGACGGCATCGAGTCCCTGCGGGATGTCGTGATCATTCTGGCATCGAACCGGCCCGATCTGATCGACCCGGCGGTGCTGCGTCCGGGACGCATCGACCGCAAGATCAAGGTGGCCCGTCCGACGCGTGACGCGGCGGTGGACATCCTAAAAGTCTACCTCACCTCGGAGTTGCCGCTCGATCGAGAGCTGGTCTCCGCGCATGGAGGCGACAAGGCTAAGGCCTGCGAGGCGATGGTGACGAGCGTGGTGGACAGGATTTTCACACGCAGCGACGAGAACCGCTTGTTGGCAGTGCGACTCCGAAGCGGACAGACCAAGGTTCTCTACCGAGGCGATCTGATCACCGGCGCCATTCTTGCCTCCATCGTCCAGCGGGCGAAAGAAAAGGCTATCGACAGGGTGATTCACGAAGGCTATCACAGTGCCGCGCCGGGGATTACGCTTGAGGATTTGCTGGCCTCGGTCCAGGAGGAATATCGCGAGGGCGAGGTGCTGCCGCCGGACGATGCGGCTGAAGAATGGCTGAAGCTGCTCGATCATCATCCGGAACAGGTCGTTGGGGTCTCGTCGTTCCGCAGGGGCAGGCAGGCGGAAGAACGGTTGGTGGGGCAAATTATATAAGGCGAGGGGCATGGGGCAAGAGGCTATGGGCGGGGAAATAGCACATCAGTACCTCTAGCCCCTAGCCTCGGGCCTCTAGCCTAAACGAGCTATGCGTTTATTTGGGATTGAGACTGAGTACGGAATCACGAGAGACGATCTGGAGGTAGTTGATCCAGTCGTCGAGTCCATGGAGCTCGTGCGCGCGCATCTGACCGGCTCGTTCGAGAAGACGTGGGACTATAGCGGGGAGGATCCGCACGAGGATGCGCGGGGCTTTCGCGTGCCTGGCCTTCAACAGGATCAGGAAGAGGAGGAGTTCGCCAAGGTCGATGCCCATCGGCCTTTTTCGTTCCATGAAATGAAGAGCGATCTCGTGTTGCCTAACGGCGCCCGGTTCTATAACGACCATACGCATCCTGAGTATTCCACGCCCGAGTGCCGAACCCTGCGCGATCTCGTGACCTACGATCGAGCAGGCGAACGAACCCTCCACCAGGCGGCCCAGCGTCGAAATCGCATGTTGGGTGGCCCGCACGTGCAGCTCTACAAGAACAATACGGACTTTCATGGGCATAGTTACGGGTGCCATGACAATTATCTCGTCCCACGGTCCATTCCGTTCGCCGCCTTGGTGGCGGGCCTGGTGCCGTTTCTGGTGAGCCGGCAGTTGATTGCCGGCGCGGGGAAGGTTGGGATTGAGACGCAAGGAGGTGGGTTCCGAGCGGGCCACTATCAACTCTCGCAGCGCGCAGATTTCATGGAGACGGAGTTGAGCCTGGATACCATGCACAACCGGCCGATCCTGAATACCCGCGATGAGCCGCACGCGGATCGCGCGAAGTACCGTCGGCTCCATCTCATCATCGGCGACGCCAATATGTGCGAGTACGCCACCGCGCTCAAAGTGGGAACCACCAGAATAGTCTTGGACCTGATCGAACGGGGAGCGGCGCCTCGGTGCGAGTTGGAGAATCCTGTCGCGGCTGTGAAGGAACTTTCCCGTGATACTGATCTCAAAGCAGTCGTCCGGCGCAAAGGTGGTGGCACCGTCTCCGGGCTGGAGCTACAGGAGACGTATGTGTTGGCTGCCGATAAGGCGTTAGCCGGCTCGGACGAGGAAACAAATTGGGTACTTCGGGAATGGGCACGGACGCTGAATCTTTTGTCCAGTGACCGCTCGCAGCTAGTAGGGCGATTGGACTGGGTGACCAAGCTCTGGCTCTTGGAGACGTTCGCGCGGGAGGAACGTATCGGCTGGGATGATCCCTGGTTGGCCAGCCTGGACTTGGAGTATCACAACATTGATCCAGACCGTGGGCTCTTTTTCGGTCTTGAAAGCGAAGGCAAGGTGTTTCGGCTGACCACTGACGCTGATATCCAGAGGGCCATGACAGTGGGCCCGTGCGACACACGCGGCGGCATTCGCGGGCTCTGCGTCAGCCGGTTTCGAGAGCAGATTCAGTCGATACAATGGGAGCGAGTGAAGTTTACGGGTGGTATCCTGCCGAAGACCTTGGATATGAGTGATCTCTTTGAGCCGGCGGAGGTACAGGCGCTGGCTGCTGTGTTAGAGAACGCCTCATCGCCTATAGACGCGTTGCGGGCGTGGGGGCAACGAAAGGAATAATTGCGATGAATTCCAGCACAGGTTTTGATCGTAAAGAGCGTCCGTTCGATCCGATGCCGAAACCGACGAGCCCGTCCGAGGAGGGTGGAGGGCCGAAGCGGCCGGAGCCAGGCTCGCCGGATAAGGACAATCTCCTGAAGCGGATGCGCAAGGTCGATCCGAAGCAGGCAGAGCGGTATCGGCAGAGAACTGGGCAATAGGCCAGGGGCAAGAGGCGATGGGTCAGAGTCTGAAGTTCTGACCCCTGGCCCCTGGCCCCTTGCCTCGTGCCTCTAGCCGTCGTGTAGGAGAAAAAGATGGGCATGCAAGGCGATTTCTTACAGCTGCTGAAAGAACAGGGCTATCAGTTGGGGACGTCGGCTTCGGTCCGGGACGGGCAAGAGTTGACGAGTGGCACGACGATTCTGGCGATGAAGTATCGGGACGGAGTGCTTGTCGCCGGGGACCGTCGGGCGACAGCCGGCAACATGGTGATGTACGATCGGACAGACAAGGTCCTCGAGTTGGATCGGCACAGCGTGTTGGCGATTGCCGGTGTGCCGGCGACCGCGTACGAGATGGTGCGCGTGCTGGAACACTCGTTCAAGTACTATCGCCGTACCCAACTTCAAGAATTGAGCTTCGAAGGCAAGCTGCGGGCGGTGTCAAACCTGCTGAAGGACAATGTGGCAGCCGCGTTAGCCGGGACCGGCGCAGTGGTCCCAATTTTTGCCGGGTATGATTTAGACCAGGGGACGGCCAAGATATTTTTCTACGACATTCTCGGGGCAGAGTTCGAGGGAGTGGAATACGCGGTGTCAGGATCGGGGTCGCCGACGATCCGAGGGATCCTGCATTATCTCAACAGTTGGGGCGCTCAGCCGCTCGGCGAACTGTCCGAGGAAGACGCCGTGATTCAAGCGCTCAGACTGCTGACCTGTGCTGCCGAGTTCGATTCGGCCACGGGCGGCGTCAATCGCGAAGCCAACTTGTACCCGGTGGTCAAATTCATTACGAAAGCGGGAGTCCGGGTTGCGCCGGAGACCACATTGAAACCACTCTTTGATGCCAAGGTGTGCCGCCATGTATGACGAGCCGTATCGTTGGGTTGAAGCGGTCGCCAATCGCCGCCAGTACCTTGACGAGCAATTCAAGCAAGGCAGTCCCGTTGTCGCCCTGTCTTATGCAGACGGCATTCTGCTCCTCACCGTCAGCCGTGGCACGCCGAAGTTGTACGAGATTTACGATCGTCTCGGGTTAGGGGGCATGGGGCACCCCGCCGACCTGGAAAAGCTGCGGTTCAGTCTGCTGGAAATGGCTCACGTAGAGGGCTTCAACCGCTCACCGTCCGACGTGACCGGCGCACGGCTGATGAAGAATGGCCTGGCGCCAATCATCAAGCAGGCGTTCGAGGAAATCTACAAGGCGCCGTTCATCGTGAAGATCCTGCTCGCCGAGGTCGGGCTCAAACCGGAGAAGGACACGTTCCTGACGATCAACTATGACGGGACTTTCGAGGAGACGGCAGGATGGGCTGTGGTGGCGGCAACTCCGGCGGTCGAGCAGGACATGAGTTCGTATCTCAAACACGAATCGGGGCTTGCGTCGGCCTCGTTGGAACGGGCAGCCGGCAGCGCCCTTCAAGCTTGGGCTATGGGATCGATGGCGCAGCAGCGAGCGGAGGCCGAGGGGGATCGTGACGCCTCGAAGTCCGATCACCAGCAACCATCTCCCTCGACTCCAGATACTGCTGCGTTGTTCGCGCACCTTCGCGAGGCAGTAACTGAGAAAACGGTCGAATGTGCGGTGATGGAACGTGGCGCGCCCGGTTCATCGAAGTACCGTGCCCTCAAGGCCGATGAAATCGGCCGTCTGTTGCCCTCAGAGATGAAAGGCTAAGGTCGAGGTCAAGGAATCAACCTCGACCTGCTTCACGGCCATGCTCAATAGGATCTTCGGGCTCGAAACTGAGTATGGCCTGCTGATCAATCAAGACCGGCCTGAACATTCCCCCTCCTGGCTCGCCCATCGCATTCGCGATCAGGTGTTCCACATTCAACGGCGTGGTGTCCTTGATCTGCACCACCGCGGCCATGATGAGCCGCCGGGCAACGGCGGATTCCTCACCAACGCGGGCCGCATCTATCTGGACATGGGCCATCTCGAGTATGCCTCGCCGGAGTGCGGGAGCCTCACCGATTTGGTGGCGTCGGACCGGGCGGGAGACCAGCTTGTGCAGAGCGCGGTGCAAGACGCCGGGTTGGCGGACCACGTGTCGCTGATCAAGAACAACATCGATCATGAAACGGACGCGACGTTCGGATGCCATGAGAATTATCTCGTCACCAGGAGGTTTCCGTTTTCGCGCCGCGGTCTCAGCCCCCTTGTGTCGTTCTTGGTTACGAGGCAGGTATTCACGGGGGCTGGTCGCGTCGGCGCCGCCGCCACATCGGATGAGTGGGTGCAGGTCGGCCAGGTCGGCCAGGTCATCCTCCACCGGCCTGGGCTGCGCGAGGTCCGGACTCGTACGGTGTTACCGTTTCAAATCTCTCAGCGCGCCGATCACATCGTGAACGAGTTCTTCGAGTGGGTGCAGCAGAATCGCGCCATCATCAATACCCGCGACGAGCCCTTGGCGGACCCGAACCAGTACCGTCGCATTCATCTGCTCTGCGGCGACTCGAACATGGCGGAGTACGCGACGGCGCTGAAGATGGGGACCACGGGGTTAGTCCTGCAGCTCATCGAGGATGGCCATGAGCCGAAGGGACTCGAGATCGGAGAACCGGTCGAGGCGCTTCAGAACATCTCGCGGGATCAGGAGCGGCAGTGGTTGGTGACGTTGGCCTCGGGCAAGACCATCTCTGCCCTGGATATTCAGGAGCGGTTTCTCGACGCTGTGCAACAGCACTACACGGGGCAGGACGAAGAGACGGACTGGGTGCTTGAGCAGTGGGAGCAGGTGCTGACCGACCTGCGTGGCGACTACACGAAACTCGTTGGGCGCGTGGATTGGGCGTCCAAGCTCTGGCTCTTGGAGACCTTTCGTGAGGCTGAGCAGGTCGGTTGGGACGATCCCATGCTCAAGAGCCTGGATCTGGAATATCACAATCTGCATCCTGAGCGGGGCCTGTACTATGGGCTTTTCGACGAAGGCCGTGTCCCGCGTGTCACGACGGACAAGGCGATCGAATTGGCCCAGGACCACCCCCCACGAAACACGAGGGCGTTCGGTCGAGGTGAAGTGGTCCGGCATCTGCTCGCGTGCGGGCCTGGGGTTGAGCCACAGGATCCCAGCGAAGAACATCGTTTCTTGCCGGCCTACGTCATCAATTGGTCCGTTCTCCAACTGCGGGGACGCCCACCCTTTCCCATGGCGGATCCCTTTAAGACCTACGTGCAGGAAGTGCGCGCGTACATGGGTGGAAACCTATAGACCGTTTCATCTCATTTCCACTCGCCTCTCCCTCGTCGATCTGCCTCCCCTTCGCGTTAGCTTGAGCCACCTGTAGCCTCTAAACCTGGGAATGGCCAAGATTCAGGGCATCTAATCAGGCTTGTCCGGAATCAGGTGGTCAATGATGAGCCTGGCGTCAGAGATCGGATCGGACGTGAAGGGTGCGGTCTCCCGGTCTGTGACCTTCGTACTAAGCCGCTCGGCAGCCTCACGGATTGTCAGCGGGAAGGACTCTTCTTGCTGAATCTGTCGCAGGTGGTTCATGGCATCTCCACCCCAGACATTCTGAGAAAACCGGTCCAGCCAGTCCTCTGAAGCCAATGCGACGGCCCGTCTGGCACACACCCTGGCCTTGCCCTCATTAGCTTCTCGTAGCGCAGCTTCAGCCGTCGCCAATTCTATCTTGATTTGCTCAGACCGGCTCATGTGAAGAGATCTTCCCGGTGAGCGATGCAGTGCGCATCAAGTATACAATCATGAGAAGTTTCCATCGGCCGCCTCCTTCAGAATCAACTTATCGAGGGTCAACTCCGCCACGGCCCGCTTGAGCCGGGCATTCTCTCGCTCCAGGTCGTTTCCTAACACAACACCTGGACCGGTTTCAGGGGGGCAGGTCGCTTACGGTTGCGTCCTGTGATATTGTATACCTCTCGGCATTTTGTCGGCGTCAGGACGTTCTGCTAGGCTTTTGACTGCCGTCAGTCCATTCGAACAGGAGGAATCATCATGGGAGAAGTGGACACATCACCGGAGGTCGCGGCGAAGGCCGTTAAAGATGTAACCTCCATTGCCGTGGATCCCGATAAAGGGGAGCGGTTGTACAAGGCGGCGCTGATCCGTTCCGACAAAGGCTCCACCTATCGCATGCTCGCCAAGACCCTTTCGAGCGGAAAACTCGACATTGTGCACTATGCGTGCGACCTAGATGCCGAGGGCAATCCGACCACCAAGTGGCGCATTACGAGCATTCTCGCGGTCGCGCCCGAGCGCTTCGACACCGAGATTGAGTTCATCAAGAAGAACCTCAAAGGCAATGGGGAAGAGGCGGAGAGTGTGCGGGTCCACGATATGACGGGTACGACGGATGTCACCGCCCAAGGCCAGAGCCTCGAGGATTGGTCGAGAAGGATGGCGTCGGAGATCAACAAGAAGTCCTAAAACCTGATCGTCTTCGAACCAGCCGCCTGCGGTGCATCGGCGATTACGAATCTCAGTCTTCGATGCGCTTCGCGCAGCGCCGCTTCAACCGCTTCAGGACTGTCCGCCCGGGCAATCATAAAACCAAGATAGCGTGTGCCTTCGGGCAGCGGGACGAGAGAGTCGCCGGGTTGCGCGGTGATCGCCACTTCTTCAATCCCCGGGACTTCGAGCGCGTCGGCCTCTCCTCCGGTCTCAATTAGGGTCCCACCGCGTGGGATCGGCAGCATCATCACGCCGGCGGCCTGCCGCTCGCGCTCGCACGCGGGCATCTCCATGCCGAGCGCGTGCCGCAGGATCAATTCTTCCAGCGACATATCGGTTACAAAACGCAATGTCCGGGAACACCGGCCGCCGATCGAGCGCGCGGCCATTTCGATGACCCAGACGCCGCGATCATTGACCCGGAACTCGCCGTGAATCGGCCCCTCTTGCAGCCCAAGCGCCTTCGCCGCCTCAGCCGCGCGCGCGGCGATCTCCGCCTGTGTCGTCGAGGACCGCCGTGACGGGGTGACGTAGATCGTCTCTTCGAAAAACGGCCCGTTCAGCGGGTCCGGTTTATCGAACAGAGCCAGCACCCGAAGCTCGCCGTGCCTCAACAGCCCCTCAAGCGCGACTTCTTGCCCGGGGACGAAATCCTCAGCCAGAATGGATCCTCCGGCTTCGTCCCGGCTCCGCAGTCCCAATCGTTCAAGGAGCAGACTGACCCGTTGGAAGGCCGCCGCGAATTCCTCGCGGTTGTTTGCGCGAATGACGCCGCAACTCGCGGACAGGATGAGCGGTTTGACCACGCACGGATAGCGGACCTTGCCGGCCGCCTCGCCGGGGTCCTCATCAACGGAAAAGACAGTGTGTTGCGGGGCAGGAACGCCGTGTTGCCGCAAAAGCTCGCGCATTCGCCGTTTGTTTCTCGCAGCCGCAACGGAGTCAACGGAATTGTGCGGAAGCCCCAGCGTTTCGGCGAGCCTCGCTGCGATGAGCGCTGAATTGTCGTCCACGCCGACGACTGCGGCGATGGGATACTTCACGGCAAAGGCGAGAACAGTACGGCGCGCGTTTTGGAGGTTCCGAAAATTAAGCGGCAAAAATCCGGCCGAAGGCGGCGGGTCCGCTTCTGTTTCCGATCCGACCGTCACATCGAGATCGAGCTTCCGCGCGGCATCGAGAAACGCCTCGGCGCGGTAGGTCGTTGTCGGGAGGAGCAGCAAGAGCCGTGGCATTTAAGACGCAGGAGTAGTGGCCCGCGCTTTGTGGAAACTTTCCAACTGACGGTTCGCCTCGGCCACTGCAGTCAGCTTGGTCACCACCTCCACGACCGTGGATCCGGGGAGACAGTAATAGCCCTCGTCGTCTCCCAACCCGGTATAGACTCGGTTTCCGATGCAGCCGAAGCTTGCCGCGGCATGGCCGGACTGCAGCGTTTGGGGAAGCACGACGCAGGTGGGCCGGCCCATTGTGGCTCCTCCCGCGGCTACGCCGGCTGCCTGGGATGCCTCCGCAAGCAGCATCAGTTGCTTCACGGTTCCGCGCACCAAGACGACATCCGGTTCAAATGGGGCTTCGGCGAGCGGAGCATACAGCGCCAGGCGAAACGGGTCCCGGCGGCGCGGGATCTTTTGAATCTCCTCCATCGTGATGTACTGAATGCCGACCATCGTCTGGACGACCGCGTTCAACTCTGCGGCCACCTGCGCGGGTAGTTCAACGCCATGAGTATGCGCGCCGACCGGACAGGAATAGTGATCCGCGGCCTCGGTGTAGAAGATTTTCCCTGCGGCAGCCAGACGCCAGTACCCGCATCCGGCGGGCTGCGGCGCCTCGATGCGAGGCACGTTCGGCGGAGCGGCCTCCCGGAATGCAATCGCCACGGGCGGCAGTTCGAGATTCAGCAGTTCCTGCAACAGCGTTCCTTGCATCGCCAGTTCCATCACCGATCTCCTTCCATGTCACGCAGACCAACCATCTGGACCCGGCAGAGTCGCCTACACGCCGTCATGTTCCTGCATCCGGAAAGGACGATGCTGCCCTTCAGTCGGTTCGGCGCAGCAAAACCATGCCTCGGTCAGCCGTGGCGGCCGCCGCCGGTGAGGTGCACGCGTGGAGACGTGAGGCGGCGTTCGACCGGCGATATCATAAGCGATGGACCGGAGGCGATCAAACGTCACATCCTGTTCTTCGCCGGTGTTCGCGGCGTGTTCGACGGCAACGCTCGCCGCCTTGTGCAACCTGTCCATGCAGGGATCGGGATGCTTCCATGGATATTGGAATGCGGCCTGATCCAGGGGGCCTATCAACGAGCGGATATCGGAGCGTTTCAGCAGCGCGGAGCCTGGCGGAATCAGCAGCCGTATGCTGTACTGCACGGGATCCGTGGCGTCGATCAAGTTATGCCGCTCCATGAGATCGAACAGTTCGAGATAATCCTCGACCGTGCTCCACGGCGTGAACGGCACCAGCGAGGGCCGAAGCGCGATACCGGCCGAACGGAGCAGGCTGAGGGCGGCGGTGACGTCCGGTCGCGTATGCCCCTTTTCGAGCTTCGACAGCACGTCGTCGCTGAATGATTCCACCGCGGAAATGATGAAGATGCAGCCTAGCGCAGCCAAGTCCGGAAGGATCGCCTGATGCTTGAGAAGATGCTCGATTTTGGCGGTGCAGTCGAAGGTGATCGCAGGGAACTCGGCGTGCAGCGCGCGCACGATTTTGAGCGAATGGCCGGGCCCGTTCAGAAAGTCGGGATCACCGAACGTCATATGTTTCGCGCCTGCTTCCACTTGCCGCCGGATGTCCTCCAAGACAGCGTCTTCCGGGACCAGAAAGAACCGGCCTTGATAGACCGGAACGATCGGGCAATGGAGACACCGGTGCAGGCAGCCTCGGCTGGCTTCCACGTAACCGGCGAGATGCCGTGTGCCGTCCTGCTCAAGCCTGGCGTATTTGTCCAGCGAGGGGAGCCGGCTGCGGCTGGCGGGCGAAAAGAGGCGCGGAGCCCGTTCCAAATACGGCGCTGCCATACGAGCCTCGCCATCAGGCTTCGCGATGCAGCTCACGCCCGCTAGATCGTAGACATCCGGTTCCCCTCGGTCCAGTGCGGCAATCAGATGCATCAGCGGCGCCTCGTACTCGCCCCCGATCACCGTGTCTGCCAGCGACGCCTTCTGGAGAAGGTACTCGGCATTGATGGAGGCGTACAGCCCATAGAAACAGATATGCGCAGTCGGATTGATTTGGCGAACCATCCCGGCGACCCGCACACCGAGGCGGAGGGCCGTGTGCATCGGCACCGAGATTCCGACGAATGACGCGGCGGTCACTTGCGCCGGATCGATGTCCTCAACTGCGATGTCCATGGCGGCCGGTGCATACCCGGCGTGCTCGAGAAACCCCAAGGGTTGAGCGAGGCCGATCGGCTGGTGGCCGAGTTCATAGCAGGACACGAGCAGAATGCCGCCGGGCTGCCGCAGGGCGGCGGCGCAGCGATTCTCCTTGGTAAGGTTCACTGACCTGCCCCCAATAGTTGTCCCACCTTCAATGTGAGTCATGCACACATCGGCTGCGGCTCGATCGTCTCTGGCGCCGGCGGCCGGTAGCCGAGTGCGCTATGCGGCCGGACCTGATTATACGCCTGCCGCCAACGTTCAGCGACCACTTGGGCCTCCCAGAGCGTATAGAAGAGTTCCCCGTTCAGCAACTTGTCCCGTAG
This sequence comes from Nitrospiria bacterium, assembly GCA_041490525.1. Taxonomy (GTDB): domain Bacteria; phylum Nitrospirota; class Nitrospiria; order Nitrospirales; family NS-4; genus JBGPTH01. Next base: position 19,895 of record JBGPTH010000031.1, read on the forward strand.
CTTACCATTGAAGCTCTCGATATACCCGTGACCTGCCCCCCCTGAAACCGGTCCAGGCTACTTTTTTATCCCGGTTCGACCGCGCAAGGCAGTAGAAAAGCAGCCTGTCCTCTTTTTCCTCTCCTTAACTCTTAAACAGAAATATCCGCCCACATAGCGCGCCGGGATACAAGACGTCCGCGCCCAAGCCTAGCTATTCGTGATGTGCAGGACTAAAATTCAAAGTGGAACGACTAGTGGGGGCAGGTCAAACCCATAAGGAGGACATACATGCGCAGCATCACGACATTCGGTCTCGCAGTGGTGTTCGGAATGAGCCTTCTGGTATCCGCGGCCGGAGCCGCGGACCCGGCTGTGACGCTCATGCTGGGCGGGAAGTTCTGCGAGTTCTATCCCAAGGAAGTCACCGAGGGGTTGATGGCCGTGAAGGGTGTCAAGGCGGTGGACCTGAAAAGTATGAAGGGCCACGCCGTCGTGACGCATGACGGGAGCGTGAAACCGGAGACCCTCGTCGCGGCGATGAAGGGCGTGAAGGGCACGAAGATGGGCATGGAGTGGTTCTGCACGGCGGAACCGATGAAGTAGACACCGCAAGCCGAAATGACCTGCCCACCCGAAACCGGTCCAGGGTCCTTTTTGTCCCGGATCGACCGCGTAAGACATGAGAAAGCAGCTTGTCCATTTTTCCCCGAAGACAGCTCGTTCGTCGACCGCTGGAAGCTTGAGATGGAGAATGCCGCGATTACGCCAGCGCTGATATAGCAACTTTACGTAAATATATTTTTGGGTCTGATTCCAGTGTGGTGTGACCGTGCAAAGACTATAAAAATCAAATATTGATATCCAATAGGATATTTTTAATTTCTGCTAGTCAAAATTCTTGACAGTCTAACCATACATCGTGTATCGTGAGCTTATCGCACGGGCGATCCGCCCGTTGTTCTTTGACATAGCAGCCCTTCGGAAGAATCCTTCCGTAGCAGGATGGGTGGGCGAACTAGATTCGCATCACCTGTCCAGACGAGTAAAGGGGCAGTGTATCCCGATCCAAGTAGGGTTAATCGATCCTGCTGGGTTTCAGGTAGCACGCTCCTTCCTGCCCTTGCCTGGTAGGTGACCAGGTCGGCTTGGGCGGGGTCTTTAAGCAGGGTTCCCTGGCGCGGTCAGACCGGAGCCGCGCCAGGTGTTTAGCGGCCCACCGGTGCTATGTGGAGACGGAAGGAGAAAGGAGGTTGGAACATGCCTCTGAGACGAAGGGCAGTGCTGTTGCTCGAAGAATCTATCGCCTTGTTAGAGGTGATGGCTTCGAGCAATGAGCCGCTAGAACCCCGGAAGCTCGGTAGGTTGTTTAGCGATCTGCGGTCACTCCAGCGATCTATGGTGAAGCTGGAGAAAACCGGTGCGAAGTCCAGACATCGGTTCTGGAGGATGCAGCGCCGGGCCGTCATCTTGATCGTCAGTATAGCTAAACACCTATCGACTTCTTAATCATCCAAACCAATTTCCTCTTTGATTTTTTGCGTACTCATATAAGCTATGATTCAACAAAACCAAAATATAGGTCACATCATAAAGGTTCTACGGACAGCTTCCGGCCTGAAACAAAAGGACTTGGCCCAACGAGCAGGAATCAAGGCAAACTATCTGTCCTTAGTTGAGTCTGGAAAGCGAGACCCGAGTTTGAATGTTTTGCGAGCCATTGCTAAGGCCTTGAATGTTCCAATCAGTATGCTGTTTTGGGAATCCGAGAGTTTGCCCGAGATGAGTTCTATGAAAGAAAATTCCCTCCTGAAGGTTAAGCGTCTACTTCTCGAAATGGAGGCTCTTCGCCTGGCTGAGCAGAGGCGAACGGGCTAGCATCCTCCTAAAGTGAATGAAAATACTTTCTCTCTTTCTACCATAGAAGACCTCACTGAATTACTTAGTGTTCCAATTGGGGAGCTATTTCGGCTTGCTCATCAGGTCGATAGGTGCTACCGCAAGAAGGTCGAAGAAAAAAAAGATGGTGGATCCCGCGTCTACCGTATCCCTAATCCCGCTTTGAAAAAGGTTCAGCGGCTGATTCATCGCAGGTTGCTGAGGCGTTTTCCGGTGCACGGTACCATTTATGGCTATCGAAAGAAGAGAGATGCAATTAAAAGCGCTGCATTGCATGTGGGCAAGCCGGTACTGGTCACGTTGGACATAAAGGATTTCTTTCCTAGTATACGACCGACGAGGGTATACGAAATGTTTTTAGAGAGAGGTTGTTCACGTCCTGTTGCAAGACTGCTAACGGAATTGACTACCTATGAAAACCAGCTGCCGCAAGGTCCACCGACAAGTCCAGGCATTGCAAATCAGATCCTGACGTCTTCGGCCAAGAGAATCAGTGGGGTTTGTCAGAAACATGGTCTGACTATGTCGGTGTACGGAGATGACATATTTATATCCGGATCGATTCGAGCAGCAAAGGTAAAGAACCTACTTTTCCGCATAATCGAGGCCGAAGGATTCTCGTTGAATCTCAAAAAGACAGGGGTAAGTAAAGCGGGGGAAAGGAAAATCGTGACGGGTATATCCGTGAATACGAAGATCAATATTCCAAAGGACTACTACAAGAAAGTTCGCGCCATCCTACACCACGCAAGCGAAAGGGGCTTTGGCGCGCTATTCCCTGGGCTAGCTGAAAAGAAGGCCAAGAATCGTCTTAAAGGCATGATTGGGCATGTACGCAGGCTAAACCAGATCAAGGGGGAGCAATTGCAAAAGAAGTTCGCGGCGATTACTGGCGAGGGCTAGTGACATTCGGAGAATTGAGATGCAAGTTGTTTTGGACATAGAAACAGTAAAGCCGTCTAAGGAAGAATGGGCTGTGCTTAAAGGGATCAACCTAGAGACTGAAGTTGAAACCGTTACGAATATAGAAAAAGAGTACGAGAAGTGTGTCTTTGATGGAACGTTTAGCCGGATTGTATGTATCGGTCTGTTTATCCTGAAGGATGATAGGTCGCCGGAGGAAACGATCGCTTGGTATGGTCCAAACGAGAAAAAGATTCTGCAGGAATTCTGGAACCGGCTAGGAGCGGTACGGCCTGAACTGATAATTACACATAATGGTTTGGGATTTGATCTCCCTTTCCTTAAAAAGCGTTCGATTATAAATCAGGTGAAACCGAGTATTGATCTTAACCTAGCCAAGTTTAGGAGTAAGCCGGTCTTTGATACGATGGCTGAATGGTCGAACTGGGACGTCCGCAGTTATGCCACGCTAGACGTACTCGCTAGGGCCTTGGGTGTGGAAACCAAGTCTGGATCCGGTGAACAAATAGCGGGCATGTGGGATCGAGGTGAATGGGAAGCGATAGCGAATTATTGTCTTCAGGATATATATGTGACCTACGCATGCTACTGCCGGATGACATTCAACACACTGCCTAATTCTTCAGTCGTTCTTGCCAACAAAAACTTACACAAAATTCTTTGATGATAGAATTCATGCCGTATGGAAGGGGTGTAAAAGGGGAGAGGCTGAGCCGTCCCCTTTTCCACTATGACATTTCGAGATCCCACATCATTGATTGAGCCGTGGCGATAACCGAAAATGAATTCAAGGCTTTTGTCAAAAGCCTCCCGACCTGCGAAGTGCTTCCAGAAAGCACCATCTCTGGACAACGGCGAGCCGATTACTTGCTCAACGGGCGCAGCATCGTCGCCGAATTGAAATGCCTCGAAAATGATACGCTCTGGAAGGTTCAGAACTTTATCGACGAACTTATCAAGGCAAGAGGGTTTCTCGCCTACGGTACGCTTTCCACTAATCGAATCATTGAGAACCAGCCGGATAAGGAATCATTAAATAGAAAAATTGTGCAGTTAGTTTCTGCCAGTCTTGAAAGCCATTTCCAAAAGGCTAACTCGCAAATCAATTCGACTGCCCGTGAATACAAGATTACACCGACTATCGGTCTTGTGATATTAATCAACAATGCAAACATAACGTTGAATCCTGATGTCGTACGCTTTTCTGTTTCTCACTTGTTATTGAAAAAGAAACAGGACGGACGATCGAGATTTCCATGCATTCATGGCTGTCTCTATCTCTGTGAAAGCCACGAACTGCCGGGGATTAAGACGGGGATAGCCGTGAACTTGCCAGCCCTCAAGTTTGTCGTAACGGGCGGTCAACCGTATGATAGCTTGGCTAATTATTTAGATGGATTTCTAGTAACATGGGCTCGCTATCGTGGGATACCGCTGTTTGATCTCGGGGGGGATGCAAAAATCCTTGAAGGCGCTCGTCCACGTCAGCCTGAAGAATCTCAATGAGAATGTTGTGCCCCACTTGAGATTTGGACAGGTGCTGTTTGAGGTCAAAGGAAGAACCTGTGTCCAGTGCCCAGATTTATCTGATATAGGGAGCCATTGAAGGACTCGAACTAGACCCTCTATGTCTCGATTCCACCCCTAGCTTTGATTTGAACGGCCTTTCGAACGTACGCGTTCGCCAGCTACAAGCGCGTGTCAGGTGTTAAACACCGGGCGACGCGCGAGCACTGGAAAGTTGGTCGATCATGCGCAAGGCTGCCGAGTGGTCTGGATTAAGATGAAGGACGGCGCGGGCATCGTTGATTGCGGCATCGAGATCGTCCCTCAGGAGATTGACACGCGCGCGGTAAAACAAACTTCGTACGGAGTTGGGATTCAGCCGCAGAGATTCGTTGAGATCAAGCAAGGCAGCATCATATTTCTTCAGGTTAGCTAAGGCAATGCTTCGCTCGTACAGCATCCCCGCACGGAAGTCGTTGTGCGTGGGTACCAAATTGAGTCCCTTCGAGAGGATTTCGATAGTTGCGGGGAAGTCCCCGATCCGGTTGTATGCGAACCCAAGGTTCCAATAGGTCTTCCGGAGGTCGGGGTCTGCATCGATAGCCCTCCTGTATGCGTCAATCGCTTCTGGCCAGCGCTGGGCCCGCGCGAGCCGAAACCCTTGCTCTCCGAGTTCCGCTGCGGACATGGCTTTCTGGGGCGTCTGGCCCCGAGGAGGGGGTATAGGGCTGGAAGGAGTAGTCAAGGCAAATCCGCAGTGCCCACAGAATCGGTAGTGTTCAGGAACCCGCTCGCCGCAGGACGGGCAGTCCACGGATGGAACAACGCGTTCGATTGCGTCGATCGCCTCCTGTGCGTCCTGATACCTGCTTGCTCGGTCACGGCTAATCAGGCGCATTACGATCGCGATGTATTCTCGATACCGTCGTTGCTCACTAATCCCAAGGGTTGTAGGAGGAATCGGTACTGGAGGTTGGTACGAATCGTCCTTGAGGAGTTCAGACAAAGAAAAGAGGCCACTCGGATGGGCAAAGGGATGCCTGGCGGTCAGGAGTAGATAGCCGCAGATTCCGACCATGAAAAGATCAGAAAGGAAGTCGGCTGTTTCCCCCCGTGCCTGTTCCGGGGCCATATATTCTGGGTTGCCAGTGCCACCTTGTGTGGAGGCCGGTGGAGGAGTGGAAGCTGCACTGTCCTTAACAGGCATGATCCGAGCAATTCCAAAATCACTGATCTTTGGCACACCACCAGACGAGAGCAGGATGTTCATTGGACTTAAGTCGCGATGGCAGACTCTCTGACCGTGAGCGTAGGCCACGCCTTCGAGGATTTCCCGAAGCCAGTCGATGGCCTGCTCAAGAGGAATACCCTGGCCTAAAAGCGCCACTTTGCGAAGGTAGGCATGCAATGAGTCGCCATCCACGAACTCCATCACAATGAGGTATTCGCTTTCGACCTGGATAATGTCATAAACTTGCACGACGTTCGGATGCACTACCAAAGCGTTCTTCTTTGCTTCCTCAAGTATGCTCTTGAGTGCGGTCGCATCCGGGATTGCCCCATGCTTCAGTAGGCGCTTTAGAGCTACGTTCCTGTTGAGTTGCCTGTCGAAGGCTTTCCAGACGGCACCAAAGCCTCCGGTACCGACGACCTTGTCGATGAAGTAGCGGCCGAGGAGATCTTTTCCGGGAACGAGTGCGAGCATGATTCTCAGCGATCCGGTCTGACAGGCGGCTGACGTCGGGTACTAACTATTAAGTTTGCTGCTCCCAACTCCTGCAGTCTATTTCGTGAACTCTCCCCATCCACCCTAGACTTGCCTTCTTGCCGTGTCAACCCAACGGGTAACTTGCGCGGGCGCTGACGGCGCTGAAGATTGAACGGCCCTTTACTGCCTCTTCAATCAGCCTTGAAGGCGCCCCCAAGCCCAGACCAGTGCCTGGGGGCGAAAAAACGTGGTAAGGCGAAAAAACGGTGTCAGGCACCTGGGAGAAGGGTGCCAGACACCAAGCTAGGTGACACCAAGCTAGCTACAGCCCCTGAGCTCTCTACTTGGCTCCGCCGAGGCTCTGTTCGTAGCGGTTCCCGGCGCAAGGCGATCCCCCACAGGGGAGTCACCGATTTCGGGTGCGTGGCTTATTCGTAGCCATGTGAACGCATGCAGGACGCATACGCCTTCTGGTAACGCTCATCGTGCCCCTTGTTTTCGTTCAACCCGTACAGCGCCCCTCCCACGACGCCCACAATGCCGCCGATCGCCGCGCCCTTGCCGGCGCCCGACCCGCCGCCGGCGATGGCCCCGCCTGCCGCGCCGGTCCCGGCGCCCGCCACTCCCCCGACCGCCACATCTTTGAGGACCTCCGTGGTCTTATCGCCGACCTGCGAGGCGGCATATTCGTTGCACTTGTTAATCTCCGCCTGGATGTTCCGATGATGCTCAACCGCGGCGTTCTTCGATGTCGCCTTCGGCGCCCCGCTTTCACTCTTCTGCCCTACCACCAATGTGGTGATGCCCGCCGCAGCAACCACTAGGACCAGGCCAATCGTTGTCGCTTTCCAGAGGTCTATGTTGATATTCGCCATCGCTTACCCTCCTTTTTAGCCCAAGCCTTGCTTTCTGAGGATCCGCCGCTCCACGATGATACGCCGGAGTCCGTAGAAATTCGACAAGAGAGCGTATCTACTTGGCTTCGCCGAGGCTGCGTTCGTAGAGCAACACCTTCCAGCCGTCTTCTTCGCTCAGGAACTGGCCGACGATCGGCAGCATCCCTGTCCCGGGGATATTGCCGGTCTGGCCCAGGCTGCCGTTCTTCAGGACCCACATCATCTCGCCGGGCGTCCGCACCTTGTTGAACTTCGGATTGGTGAAGTCGCGCGGCTGGATGGGCAGAATCTTGGCGGCGCCGCCGTCGCCCTTGCCCTCCGGGCCGTGACACTGAAAGCAGGTGCCGCGTCCCAGGAAAAGGGCTTTGCCCTCGGCCAGGATTTCCGGGGTCGGCTTGACGGGCGGCTCCAGAGCCTTGGCGGCGACGCGGTCTTTCACGGGAACGCGGGAGAGCGTGATGTCGAATTCGCCGCTGGGCTGGCCGTAGCCTGCCGGCGGGACGGCCTGGATGAGGCCCGCGCCTGCCGGCACCAGCGCCGCGCAGAGCAGGAATGCGGGCAACACGAAAGGCAGGCGCAGGACTTCCAATGTCTCAGGACGCCCAATCTTCAACATCACTTACTCCTTTTCACAGGCGCTTGTTTTTGATGCACGACGGCCAGCATGATGAGCCCTCCCACCACCATGGGAAGGCTGAGCGCCTGGCCCATCGAGACGACATCGGCCCAGAGCCCCAGTTGGGCATCCGGCTCACGGAAGAATTCCACGAACACCCGGCAGGCCCCGTACCCCGCGATGAAGGTCCAGAACAGCGTCCCGCCGGGGCGAGGGCGCCGCCCCAGCGCCCAGAGCAGGGCGAAGAGGACGAGTCCCTCCAGCGCGGCTTCGTACAATTGCGACGGATGACGACAGAAGGGGCCGCCGCCTGTCCTGTCAAAGACCATGCACCAGGGGACCTCGCTGGGGCGCCCGTAGAGCTCGCCGTTGATGAAGTTGCCGAGCCGCCCCAAGCCCAGCCCGATCGGGGCGGCCAGGGCCACCAGGTCGGCAATCGAATAGAACGTGTGCCCCTTGCGCTTGGCGAAGAACCACACCGCCAGGATCACCCCGATCAGGCCCCCGTGGAAGGACATCCCCCCCTCCCAGACCGCGAGGATCTTGCCCGGGTGCTCGATATAGTACGGGAGATTGTAGAAGAGGGTGTACCCGAGCCGGCCTCCCAGGATGACCCCGATGGCGCCGTACAGGATGAGGTCATGAAGGTCTTCGAGGGCCAGCGCGACCTGCCGCTGCGCCGCGCGGGCTTTGATCAGGAAGAACGCCGCGGCCAGTCCGAGGATGTACATCAGGCCGTACCATCGGATGGCGAGGGGGCCCAGCCGGATCAGCACCGGATCGATATTGGGATAAGGGAGCACGGGGTGCCATCCTACGAAGGTCTTCGGCACTTTGCAACCCCGCGCCTTGACGGGAGGTCTCCGGATTCGTTACACAGATGAAGGCGAAGTCAGAAACTCAGGAGGGGGGCACACGATGGAAGGGAAACGGGCGTACACTCTCTATGATGCGATCCGGCGGGTGCTGGACCCCCTCCGGCGAGACTGGGAGACGTTTACGCCGGAGGAACGGGCCCTCGTCCTCCGTGAGATGGAAGGCTTCATCAGGAGCGTGAAGGCCGTGGACGAGAAGTAAGCGAAGGCAATCCTTCAGGTGATCACCACCCCCGCATAGCCGACCACCCGATCCACGTCCCGGCTGACATCGGCCGACGTGGCGTACCGGATCACGGTCGCCTTCGTGGCCCCCAGCAGGCGGGCGGCGAACAGGACGGCCGTGGTCGGCACATACCCGCACATCGTGATCTCGTGCTGTTCCACCGTCCGGTGGAGCTGCTCCCCGTCCAGGGTTTGCAGGGCGTCAAGCGCGAGCCGGTCCTGTTGATGGGCGAAGGCCTCGGCGGTGAGGCCCGGCGGGGGCCACTGGCCGAAGCCCGGTCCGCAATGGGTCATGTCGCTGCTGGCGATCAACAAGGGCGGGGTGGGGACCCCTTCGATGACGGCCGCGAGCGCGCGTCCCAGCGCCCGGCAGGTTTCCAGGTCGCGAAATCCGAGCACGATGGGCAGGATCTGGATGTCCGGCTGGAGCAGGGACAGGAAGGGAAGCTGCACCTCGAGGCAATGCTCATCCCGATGGGCGAGGCGGTCCGGTTTCGCGAGGGGGAACCGGGCGAGCAGGGCCCGAGCGAGATCGGCCGCCACGGTCAACACCCCGCCGGGTATCGCCCACTCGCCTTCGGCATAGACCGAGACCGGCGGTCCCTGTCCGGTGTGGTTGGGCCCGATGAGGATGGCCGTCGCGGGCAGCCCCACGCGGCTGTACACCGACCCCGCCACGCCCCCCGAGTACATGAGGCCGGCGTGGGGACAGACGATCGCCCGCGCCGGCAGGCGCTCGGCCTCGGGCTCCAGGAGGGCCCGCACGTGCGCCCGGAGTTCTTCCGGCGAGGCGTCGTAGAAGCTGCCGGCGCAGGCGGGGTCGCGTCGCATGGGAGCGGTCAGCACGGCTGGACGGGCGAGCAGGCGAGGACCTGCCCGTCGCGGGTCCCGCTGCGAAAGACCGTGACGCCCTTGCACCCGAGTTCATAGGCCAGCGTGAACGCTCTGGCGACGTCCTTCCCCGTGGCGTCGTGGGGTAGATTGATGGTCTTGGACACCGCGCTGTCCGAGTGCTTCTGAAAGACCGCCTGCATGGCGATGTGCGCCTCCGGGCTCAGGTCATGGGCCGTCAGGAAGAGCCGGCGGAGGCTCAACGGAATCTCCGTGAGGCCCTGGATGGATTCCCGTTCGGCGATCTTCCGTCGCAGGGCCTTGGACCAGAGCCCTTCCCGGCGCATGGCCTGGACGAATCCCGCGTGGAGCTCCGGCAGGCGGCGCTCCTCCAGGACGATCCGCACGAAGCTCACGGCGTACAGCGGCTCGATCCCGGCGGAGCAGCCCGCGATGATGCTGAGGGTGCCGGTGGGGGCGACCGTCGTGCAGGTGGCGTTGCGCAAGCGAAGCCCCTGCTCTTCGAGCCGGCTGCCTTTGTAGTTGGGAAAGACCCCGCGCTCGGCGGCCAGCGCGGCCGAGGCCTCCCGGGCCTGCGCTTGAATGAAGCCCATCACGCGGTCCGCCAGGGCGAGCGCGTCCCGGCTGTCGTAGGGAATGCCCAACTGGATCAGCAGGTCGGCCCAGCCCATCACCCCGAGTCCGATCTTGCGGTTTCCCTTGGTCACGGCTTCGATTTCCGGCAGGGGATAACTGTTCATATCGATGACGTTGTCCAGAAAGCGCACCGCGACCGGGATCACGCGGGCGAGTTTGGCGTAGTCCACCTGCCGTCCCGCGCCGGTGCCTTTGACCATCCGCGCCAGATTGATCGAGCCCAAGTTGCACGACTCGTAGGGGAGGAGCGGCTGCTCGCCGCAGGGGTTCGTCGCCTCGATGCGGCCGATGTGCGGCGTCGGATTCGCCTCGTTGATGCGGTCCAGGAAGAGCACCCCGGGCTCGCCGGACCGCCAGGCGGCCTGAACGAGGCGGTCGAAGACGGCGGCCGCGCTCACGCGGCCCACCGGTTTTCCCGTGCGGGGATTGATGAGGGGATAGGCTCGGCGCCGCGCCCTGGCCTTCATGAAGGCGTCGGTCACGGCGACGGACAGGTTGAAATTAGTCAGGGCGCCTGGGGTCTCCTTGGCCCCGATGAAGTCGAGGATGTCCGGGTGGTCGATCCGGAGGACCCCCATGTTGGCGCCCCGGCGCGTGCCGCCCTGCTTGATGACCTCGGTCGCCGTGTTGAAGACCTTGATGAAGGAGACTGGCCCGCTGGCGATGCCGTTGGTGGTGGACACGGGATCGTTCTTCGGCCTCAGGTGGCTAAAAGAAAAGCCCGTGCCCCCGCCGCTCTGGTGAATGAGGGCGGTGTGCTTGACCGCCTCGAAGATGGATTCCAGCGAGTCCTCCACCGGGAGCACGAAGCAGGCCGCCAATTGTTGCAGCTCTCTCCCGGCGTTCATCAAGGTGGGGGAATTGGGGAGAAACTCCAGCCGGGCCATGAGGTCGAAAAACCGCGCTTCGAAAGGGCGGAGCGGAATCCTGGGATCATAGAGCCGTTCGGCCCGGGCGATGTTGCGCGCGACCCGCCGGAACAAATCGGCCGGGGTCTCGGCCGGCGTGCCGTCCGGCTTTCGCCGGAGATACCGGTGACGCAGCACGGCCGTGGCGTTGGCGGTGAGGTGCGCGGGAACCGTGTTGGATGAGCGTGCGGCCATAGGGATTGACGACGATTTACTTGGGGACAATCTGCAAAGTAGCCTAGCAGGGAGAAGGCAGGTTGGCAAGGCGAGGAAACGACGGCCCGCAGCCCCGGTTACAAGGGGCGTTGGGCGACGAGGCCGGCGAGGAACGGGCCCCGGTCTGGGTCCAGCGGACCTTCCCGGTAGGCGAGGGTGCGGAGCCCGACGAACAGCGAGATGAGTTCGTTTCGGCCCAGGCAGAACTCCCGGCGGCGGGGGTGAGCAAACCGCTCGTGGTTGTCGAGGAGGAAGGTTTCGTAGACGACCACGCCGCCGGGCTTGAGGGCCTGCACGATATTTGGAATTAAGTCACGCTGGAGATAGTAGAACACGGTGATGAGATCGAACGAGGCGGGGGGGATCGCCGGCTCCTGTTCCAGGTCCACGATCCGGGTCGTGAGGGTGCGGAGGCCGAGGGCGTCGGCTCTCTTGCGCAGGGCGTCCAGGCCCGCGGCGTCCCGGTCCCACGCCTCCACGCGGAACCCTTCCTGCGCCAGATAGACCGCGTTGCGGCCGTTCCCGCAGGCCAGGTCGAGCGCGCGGCCGGGCGTGAGGAGGCGCCGGTGCTGCACGAGCCAGGGCGCGGGCGCGCCGAGCTGGTCCCCCGCGGCCCAGGACGCCTGGCGTACGATCCGGGCGCCCACGGACTCCCGAACCCCGCTGACCGGCGGTTTCAATTTGCGCGCCCATAGAGTGACCTCCATCACGGGGAAGGCCGTGAGGATCGCCTGGGCCAGCCGTTCGGCCAGCGCCTCGAGCAGATGGAACTGCTCGGTCCGGACGATGGCGGCCACATGGTCGGCCACCGCCAAATAGTCCACCGTGCGGGTCAGGTCGTCGGTGGCGGCCGCCGCGGCCATGTCGAAGGCGAGTTCGAGGTCCACGGCGATCGGCTGCGGGGACGCCCGCTCGTCCTCCGACACGCCGCAATGGCCCTGGAATTCGAGCCGTTCGATGATCAGCCGATCGGTCACGGATGCCACTCCTAACTTCGCGCCAGAGCGGTATTTTTCGATACCCCGGAGGGATTGTCAAGGCGGCGTCGCCGCGTGGCTTTTCCCTTGACTTGGCTTCCAGATGACCATGATAATTGAATCGGCGCTTTCGCCGCCACCTAAGGACGGTGACCGATGAGCGAGTTCACCCATTTCAACGACGCCGGCCGGGCACGGATGGTCGATGTGACGGAGAAGGCCGAGACCTCCCGGATGGCCAGGGCGCAGGCGCGGGTATTGATGCAGCCGGAGACC
>JBGPTH010000032.1:0-31567 GCA_041490525.1 Nitrospiria bacterium
CCAGGTGCCGCAGTGGATCGAACACTACAACCGGGAGGCACCGCACAGCGCCTTGGGGATGCAGGCACCGGCCGAGTTCTATGCGGATTGGTTAGTCAAAAACAAGACACTACCTGTCCAAATTTAAGGGGGGCAGTACATAAATGCTATGGAAAAAGACCAACTACTCGTCCATCTCACACCAAGCCAGACCTATCGAATCGTCTGTCCTCAGTGCCAGCATGTGACGGAGGGTCATGCCAATGACTTGCCGGCTGAGTCTTCCAATTCCTTCGTGGTGGATTGCTCATGCGGTCACTCCTTTAAGGTGCTCCTGAATCGTCGGGCGCATTACCGCAAGCCCACACGACTCCCAGGCGAGGTCATGCTCGTTCAAGGCGGGAGGACCATTGGGGAAGTGTGCACGGTGCTGGATCTTTCGAACACCGGAATGCGGCTGCGAGCACGGTTTCTGGCGACCATGCACGAGGGACAACCCATCACGGTCACCGTCACCTTGGACGACAGTTCTCGGACGCGACTTCCGCTCCCCTGCGTCGTTCGCTGGATTAAGCTCCGGCAGAAACAGGCGACAATGGGCGTGCAATTTTCCGCGCTGGACCCACACCAGTTACAAGCCCTCGGTTTTTACCTCCTTTAGGGGCAGACAAACCCAAGAGCATCAATCACGCCGCCTGATCGAATTCTTCCTCAGCCCCCTCTTCAAGTCCGCGCGGGAAAGCGTCCGCGAGCGGTAGGCGCCTGCCTCAGGCCTCCGGGATGTCACTTTTCCTCCCGGCCGGTGTCTTAATATAGAGAAAGAAAAAGGAGGTCGGACATGGGAGTCCTGAAGGCTTTCCTGCCGCTCATTTTGGTGGTCCCTATCATGCTGGTTGGTGTCAGAACCGATCTGGACGCTTTCGCCGACGAGGGCGGACACGGGGACCATGGCATGGAGATGGAGCACCAGCACCAAGGGGATGCGGTGGAATCCATGACGTCCGCGCACCAGCATCTGGGCCCGCATTTTAGATGGACCGCGCTTCGGCCCCAGACGCCGGAAGACCGCCAGCGCGCGGAGCGGATCGTCCAAAGCCTGAGAGGAGCGCTGGAGAAGTACAAAGACTACCGGGTGGCGCTGGAGGACGGGTTCCAGCCCTTTCACCCGGACATTCCACAGCCGCGATACCATTTCACGAACAAGGGGAACGCCTTTCGGGGTGCGTTTACCTTCAACCCGGCGGAGCCCACCTCGCTCCTCTATAAGAAGACCTCGGAGGGTTATGAATTAATCGGCGCCATGTACACCGCCCCGAAAAGGATGACAGAAGAAGACCTGGACAAGCGGGTCCCTCTGAGCATTGCACAATGGCACCTCCACGTGAACATTTGCCAGCCCCCTCAAAGCCAGAGAACCCGGGTAGACAGGACCCGGTTCGGGCTGAAAGGATCGATCGTCACGGAGCAGGAGTGCGAGGCGGCCGGCGGGAAATTTCTCCCCCAGATCTATGGCTGGATGCTCCACGTCTATCCCTTCGAGCAGTCGCCGGAGAAGATCTGGACGCATTGAATGATAGTTTTCACCACACTGTTGGGTAGAAGACACGCTATCGGGTGTCTCAGTTTTTCATAGAGGTGAGGCCCATCTTATTGAATGATAATGGATTGCTCAAACGGTACGTTCCTTGCTGTATGTCGGCCTCAGAAGAAGGTATTCGGTCAACTCGGATTTTCACCAGGAGGTAGGAAGATGGAGAACAATCGTACGGCTGCGGTCAAAATGATTGGCCTGATGTTCGTCGGAGGTGCGGTGCTCGGCGCCGCCGCCGGCTTGCTGTTCGCTCCGAAGTCGGGGAAGGACACCCGAAGGGAGATCAAAGTGTACGCCACCAAGGCGAAGAAGGATGTGGTGAAGGTCGCCCAGCGCACCAAGGCCGGGATCGAGGCCGCGGTGGAGAAGGGCCGTGCCCTCCTCTCGGAGTCCAAAGCGGCTTAACCCTCCGCCATCGCTTCGAGCGATTCTCGGATCGCTCGGTCACGGGTCTGGCGCGGCCCTTCCCTAAGGACGGGCCGCGCCGGCTTCCCCCTTCCCTCATTAAGTTTTTCTGCTCCATCCCATTCGTAGTTCCACACCGTGCTCCACTCTCTTGTGTCTCCCCCAGGGCTCCGTTACACTGGGCGCCATGATCGGCCGGCACGATCGCATGAAGGCGGCCATTCGGATCGGGATCCTGGTCAGCCTCGTCCTTTCCCCCCTGGCCTCGGCGCGGGCCCAGGGGCCTATCTTGGATCAGGTTCTGGTGACGGTGCTGCGGGAGCGAATTTTCGCCGCGACGCCGGGCGAAGGGTTGGTCCCGATCGGACTGCTGGCGGGTGAGGAGGTCATCAATATTTCGTCGAAGGGCCTGAACGCGTTGGTCCAGACTTCTGCCCGGCTGTTGGCGTTCTCCTCTGTGACACTGCGCTGGAGCGAGCTGCGCACCGATTTGGGGGAGCGGGTCAAGGATCGGCGCGTCTTGTCGCAGTTGATTCTTGTCCGGACCGACAAGCGCCTGTACGGCTTTCAGGGCTCGCTGGGCCGGTGGAAGATGGAGGACCTGGGGCTCCGGGAGGAGATTCGCGACACGCATGCCGCCGGGTTCGTCGCGGTGGTGGTGACCGATCGGCGGGCGCTGGGCTTCTCGGCCTTTACGGGCGGGTTCTTTGAACAGGACCTTTCCTCAGACGACCCCGTCCTGAACGCCGGCGTGAACGACAACGTGGTCATTTTGACCACCAACAGGCGCATGCTCATCTTCCGCTCCCAGCTCGGTATCTGGGCCGACCTACGGTAGGGGGCCCTAAGGAGGAGGCGCGCCCATCCCTCCGGGGGGCGGCGCGGGCACGGGGGAACCGGGCGCAATCGGCGGGACAGAGGGAGTTCCGGTGGCACCCGGGAGGGTCGTGGACGGTGGTTGCGCCGGGTTGGTTCCGGCGGGCGCCCCCGGGGCGCTGCCTGGGGTTTGGCCGATTCCAGGAACGCCCGCGGCCGTTAAAGGCTGGGCGCGAAAGATCCACTCGTTGTAGCTGGTCATGCCCTCGAATTGCCGCACGACGAGGGGAAAGTTATGCTGCTTGATCGGCGCGGCCTTGCTCCGGCTCCTCACGCCCATGATACGGCCGGTGGGATCGCGCATGATGTCCCAGTCGCCGCCCGTCATGGGATCCTTGTAGACCTTCCGCAGGAAGGGCTTGGGCTGTTTGATGAGCTCCTCCAGCGTCAGGGGATAGATCTCACCTGGAACGACCCGCCCTTTCTTCATGGCGGCGGAGTACGTCATGAGCGCCGTCTGGATCTCGATCCCGCGGGCCAGAAGATCGGCTTCCAGTTCCCGCTGGACCATCGTCTTCCACTGCTTGGCGCCCACGGACGAGCTGATCCCGATCAGGACGATCGCCAGCATCAGAAGGAGATATGTGGCGCCGCGTTCCCGACCCCACCGGGCGGACGGCGTGCGTTGTGACCCGCTTGCCATGCTCTGGTCCATTCGGCGATACGATAATAGAGGTGTGCCAGGAATGCAATCGGACCGGGACAGGCCGGGTCTGGTCATTGATTATTCACGCATTTCTGTACTACTATGACACGATTTTTCATAGGGATTCGCGTTCTGGATAGGGTATGATGACACCCCGCATCCCCGCGCCCTCCATTATATATAGGGGATGATGGGCCGGGGAGATGGCACCTCAAGATAAGGAGCGAAGGCCAACCTTGCGACAGCGGCGCGTGTTCTTCTACCTGCTTGCGGTGATTCTCCTGGCCGGGTGCGCGGCCTTGAAGAGCGCCGACCTCGGCGACCGGTTCATGGAAGAGGGCAAATGGGAAGAGGCCATCGCGGCCTACCAGAGCGCCTACAAAAACGACCCGTTCAACGAGGGATTGAAGGCCAAGTTGACCGCCGCCAAGGGCCGGGCGGCGGCGATATATGTGGAACAAGGAAGGGTGCTGCTGAGGGAACGCAAGATCCCTCAGGCGATCGAGTTCTTCAAGCGGGCCATGACCCTGGATCCGTTCCGTGAGGAACACCAGACCGCGCTGGCCGAGGCCTTGCGGTTCAAGGAGGCGCAGGAAAGCGTGATAGTCGGGGAGAAACTCCTGGCGGCCGGCCGGTTCGAGGAGGCCGCCCAGGCGTACGAGCATGCGCTTGAGCTGGACCCCGACCTCAAAGAGGCGCAGGACGGCATCGTCAAGGTGGCTGAGAAACAGCGGGCTGTACTGCCCCCTTTGATGGGGACCAGGCAGCCGATCACCCTCAAGTTCCAGAACGCGAAAATCAAGGAGGTCTTTGAAGCCCTGGCCCGGTCGGCCGGGATCAACGTATTGTTCGATAAGGACCTGAAGGACGATCCTGTCACCATCTTCATCAAGGATGCCACGTTTGAGGCGGCCCTGAATCTCGTGCTCGCGACCCAGAGCCTCTTCATGCGACGGGTGGCGCCGGACACGATTCTGATCATTCCGAAGACCAAGCAGAAGCTCGATCAATACCAGGACCTCTTGATCCGGACGTTTTATTTGTCCAATGCGAAAGCCAAGGACATGGTCAACCTCTTGCGGACCATGCTGGAGAGCAAGCGAGTGTTCGTGAACGAGGACCTGAACGCGATCGTCATTCGCGACAGCCCGGACAAAGTCAGGCTGGCCGAACGGATCATTTTTGCCAACGACCGGCGGGGCGGAGAGGTCATGTTCGAGATCGAGGTCCTGGAGGTGGACAAGACCAAGAGCGACAAGTACGGGGTCAATTTCGCCAAGCAGGCGGGGGCGTCCTTCAACCCGCCCGGTGCCACGGCGTTCCCGGCGCCCGCCACGGCGACCACCTTCACCTTTCAGCAACTGACGAGCATCAACCAGGCCAGCTACCTTTTCACCTTGCCGGCCAGCGTCATTTTGGACTTCCTCCGATCCGAATCCGACGCCAAAACCCTGGCCAACCCCAAGCTCCGCGTGATGAACAACAAGCAGGCCAAAATCAACATCGGCGACAAGGTCCCCATCCTGCTCTCCACCACGAGCACGATCCCCGGAGTCGTGCCGGGCACCATTCCGACGTCCTCCACCATCACCTCGATCGAATTCAAGGACACCGGGGTCAAGCTGACCGTGGAGCCCACGATCCACCTGAACTATGAGGTGACCCTGAAACTGCAGATCGAGGTGACACGGCTGGGCGACCAGGTCACGCTTCAGGACAATCCCGTGATCAAGCAGTTCAAGTTCGGCACACGGACCGCCGAGACAAGCCTGACCTTGAGGGACGGCGAAAGCGTGGTGATCGGCGGCCTGATCCAGGACGAGGATCGTACGACCGTCACCAAGGTGCCGGGGCTCGGGGATGTCCCCGTTCTGGGGGAGCTGTTCAAGTCCACCACGCGTGATATCGTGACGACCGACGTGATTCTCACCATCACGCCTCGGATCGTCCGTCCGCTGGAGGTGCCGCGGGCGGACGAGCAGGCCTTCTGGTCCGGAACGGAAGAGACCTACACCACCAAGCCCATGTTTACGGACGTCGCCGGCGGAGCCGGGATCACGGTTCCGACGCCCCCGCCCGCCGCGCAGGCGCCCCCGCCGCGGACACCGGCCGCACCCGCGCCGTCGTCCCTGGGGAGCCCGGCCTCCTCCCTCGCGCCCGCGGTCCTCACGGTCCGCCCGTTGGACGGAGCGGTCCTGGTGGGGAAGGAGACCAATCTGGACGTGATGGTCGCCGGTGCGGATGGGCTCGCGGAGGCGACGCTGACCGTCAACTACGATCCCAAGGTCATGGAGTTCCGCCAGGCGCTTGAAGGCGAGTTCCTTAAGCGCAGCGGCGCGGCGACCATCACGGTCGAGGCGAACCCGGTGGTCGGCTCGGTGGTGGTCCGGCTCAAGGGGGCCGGGGAAGGCAAGGGCGTGAGCGGCTCAGGGGTCCTGGCGACGCTGGCCTTCGAGGGCAAAGCCCCCGGGGTCTCGCCGGTGTCGATCCAGACGCCGAGCCTCCTCAGCGCCGAGAAAGGGGCCATCCCCGCGACCGGCGGGCAGGGGGTCATGAGGGTGCGGTGAGGGAGTCCGGGGTCACGTTTCTTGAGCTCCTGATCACGATCACGATCATTATGATTCTGGCCTCGATCGCCATGCCCATCTCCAAGGTCCTGGGAAAGCGAACGCGCGAGATCGAGTTGCGCCAGGAACTGCGAAACGTTCGTGCGGCCATCGACCTGTTCAAGGTCGAATGGAACCGGGAGGGGGATGTGCTGATCGGCCCGCTGTGCGTCAAGAACAAGCTGTCGTGCAAGGAAGTCTCCGGGATCTACGGCTACCCCAAATCCCTCAAGAATCTGCTCGAGGTGACCATGACGGGCGAGGAAGCCACCGTTCGGGGGGCGACGGTCCGCCGGTATCTCAGGAAAATTCCGTTGGATCCCATCACGGGAAAGGCGGACTGGAAGCTGCGGTGCTATTCAGACCCGGTGGATGCGTCGTCGTGGTGCGGAGACGATGTGTATGATCTTTCGTCCGTGAGCCCTGACGTCGCCCTGGACAAGACGAAGTATCAGGACTGGTGACGCGGGCCTGGGAGGGGGAGTGGAGTGCCTCAGCGGGGTCGGGTGCGGTTGGGAGAGCGCGGCTTCACCCTGATCGAATTAATGACCATCGTCGTGATCCTGGGGATTCTCGTGACGTTGGCCGTACCGTCCTACCAGCAGAGCGTGATCAAGGCCCGGGAAGCCGCGCTCGCGCGGGACCTGTTCGTGTTCCGAGACCTGCTGGATCAATACCGGGCCGACCGGGGACAGTATCCCCCCTCGCTCACGGACCTGGCGTCAGCGGGCTATCTGAGGGCGATGCCGATGGACCCCATCACACGATCCACATCGACCTGGCAGGAGACCATGGAGGCCACGGAGGGCGGTGTCTTTGATATCCATTCAGGCTCCGACTTGATCGGGACCAACGGCGTGCCCTATAACCAATGGTGAGTAGGGAGGTGTGACCATGAGAATTCCAACCATCATCGTGTCCGGGATAGTCTTGACGGTCCTCGCGGGGACCGGATGTGTCCGGAGCGGTCCCTCGATCCAGGACTACCGGGTGACCCAGGAGGCGCTCAGGGCCGAGGTCTTACAGGCCCAGCGCACCATCTCGGACTTGCAGGCCCAGACCCAGGCGCTTCAGCGCGAACTGGGGACCTCCCGGGTGATTCAGGCGCGCTTGGAGGGCGAATTACGGGAGCGCGACCGACATCTGCTCGAACTGAGACAGGTGGTGGACTTTCAGCGGGAGGAACTGGTCAAGGGGAGAGAAGAGCGAGAACTGCTGGTCCAGGCGGGCCGCGAATCGCTGGGGCAGGCCGACCGCCGGTTGAGCGAGGCGCGCCAGGTGGTGGACCTCCAGCGTGAAGAGTTGGCCAGGGCGCGTGAAGAGCGCGAAAACCTGGTAAAGGCCGCCCGCGACACGCGGGGGCAATCGGGCGAACTGGGCCGTCTCCGTCAACTGGTCGCGGAGGCCGAGCGCGACAAGAAGCGCCTCCTGATGCTGCAGGTGGCCATGGAGCGGCAGGCGAACGAGGTGGCCGCGCTGAGGACCGTTGTGCAGAAATCCTCGCCCCAATTCGAGTCCGGCATCCCCGGGGTGGCGCTGGCCATGCCGCTCTCCGCAGGCTCCACACAGTCCGGCATGGGGGGCCTTGACTCCGACCGGGCGGGCGCCGGTAAGGTGATGGTCCAGCGTGGGGACACCTTGTGGGACCTGGCCCGGAAGTACCGCGTGAGCCTGGATGAATTGATGGCCGTGAATCGCCTGGACACGGATCGGATTTATCCGCGGCAGGAGCTGATACTCCCGAACCGGTAAGGGCCGGGAGCGCGGGATGCCTTCCTATCAGTACAGGGTCGCCCGGGCGGACGGCACCACCCTGGAGGGACGGGCCGAAGGCGAGGACGAGCGCGCGGTCCGGGCGCAGCTTGAGGGGCAAGGGTTCCTGATCTTCCGCCTTCGCCGCCACGGCTCCCTGTCGGGCCTTTTCGGGGCCAAGCTGTGGGAGCGCGGTACCGTGTCGCCCCAGGAGATTCTGGTTTTCAACCAGGAACTCCTGGCACTCCTGAAGGCCGGCCTTCCGATCTTGAAGGTGTGGGATCTGCTGATCGACCGCACCCGGCGGCCCATCTTTCAGGCCGTCTTGCGGGCCGTGCGCCAGGATATCCGCGGGGGCGCCTCCCTGTCTGACGCGCTCAAATGCCACCCCGAATATTTCTCCGAGCTCTTCACCGCGTCCGTGAAGGCGGGAGAGCAGGCGGGGAACCTGCCGGAGGTCCTCCAGCGCTACATCGCCTACCTCAAACTCATGATCGGCCTGCGGCAAAAGATGACCAAGGCTATAGCCTATCCGGCCTTCCTGGTCGTGGTGGGGGTCGGGGTCATCGCCTTCATGTTGACCTACGTCCTCCCCACGTTTTCGTCCGTGTACGGGGAATCGGGGACTGATCTGCCGGTGGCCACCAAAGGCCTGATCTCGCTCGTCCGGATCGTGCAGGAATACCTGCTCGCGCTGATAGGGGGAGTCGTGGCTCTGGCGATCGGATTCCGCTGGTGGGTCCACAGTTCGCGCGGGCGGGCGGTGTGGGACCGCCTGCGGCTAAAGCTGCCGATCATCGGGAACGCGCTGGTGATGCACCATACCGTCCAACTGACCCGGACGCTGGCCACGGTGTTGGCGGGCGGGACCCCGGTCGTCAACGCCCTCCAGGTCGCCGGAGGGGCGGTGTCCAACCGATATGTGGCCTCCACCCTGACCGCAGCGGCGGATCGGGTGCGGGAGGGGGTCTCGCTGGCCGCGGCCCTCAAGGAAGGACACATTCTTCCCCAGATTGCGGTGGAGATGATTGCGGTGGGGGAGGAGACCGGCTCGCTGGAGGCGATGCTCCGGGACGTGGCGGAGTTCCAGGAGAGCGAACTGGACCAGCGATTGAGCCAGCTCACCACGTGGATCGAGCCCGCCCTCCTGTTGATCATGGGCGTGGTCGTCGGCGCGATCGTCATCATCATGTACCTGCCGATCTTCCAGATGGGCGGCACGATCCGGTAGCGGCCATTCTGCCGGGTTCCACTTTTCTGTTCCGGTCCTCACAAGATTTACGGTAGCGTGATGCTCCAAGTCCCGAGCGGCGTGTACGGCCGGGTGGGACAGGGCTTCTTGCTGTCCAACGCCAGGTCGATTGTCTTGGGGGTGAAATCCGGGGTAGTCCCCAGGCCGAACCCGTCCCGCAGGAAATAACTGGATGTCACGCCATAAAAGGTGGCATCGAAATGGCTGCCGAGGCCCTGACCGGTGTAATAAAACCGTGCTCTCCCGGAAGCGTGGGTGCCACCAGTACATGTGATGCGCATGGACAGTTTTATGGATAAGGTATCGCCTCCGAAGAAAGAAACCGGAGCAGGGAGGGAAAGGGGGATCAGGTTTATCACGGTGTGATCGAGTAAGCGGCCGCGTTCGGACACGCCGATGAGCTCGCCTGAGGCGATCAGCGATGCGTTCTTGTACACCTCCCCCTGCAGGTCGAACTTCGTTCCGATGTCATCAGTATTGACGAGTCCGATCAATATTTCGGGGACTCCCAGGTCCTCAAGCGAGAACATCGGTCCCACTGTCACATGGTTTGGCGATGCGGTGCAATTGTTGGATAAGTTGCCTTCCGCCAGGAGATGATCGTCATTTGCGCAGGCGAGCAGGAAATAGGTGCCTGCTTCCGCGGCGGGGGGAATCATCACGGTTGCCGGCCCAATTGAAATGTCTCCCGGCTCCAGGGGAGGAACCGCGCGGCTTCCGATCAAAAGCGTGTCAAGCGGGTCATACACAGTATCATGTGAGAGATAATAGCGACTCGTCGAGGCCCCCGCCTTCGCGAGTCCCTGGTTCTGAACTACTTCCGTGACGGTAAAACTGTTGCCAGATTGTGCAAAGGCAGGAGGATCGGTCACTGCAATCTCTGCGAAGTCGGGAATAGGCCCTGTAATGACTTGCGGCCCAGACAAAACAGAAAAGGCGGAGTCAGGACGGTATATTTCAACAGGATCGGCAAAACTCGCTCCCCTCAGGCCTCCCGCCACAATAACTTCTCCGTTGCCGAGGAGCGTGGTAGTATGATCATGTCTTTCGACCGTCATCATTCCCGCAGACGAAACGGAGTTGTTCCTGACGTCGTAGATTTCGGCTGAAGCAACGTCGCCGACGCCGTACCCAGTCCCCCCGTTCATCAACACATTCCCATTCGGCAGGAGTGTGGCAGTGTGACCAGCGACTTCCAATGTCTCAGAGAGGCTGGTCCAGCCGCCCGGGGTGTCGGCGATAGCGGGGGACACAGCGAAGGGGAGACTCCCGAGAAGAGTTCCCGCTGCCATCCCGAACGTGACGAGAAAACTCCCAAACCGTTTCGGTCCTTGGTACGCTTGCAAGTTCATGGTTGCCGTCCCCCTGTATTTTGCCCCGGGTTTCTATCAAAATTGTCCTGCGATGTCAAAGTGGTCTGGAATGGCCTCCAGTGGAGGAAGCAAATGTAATTCCAAGTTTTTCAGAATGACGTTATTCGTGAAATCAGAGACTTGCAGAGGGCAGGCAAGCGGTCGGAACTTGGTGTAGACCAATTTTGGTCCCAGGAGGGACAAAGGGCGTCGAGTCAGGCATTTTCCTGGCTTGAGTCGAGTCAGGCATTTTCCTGGCTTGAATAGGGGAAAATTTTAGCGATTGTGCCTTACTTGACACCACATGGATAAGTGCGCTATTCTGCGGCCTGACTGCCAGTCTGACGCTGGGTTTAGGTTGCATCATTGTGTTGTTCGGTTGGTTCAAATTTAATCTCGATGGTTGGAATGGATTCACTCCCGGTAGTAGCAGCAAGATTTTGATCGCCAACGACGGAAAAACACAGTGTCGTTGTCCTCTTTTTCTTGAAGACGTCAATGTAATTTACTTCCCCCAAGATATAGAGGCGAAATTGAGTGCCAGCGACAATCTGAGAGATTTCATTGGCCGTGAACAGACGAGCCGCGATGGCATGATGGTCCATGTTCCCGCGAGGGTGAATTACAAATCTGGATTTAGAACGGGGTTCTGGCAATTTAGGAAATGGATGATTGAAGGGAAGCGGATAAGGCAAAATGTCAACCACTCCAGAACACTGAACTTTGTAAGCAGGCGTTTGGCCGTGGTTCACAATAGTAAATTTGATTTCTGCCAGCACAGAAGGATTAAAGTTAAAAACATAGTTGGGTTGCGCGGACAAATAAGCGCGCAACTGCCGTCTTGCTGTGCGGTTCATTGCAATAATGGTCAAAATGAGCCCGATAGCTTGAACAGCCGTGGCCCCAGCGACAATATAGGTAGTAATTTCGATTCGGCGATCCGTCGCCGCTTTTTCTTCTTTTTCTCGTTTGGCTTGGGCGGCTTCGTCTTGAGCATTTGGGCTGGGAGCCATTTTGATAATGATAGGAGACTGCTCCGTGCCGCGCTGATCGGACTTGGGTTGCTCTTTTTCATTGGTGGGCTGTGGCTTCTCTGGGCTACGCAATTCCCCGCTACTTGGCGTTGGATTATTTGAATATGCGTTGCCAGCAAACAGTATTGAGAAAACGATTATAACTATGCGTAACATGGCAATATCATTTTACAAGAATGCCATTGTAGGCTTTTCTATAGGCTGGTGCTATCCTAGCGCATGGTTTATATTTGAGAGTTTGGAACCTACCTTCTTGCAGTCATTCGACATTGGCTGCCTTTGGTCGGAGGTAGCATAGCTATGCTCACACTGGCTGCCATTGACGCCTTCACTAAACATTCAATTCCTATTGGGGTGATGTGGTCATTAGTGGGAGCCGCAATCTTCATTTCAACGTTTTTAGCTTGGAGAGAACTTAGCAGTATTAGAGATCGGCATATTCTCAAACAAAGAATTTGCCTGCGATTGGCAGGATTTATTTCCGAAGGTAGAACACTTCAAGTTAAGTGCGTGGAAAAGTCCAATCTAGATCCAACTAACGACGTAGAGAATTGGACGAAACAAATACGTGAATTTTTTAGATCTAATCTTGATGCTTCATATTGTCCAGAATTGAGCAGAGCAGAAAAAATCGCTAACATAAAGATTCCTTTGTCGGGTTCTTCACTTTCTGAAAACCAAATACTTGCATTGAAATGGCTTATCTCTGACATGGAAATTCTCCAACAGATAATTGACCAAATCAGACAAACCACATGGGACGGTTTCATCCAGCCTACGAAGTCACTATGACGTCATCAAATCCTGAAACTAGATAGGCATGGATGCCTTTTTCTTCTTCACCTTCCGGCGTTTCTTCTTCGCCTTTGGCTTACTCGGTGGCACTTCGAGCAATGCCTTTAATGCTTCTGCAAACTTCAGCGGGTGGAGTATGACGG
This sequence comes from Nitrospiria bacterium, assembly GCA_041490525.1. Lineage (GTDB taxonomy): Bacteria > Nitrospirota > Nitrospiria > Nitrospirales > NS-4 > JBGPTH01. Next base: position 12,432 of record JBGPTH010000032.1, read on the forward strand.
GCTTTGCAGGAGGCATAGTTAGCGGGCCTTTCTCTGCGGAGGCTCAAACAACTTTAACTGTTTCGGCATGGCGACCACCTCTTCCTGAGGCACCCCGCGCCATGGAGGATGCCTCAGCATGTTGCGACCACGCGCTCGAATATGTCGGGATGCTTCCGGTAGTTATGCCGGAAGGCGAATTCGTTGAGGTAGAGCGGGAGGTAGTCTTTCGAGACGTTATGGAACGTGCCCATGATGCCCCGCTTAATGAGCGACCAGAAGCTATCAATGTTCGCGGTATGGACTTCCCCGCGCACGTACTCGCCTCGGCTATGGCGGACAAACTGGTGGGGCCTTCTATTCTCAATCCCCTGATACCCCCCATGCTCGTCTGTGGCAACCAGATCAACGCGCTCCGAGACCGTCTGATGGACGAACCGATTCAATGTGAACATATCGGTACTCTCGATCATTTGCGCCACGACGTTGCCCTTACGGGCGATGGCGCCGAGGACAGCAACCTTTCCGGCGCTGCCGCGTCCGCCTTGTCCTTTGGCGATGCCCTTGCCGACTCCGCGCCCATGCCGGTTCTTGGCTTTCCCGCCGATGTGGGTTTCATCAACCTCGACCACGCCGGTCAGCTTCTTGAATTCCTTATTCTGCATGGCCGCTCGGATACGGTGACACATATACCAGGCCGTCCGGTAGGAACCCGCGCCGATGGTACGCTGAATCTGCAAGGCGCTCATCCCCTTCTTACTCTGGCACATGAGGTAGATTACCTGGAACCAGATGTGGAGCGGGTAGTTGGTGTTCTCGAAGATCGTTCCCACCAACGGCGAGAAGCGGTAGCCTTGCTTGCTACACTTCTTGCATTGCCACGTCCAGGGACGGGTGAGCTTATGAACCTTCGTGTTCTCACAGCGCGGGCATGTGACGCCATTCGGCCAGCGCAGTTGAACCAAGTAGCCTTTGCAGGCGTCCTCGGTGGAGAACCGCGTATTCAGTTGTGTGAGTGTCATCATGGATAGGACTATAACACAGCATTGGTGTCAAGTCAAGCATAATCGCCAAAATTTTCACGGCTTTAACCATGAGGGAATCATAGGGTAACCGTGTAGGCTTCAGGGTACGGGTAGCCTGGGGGGGGCCTGCCCGTTTTTCCCCGGAGAAATTTCGACTGGAAGAATTGGGGTCGGAGTGAGGCACACCCGTTACAGTTCCAGCGCGAAGCGAAGGGCGTCCTTGACCTTGGCCATCAACTCGGCTGGGCACTGCCCCAGCTTGCGCTCCAAACGGGGCTCGATCACCGCGCCGATCCCTCATTTATTACGGACGAGGGGTCCAGGAATGGGAGTTTGCCTGCCGGGACTTCATAGAGACTGCCACGGGCTTGGGTTGTCAGCGGGACGTAAATGGTGAGGGCGCGTGGCGCGTCGGGATCGTGACGGGAGACAACCAGGACCGGCCGGGTCTTGGCGGCCAGTCCAAGATCCGCCAGCCAGATTTCACCGGGTTTGGCTTTCATCAAGGGTGTCGAGAATTTCTTGGACGACGGTCCGAGACGGCAGGAGATCCAGCGCCTGAGCGTCGGCCAACTCGATCACCTCGGCGACGATCTGCTCCACTTGGGAGGCTACTTGAGGGCTCCACGTGGCGAGCTTCTTGTCCAATTTTTCAGCGATCTGGGTCATGAGCATACGGTAGAATCTTTGCGGCGAGGACGCAAGGGACGCAGGTCGATCAGGCCGCCCCTCTTCGATGGTCACGACATCGGGCCCCGTGACAGCGGCGAGCCTGTACTTTCCCGTCGGGCAGACCAGCGTGCTGAACGTGTCCAGCAGCTTTACGATTCCGTAGCGGAGGCCCTCGATATCGGCTTTATTCTCCTCTTTTCCTAGCCAGCCCTTAGCGGACTGTCCTGCCCGTATTTCCCCAGAGACATTTCAGAGGCGATTGAGGTATTATAAGTAGTTCTAGGCCTTGTCTTGCCATAACGAGGGGACACCCATGGGTCATGGATTGAAGCCGAAGCGGTTGGGCGATGTGCTCGTGGCGCAGGGGGTGCTGGCGCCGGGCGACATGGAGCGGGTGATCGGGAAGCTGAAATCCCCCATCAATTCACTGGGCCAGGCGCTGGTGACGGAAGGGATCATTACGGATGATCAGCTCGCCCGCGCGCTCGCCGAGCAATACGGCCTGCCGTACGAGCCCTTGACCGATTTCCGGGTGGACCCGGGGTTCTATCAGACGATCCCCGTGGAGCTGATGCACCGCCATCCCTTCGTGCCTTTGGCCGAGCGCGACGGCGTGCTCGTCATCGCCATTACGGACCCGCACAATCTCCAGGCGCTGGACGAACTGGAGCTGGTGCTGAACCGCCCGCTTCACCTGACCGTCAGCGCCCGCGGCGCGATCATGGCGGCGCTCACCCGAAGCGAAGGATCCAGCCAGGCCATCAAGGAGATCGAGGCCGAATATCGCCCCCTCCTGGTCAGGGAGGACGAACAGGGCGAGGAAGTGCTCTCGGTCGAAAAGATCGCCAAGGACCAGAGCCCGGTGATCAAGCTGGTAGACACGATCATCCTGAACGCCCTGCAGAAGCGGGCGAGCGACATCCACATCGAGGCGACCGACCGCGCCGTCCACGTCCGGTTCCGCATCGACGGGATCCTCGATGCGGCCCTCGATCCGCTGGACATCAAGCTGCACCTGCCGCTGATCTCGCGGTTGAAGGTCATGTCGGAACTGGACATCGCCGAGCGGCGGGTGCCCCAGGACGGACGGTTCCGGATCCGCCTGGACCGGAAGACGGTGGACTTCCGCGTGTCGATTCTGCCCAGCGCGTACGGCGAGGACGTGGTCATTCGGATCCTGGATAAGGACTACATCGCCGCCGGGGTGTCGGAATTGCGGCTCGACCGCCTGGGCTTCAACCCGGAGGACCTGCGGCGGTTTCGCCGGGCCATCGCCGAGCCCTACGGCATGGTGCTCGTGACGGGCCCGACCGGCAGCGGCAAGACCACGACCCTCTACGCCGCCATCGGGGAGGTCAACACCAAGGACGACAAGGTGATCACGATCGAGGACCCGGTCGAGTACCAGTTGGGCGGGGTGGTCCAGATTCCGGTCAACGAAAAGAAGGGGCTGACCTTCGCCCGCGGCCTGCGCTCGATCCTCCGGCACGACCCGGACAAGATCATGGTCGGAGAGATCCGGGACGCCGAGACCGCCCAGATCGCCATCCAGTCGGCCCTCACCGGCCACCTGGTCTTCACCACGGTCCACGCGAACAACGCCTTTGACGTGATCGGCCGGTTCGTAAACATGGGCATTGAACCGTACAACTTTGTGTCGTCGCTCAACTGCATCCTGGCCCAACGCCTGGTGCGGAGCATCTGCGTGGTGTGCCGGGAGACGGTAAAGCTGACCCCGGCCCAGGCCCAGGAGGCCGGGCTGGACTTCGAGCAGTACCAGGACATCCCGCTCTATCAGGGAAAAGGGTGCGGGGAATGTCATGGGAGCGGCTATCGCGGGCGGCAGGCCATCACGGAGTTCCTCGATCTCACCGACGTGATCCGGGAGATGATCCTGGACCGCAAGGCCTCTTCCGAGATCCGGGCGCGCGCGATGGCGGACGGCATGACGAGCCTGCGCCAGGCCGCTCTGGAGAAGGTGCGGAAGGGCGTGACCACGCTCAAGGAAATCAATCGCGTGACGTTCATCGAGCAGGCCTGACGAGTCCGACGATGCTGGGATTCGAACGTCCGCGGTTGAGTGTGAAGCTGGGGCCCCGGCAGGCGGCGGTGGTGGAGGTGTCCCGGGCCTGGTGGGGCCGGCCCCGCAGCCGCTACGGGCTCGCCGACTTGCCGGAGGGGCTGGTGCGGCCCTCGCCGGTCGAGTCCAACATCAGCGATCCCGCCGCGCTGGAGTCCCACCTCCGAACCCTCCTGGAGTCCGGCGGACAGCGCGCTCCCAAAGGGCGCGCGGCGGTGCTCGTCCTGCCGGACCTCTGCGTGCGAGCCACCCTGCTGGAGATGGATAACCTGCCGGCCCGGGCATCCGAGCGCGAGAAACTGGTCCGCTGGCGCCTGCAGCAGGAGGCGTCCTTCCCGGTGGAGGGGAGCAAGGTGGTCTCTCAGGTCCTGGGATCCAAGACCATCCTGGCCGCCGCGATTCGGGAGACGGTGCTGCGCCAATATGAAGCGGTGTGCGAGGCGGTCGGGCTGATCCCAATGGAGGTGGACATCGCCAGCTTTCGCCTGTGGAACATGTTCGCCCCGGCAGTCCCCTCCGATGAACCCGTCGCGTGGCTGAGCCTGCTGGACGGCGGCTTTTCCCTCATCGTCTTCCACGCCGGGCGTCCCACGTTCCTCCGGACCAAGTTCCAGACGCGCACGGCCTCGGACGGCGTGTTGCGGGACCTGACCGACTCGCTGGACGTCTATGCTGAAAGACACCCCGAGGCCGCGCCCCGACGGCTGGTGCTGGCCAGCGAGAGCCCGGAGCCAGACCTCGTGCGCCGGGCGTCCGCAGAGCTCGGCCTGGACGTGGCCCAGGCGAGGTGGGAGGACGCCTGCCGGGCCGGGTGGCCGCAGATGAACGAGGCGACGCCGGTAGGAGTCCTGGCGGCGGTGGCGGGATTACTGGGAGGCTGATCGGTGAGGCGGGGCCCGTTTCGCATCAATCTCAGCAGCAGCTACCGCGCCTACGTGGCGCCCGTGCGCATCGGCCTGCTCCTCCTCTCGCTGTTGCTGTTCGGCCTAATCGCCTGGGACTACCAGTACGCGAAGGCGATCCGGGCGCAGGCCGCCGAGGTGGAAGAGGCGGTGGCCCGCGTCCGGGACAACGATCGCCGGGTCCAGGGCCAGGCCCAGGCCGAAGGGCTGGATGTCTCGGACGCCGCCCTGCAGAAGCTCCCCAACGAAGTGGCGTTCGCCAATCAGTTGATCGACAAGCGGGCGTTTTCCTGGACCCACCTGCTCAAAGACCTCGAGGAGGCGGTCCCGGACCGGATCGCGATCCAGAGTGTCCGGCTCGACTTCAAAACCCTGATGATCTCCCTGAGCGGGTCTGCGGAATCATTAAAAGATTTGACCGCCTTTATCATCAGCCTGGAGAGGCATCCGGCCTTCAAGGACACGGTCCTGACCAACCACAATGAAACGGACAAGGGCCTGTTCGCGTTCAATCTGACGGTGCGGTATGCCTCCTCCTCGATGTCCGCTCCTGCGAGGACTAAATGAAACCACCCTATGCTCCGCTGATTCCCTGGCTGGGAGTGGCCGGCCTGCTGGCTGCGGCGCTCGCGGGAGTGCATCTGCTGTTGGTGACTCCCGCCCAGGATCGCCTCGTTCGGTTGGATGCCGAGTGGGCCGCGGCGAGGGAGCGTCTGGCCATGCGCCTGGAGGCCAAGCAGGCCCGGAAGGATCTGAACCGCGTCCTCAGTGTCCTTCCGACCCGGCGAGACTTCGACCGACTCCCTCTGACCATCTCGGAGGGGGCGCGGAAGGACAGTGTGGAGCTTCGGTCCATCTCCTACACGCAGGAGAAACCCGAGGCGGGCCTGGCCACCAAGGTGACCTTCCAGGGTCCGGCGACCGGTCGTTACGAGAATCTCCGGCGCTTCATCCACCACCTGGAAGCCTCCGACCAGCTCCTGTTCATCGAGGACCTGAGCCTGGGCGGCTCCACCGGGAAGGTCGACCCGAAGAAGGGCGAGGTGGTCACCATCAACTTGAAGCTCGCCACCTACATCAGGGAGAGTCCGCCCCCGGGAACGTCCACCCTGTGAGCACGGCATGACCAAACGGGTGCAATGGCTGGCGCTGCTTCTCCTGTGCGGGGTGTGGGTGGGGGTGGCGGTGTGGCTCGTCTCGGGCGAATCGGAGTCCCCGCGGGCGCCGCTCAAGTACCGCTCTGGCCAGACCGCGTCGAAGGAGACCTCGCGGGGCAAGGCGGGCGGCGGATTGCACGTCAAGGTGGATCTGTTCACGGCGGGCCGCCGGCAGGCGGAGGAACCCTTCTCCTCGCCCAAAAACATCTTTGCCCAGCTCCAGACGGAGAAGTCCAAGGCGGTGGGTCGCGGCCCCCGTCGGGCTTTGCCGGCCCCCTCGCCGGCTTCATCCGCCGTGCCTGGTGGGTCCGTGGGGCTGCCCCGTGCCTCTGACCAAAAAGCTGCCCCCGCGCCGGTCATCCCTCCCTCGCCCACACCGGAAGAAATTGCGGTCGAGGCGGCCAAGGCCGAACTGGCCCAGTACCGCTTCCTCGGCTATCTCAGCCAGACCGGCAAGGAAGAGGCCTTTCTCTCCAAGGGTAAAGATCTATTGATCGTGCAGGCCGGAGAGACCCTCGACAAGGGGGTGTATGTCAAAGCGGTGTCTTCCGCGGGCGTCACGCTTCTGGAGACACGGTCGCGGGTGGAGCAGACGGTCGCCGCCACCGGGGAGAAAAAGTAATTTTTCCGCTTGATCTTGAACGGGAAATCCCTTATTATTAACCGTAAGATGCGCCCTTAACTGCCCCTATCTTTTCCCTCCCGCACCCCCGGTTCCACGTTAACACCGTGTCCGTGGCCCATACAGGGAATGTCCAGGGGCGCTCAGGGCGGGGGGCATCGACGTCAAGAGGACAAGAGGATAAGAGGATATGCCTCGGTCACATGAACTAAGTAAGGTCAGGAACATCGGCATCATGGCCCACATTGATGCCGGCAAGACCACTACGACCGAACGCATCCTGTATTACACGGGCGTGGCGCACAAGATGGGCGAGGTCCATGACGGCGCGACCATCATGGACTACATGGAACAGGAGCGGGAGCGCGGGATCACGATCACGTCGGCGGCCACGACCTGCGAGTGGCGCAAGCACCGGATCAACATCATCGACACCCCGGGCCACGTGGACTTCACGATCGAGGTCGAACGCTCGCTGCGGGTCCTGGACGGGGCCGTGGCGGTCTTCGATGCCGTGCAGGGCGTCGAGCCGCAATCCGAGACGGTCTGGCGCCAGGCCGACAAGTACAAGGTCCCCCGCATCGTCTTCATCAATAAGATGGACCGCACCGGGGCGGACTTCTTCATGAGCGTGAAGAGCATCGTGGACCGCCTCGGCGCCCGTCCGGTCCCGATCCAGATTCCGATCGGCCGGGAGACCGAGTTCAAGGGCCACGTGGACCTGGTCGCCCTGAAGGCCATCACCTTCAAGGACGAGACCAAGGGCGCGACGTACGACGTCAGCGAGATCCCGGCGGACCTGGTCGAGCAGGCGCGGGCCTACCGCGAGAAGATGCTCGAGTCGGTGGTCGAGTTCGACGACGCGGTCATGGACAAGTACCTGAACGGCAAGGACCTCACCGAGGAGGAGGTCCGCCGGTGCATCCGCCTCGGGACGATCTCGATGAAGATCAACCCGGTCCTGGCCGGCTCCGCCTTCAAGAACAAGGGCGTCCAGCACCTCCTGGACGCGGTGGTGGATTACCTGCCGTCGCCAATGGATATTCCGCCGGTGCTGGGCTACAGCGTGACGGGCGACACCAGGATCGAGCGCAAGGCCAGCGACGACGAACCCCTCTGCGCGATCGCCTTCAAGATGCTGAACGATCCGCACATCGGGCAGTTGACCTTCGTCCGTGTCTATTCCGGCGTGATGCCCCAGGGCATGAACCTCTACAACGCCAACAAGGGCAAGTCCGAGCGGGCCAGCCGGCTGGTCAAGATGCACGCCGACAAGCGGGAAGAGATCGATGCCGTCTACGCGGGCGAGATCGCGGCGGTGGTCGGGCTCAAACTGGCGACCACGGGCGATACCCTCTGCGACGAAAAGAAACCGGTCCGCCTCGAATTGATGAAGTTCCCCGAGCCCGTGATCTCCATGGCGATCGAGCCGAAGACCAAGCAGGACCAGGAGAAGATGGGGTTCGCGCTGAACCGCCTGGCCCAGGAGGACCCCACGTTCAGGGTCCGGTCGGACGAGGAGACCGGCGAGGTCGTCATCTCCGGGATGGGCGAGCTGCACCTCGAAATTCTGGTGGACCGCCTGAAACGGGAATTCAGGGTGGAGGCCAATACCGGCGCGCCGGAAGTCTCCTATCGGGAGGCCATCACCGCGGAGGGGGAGGGGGAAGGCAAGTATATCAAGCAGACCGGCGGCCGCGGGCAATACGGGCACGCCGTGATCGTCGTCAAACCCGGCGAACCGGGCAAGGGACTGGTCTTCCTCAACGAGATTCGCGGCGGATCCATCCCGAAAGAATTCATCCCGGCGGTCGAGAAGGGCGTGGAGGAGGGCGTGACGACGGGTCCCCTGGCGGGGTTCCAGCTCCTGGACGTGGAGGCCCGGTTGATCGACGGATCCTATCACGATGTGGACTCGAACGAGATGGCCTTCAAGATCGCCGGCAACATGGCCTTCAAGGCCGCGATCCTGAAAGCCAAGCCCGTGCTGCTGGAACCGATCATGCGCGTGGAAGTCGTCACGCCGAACGAATTCACCGGCGACGTCATCGGCGACCTCAGTTCTCGCCGCGGCCACATCGTCGGGATGAACACCCGCGCCACCGCGTCGGTCGTGGAGGCGCTGGTCCCGCTCGCCACGATGTTCGGCTACGCGACGGTCGTGCGGTCGAAGACCCAGGGCCGCGCCACCTTCACGATGGATTTCAAGCAATACCAGGCCTGCCCCAAGCCCATCCAGGAAGCGATCATCGCCAAGTTCACGGGCAAAGAGTAAGCCCCTCCTTCCGCTCTCCTCATTGCAACTGCCCCCGGCGGCGCATACAATAAAATCGATGGAACGGTCCCACCTCCTCCGGCTCTACACCCAGATGCTGCTGATCCGGCGCTTCGAGGAGCGGTCCGCCGAGATGTACGCCCTCGGCAAGATCGGCGGGTTCTGCCACCTGTACATCGGCGAGGAGGCGGTGGCGGTGGGGGCGGTGGACGCGCTGCGCCCCGACGACTATGTCTTCTCCGCCTACCGCGATCACGGCCACTGCCTGGCCCGCGGGTCGGATCCCAAACGGGTCATGGCCGAGCTCTTCGGGCGGGCCACCGGGCTGTGCAAGGGGAAGGGCGGTTCGATGCACCTGGTCGATGCGGAGCGCCGGTTCATGGGCGGCTACGCCATTGTCGGGGGACACCTGCCGCTCGCCGCCGGCGCGGCCTTCGCCGTCAAGTACCGTAGCGGCGACCAGGTCGTGCTCTGCTTCTTCGGCGAGGGGGCGGTGCCGACCGGGGCCTGTCACGAGACGCTGAACCTCGCGGCCTTGTGGGGCCTGCCTGTTTTGTTCCTCTGCGAGAACAATCGTTATGGTATGGGCACGCCGGTGGAGCGCGCGGTCGCGCTCTATGCCGATGTGTCGCAGAACGCCGCCGCCCACGGGATCGACAGCGGGCGCGTGGACGGGATGGACGTCCTGGCCGTGCGCGAGGCGGTGAGCAAGGCGGTGGAGCAGATCCGGAGCGGGCACCGCCCGTATTTCCTCGAGGCGATGACATACCGGTATATGGGCCATTCGATGGCCGACCCCGCTCACGGCCATTACCGCACCAAAACAGAGGTGGACGAGGCCAAGAAGCGGGATCCCCTTCTTTTATTGCGAACGCGGATGCTGGGCGAGCGTCTTGCGGCCGAAGCGGACTTCAAAGCCATCGAGCAGGACGTGGGAAAGACCGTACGGGAGGCCGTGGAGTTTGCCGAGGCCAGTCCGGCTCCCTCCGAGTCGGCCATAGCAGACGACGTGTACGCGTCATGACCTTCACGTACCGCGAGGCCCTCAATCAGGCGCTGTGTGAAGAAATGCGGCGGGACGACCGCGTCTTCCTGATCGGCGAGGATGTGGGGTATTACCAGGGCGCGTTCAAGGTCAGCAAGGGGTTCGTGGAGGAGTTCGGCCCTCGCCGGGTCGTGGATACCCCGATCACGGAGCTGGGCTTCACGGGCCTCGCCATCGGCGCCGCGATGGCCGGGCTCCGCCCGGTGGTGGAAGTCATGACGTTCAACTTCGCCATCCTCGCCATGGACCAGATCGTCAACAACGCGGCGAAGATCCGCTATATGTCCGGCGGCCAGATCGGCGTGCCCATCGTCATCCGCGGGCCGGGGTCGGCGGCGCATCAACTGGGCGCGCAGCACTCGCAGAGCCTGGAAGCGTGGTTCTGCCACGTGCCCGGCTTGAAGGTGGTGGCGCCGGCGACCCCACACGACGCTAAAGGACTGCTCAAGAGCGCGGTGCGGGACGAGAACCCGGTGATCTTCATCGAGGCGCAGCTCCTCTATCCGGTGAAGGGCGAGGTCGGAGAGGGCGACTACACCATCCCGCTTGGGGTCGCGGAGGTCAAGCGGGCGGGGACGGATATCACGATCATCGCCTACTCGAAGATGCTGCATCGAGCGCTGGAGGCGGCCGACATCTTGTCACGGGAAGGAATCCAGGCAGAAGTGGTGGATCCCCGAACGCTCCGTCCTCTGGACCTTGATACGCTGGCCGCGTCGGTGAAGAAGACGGGCAAGGCGGTCATCGTCGAGGAGGGCTGGCCCTTCGCCGGCCTAGGGGCGCAGATCGCCGAGAGCCTGTACGGCCGTGTGTTCGACTACCTGGACGGCCCGATCGTGCGCGTGACCGGCCGGGACGTGCCGATGCCCTATGCGAAGAATCTTGAAGACGCCGCGGTCCCGGACGCAAGGCGAGTCGTCGAAGCGGTTCACCAGGTGTTGAATCGGTAGGAGGCAGCATGGCCAGTCGCGTCATCATGCCGAAGCTGACCGACTCGATGGAAGAGGGCGTCGTCGTGAAGTGGCGGAAGGCCGAAGGGGATCACGTGGAGAGCGGCGATGTGCTGGCCGAAATTGAGACCGACAAGGCCGTCATGGACCTTGAAGCCTTCGCTTCCGGGACGCTCCGCAAGATCCTGGTTCCGGAAGGGACGACGGTGCCCTCCGGCACCCTCATCGGCGTGATCGGGGAGCCGGACGAGGATATCAAGGAATTGGTCAAGGAACAGCCGGCGTCTGCCGCGCCTGCGCCGCAACAGGCCACGCCGTCTCTTTCCCATCAGGAAAAAGTGGAGGGTGAGGCCGTGGCTTCGCCCCGTGTGCGGACTTTAGCCCGCGAGCGCGGAATCGATCTCACCGGCATCAAAGGGAGCGGCCCAGGTGGGCGTATCGTCGAGCGTGACCTTGAGCCGCTCCTCGCGAAGAACCCGCAGCCTGCGGCGCGTGAGATTCCGTTGACGCAGATGCGCAAGGCCATCGTCCGGGCGACCACCCAGAGCAAAGCTCCGGTCCCACATTTCTACGTGACCACCGAGGTGGACATGGGCGAGGGCCTTCGTCTCGTGGAGGAGTCGAAGAAGCGGGGAGACCGGCCTCCGGTGTCCATCACCCATCTCATCATCGCGGCGGCCGCGCGGGGGTTGGTCCAGCATCCGGGCCTGAACGCGGCCTTCGCCGGCGAGACGATCCGGGTGTTTCCTTCGATCGACATCGGGATCGCCGTAGCGCTGGAGGACGGCCTGATCGTGCCGGTGGTGCGCGATTGCGGGAAGAAGTCTCTTCGGCAGATCGCCGACGCAGAGCGGGCCCTCGTCTCGCGCGCCCGCAACCGCGAGCTGGCGCCGGAGGAATACACGGGCGCGACCTTTTCCATCTCCAATCTGGGGATGTTCGACGTGGAGAATTTCATTGCGGTGATTCTGCCGCCTGCGGCGGCAGTCCTCGCGGTGGGATCGGTGCGCGAGGTCCCCGTCGTCAAAGACGGCCGCGTGGGAGTTGGACAGCGGCTCAAGCTGACGCTCTCCTGCGACCACCGCGTGGTGGACGGAGCCGCCGCGGCCAAGTTTCTGCAGGCGTTTAAACGCGGGTTGGAGCACCCGAGGGACTTATGAGCCGTCCCATTCCCATGGTGCAGGAACCACGGCCGCATTTGCCGCCCTGGTTCAAGATTCGGTTCACCGAAGGTCCGGACTACCGGGAGATCCGGCGGCTCACGCAGGATCTGGGCCTGCACACGATCTGCGAAGAGGCCCGCTGCCCGAATGTCTGGGAGTGCTGGAACAACCGGACGGCCACCTTCCTGATCCTCGGCGACGTCTGCACTCGCCGCTGTCACTACTGCGCGGTCTCCACGGGACGGCCATTACCATTAGATGAAGCTGAACCCTTGCGTGTAGCGGAAGCCGTGCGGGTGCTGGGGCTTCGTCACGCCGTCATCACCTCGGTGAACCGGGACGACGTGGCGGATGGGGGCGCGGCCATCTTTGCTGAAACCGTGAAAGAAATTAGAAAGCAAATTCAAGCATGTACGATTGAACTCCTCATCCCTGACTTGATGGGCTCCGCGCTCGACACGGTCCTGGATGTCAAGCCTGATATCCTCAATCACAACATCGAGACGGTGCCGCGCTTGTTTCCGTCGGTCAGGCCGCAAGGGAAGTACGCGCGCTCCATTGAATTGCTCAGGGAGGCCTCAGAGCGTGGGGCGCTCACGAAATCGGGCCTCATGGTCGGCCTGGGCGAGACTGTGGATGAAGTGATAGCGGTCATGCGCGAGCTTCGCGGGGCCGGGGTCTTGATCCTCTCCATCGGCCAATATCTCCAGCCGACGAAGGCCCACTGGCCGGTGATGAAATTCTACCAGCCGGAGGAGTTCCGTCTCTTCAAGGACGAAGGGCTCGCGCTGGGCTTCCGCCACGTCGAATCCGGCCCCCTCGTCCGAAGCTCCTACCACGCGGAGGAAGGGGCGCGTCTCGGCGCGGCCGGGGCGGGCGGGTGAGATTGACAACAAGCTGCTCCCGCTGACCCCAATGCGGCATTACCCATACCTGTCGTTGTCCCAGGGCCGGGCGGTGTTGGAATAGCCCCGCACCTCCCAGAAGCCTTTCACGTCGCGGTCGGAAAACGTAATCTCCTTCACCCACTTGGCGCCCTTCCACGCGTACCGTTTCGGCACGATCATGCGGACCGGCCCGCCGTGATCCCTGGTAAGCGGTTTCCCGTTCCACTGGAAGGCTAGGAGTACATCGTCATCATCGCAGGCGTCCAACGGCAGATTCGTCGTGTAGTCATCGTAGGAGGTGAACAGGACGAACTTCGCCAGGCTCAGCGGCTTGACCACCTCCATGATCCGCTTGAAACTGACGCCGTCCCATTCGTTGTCGAACCGGCTCCATGACGTGACACAGTGAAAATTCGAGACGCTCCGCAACGGGGGCTGCGCGAGGAAGTCCGCCCACGTCCATACAACCGGGGTCGTCACGAACCCACCGATGGTGAGTCTCCATTCAGACAGAATAATGGTCGGCTTGTAGCCGGTATCCAGGACGGGCCAGTTCTCGACGATATGTTGTCCCGGCGGAAGCCGCTCGTCTTCGCCCGGTGAATCCTCCTGGGCCTCCACGCCGCGTTTCTTTCTCGCCCAGTCCTGCTTCGCCTTGATCAGCCGGTCATTGGTATCCACGGGTCTTGCCTCCCTCATAAGAGTAGCCTGACTCACAGGAACCTTACAAGGGGCGGTGCCGATTGACACCATCCTCGCCGCAACGTAGCCTGTCGCAATGCCGCTGATCTGGTGCTCCATCTCGGCCCACGGGTTCGGGCACGCCGCGCAGGTCGTGCCGGTGCTGAACGAGTTGGGCCCGCTGGTCCCCGGCCTCAAGGTGATCCTCCGCACCGAAGTGCCCGCCCGATTTTTCGAGGACCGCCTTCACGTCCCGTGGGCGCTCAGCCCCGCCCCGCAAGACATCGGCTGCGTGCAGCGGGGCCCGCTTCAGATTGATGTCAATGCGACGTGGGCGGCCTACCAGCGGTTTCATGCTGATTGGGACGCGCGCGTGGGCGTGGAGGCGGAGGCCATTCGTTCCGCGGCGCCAGACCTCGTGCTGGCGAACATCTCGTATCTTGCGGTCGAGGCCGGATCCCGCGCGCACGTGCCGACGGTGGGCCTCGGCACCCTCTCGTGGGATGGCGTGCTGGAGCCCTTGCACGATCCGGGGCGGAGCGACCAGATCGAAGTCATTCGGAAGATACGCCAGGCCTACCGCCTCGCGGAGGTCATGATCCGGCCGGCGCCCGCCATCGCGATGAGCGCCTTTCAGAAAATCCGGGACGTGGGGCCCATCGCCCGTCTCGTCTCGCCGGAGGTGTCCAGTCTGCGGGAGGCGGTCGGGGCCGGCGCCCATGAGCGGGTGGTGCTGGTCGCTTTCGGCGGGATTGACATTGAAAACCTCCCGTTCGACCGGCTGGATCGTCTCACCGGCTATCGGTTCGTGGTGAGCGGGACCGTCCCGAATGGGTGGACGCGCGGGTGCGCGGCGACGGCGATCCCGCTCTCCTTCGCTGTTGTGATGGCGTCGGCGGACATCGTCATGAGCAAGCCGGGGTACAACACGACCACGGAAGTCGTCGCCCACGGCAGGCCCCTCGTGTACGTGAGGCGTCCTGCCTTTGCGGATGAACCGGCGCTGATCGAGTACCTCAACCGGTATGGCCGGGCGGTCGAGCTGTCGAAGGCCGATTTCTCATCAGGGAACTGGGAAGAGGCGCTTGATGCAGCCCTTCTGAGGGCGCCGCGGCACAAGGCACCCGCTCCGACCGGCGCGGCCGAGGCCGCGGCCATCTTGAAGGAGTATTTATAGAGGCTTATAATGACCTTTCGTTCACGCGTCCGCTTCTCACCTGCGAGTGGCTATGGCGTCTTCCCCCAAGGGGTCTCTCACACAACGGCTTAGCGGCCTTAAAGATAGGTTGCGGCATGCCTTTGCGCTCGGGCCGGAGGGTGAGCCTCTCTCCCCCGAGGACGTCCTCCTGCTGGAACGCGTTGCGGATGCGGTCGTCAAGCGCGGGCTGGCGGCTCCCGCGATGGTCTTCCTCGAATCCGTCGGGCCCATGAACTTTCTCGGGAGCCAGGCCCTGCACTTTTTCACGCCCCTCCTGGAGGTCGCCTTCCCGCAGCGGGAGGTGGAGCGCATCGCGCGCCTGCTCGAGCGGCGCGACACCCTCCCCAAGCTGACGGCCCTCATCGAGAGCCGGACTCAACCGGATCGCGCCGGCCGACGCGTATAAGAATGCCAATCGGAACGCCGCTCGGCCAAGACCTCGCAGCTACGGACGCCGCAGGCGCTGACCGCCCTCTTCGCACCATCATCGCCACGGACTGCGGCAGCACCACGACCAAGGCGATCCTGATCGAGAAGGTCGGCGATGCCTATCGCCAGACCTATCGCGGGGAAGCGCCCACCACTGTGGAGGCCCCGTTCGAGGACGTAACCCGCGGGGTCCTGAACGCCATCGCCGAGATCGAGGAGCTCTCCGGGCGGAAGATTCTGGACGGGGAGAAGATCATCATTCCCGGCGGGGCGGGAGGGGACCCGAAGGCCGGCGTGGACATCTACATCTCCACGAGCAGCGCGGGCGGGGGCCTCCAGATGATGGTCGCCGGGGTCGTCCAGAGCATGACGGGCGAGAGCGCGCAGCGGTGCGCGCTTGGCGCGGGCGCGATCGTCATGGACGTCCTGGCCTCCAACGACGGGCGCCTACCCTATGAAAAGATCGAGCGCATCCGCGCGCTGCGCCCGGACATGATCCTCCTGTCGGGGGGAACGGACGGGGGGACCGTGACGCACGTGATCGAGATGGCGGAATACATCGCCGCCGCCGAGCCCCGGCCCCGCCTGGGCATGAGCTACAACCTCCCGCTGATCTATGCCGGCAACAAGGACGCCCGCGAGCGCATCGCCGAGATCCTCGGCAAGAAGACGGCGCTGACGATCACCGACAATATCCGCCCGGTGCTCGAGCGCGAGAACCTCGTGCCCGCGCGCAACAAAATCCATGACCTGTTCCTGGAGCACGTGATGGCCCAGGCCCCCGGCTACAAGAAGCTCATCGCCTGGACCGGCGCTCCCATCATGCCCACACCGGCGGCGGTCGGGCTCATCATGGAGACCATCGCCAAAAAGCAGGGGATCAACCTGATCGGCGTGGACATCGGCGGGGCGACGACCGACGTGTTCTCCATCTTTCAGGGGATCTTCAACCGGACCGTCTCGGCGAATCTGGGCATGAGCTACAGCATCTCGAACGTGCTGGCCGAGACAGGCCTCGCCAACATCATGCGCTGGGTCCCGTTCACGATCGACGAGCAGGACCTTCGCAACCGGATCAAGAACAAGATGATCCGTCCCACGACCGTCCCGCAGACGCTGGACGAGCTCCAGATCGAGCAGGCCATCGCGCGCGAGGCCCTCCGCCTGGCCCTCGGCCATCACAAGACGCTGGCGACGGGCCTGAAGGGCGTGCAGCAGGAGCGCTCCATCTCGGACGTCTTCGACCAGAAGGGCACGGGGGAGACGCTGGTGGATATGCTCAAGCTGGACCTGATCGTCGGCAGCGGCGGGATCCTCTCGCACGCCCCCCGGCGGGTGCAGTCCATGCTCATGATGGTGGACGCCTACGAGCCGCTGGGGTTCACGGAGCTCTCCGTGGACAGCATCTTCATGATGCCTCACCTCGGCGTGCTCTCGACCGTCAACGAGCAGGCGGCGACCGACGTCTTCATCCGTGACTGCATGATCTACCTGGGGACGTGCGTCGCGCCGATCGGGAAGGGGGCTTGGGGGGAGCGCTGCGCGGACTATACGATCACATTCCCGTCGGGCCGGCCGCCCGCGCAGGGGACGCTGACGTTCGGCGCGCTACAGCTCTTTCCGCTCGCGGTGGGCGAGGAGGCCACCGTGGTGATGAAGCCCATCCGGCACGTGGACGTCGGGGCCGGCCGGGGAGAAACGGTGGAGCGGCGCGCGCGCGGCGGAGTCGTGGGATTGCTGCTCGACGGGCGCGGGCGCCCGCTGCAGCTTCCGGCAAAAGCGGACGACCGTGTCCGCGCGCTGAAGGAATGGCACGAAGCGGTGGACCTTTATCCGAAGTGAGGAGAACGTTAAACGTTAATCGTTAAACGGAACATTCGATGATGTCCGACTCTTCCCAATTAACGATTAACGAATAACGTATAACGATACAACCATGGCTCACACCTACACACCAGGCCTCACCGTCACGCCCCGGACCGTCGTCTCGAAGAAGCGGATCCTGCCGATCCCGGGGACGGTGCTCGTCCAGCAAGGGGCGCGCGTGACCTCGGCGGACGTCCTGGCGCGCGCGGAACTTCCGGGCAGGGTCCACGTGGTGAACGTCGTCAACCTGCTCGGCATCCTCCCCGAAGACATCAGGGATTTCATGGTCAAGCGGGAGGGCGAGCGGATCGAGAAGGACGAGGTGATCGCGGAGACCAAGCCCTTCATCAAATGGTTCAAGACGGAAGTGCGGTCCCCCATCACCGGATCGGTGGAGACCGTCTCGAACGCCACGGGGCAGGTCATCCTTCGCGAGCCTCCGCGGCAGCTCGACTTGAGCGCCTATCTGGACGGCACGGTGGTGGAAGTGTTCCCCGGCCAGGGGGTGCGGGTGGAGACCCCGTGCGCCTTCGTCCAGGGGATCTTCGGGGTCGGGGGGGAGACCTGGGGGGATTTGGATGTTGTCGTCGCGGCGCCGGAGGAGGCCTTGACCGCGGACCATTTCAAGCCCGGCCATGCCGGGAAGATCGTGATCGGCGGCGCGTTGATCCGGGCCGAGGCCTTCGCGCGGGCCAAAGCGATCGGCGTGAAGGGGATCGTCGTGGGGGGCATGCACGACAAGGACCTCCGGGCGCTCCTCGGCTACGACCTGGGGGTGGCCATCACCGGGACGGAGACCATCGGCTTCACCTTGATCCTCACGGAGGGGTTCGGAGGCATTCCGATGGCGCGGAAGACCTTCGACCTGCTGAAAACGCTGAACGGGCGGAAGGCCTGCATCTCCGGCGCGACGCAGATCAGGGCCGGGGTCATCCGGCCGGAGATCATCGTCCCGATGAGCGCCGCGGAGTATGCCCAGGCGGCCGAAGCCGGCGCGGCCGGACAGGCCCAGGCCGGGGTCAAGGTGGGCGATCAGGTGCGGGTCATTCGCGAGCCGTTCTTCGGAAAGATCGGCCAGGTGTCGGGCCTGCCGTCGGGCCTGACGGCCATCCCGACGGAGAGCCGGGTCCGCGTCATGGAGGTGGCATTTCCGGACGGAAGCAAGGCCGTGGTCCCACGGGCGAACATCGAAGTGATCGAGGGCTGACCCCCCGGAAAGCGGGTGACATTTCGAGACCGATGAGCTTATACTAGGCCCACTTTGACGCTGTCTTGTTCGGATTAGGATGTTTAACCAACCAAAGGAGGGAACCATGCAGAGAAAGCACATGCTTGTGTTCATGCTGTTCATCGGCCTGATCGGCATCGGGGTGGCTCCGGCCCCGTCTTTCGCCGATGACGCCGTGGAAACCGGGAGACTGCTGGCCATCCTCCTGGATGCGGGCCGGGTCACCATCGGGGCGAATCTGCCCCTCATCAATGACCCCGAAAAAGGGGACAAGGGCTTCACGCCCGAGGTGTTCGAAAAGCAGTTGACCGCCAAGTTCAAGGAGCGGTCGGGGGTCGATCTCGCCAATCTCAAGAACGAGAAAGTCCCCGAGGCGGCCAAGAAGCTGCTGCCCGAACTCGTGGATGCGAGCAAGAAGACCGTCGCCGATTATCAGCCGGTCATCAACAAGCAGGGCGTGGGTTTCAAGGGGTTTATTCCTGCCACCTTCGGGACGCAGGCGGCCGCCAAGTTTACCGCCAAATCCGGGACGTATCTCAAGCAGACCACGATCGACGGGTTCCTGCGCAACCCTAAGAACAAGGCTGACGAGTTCGAAGCGGGCGTGTTGAAGAAGTTCGCCGATCCGTCGTATCCCCGCGCAGGCGAGAAGATCGTCAGCGAGGCCGTGGACGGAGGGAAATCCGTCCGGGTGATGCTGCCGCTCTTCTACGGCAAGGGCTGTCTCGGGTGCCATGGGGAGCCCAAGGGGGAGAAGGATGTTTCGGGTTATATGAAGGAGGGCGCGAAGGAGGGCGATTTGGGCGGAGCCATCAGCGTGAAGCTGGCTGCGAAGTGATCGTTGCCTCGATTTTCCTGCTACTGCTGACGGGAGGGGCGGCATGGGCCGCCCCTTCTGCACTCTCGCCCCCGGAAGGTTTTCGGGCCCTCGACACTCCCAATGACGCCGGCAGGAGCCTGAGCCTGGTCTGGAAGGC
>JBGPTH010000033.1:0-31277 GCA_041490525.1 Nitrospiria bacterium
AACCGGGAGGCACCGCACAGCGCCTTGGGGATGCAGGCACCGGCCGAGTTCTATGCGGATTGGTTAGTCAAAAACAAGACACTACCTGTCCAAATTTAAGGGGGGCAGTACACTTTATTTCTTAACGATTCCTCGATGGATTCTCGTATTTTGTAAACGCTCTCTTCTGTTTTTTTCCCCTTATCGCCTTGTTCAAACAAGATGTTTCCTAATGCCTCTGGATCCTTAGAAAACCAATATTTTTTGGCAACTCTTTCTTCCATCGCTTCTTTGTAACCTTCAACAAATCCATCAGTGAAAGGCTTCCCTTCTTTGTATCTTTCAATTAGCCCCACGGACACGCAGAGCTCTACCATTATTAGAGCTGTAGGATCCCATCCCATAGTTTTTCCTTTGTCGAACTAAATAAATATGCTGACCAGTATATCCCTCTCCTGCAAGAAGGGAAAACGGGTACAAGCAGCTTTTCTGAAGACAGAAAACCAGCCAGTCCCCTCTGCCTACCATCTGATGAGGGCGGTGCCCCAGGTGAGCCCGCCGCCGATCGTCGCCAGCAGCACGAGGTCGTCCGGTTTGACCTTCCCCGCCCGCACCGCCGCGTCCAAGGTCAGCGGGAGCGACGACGAGGACGTGTTCCCGTAACGTTGGATCACACTGTCCGTCTGGCCGGGACGGATGCCCAGCCGCCTCACCACTTTCTCCAGCAACCGCCCGTTCGCCTGATGAAAGAAAAACCACTGGACGTCACGGATCGTCAATCCGTGCGCGTTCAGCGTGTCGGTCACCGCAGACGCGAGATGACGGACCGCCACCCGGAACAGGCGCGGTCCCCGCATCGTGATCGCGTGGAGGCCCTCGGCCACCGTCTTCTCCGACGCCGGCATCCGCGACCCCCCGGCCCTGATCTGGATCAGATCCGCATAGGAGCCATCGGCCCGCAGAGTGACCGACAAGAGCCCGCGGCGGCCGGTGGCTGGGGCCAGGACCGCCGCACCCGCTCCGTCGCCGAACAGGATCGCCGTGGCCCCCTCGGCGAAGTTGAGGAACCGGGATTTGACCTCGCTGGCCACCACCAGCACCCGAGACGCCCGATCCCCACGGATCAAATGATCCCCGACCGACAGCGCATACAAAAACCCGGAACAGGAGGCGGCGAGGTCGAACGCGAACGCCTGCTTGGCCCCCAGCAATCGTTGGAGATGACAGGCCGACGAGGGCATCATCGTGTCCGAGGACGTGGTCGACACAATAATGGCATCCAGCGCCTGGGGCGTCACGCCGGCGTCGCGCAGGGCCACCATCGCGGCCCGATAGGCGAGGTCCGACGTGGCCTCCCCCGAATCCGCCCACCGGCGCTCCACGATACCCGTCCGCCGGCGAATCGCCGCCGGGCTGAGGCCCGTCAGACAGGCCAAGTCCTCATTCGACACCACGCGTTCCGGGACATATCCTCCCGTGCCCACGATACGCGCACGGTGACTCATTCCAGTGCCTCCTCGGAAGGACCCCTCTTTCGTAGGGGATACAGAAGGCCCCCGCCTATTGCCGCAGAAGGGGGATTATAGGGGGCGGCTTTTACGGGTGTCACTTTATGCTTGAGTTTCCCATTGGAATTTGATAAGGTGCGCGCCGTATGCGTGTGTACTCATCCGTCGGTGCCCCTCTGCTGATCGCGCTCCTGCTCTTCGGCTGTTCCAGCGCGTCGAAGAACAAGCAGGCCTCGGACCAGGCGAACCCGCGCCCGGCCGACGCCGACGAGCAGGTCCTCAAGCAGAATCCCTTGGAGCGCAACTACGACCCGCACGTCATCATGAAGCGGGCCGAAGCGTTCTATGAGAAGGAGGATTACGCCGAAGCCGCCGTGGAGTACCAGCACTTCCTGGACCTGCACAAGACCCACGTCCTCGCACCCTACGCCCAGTATCGCCTGGGGCTCAGCCACTTCAGCATGGTCACGGCAAGGGACCGGGACCCGGAGCCCGTCCGTCAGACGCTCGAAGCAATGGAGAAATTGCTGCGCGAATATCCCGGCAACGCCTACGAGGGTGACGCCCGCGCCAAGATCAAGGAGTGCCGGAACCACATCGCCGCCTATGAGCTCTACGTGGGCAGGCATTACTATCGGAAAGCCGCCTATCTGGCCGCGCTACACCGGTTCGAGGGCGTGATGACCAAATACCCGGACTCCGATGCCGCGGCCGAAGCCTACTATTACATCGCGCTGACGTACCGGGACATCGGAGATAAGGAACGGGCCGTGGACTATCTCACGGGGCTCATCCAGCAGTTCCCGAAGAATCCCGTCACGCAAGAGAGCAAAGTCTTACTTACCCAACTGACCGGCAAGCCTTTCAAGAACGGCGTGGTCTCGAACGGGGTCGCCTCCAACGGGACTCTCTCCAACGGGACTCTCCCGAACGAGGCCGGCTCCAACGGCATCTCCCGCAACGGGACCGCCTCTCTCCCTCCACCCTTGCCCACCACAGTGTCCGCCGCGCCAACCACGATCCTCCCTCCAGATGGGATGAACGGCACTTCACCGCAGGTCGTGAATTGCAGCCTCAACGTGATGTGCTGATCAGCCTGTCCCTCACCCACTGAAGGCCGCCGTGAAGGCGTGGCGAAGTAGGGTCGGGAACGATATCTTAGCCTCACCGCCGACTTTGGCGTAGAAGGTCTGGTAGCTCTCGCGGCCCTTGAGGACGTCGTAGAAGAAATGGATGATGTCCGGCCGGCTGCGGATTAAGCGGTGTGAGACCCGGGGGAAGGTGTACAAGACCCAGGCGATGCGGGAGGCGATGCGAAACTCGGGGTAGATGTCGCGGGCGATCTGCTCCTCATAGGCGTGCAAATCACCGGTCGCGCCCCTGAGAAGATCGACTATGCTCCGCGCGGCCATCCGGCCGCTCAGCGCCGCATAGTAGATCCCCTCCCCGAACAGCGGGTCCACGAGGTGCGCCGCGTCCCCCACGAGCAGCGCGCGGTCGGTGGCGAGCCGGGTCCGTTCGGAGCGCGTCCCTCCGTACAGCGGGATCGGATGCCCCTTCCGCCTCGCCCCCGCCAGCCCGGCCAGGGTGGGTTCTCTCTCCACGAAGCGGTCATAGCCGCTCTTCGCGCTCCGCTCCCGCCCCTGGAATTCGGCCACCCCGACGGAGAGGCCCCGCTCCTTCGGAAACACCCACGCGTACCCGCCCCGGAGCACGCCCGTATCCAGCACGATCGTGCCGGTCTCCATCAACGACATTCGCTGGCCGCCGGCGACCTCCGCTTCGAGGCCGCTCATGAGGCGCCCCCGGCTGCCCGGGAAGAGCGACCGCGCCACCAGGCTCATGGCCCCGTCGGCGCCCACCACCACCTTCCCCCGGTACCGGCCCTGCCCGGTCACCACCTCCACGCCCTCAGGGATTGCCGATACCGTGACCGCCCGCTCCTCCTCCCGGACCAGAACCCCTGCCTCCCGGGCCTTCCTGACCAGATGGGCGTCGAAGCGGTCCCGCATAACCATGTAAGCGATGGGCTCGGATGAGGCGACCTGAAATGGTTCCGCCCCCGCGATCTGGAACTGGACGGTGTGGATCGTCTTCTCGACGACGCGACGATAATCCGGCTCCAGCACGCGGTCGATGCGAGCGGAGAGGCCGCCTCCGC
This sequence comes from Nitrospiria bacterium, assembly GCA_041490525.1. Classification (GTDB taxonomy): domain Bacteria; phylum Nitrospirota; class Nitrospiria; order Nitrospirales; family NS-4; genus JBGPTH01. Next base: position 3,649 of record JBGPTH010000033.1, read on the forward strand.
ACACCTTGTACCGCGGCAGCGCCCTCCACTCGAGCCCGAGCACGGAGAGGCCGGCCCGCCCAAGCTCGGCGGCGGCGACCGCACCACCCGGCCCCATGCCGACGACGATGACGTCGAACGTCCTCACACCCGCCCAATGACCCCTTGCATTCGCGGAGCAAGTGGTGCCCCACGCGCCAAACGCGCCCCTTCCCGTTTATTGACCGATATACCAGCCGATGCCGTGACGTTCCAGGATGCCCGTGAGAAGCGTGAGGGAATTGGTATAGATCAGCACCCCGACCAGGACGAGAAAAATGCCGCTCGCGACCGAGATGCCGTACATGTACGCCCGGACTTTCTTGAAGTAGTTCAGGAAGGAGTCCACGGCGAGGGCCGTGATGAAGAGCGGCAGGCCGATCCCCAGCGAGTAGCTGGAGAGAAGCTCCACCCCCGTGAGCATCGAGTCGGTGGTGCTGGCGTAGACGAGGATCGTGCCGAGAATCGGCCCGACGCACGGCGTCCATCCCGCGGCGAAGGCGACCCCGACGAGGACCGACCCGGCATAGCCGGCGGGGCGGCTCTTGAGGTGCATCCGCTTTTCGGCCATGAGGAACTTGATCTTGAGGATGCCCATGACGTACAGCCCGAACACCACGATCAGGACCCCGCCCAGCTTCCGGATGAAGTCCTGATAGGTGACCAGGAGCTGCCCGACCAGGCTGGCCGAGGCCCCGAAGGCGATGAACACGATCGAGAAGCCCGCGATGAAGAGCAGCGAGTTGGCGATGATGATGGCCCGGACCCCCTTCCGTTCCGTCTGGGTCGTCAGCTCCTCCAGGGTCAACCCGGTGATGTAGGTGATGTAGGAGGGGACGAGGGGCAGCACGCAGGGGGAGACGAAGGACAGGAGCCCCGCGGCGAACGCGATGAAGAGGGAGATGTGGGGAGCGTGCTCGAACACCTCAGCGCCTCGCCAACAGGGTTTTGATGCTGTTCCGGGCGTCGGCCGAGGTCCAGTCGCGCGCCCCGAAGATCTGGTGGGTGATCACGCCGTCGCGGTCCACCAGGAAGGTCAGCGGCAGCGTCCGCACGCCGTAGAGCCGTCCCACCACCATCTCCGGGTCATGCCCGATGGAAAAGGTGAGCCCCAACGCGTCGCGATAAGGCCCGGTCACCTCCGCGCCGTCGGGGTCCGTCGAAACGGCCAGGACCGAAAAGCCGTTCTGGCGAAATTCCCGGTAGAGGCGCTCCATGGCCGGCATCTCGACCTTGCAGGGCCCGCACCACGTGGCCCAGAAATTGAGGAACACCACGTGGCCTCGATAGTCGGACAGCCGCACTTGCCGCCCATCGAGCGTGGAGACGAGAAAATCCGGCGCCATGTGGCCGACCTGCGGGGCCTCGGTCAGCACGGGCATCGCCGGGGGATCGGGTCCTTTGGTCGCCCCGCTTTCGGGCACCCCGTCGCACGAGGCCAGCGTCAGGAGAGTGGCAAGCAGGAAGAAATGAATCATGCCCGGCCCCCTTCCCCTGAGCCTGCCGACGCCCCGACCACCTGCTCTACTCGGCCCTCGCGGATGTGGCCTGCTTGTGCAGCAACCGCACGATGACGTCCATGTTCTCCCGGCTGGTCCAGTCGCGAGGCCCGATGATCTTCTCCCGTAAGATTCCGTTCTGGTCGATGAGGTACGTCTCCGGCACGCCCATCAATTTGTACCGCTTGTCGGTCTGGCCCCAGGAGTCCGTCAGGATCGGAAAGGTCAGCTTCAGGCTCTCGATGAACGGTGGGATGTCCTTCGTGGTCGTCACCCGGTCCATGCTGACGGCCAGCATGACGAAGCCTTCGTTCTTGAAGTTCTCCCACAGCGCCTCCATCGAGGGCATTTCTTCCTTGCAGGGCTTGCACCAGGTGGCCCAGAAGTTCAGGAAGACCACCTTGCCGCGGTAGTCCGAGAGTTGCTGCTTCTTCCCTCCCAGGTCCGGAAGGCTGAAGTCGGGCGCCTGCATCCCCACAACCAGCGGCTCGTATTTGGCGCTCTGCAGCCAGACCACCCCGAACGCCAGCGCAAGGATGGCGAGCCCCCCTGCAAAGACCACCCCCCGGCGCCGCGCGGGCGGAGCCGCGGCCGCCGGGAGGGACCCGCCCGCCGCCTCTGTCGTCGCCGCCGGATCAGGCATACGCGTGCAGGCCCGACAGCAGGAAATTCACGCCCCAGAAGCAGAAGACCACCATCAGCAAGCCGAAAATCTGGTAGACCGCCGCGCGATGGCCCTCCCAGCCGCGATTCATTCTGGCATGGATGTAGGCCCCATAGATGAGCCACACGATCAACGCCCAGGTCTCCTTCGGGTCCCACGACCAGTATCCACCCCACGCGTAGTTCGCCCACATCGCGCCCAGGATCGTGCCGAAGGCCAAGAGCGGAAAGCCGACCATGACCGCCTTGTAACCCAACTCGTCAATCTTCTCGAGGCTCGGGAACGTGGCGTAGACCGACGTGGCCGCCATGCCGCGCCGCTCCGCCCGCTCCTTCAGCAGATACATCACCCCCAAACCGCCGGCCATCGCGAAGGCCGCATAGCTGGTGAGCGTGATCGAGACATGGATGTAAATCCAGTAGCTGTTCAAGGCCGGCACGAGCGGCTCGGCGGTCTGATAGCGGTAGGGCAACAAGGACGCCGCCCCCATCGCGAGGAACCCGATGGACACGACGAAGGCCCCGATGGCCTTGATGCCGTACTTCAGCTCGAGGAACAGATAGCCGGCGATGATTGCGAAGGACACGTACGCCATCGCCTCGAACTGATTGGACCAGGGCGCGAACGTGCCGGAGATCTGCATCCGCTCGTAAGCCCGCGTGCCGAGGGCCAGGCCGTTGACCAGGAGACCGAAGAACGTCACCCAGGTCGCCAGCTGCCCAAGCGGCGGCGCCCAGCCGTTGTCCTCCGCCCTCGTCGGGTGCCCCGCCATGGCCGGTTGGAGAGCCTTCCGCGACGCAATGATATAGCTGAAATACAGCCCCATGGCCGCCAGATAGAGCCAGAACGTGACATCGAAGAGAAACAGCGAGCGAAACATAGTGAACCCCTTGTTATCCGATCGCCCGGAGGCGCTCGGTCAATCGTTCAAATTCACGGTCGAAGTCGATCTGTCCTTTGTAGGCCGTCCCGCCCATATGCACGGTCACCCCCCGATCCCCGGGCACCACCTTGGCCCAGATCCGCCGGTGATAGATGAGCGCGGACAGCGTGACCCCCACCACGAGCAGCGTGGAGCCGATCCAGACGATGATCACCCCGGGATCCTTGACGATCTGCAACCCGGTGAATTTCTTCGGCAGGTAGCCGGTCAGCTCGAACTTGTACTTCGAGTCCTGGATCTCGAACAGGTCCGGAAAGTTGTAGAAGATCCACGGGGCGTTCAGCGCGCGGTTCTGCTCGGTGATGGCCAGCTTGATCGCCGGGTTGCCGTGCTCGACCGTTTTCGAATAGACCCGGCGGTCCTTCGAATCGAACCCGAAGTCCGCCACGAAATCGGTCAATTGCAGCTTGAGGCCGAGGTCCTTGAGGCTGGCTTCCTTCTGCCAGTCCAGGATGGCCTCCCCGACCACCTTGTCCGTCGCCTTCTCCCGCACCACGACCCGCGCCTTGTCCACGCGGTCCCAGGAGTCCCCGTAGCTGGACTGATAGAACCAGATGCCCTTGTAGACGAGCGGGTCGTTGACGGTGATCGTCTTCGTCACCTGCTTTTCCCCGTTCTCGATCACCGTGAGGGTGCTGTTGTAGGATTTGACCGCGCCGTTCTCGTAGTAGTCGATCCAGAACTTATCCACGTGGAGGTCGAACTTGCCCTGCGGAATGTGGTAGGTCTGCCCTTCCAGGCAGACGCCGAAATCCCGGAACCCCACGAGATTGCCGAGGAGCCCTCCGGCCACGATGACCGTCACGCTCAGATGGGCCACGTGCGCGGAGATCCGCCCTAGAATTCCCTTCGTGGCATAGAGGGTGGTCTCGCCGGCGTCTTTGTTCACCAGGACCCGGTATCCCCGTTCGGCGAAGGTGAGGCCCAGCGTTTCGACTACACGATGGCGGTCGGCCGCGAGGTCCACCGCGGTCGCGCGTTTCAGCCCTTTGATGAACGGGACGGTGACATTCACCTTGTCCTGACGGATCGAGCGCCAGATCGCGGGAAACCGCTGATGAAAGCAGGTCAGGGAGTTGATGCAGAGCAGCACCAGGATGGAGGAGAAGTACCAGGTGTGGTAAATGTCGGTGAGCCCCAGCTTACCGAACCACCAGTACACAGTTTCACCATATTCCTTGATGTACGTCTGGGGCTGCTCGCCCTGCTGGATGACCGTTCCCACCGTCGCCAGGATGGCGAGGGTGATCATCAATAGAATAGCGAGCTTCAACGAGCTGAAGAATTCGACGAAGGCGTCGCTGAACTCTTTGAATGTCAACGACTTGACGGCCTCGGCCTGTCCGTTCATTCCGTCCCCTTTCGCGCGCGGAGAAATCTATTCATCCTACAAGGGGGGCGCGCGCAGTGTCAAGCGAATCCCCGCCGGAAATCCACGCCCCGACCCGGAAATTCTCCTTGACAACCGAGGACTTCACTGGCTACTCTGTGAGCCATACCTGCTCGTGTCCGATCGAGCGGCGCGCTTATAATAGACGAACCCAGAGGACCCGAATCCATGAGCGGTAAAAACTTCCTGTTCACGTCCGAGTCGGTCACCGAAGGCCATCCGGACAAGATCGCCGATCAGATCTCCGACGCCATCCTGGACGCGATCATCGCCCAGGACAAGCACTGCCGGGTCGCGTGCGAGACGATCCTGACGACCGGGATCGCCTTCGTCGCGGGCGAGATCTCCACCAAAGCCTACGTCGAGATCCCCGACATCATCCGCGAGACGATCAAGGAGATCGGCTATACGGACGCGACGTGGGGCTTCGACTACCATACCTGCTCGGTGCTCACGTCGATCCACCAGCAGTCGGGCGACATCGCCATGGGCGTGGATTCGGGGGGCGCGGGCGACCAGGGCCTCATGTTCGGCTACGCGACGAACGAGACCGCCGAGCTGATGCCCATGCCCATCGTCCTGGCCCACCGCCTCACCAAACGGCTGGCGGAGGTCCGGAAAAAGCACATCCTCCCCTGGGTCCGGCCGGACGGCAAGTCCCAGGTGACGGTCGAGTACCGGGACGGGAAACCCGTCCGGGTCGACACGATCGTGGTCTCCACCCAGCACAGCCCGGACGTGACGCTCAAGAAGATCGAACGGGAAGTCATCGAGCACGTGATCAAGCCGGTGATGCCCCCGGAGATCTTCGACCCCGTCAGCGTCAAGTACTACATCAACCCGACCGGCCGGTTCGTGACCGGCGGGCCGATGGGGGACACCGGACTGACGGGCCGCAAGATCATCGTGGACACCTACGGCGGCGTCGGCAGCCACGGCGGCGGGGCCTTCTCCGGCAAGGACCCCAGCAAGGTGGACCGCTCGGCCTCCTACATGGCACGCTACATCGCCAAGAACATCGTGGCCGCGGGGCTCGCCGAGAAGTGCGAGATCCAGCTCGCGTACGCCATCGGCGTGCCCGATCCGGTTTCCATCCTCATCCACACCAAGGACACCGAGAGGGTGTCCCTCGATCTCCTCGACAAGCTGGTGCGGAAGCACTTCCCCATGACCCCGCGCGGGATCATCGACCACCTCAAGCTGCGACGCCCCATCTATAAGAAGACGGCGGCGTACGGCCACTTCGGGCGCAACGAGCCGGGGTTCACGTGGGAGCTGACGGACAAGGCGAGAATTCTCAGGAAGGAAGCCGGCCAGTAGCGGCGGGCCGCAGCCCAGCCGGGCGGCACACGATGCGGGGGACGGATTCTCGAATCTGTCCCCCTTTTATTGACCACTGACCGAATGGACGACGGAGGACGCCTCGTGGATTACGACGTGAAAGACCTCACGCTTGCCGGCCAAGGCAGGCTCAAGATCGAATGGGCGGAAGCCAGCATGCCGGTGCTGCGCCTAGTACGCAAACGGTTCGCCAAGGAACGACCCCTGCGCGGCGTGCGCATCGCGGCCTGCCTGCATGTGACCACCGAGACCGCCAATCTCATGCAGACGCTGCAGGCCGGGGGCGCCGAGGTGCGCCTGTGCGCCTCGAACCCCCTCAGCACCCAGGACGATGTCGCCGCGTCTCTGGTGGCCCACGATCATGTCCCGACGTTCGCGATCAAGGGTGAGGACAACAAGACCTACTACGAGCACATCCGCGCCGCCCTCGGCCATCACCCTGTCATCACGATGGATGACGGCGCGGACCTCGTCTCCACGCTCCACCGCGGGCGCACCTCCGGCAAAATCCTCGGCGGCACCGAAGAGACCACCACCGGGGTGATCCGTCTCCGGAGCATGGCCAAGAAGGGCGTGCTCAAGTTCCCCGTCATCTCCGTCAACGACGCCGACACCAAGCACATGTTCGACAATCGGTACGGCACGGGTCAGAGCACCCTGGACGGCATCATCCGGGCGACCAATCGCCTCATCGCCGGCGCGATCTTCGTCATCGCCGGCTACGGCTGGTGCGGGCGCGGGATCGCCAGCCGCGCCAAGGGGATGGGGGCGGACGTCGTCGTCACCGAAGTGGAACCGCTGAAGGCCCTCGAAGCCGTGATGGACGGCTTTCGCGTGATGGCGATGGAGGACGCCGCCCGGATCGGCGATTTTTTCATCACCGTCACCGGTAACCTGAAAGTGATCCGCAAGGAACATTTCCTGGCCATGAAGGACGGGGCCATCGTGTGCAACTCGGGGCACTTCAACGTGGAGATCGACATCCCGGTCCTGGAGAAACTCGCCCGCCGGCGCCGCATGGTGCGCGACGGGGTGGAGCAGTTCGTCCTCACGAACGGACGGCGGATCAATCTGCTCGGCGAGGGGCGATTGGTCAATCTGGCGCTGGCCGAGGGCCACCCCTCCAGCGTGATGGACATGAGCTTCGCCAACCAGGCCCTGTCGGTCGAGTATCTGGCCAAGCACGGCCGGTCGCTGAAGAAGCAGGTGTACCCGGTTCCCCCTGCGATCGACAAGGAGATCGCCAGGCTCAAACTGGCCGGCATGGGCGTGCGGATCGACAAGCTGACCAAGGAGCAGACGAAGTACCTCGCCTCCTGGGAAATGGGCACCTAGAGATGAGAGGGCTCATCCCGCCCATCCTCGCCGGACTGATCGCCGTATTCATGCTGCCAGCCGACCCGGCGCAGAAGGCCTTTTCTGACGCGCTGACGGAGCAGGAGGTGAGAACGTTCATGACGGAGGACGATGGGTCCGCCACCGTCCGGGAGTGGAAACACCGCACCGCCATGCTGGAGAAGGTCAGCGATGGGGCCCAGATCGCCCTCACGATAGACGGGCGCGAGGTCAAGATAACGGGCGCCGAGGCCAAGCGGACGGCCTGGGTCGGGTACAAGGACCACATGGTCGTCACCATACGCACCGTCGTCCAGTCGGTGGCCATCTCAGGCGACCGCGCCCAGGTGTCCTACGCCAGCGCGACCACCATCTTGGATCCCGTCACGCAAGAGCGGGGCAACATCGGAGAGCGAGGCATCCTGATCATTCAAAAGAAGGGAGGACGGCTGACGGAGATCGAACGGAAGGCCCAGGCTTCCAGGTCCCCCGGGGGCAGGTGACGAGTGGTGAAGAAAGATCTAATGCTGTGTGAGCTCTTGTCTCGTTTTTATGAGACGCGCACGAAGGATGGTGTTACTCGAAGGTGCGAGCGCTTCGGCTTCATCGAGCGCCTCTTTCACCTCGCGGTGTCGCCCCTGCCGAAAATAGATGTTCGCCAAAGTTTCCAAGACATACGGCTTAAGAGGCCCACCGTGCTCCAAGGCTGTCAGGGCTAGCCGCTCGGCTTCGCCCAGCCGTTCTCCTCGCTGGAGATACACCATGGCCAGGTTGTTGTTCGCGCTGGGTTGTGACGAGTCCGCCGCCAACACCCGACGATAGTAGTCCTCCGCCTCTGCGAGCGCCCCCGCGTCGAAGGAGAGGTTTCCCAAGCTGATAAGAGCGGGCGGATAGTCCTTCCGTTGTTCCAAGGCAGCCTGAAATTCCCGAGCAGCCAGATCCTTGAGCCCCTGCGCCTCGTAAGCGGTTCCGAGGGCCACATGTTCTTCCGCCGTTAGAGGATCGCGCGGGACATTCATGCGCGGAAGACCGGAACAGGCGGACAGGTGTGGCAGACAGAGTAACAACAGCGCAACACTCGTCCGGACCCAGCAGGTACCCGGGCTCACGACATTCTCCTATTTCGCTGTCTGTTTCGAGGAGGAAACAACCAAGACCCACCGGCCCGTCTTTTCCCAGCTCGGAAGGAAACGCTCATAGGGGATGAACAGGTCACGGTCCATCGCGGAATGGACATATAGTCCCTGCCGTTGATCATCGTACCCTGTCACCACAACATAGTGACCTAGCGGGAAGAGGGAGAGTCCGAGGTTCAGAAAAGCCACCAGCGGATGGCCACGCTCCAATTCCGATTTCAACAAGTCAAGTTCGCCACGCTGAATTTCGGCTTCCAGGCCTCGCTTCTGGGCGGCCAAAAGCAGATCGATCGGAAGGCTCCCTTTTAAGCGCGCTATGTAGATCTCCTCCTTGAGAGTCTTTGGGTCCGCCGGTATTTCCCAGAAGACCAGCAGGCTGGCAAGTGTCGCGGGCCCACACTGATCCGTGTCGTCGGGAAAGAAGGGAACCGCAACATGATAACCAAGGTGCTGCCCAACTGATGGTCGATCCTTCAGGGAATCCAAGGGAGTGGGCACGAGAGGCTGCCCTGCACACCCCGCGACCCATAACAGCCATATCAGGGCAGTCTGCAGAGCAGCCAGTCGTTGAACCAGCAGGAAAAACATGACAATGAAATGATGCTAGACGCGCTTAAATAGATACACGAACAGCACGACGAGCACGGCGATTACCAAGAGCGCAATTATAATGCCCAGACCACCGTCCCCTCCGGGCATGAGGCTATCAAGCTGAGTTGCTAGTTGATGGAGTTGGGCGTCGGAAAGCTGAGACAGGCGCGCATTGATCTCCTCCGGGGTCAATCCCAATTCCTCTAACCGCTGCTGGATCATTTTAGATTCCAGTACGGTTTGAACTCTCTGGAGATCAGCGCCGCGAGTGGCAATTAAAAGGCTGTCGCCAGAGGAAGACACCGCAGGCGCCAGCATGGCCTGCGTGTCCGGCGGGAACGCCCCCATGACGAATGTGGTGATGACCAAGGCCCAAATGACAAGTTGCGAGAAGGTCGAAACCCGGATCAGATTTTTCTTTCGCATCATGTCCTCCATTCATGAAGAACGTCCCACCCTAGGTCCCAGGAACCTCACGATATCACGGGGGGCGCGGCCCATCAAGTGATTGCTGGGCCGAAGTAGGGGGCCAGTCCCCGTTTCTAGCTTCCGGGAAACCACCATAGACTGACCCTTCTTGACACCTGCCATGGCAACAGGTATGAGAGTGGCACCTGCTATGCCGAACCGACCTTGCGCAAGTCTCCTGCTCGTCTTCGCAACGCTTCTTCTTACGGCCGCCTGTGCGCAGCTTCTCCTGATTCCGGTCACGGTGCCGGTCGATGCCATCACCACCGTCGCTGAGGACCGCCCGTTGAGCGATGCCGGCACCGATGTCCGCATCAAGGTCTCGATTCTCGGAGCCTTTGCCGAGCAGGTCATAGGGTTGTTGGTGGATGCCAGCGCAGATGTCTACCAAGGACAGGTGATGCTGACCGGGTCGGTTAAGAAGGCAGAGGATCGGAGGAAGGCGGAAGAACTGGCGAGGGGGGTGAACGGCGTGCGACAGATTTTCAATGAGATCCAGGTGACCGAAGAAGGGGGGATCGGCGGCGCGGCGAAAGACTTCGTCATCGAAACCAAGCTTAAGGCCAACCTCCTGGCGGCCAGAGGGGTCACTTCCATCAATTATCGCCTGCGCTCGGTGAATGGGAACGTATACCTCCTCGGGGCGGCCAGGAGCCAGGGGGAACTGGACAAGGTCCTTGCCCTCGCCCGGGAGACCGACGGCGTGCGCCTGGTCGTCAGCCACGTCTTGGTCAAGCTGCCGTAGAATCGCTAACGCTTACTTCCCCGTCGGCCTGATCCTTTTCCCCTCGTAGGAGATCGTCTCGCCCGGCTCCAGTTGGAGGAACGGGATGCTTTTTTTCTTGAGCGCCAAGGCGAAGGGCTTGGTGTCCTGGGTCAGGACGGGGAACGTGGCGAAGTGCATCGGGATGACGAGCCTGACCTTCACGCTGGCCGCCGCGCGCGCCGCCATCGCCGGTTCCATGCCGAAGTGCCCACCGATGTTGAGCAGGGCCACATCCGGCTTGTACTGCTCGCCGATGACCTCCATGTCCTTGAAAAACGCCGTATCGCCGCTGTGGTAGAACGTGGGACCGTTCTTGATCATCAAAACGAACCCCGCGGCATTGCCGCCCGGGGCGATCTCAGGATCCTGCTCCTTGGCAAGCGGATTCGCCAGGCCGCTTGAATGCACCGCCGGCGTCATCGCGACCACCACTTCGCCGTTGGCGATCGTAATTTCGCCGCCGACGTTCATCAAGGAGTCAAAGCCCATCTGCTCCTTGGGATAGCCGAGCAGCTTGGCCATGTTCGTGCCCAATTCGAAATTGGTCACCAGGCGCGCGCCGGTCTTCTTCGCAATCGCCACGGCATCACCGACGTGATCGAAATGGCCGTGCGTGATGAGGATGTAGTCGGCTTTCTTGATCTCCGCGATCGGGTCCTTTTTGTCCTTGGCCTTGGGGTTTTGCGGGTTCTTCAGCCACGGATCGATGAGGATCACCACGCCGTTGGGGGTCACAAGCTCAAAGGCCGCATGGCCGTGCCACGTCAGGGTGGTGTCGGACGCAGCGTGAGCGCCAGCCGCAACCAGGAGGAACACACCAAGCAGGACTGCGACGAGTGGACGCTTCATGCGATCGAGCACTTGGCGCTGAGCGCTTGCTGGACCGTCCTGCCTATCTCGGCGGGGTTGCGCACCACGGTAACGCCCGCGGCTTCCAGGGTCGCCATCTTCTCGGCGGCGGTGCCCTTCCCGCCCGTGATGATCGCGCCGGCGTGCCCCATGCGGCGGCCGGGCGGGGCCGTGATGCCCGCGATGAAGCCGATCACCGGCTTCTTGATATTGTGCTTGATGTACGCCGCGGCCCGATCCTCGGCGTCGCCGCCGATCTCGCCGATCATGACCACCGCTTCGGTCTCCGGATCTTTTTCAAACATCCCCAGCAGATCGATATACCCTGTCCCGATAATCGGGTCGCCCCCGATGCCGATACAGGTGGTCTCGCCCAGGCCAAGGTTTGTGAGCTGATTCACGGCTTCATAGGTCAGCGTGCCGCTGCGCGAGATCACGCCGACGCGGCCTTTCTTATGAATGAAGCCCGGCATGATCCCGATCTTGCACTCGTCCGCCGTGATGATCCCTGGACAATTGGGACCGATCAGCCGGACGTCGCGCCCGCGGAGAGCCCGTTTCACCTTCACCATGTCGTTGACCGGGATGCCCTCGGTGATGCAAATGATCAATCGAATGCCCGCATCGGCGGCTTCGAGAATGGCATCGGCGGCAAAGGGGGGCGGCACGAAGATCAACGAGGTATCGCACTGGGTCTTCTTCACCGCCTCGCGCAGGGTGTTGAAGACCGGAATCCCCTCGACTTCCTGGCCGCCCTTGCCGGGCGTCACGCCGGCGACGACCTGGGTGCCGTAGGCCTTGCACTGCGTCGCATGGAACGATCCCTCTTTCCCGGTGATCCCCTGCACCACCACCCGCGTGGATTTATTGACCAGGATGCTCATGATGCGGCCGCTTCCGCTTTCTTCCGTTTCTTGCCCGTCATCGCCACGATCTTCTGCGCCGCCTCCCACAAATCCGTGGCGACTTCCACGTTGAGCTCCGACTCCGCCAGGAGCTTGCGCCCCTCCTCCGCATTCGTCCCCTGCAGCCGCACGACCACGGGAATCTTGATGCCTACCTCTTTCGCGGCGTCGATCACGCCGTGCGCGATGCGCTCGCAGCGGACGATTCCGCCGAAGATGTTGATGAAGATGCCCTTGACGTTCCGGTCCTTGAGCAGGATCCGGAACCCCGCCGCCACCGTCTCCTTCGTCGCCCCGCCGCCGACGTCCAGGAAGTTCGCCGGCTCGCTGCCCGCGAGTTTAATGACATCCATCGTCGCCATCGCAAGCCCGGCTCCGTTCACCATGCAGCCGATGTTGCCGTCCAGCTTGACGTAGTTGAGGTTGTTCTTCCCGGCCTCGATCTCCAGCGGATCTTCCTCGTGCAGATCGCGCATCGCCTGCACGTCCGGGTGCTTGAACAGGCTGTTATCGTCGAACGAAACCTTTCCGTCCAGGGCGATGAGCGTCTTATCCTTCGTGATGACCAGCGGGTTGATCTCGACCATCGCGGCGTTCTTCTCCATGAACAGCCGGTAGAGATTGCCGAGCATCGCGATGAAGGGATTGACGACCGCCGGCTCGAGACCGGGCAAGCCGAGCCCGAAGGCCAGATTGCGCCCGTTGTACCCTTGGAACCCCACGGCGGGATCGACCGGTTCCTTCAGGACCTTCTCCGGGGTGTGCGCGGCCACCTCCTCGATCTCCATGCCCCCTTCGGTGCTCGCGATGAAGATAGGCCATCCGGAGTCGCGGTCCACGAGGAGACTCAGGTACAGCTCCTTGGCGATGCCGGCGCCTTCCTCGATCAGCAGGCGGCGGACCTTGCGGCCCTTCGGCCCTGTCTGGTGCGTGACCAAGGTTTTGCCCAGCAACTCTTTGGCGAGGCCCGGCACCTCGGCGCGATCCTTCGTGATCTTCACGCCGCCCGCTTTCCCCCGCCCGCCGGCATGGATCTGGGCCTTCACCACAAACACCGGCGTGTTCAGCTTCACCGCCCACTTCTCGGCCGCGAGCGGCGTCTTGATCTCCTTGCCCTTCGGCACGGGGATGCCGAACTGCGCAAACAACTGCTTGGCCTGAAATTCATGAATGTTCATGCGGGATCCCTTCGGAAGGCTTCAGTCTTCTTTCCTGACATAATCCGGGAACAGCATCGGCGAGGTGACCGCGGCCCTCCCTCCGTGTTTGCCCGCCTCGACCCGAAAGCGCGCGAGGTGATCCAGCGTCAGCCGCCCTTGCGGCATGGTCTTGGTGCGCGTGGCCGCCTCGGTCCCAGAGCGCTTCCCGAAGACCATCAGGTCGAGCAGCGAGTTGCCCATCAGCCGATTGCGGCCGTGCAATCCCCCGGAAGTCTCTCCGGCCACGAACAGGTTGCGCACCCCGGACTCTCCGTTCACGTCGATCTGGACGCCCCCGTTCTGATAATGGAGGGTGGGGTAAATGAGCACCGGGTCCTTGGCGATGTCGAGCCCGTACCGCTTGTACTGGCGGACCATCGCCGGGAAATGCTTCTCCAAGGTCCCCGACCCCTGCTCGACATCCAACAGCGGCGTGTCGAGCCAGACCCCGAGGTGCCCGGTCACGGTCCTCACGCCGCGCCCTTCCTCGCATTCGCGGATGATCGAGGAGGAGACGACGTCCCGGGTATCCAATTCGTTCACGAACCGCTCGCCCTTGGCGTTCACGAGGTGTCCGCCTTCGGATCGGATGCCTTCGGTCACCAGCGCGCCGAGGAGTTGCTCCGGATAGACGGCCCCGGTGGGATGATACTGGAAGGTGTCGATCTGCAGGAGCTTGGCCCCGATCCGGTAGGCCAGCGACAACCCGTCGCCCGTCGCGCCGTAATGATTGCTGGTTGGAAAACCTTGAATGTGGAGGCGCCCGATGCCCCCGGTGGCCAGGATCACGGTCTTGGCCGCCACCACCATGAACCGCTTGTTGTCCAAATCCTGGAGGACCGCGCCCGTGCAGGTCCCAGCGGCGTCGCTGAGCAGCTCGACCGCGGCGCTGAATTCCAGGAGCTGGATTTTCTGATTGAGGACTTCGTCCTTCAGCACCCGCATGAGCTCCAGGCCGGTGTAATCCGAGCAGGTCAGCAGGCGCGGCTTGGAGCTGCCGCCGCCCTTCTTCACGTGCAGGTTGCCGTCGGCGTCCCGGTCGAACAGCACGCCTAAACCCAACAACCACTTGGCGATAGACGGCCCCTCTTCAACCATCACTTTAAGTAGGCGATGGTCGTTCTTCATGTGGCCGCCTTTGAGCGTGTCGAGAAAATGCTGGATCGGGGAGTCGTCGGGAGCCACCGCGATCTGCATCCCGCCCTGGGCCATGACGGTGTTTGAATCGCCGAGACGCAGCTTGGTGGCCAGGAGGACCTTCGCCCCCTGGGCGTGCGCGTGCAGGGCGGCCGCGCAGCCAGCCCCCCCGCCCCCGATGACCAGCACATCCACGGCGTAGGACGGCGTCAGGTCCAGGTCGGCCGGCACCGGGCTCTCCCCTTCCAGCAACGCCGCCAGCTCGCGCACCGTCATCTCGCCCGCGTTCCGACCGAATTTGATGGGCCGGTAGGCGCTCTCCCGAAAATCGGGATGGTACTTCTTGATCAGCGTGTCGCGTTCGTTGGGCGAATACTTCGGCAGGGTCTGGGCCCGCCGCGCGTCGCGCGTCTTGTGGACGAGGTCCTGAAGGGCTTTCAGTTCCATGGCACCATCTTCAGACGCCGCAGGCGCTTACTTGATCGCCGCGCAGACCTCTTTGAGTTCCTGCTCGTTCATGGCGAGGATGCGGTTCCACTCCGCGTCGAACCGCCCCTGTTCGATCTGCTCGATCCTCGCCTGCAGGCGTTGGGGCTTCTCGGTGAAGTGGGACCCCTGCGCCCGGCTGGCGTACAGGGCGACCAGGTTCGGCGCAATGTCCGCGATGCAGACGGGCACGCACAGCCCGCACATCACGCAGTCCATGAACATTTCAGAGACCGCCTTGAAGTCGCCGAAGACCGCCTTCCACACTCCGTCGCGCACATCAATGCCCTGAGGGCAGGCCTCGGTGCAGGCGTTGCAGTTGCGGCAGAGCGGAGCCTCCGGATAGAGGTTGAACAGATCCTGCTTCGGATCCTGTAATTCGCCCATGTTGTAGATGGCCTTGCGGGCGGGAAACGGCGGCACCATCGTGAAGGACATCCCGTCCTCGACCGCCGTGGAGCAGGCCAGACAGGTCCTTACTTTTGGATCGTCCTTGGTCCGGTAGTAGGTCGCGCACGCCCCGCAGAACCCGCCCAGGCACCCGGCCCCGCGGATCACCTCTTGCCCGCTGTACCAGAGGGCCTTGATGACCGTGATCCCCTCCGGCACCTGATATTTCTTGCCGGCGATCTCCACCGTCACCATCTTCGGGCGCAGGACTTCTTCCTGATCGATGGCGACGTTCTTGTCGAATTCCTTGGGGCTCATAACGTTACATGTGGCTGATGATCTGCGTGCCGAACTCCAGCCGTTCTATTGTGCAATCGCGTCCACGATCGCATTAAAGGTTGGGCTTGGACGCATCGCTTTTGTCGTCTTCTCCTGATCGGGATGATAATACCCGCCCATATCGACCGGTTTTCCTTGGCCGCCGAGCAGCTCGGCCGTAATCTTGGCCTCATTTTCTGCAAGCTGTTTGGCAACTTTGGCAAAACGCGCTTGAAGGTTCTTATCTTCGGTCTGCTCAGCCAGGGCTTGCGCCCAGTACAACGCAAGATAAAAATGGCTCCCGCGATTATCAATCTCACCCACCTTGCGGGCTGGCGACTTGTTGCTCTCCAGGAACTTGGCGTTGGCTCGATCGAGCGTATCCGCCAGAATCTTTGCGGACGGATTGTTGGATGCTTTGCTCAGATGCTCCAAGGATGCGACCAGCGCCAAGAATTCACCCAGCGAATCCCAGCGTAGATACCCTTCTTCCCGAAACTGCTGCACGTGTTTGGGCGCCGAGCCGCCGGCTCCGGTTTCAAAGAGGCCGCCGCCGTTCAGCAGGGGGACGATCGAGAGCATTTTTGCGCTGGTCCCAATTTCGAGAATCGGGAAGAGATCGGTGAGGTAGTCTCGCAACACGTTCCCCGTGACGGAAATGGTATCTTTCCCCTCTTTCATCCGTTCCAGCGAGAACCGCGTCGCCTCCGCCGGAGACATGGTACGGATATCCAGACCTTTGGTGTCGTGATTCGGCAAGTAGCGATTGACTTTCTTGATCAGCTCCGCGTCATGTGCCCGGTTCTTGTCCAACCAGAACACTGCGGGGACTCCGGTGGCTCGTGCCCGATTGACGGCGAGCTTGACCCAATCCTGAATCGCCGCGTCCTTGACCTGGCACATCCGCCAGATATCCCCTTCTTCCACCTTGTCTTCCAGCAAAGCCTTCCCTGATGCAGCGACCACACGAATCGTGCCGTTGCCCGGGGATTTAAAGGTCTTGTCGTGCGATCCGTATTCCTCCGCCGCTTGCGCCATGAGACCCACGTTGGAAACACTCCCCATGGTTCTCGGATCAAAGGCACCGTTCTTTTTACAGAATTCGACGACCTCGTGATAGACCGGGGCGTAACTGGCGTCAGGAATGACCGCTTTGGTGTCCTGCAGTTTGCCGTCCGGACCCCACATTTTCCCCGAGTCACGAATGAGCGGCGGCATGGAGGCATCGATAATCACATCGCTGGGGACGTGCAAATTGGTGATGCCTTTATCGGAGTTGACCATCGCCAGCGCCGGCCGCTTCTTGTACACCGCCTGAATGTCGGCTTCGATGGCGGCCCGTTGATCGTCGGGCAAGGTTTTGATCTTGGCGTAGAGGTCACCGAGGCCGTTATCGGGATCGACGCCTAGCTTTTGGAACACGGCCCCGTGTTTGTCGAACACGTCCTTGAAAAACACCGACACCGCATGACCGAAGATCTTGGGGTCCGAGACCTTCATCATGGTGGCTTTCAGATGGATCGAGAACAACACGCCCTGCTTCTTGGCGTCTTCGATCTGCGCCTCTAGGAATTCGCGCAAGGCGCGGCGGCTCATGTATGTGGCGTCGATGACTTCGCCGGCTTGAAGAGAGAGTTTGGGTTTGAGCACCGTGGTCTTGCCGTCCTGGCCAACGAACTCGATGCGCGCGTCGGTGGCCTCGGTGAGCGTGACCGATTTCTCGTTGGAATAGAAATCTCCGTGGCTCATATGGGCGACATGCGTCTTGGAGTCCCCGGTCCACGCCCCCATTTTGTGCGGGTGTTGTCTGGTGTGTTGCTTGACCGAGAGCGGCGCCCGGCGATCCGAGTTGCCTTCACGCAACACCGGGTTGACGGCACTCCCTTTAATCTTGTCGTAGCGCGTCTTGATCTCCTTCTCGGCGTCGGTCTTGGGATCCTCGGGAAAATCGGGAAGCTTGTAGCCCTGACTCTGCAATTCCTTGATGGCCGCTTGTATTTGGGGGATCGAGGCGCTGATGTTGGGGAGCTTGATGATATTGGCTTCCGGGGCCTTGACGAGCGCCCCCAATTCGGCCAGATCATCCGATTGTTTTTGTTGCGCCGTCAGATGTTCGGGAAAGGCGGCGATAATTCGCCCTGCCAGAGAGATATCCCTCATTTCGACGGAAACGCCGGCCGCCTTTGTAAAGGCTTTGACAATCGGGAGAAAAGAATAGGTTGCCAGTGCAGGCGCTTCATCAGTTTTTGTATAAAGAATTTTGGATGCTTTTGTTGTCATGGTTTTTTCTCTTTCAGTATCTTGTTAATTCAGCGCGTTCAGCGCGGATCCGGCCTTGAACCACCCGATCTGCTGCGCCGTCAAGCTGTGGTGCGTCTGGATTGTGATCTCTTTGCCGTCGGCCTTATGAATGGTGACGTTCACCGGCTTCCCGGGCGCCAGCCCCTGCAGCCCCGTGACGCTGATCCGGTCGGCCTGTCCGATCGTGTCGTAGGCCTTGGGCTCGGCGAAGGTCAGCGGCAGGATGCCCTGCTTCTTCAAATTGGTCTCGTGGATCCGGGCGAAGCTCTTGGTGATGATGACCTTCACCCCCAGGAAGCGGGGCGACATGGCGGCGTGCTCGCGGCTGCTGCCCTCGCCGTAGTTCTCGTCTCCCACCACCACTGAGCCGATCCCCTTCGCCTTGTACCGACGGGCGATCTGGGCGATCGTCAAGCCGGATTCCCCGGTCAGCACGTCCGTCCCCTTGCCGGGCTCCGACGAGAAGGCGCTGTTGGCGCCGAGGAACATGTTGTCGCTGATCTTGTCCAGATGGCCGCGGAACTTAAGCCATGGCCCGGCCGGCGAGATGTGGTCGGTTGTCGTCTTGCCCTTGGTCTTAATGAGGACCGGCAGCTTGGAGAAATCCTTCCCGTCCCAGCGCGGGACTGGCTGCAGCAACTGGAGCCGCTCGCTGTCCGGCGGAACCTCCACTTGGATCGCATCGCCGTTGTCCGCGGGCGGGACGAGCCCCTCCTCGCCCTTCGCGAAACCCTGGGCCGGCAGCTCATCGCTCTGCGGCGGCTCGAACTTCAGTCCCTTCCCGTCCGCCGTCTTCAGCGCACCGTGCACGGGATCGAAGGTCAGATCGCCCGCAAAGGCCAACGCGGTCACGATCTCCGGGCTCGTGAGGAACGACATGGTCTCGTTCATGCCGTCGTTGCGGCCCGGAAAGTTCCGGTTGTAGGAACTGACGATCGAATCCACGCGCCCCTTGACCGCATCCGCGCGCTTCCACTGGCCGATGCAGGGCCCGCACGCGTTCGCCAGCACCGTGCCGCCCATCTCCTCGAAGGTCTGAAGAAAGCCGTCCCGCTTCATGGTGTTATAGATCCGCTCCGAGCCCGGGGTCACAAGGAACGGCGTCTTGGCCTTGAGCCCGGCCTTCAACCCTTGCCGGGCGACGTGCGCCGCGCGGCCGATGTCTTCGTACGAGGAGTTCGTACAGCTTCCGATCAACGCCGCCTTGAGCTGGACGGGATAGCCCTTGTCTTTGGCTTCGCCCGCCATCTTGGAGATCGGACGGGCCAGATCCGGTGTGTGCGGGCCCACGACGTGCGGCTCGAGCTTGGAGAGATCGATCTCGACGACCTGATCGAAATACTTCTCCGGCGCTTTCAGCACCTCGGGATCGGCCGTCAGCCACTCGCGATTGGCCTCGGCCAGCTTGGCGATGTCCGCGCGGTCCGTCAGGTTCAGGTACGCCACCATCTTCTGGTCGAACTGGAAGACCGAGGTCGTGGCGCCCAGTTCGGCCCCCATGTTCGTGATCGTGCCCTTGCCGGTCGCGCTGATGGCCTCGGCGCCGGGGCCGAAGTATTCCACGATCTTGTTGGTCCCGCCCTTCACCGTCAGCAGGCCGCAGACGTAGAGGATCACGTCCTTGGGCGAGGCCCAGCCCTGCAGCTTTCCGGTCAGGCGGATGCCGATCAGCTTGGGATGCAGCACTTCCCACGGCAGGCCGGCCATGACCTCGCCCGCGTCGGCCCCGCCGACCCCGATCGCCAGCATGCCGAGCCCGCCGCCGTTCGGGGTGTGCGAATCGGTGCCGATGATCAGGCCGCCGGGGAACGCATAGTTCTCCAGCACCACCTGATGGATGATGCCGGCACCGGGCTTCCAGAACCCGATCCCGTACTTCTTCGCCGCCGACGCCAGGAAGTTGTAGACCTCCTTGTTCTCGTCGATGGCGCGCAGCAAATCTTTTTGCGACCCGCTCTCGGCGCGGATGAGGTGATCGCAGTGGATCGTGCTCGGCACGGCCACGCGCTTCTTGCCGGCCTGCATGAACTGGAGCATCGCCATCTGCGCCGTCGCGTCCTGCATGGCCACCCGGTCCGGCCGCAGCGTCAGCATGGCCTTGCCGCGGTCCCAGACCTGGGTGTCGAAATTATCGGCGTGCGCCACGAGGATCTTCTCGGTCAGGGTCAGGGCCCGGCCGAATTTCTTTCGGGCCTTGGCCACCGCCTCGGGCATCGTGGCGTAGAGCTTGTTGACCAGTTCGAGTGACATGTGTTCTCCGCGTTATTCGTTCTTCGTTAATCGTTAATCGGAGGCCACTGGTCCCATCGAATAACGTATAACGGATAACATCTTACTTCAGCGGCGGCACTTCTCTCCGCTTGGGGGCCGCGTAGTTGACGAGGTAGTCGAACAGACGGATGAGCCGGCTTTCCTGGCGTTTCTGGTCCACCCAGTGCCCGATCAGCCCGATGGTCCGGGAAAGAATGAAGAAGCCGTTCAGGCTGTCCACCGGGAAGCCGATGTCCACCAACACCGCGGCCATCGTGCCATCCACGTTGAGAATCAGGTTGTCTTTCTTGGCCGAGGTCACCTTCTCGACCGCCAGCGCGAGGTCCAGGTGCGGCGTCGGGATCCCGAGCCCTTTGACGTACGAGACCAATTCCTTCACGCGCTTGTCCGGGTTCCGGACGCTCTTGACCCGGTGGCCGATGCCGGGGACCGGGCCGACATTCTTTTTCATGTAGGCCAGGAAGTCGTCCACGGACAGCTTGTTGTCAATGGCGTACTTGAAATACCGGCCGGCGTCGGTCACGGCGCCGCCGAAGCGCGGGCCGATCATGATCAGCCCGGCCGCCACCGACTGGGACATCCCGATCCCGGCGCACGCGGCGATGATCGTGCCCAGCGCGCCGCTGACGCATGGGCCGTGGTCCGCCGACAGCATCATGATCCGCTTGATGATCTCGGCCTCTTGCTTGGAGATGAGCCGCTTGTCCCACAGGAGGCCCATGACGTGCGGGATCTCGTAGCCTTTATTGATAAGCTCGGAGGCGGGGTACCCGTCGTAGCAGGGCTCGTCGCCGCGGTCGTCGCTGATCGTGGTCTTGATCAGCGGCGCGACCATGACCTCGCCGACCTTCATCCCCTCTTCGATGGTCTTGGGCAGTTTCGGCAGATCCTCGGACCGAAGGTCGGGCACCGGCACCACCTGGCCCGTCTTCACGAGCTCCTCGTACGCCGCCTTGACGGCGGGGCCCAAGGCACCGAACGTGTCCGGCACGATCGCGCCGGCCTTTTTGAGCGCCTCCGACTTGGACCGGGCCGACCCCTCTCCCTTCATGCCTTCCTTTGCGCCGGCATGTCCGAACTTCATTCCTTTGGGCAGGCTTTCCTGGCAGAACCCGGACACTACGCCCAGCAGCTTGATCCGTCGCTTTTTGGCTCCGTACCACTCGGCGGCGCGCTCCTCCAGCTCCCCGCCCATCTCCCCGACGATGACGACGGCTTTGGTCTGGGGGTCCTGCTCGAATTCTTCCAGGTAGGTGACGTAGTCGGTGCCGGGGTACGCATCGCCGCCGATGCCGATGGCGGTCGTGATGCCGTCGGCGAACTGCGAGCAGATCCAGATAATTTCGTTGGACAGACCGCCGGACTTCGTGATGACCCCGAACGACCCTTCCCGGTAGAGCTTGCAGGCGACCAGATTGTCGAATGCGCCGCCGATCACGCCCAATCGGCAGGCGCCGGCCGAGATGATGCCGATGGATGATGGGCCGTTGAAGACCTTGCCGAGCTTCGCCGCGTGCCGGGCCAGCAGCTTGGCATCCCGTTCCGGCACGCCCTCGGTGATCATGGACACGAGCTGAACCCGGGGATCGTTGAGCGCTTCCATGCCGGCCACACAGGCCCGGTCGGCGCCGATGTACACCAGGCTGGTATTGATCTGGGGATTGCTGGCCGTCGCGTCGGCCACGCTCCTATAGACAGGGATGGTCAGCAAGCCGTTTCCGTACGGGACCTCGTTCGTCTTGCCGGCGTCCGGCGGATACACGAAGGCATCCACGTTCAGCGGCCGCTTGATCATGTAACAGAATTCCGCCATCCGGCGCGCGGCGTTCAACCCGGCCGCGCCGCCCTGAATGACGACCCGCGTGTCTTTATTGGCGAGAATGCTCATGGAACCCCCAGTTCATCTGCTCTTTCCGAGCGCCATGTCCACGATGTCGGTGAGCGGGGTGTGACGGTCGAAGACGTGGACGTCGAATCCTTCGTCCTGGAGCGCGCGCATCGCCTCGAGCCCCTCCTTCTCCCGGGGGCCGCCCCGACGCACCCAGATTTTCACGCCGTTCAGCTTGCCTTCCCCTTTGGCTTTGCGGAACCCGGCGATGATGCCGCCGAACGTCTTCTTCACATCGGTGAAATTGGCGATCGCGCCCCCCACGATGAGGTTCTTGATGCCGGGCAGCGAACAGACCTTTTCGGTGAGCACCTCCACCGCCCAATCGGGCGGGTCGCCGGAATACTCGGCGTAATTGGCGAGCTTGCCCCCGCGGGCCACCACGGCATCCGAATAATACACGCTCGCGCCTCCCCCGGCCGGCAGCATCGCGGTGTCCCCGCCCGGAATCTCGATGAACTTCACCGACCCCTTGATCTTGGCGTCCACCGCCATGACGTCCAGTTCATTTTTCGTGTAGGCGCGGCCGAACTCCGCGGCAAATGGAAAGTCCCAGTCCGAATGGCGGAACTTCGCGTCGGCGTCCAGGAGCGTGACCGCATCGAGCGCGATCAGCGCGCCGTCGCTCTCGCGCGCCACGACGGGGTTCACTTCCAGGTACTGGGCATCCTCGCCGTCGAAGCAGGCGAACAGCTTCCCCGCAAACTCGGCGACTTTCTTGGCCAGGCCAGGGGAAAATCCCGCGTCCTTCGCCAGCTTTTCCAGGGCCTCGGCCGACGGCGTCTCCCCGACTTCCACGGGCAGCCGCTTGACCCGATCCCAGTTCGATTCCACCTCGATGCCGCCGCAGTTGGCGACCAGGACCTCGGCGCCCTCGCGCGTGGACTTCACCGCGGCGTAATACTCCTCCTTATGCGGGACCATTTCCGAGACAATGACCTGGGAAACGGTGATGCTGCCCACTTGGCGGCCCAACATCTCTTTGGCGGCCGCTTGCGCCCCGGGGAGATCCAGGCCCACCTTGACCAGCCCGAGCTTGAACCGGGACCCCATGGCCTCGTGCGCCTTCACGACCAGCTTCGACTTCCTGAGCCAGTCATTCGCTTCGGCCAGCTTCGCGAGCGCCTCGACCGAGGTCACGACCACATAGTTGGGGACGGCGATCCCCCATTTCTTCATCAGCCCCATCCCGGGGCCTTCGAGCACCTTTGCCATCGTGGACGACTCCTTAGAGGTGAGTGAATCCTGGCCGGAAGAGGAAGAGTTTAGCGGAATTCTCTAGCCGACTCAATCCCCCAAACGACCTAACACCGCCGATCAAAAGGCCTAGCCGTTCGCATCTCGAAATACGCGTGCAACTTGCTGAAATATCACGCAGAGAGGGTGTGAGTTTACGGAGTTTGGCGTGCGGCAGTCAAGGGAAAAGTGGACACGGGGTCTGTCACCGTTTCATTCCGATGAATCGGTGACTGACGCCATCCTTCTCCAAGGCGCCTGCCCCCCTCTCCGTTTTACCTTTTACCAACCTTCCGTGTCTTATTGACAAGATAGGCTGCACGGCTTACTGTTCAACTTCACGGCGGAGGCGGCATGGATCAGGAACTTGTTCAATACCTTGATGAGCGGTTTGGCCGGATTGAACAACGACTAGACGGGCACGACCGTCGCTTCGATGAAGTAAATGACCGGATCGAAGAGGTCAAGCGCCACAGCGGCGTGCTGGTGGAAGGGCTTCGCCATGAGCTGCACCTCGTAGCCGAGGGTCTCACCATGCACATCCAAGTTCAGCATGTGCAGGAACGGGAATACCACGACCGGCAGCATCAGGAAACCCGCGCGCTCCTCCGATCATTCTACGACGAGCTCCGACAGCGAGACGACCAACTCGGTCAGCAACAGGATCAACTCCACCAGCGCGTGGAGAACCTCGAACGGAACAAGCTCAACTAGGGCCCGTTCCACCCGTATTCCCCAAATCTTAATGTAGGAATCGATGTAGGGACGCCGGGTGGCGTGCCCGTCTTTCTGGTCTCCTTTGTCACCTTTTGCCCTTGGCCGTGTCTCATTGACAAGAACAGCCCAGCGGCATATTCTTTCTACAGCGGAGAAAGGTCGAGGTGATGGAATGAAACAGAGCGCCAAGAAGATTCTGAACGCTGCTCTTGGCCTTCCTGAACCCGAGAGAGTCAAGGTAGCCGAGGAATTGCTGGCTACCCTCGACGGCAAGCCAGAGAAAGATGCGGACGCTGCCTGGGCGGAAGAGATCGAACGGCGGACCGGGGAAATCGAACAGGGCAAGGTGAAGCCAGTCCCCTGGTCCAAAGTGAAGAAATCCGCTATGCGGCGCGCCCGTGCGAAAACCTAGTGTTGTTTTTCATCCCGCGGCAGCCGACGAATACGCCGACGCCCTCCGCTGGTATGCCGAATGCGCGCAGGGGCTTCGCGACGCCTTTGAAAAGGAAGTCGAACGGGCTCTCCGCCTGATCGTTGCCTCCCCGAAACGATGGCCGCGATACGGCAGTCAGCATAGACGAATCCTCATCCGCAGGTTTCCATACTTCGTCGTGTATCTTCCCAAACAATCCCGCGTCTGGATCGTCGCCGTTGCACACGCGCGGCGAAGACCCAGCTTCTGGCGCGGCCGCAGGATCTAAAGGGGTCTGGCCCCCTTCGACACAGGGTCTGTCACCGGCGCGGGGTCTGGCTCCTTTTCTTCTGAGAAAAGGTGCCTGACGCCATCCTTCTAAGGTGACTGACGCCCTCCTGGTCATGGTCTGACGATCAAGGCGCGAGGATGTGGAGGGGGGGGAAATGAAGGCGGAGGCTAGTGTATTTCGATAATTTATTTTGCTCTCCTTTTTACCTTTTACCAACCCGCCGTGTCTTATTGACAAGATAGGCTGAACGGCTTACCGTTCAACCTCACGGCGGAGGGGGTATGGATCAGGAACTTGTTCAGTATCTTGATGAACAATTTGGCCGGATTGAACAACGACTGGACGGGCACGACCGGCGATTCGACCAGATCGATCGGCGATTCGAAGGAATTGATAGCCGATTCGAAGGGATTGACCGCCGCTTCGATGAGGTGAATGACCGGATCGAAGAGGTCAAGCGCCACAGCGGCGTGCTAGTCGAAGATCTTCGTTACCAGGTCCGGCTTGTGGCCGGGGGGTTCGCGACCTTCGTGGAAGGGCGATATGCTCAGGACCAGGCCCGTATCGACGAACGCTTCAACGAAACCCAGGCGTTGCTCCGCACATCGTTCGAGCACCTCACTCGGCAAGACGACCAACTCCGCCAGCGCGTCGAGAATCTCGAACGAAACAGGCCCAACTAGGGCTCGTTCCACCCGTCTTCCCCAATCCTGATGTAGGAATCGCTGTAGGGGCGCCGCGTGCCGCGCCCTTCTCAGCAGGGTCGTGGGGGCGGAAAGGGGGAGAGGGTAAAGAGGGCTGGTACCTCTCGATGGTTTACGGCCTGGCTGTTGAAAGTGCTCGGCGATGGTGCCGGGCAGCAGAAGGTAGTTTCCGATTGAGCTTAGGAGCGAAATGGATCGTCAGCTCTCGGCCTAGGGCATCCGAGAGCTTCAACAAGCTTTTGATCGTCAGATTGGGGTTGCCATCCAGAATCTTCGTGATGTAGGCGGGCGACACTCCCATGCGCTCCGCGAGTTGCGTCCGGCTCAGGCCTTGCTGCTCCATCAGTAGACACATATCCTCGCCCAACTGGATTAAAACTTTCTCAAGACGATAATCAAACGTGCCCCGCGCCGCGTCGAGTTTCTCTTTGAACCACTTCTCGGCGTTCATCCCGCACCTTCCTTCCTGGCCCGTTCCGCTAAGAGCAACTCCCGGATCCGTTCGGCTCGCTCTCGTTCGCGGGCCTGTACCTTTTTCCCGCCACGCGCATGCTTCTTAAAGCCGTGGGTCAACACAAGCGTCTTCTGACCATCGAAGAATCCATAAAGCCGGGCACCCGTTGTTTTCAGGGCATATATGCCCTTTCCTTCATGGCGGAACTTCACTTCATTGCGCGGAGGCCCGTACTCGGCAACGGATTCCAAGAGAGCCAGCACCTTCATTCGCTCTGCCTGCTGTAGTTCTTCTTCAATAAAGTTGATGACGGCACAAGTTCCATCCTTCACAACGACCTGGATGGTAAACGCAGGACCTGCACGGAGCGTGTCAGCAAGCAGCATTTTAACCTATAAGTTAAGTTTCCGCAACCCCCATCTCCTGGATGGGGGGCGTCTGTTCTTTAGACACCGGAAATCAGGAAAGGCTAAATGGCAGTGGCAAGGGGGAGGGGGTTCTTTTCTCCGAGCAGATCAGGGAGCCGCGGCGGTCCTTTCGCGCGGGCCTCGGGGACTGGCTCCAAGGCGGGGTCTGTCACCGGGTCGGGGTCTGGCTCCGGCCCGGGGTCTGTCACCGTTTCATTCCGATGAATCGGTGACTGACGCCACTACATTCCGGCTATCGGCCCTCCTGGTCATGGAGGGTAAGGAGACCGTGCGTTAGCGTTTGAGGCACTCGGGATGACTGCAGGGACAGGGCCCCAGGGCATCGAGGCGCGCGGCGTGTTCGCAGGCTTCGCTGCAATAGGAGGACTGCGGCGCGGCGAGGCAATGACACTCCTCGTGCCCGCAATTCTTGGGGGTTCCGATCGTCGGCGCGGGGTTGGGATCAGCCATGGTGTTTATTCTTTATAACACACGTTCTTGAGGCAGGACCAGCGGGCCAAACAAAGGAGGCTGGCCCATTTTTCATTTCCAAGTAGCCTCACTTTTCATTCTCAAGCCTGGAGCAGGTGCTTGGGTTCGATTGGGCCCGTTATTGGCGTATGGCCTGGGAACAATAAGTTTGTAGCGTCATCCCATAATTTGTCTAAGGCTTGATCGAGGCCCTTATTTGACCGTTGCCCTATCTGTCGTGTAACTGAATTATCTACGGCTAGATAAGTGGAAATCAGCTGTGGGTCCTTCTTATACCATGCGTACAAAATGCTCGTCATAGAAGCTTCTTTGAGGTAGCCCGATAGCTCTTCAATGCCTTGCACTGACATACAGAATAGGGGTGTGCTGATAAAGGGCCTTATTAATTTTCTGTTTATTTTTCTTTTGTAGTGTGTATTCAAGTACCAGCTTAAAAATATTGAACCACCCAACGAGTCTCGGGTAACCAGGACCGGATAAATAAACGCTATCTTGGAGATGTCGATTCCTTTTATTCGTCTGGGCGAAGAGCGGCGAAAGATATCCGTTATTGATCTTGAAAGTTGATACACCCCCTTTTTGTCGTCTTCGTGAGCAAGCTTTTTATCTATTTCCCCTGTAAGAAGTTCAATGTCGCCACTATACTTCGCTCTAGCAGTGAATGTTGCCCCTTTATATTCAAGAAAAGCTGCTTCGGAACCACAGATCACGATTGCATCACAAACCTGTTCTCCATTGTCCTCAAAGATTGGGGATTCGTGGAGAATATTTAACTTGTTGTCTACGGATTCTCGCAATATCCAATTAACATATTCTTCAAAAATTGCACCCCAGAGCCTGTGCAGACGTTCTTTCTCGGCATTTGATTCCATGGCGTTATTGTTGTGCCCCCATTAAAATTTGGACAGGTATAATTGGTCAGGAGGGCTCATGGAAACAGTTGTGAGACCTGTCCAGAATGGTCGTGGGGGGAGGCGTCGGTGGAACGCCGAGCAGAAACTGGCGGTGTTGCAGGAGTGG
>JBGPTH010000034.1:0-30524 GCA_041490525.1 Nitrospiria bacterium
AAACATCCTGATGACGACACCCAAAAACCGGCAGATCTCAGGCATGACGCGGCGACCTCCTTTGCTGGTATAGACACAGGGGCCGCTCCATTCGTCACTTCAAACTTCCAAGCTCTTATGAATTGTCACGGACGGCAGGGGAACGGGGCGGCGGCGGCGCGTTGAAGAGAAGAGAGCGGGTCCTGTCACCTCGCAGCCCAGCCGAGCTGCGCGTTTCGCCGTCGAAGCCCCGCAGGCCCGGCTGTACGCGCTGCGCTCGGTCTGGGCGCCCGACTCGGCACCACCCGCAAGAGGTGAGGCGCGTAGCCGGCGCTGGAAAGAGGGTAGGAAAACAGGGCCAGACCCCTCGCGACAGACCCCGCGTCCGTTTCAGACGGGCGGGATGAATCCCGCCCCTACATCGGAACAAGATTCAAGGGTGACCGGAAGAAGATCAAGTCACGAGCCGGGTTGGCCTTTGAGTTCCTTCAAGTCCTGGAGGGTGAGCAAACTGGTGAGCGGGACGCCGAGGGCCTCCACGCGCTGGCGGCCGCCGTCCTCCTGCCGGTCCACGATGACGAGAGCCTGTCGGACTTCCAATCCCGCCGCGCGCGCTTGCGTGATGGCGTCGATCGTGGCCTGGCCGGTTGTGAGCACGTCATCCACGATCAGGACGGGGTCGCCGGCCTGGACCGCCCCCTCCACGGTGTGCTTCATGCCGTGGTCCTTCGGTTTCTTCCTGACCACGAAGGTCCGGAGCTCCCGGCCGGTCAGGTTGAAGAGGTAATCGGAGACCGAGGTCGCAATCGGGATCGCTCCGATTTCCATCCCGCCGATGGCCGTGACGTCCGATCCGGAGAGGGAATCCGCGATCAGCTCCACCAGGATGCGCCGGTATCGGGGATGCGACAGAATCTGCTTGCAGTTGACGTAGTATTCGCTGACCCGGCCCGAGGCCAGCTTGAAGCGCGGGACCGTTTCCCAATGGAAGGACCCGGTCTCGATGATCGCCGTGGCGAGTTTCAGCTTGCCCATGCCTGGCGAGTCCGTACCATGATGGGCGGGATGAGTCAAGCAAGGGCGACACGAGGGGCGGTGTTCGTCGGGTCACTTCATGTATGATGCACGCCGGAGGCCGGATTCCAATGGACCCGCTCGACATGGTGATGCGGTATCACCAGGAGACCAAGCACCACTTCGACCGCTATGCCCGCGCGCTCGGCTACCTCGACTGGGCGAACCAGCCGAATCCGTTCCGGCGGTACGAGGGCGCGGCGCTGGTGTCGCTGCCGATCCTGACGCCGGACGAAGAGCCCCTCTCGCCGCCGTACGACGCGCTGTATCGTCGGGGCAACGTTGCCAGTCAGACGGTCTCGATCCGGACGCTCTCCCGGTTGTTTGAATACGCCCTGGCCCTCTCGGCGTGGAAGCAGGCGGGCGGCACGCGGTGGGCGCTGCGAAGCAATCCCTCCAGCGGCAATTTGCATCCCACGGAGGGGTATCTGCTGATCGGCGCGGTCCCCGGCCTTGGTCCAACGCCCGCCCTCTATCATTACGCCCCCAAGGAGCATGGGCTCGAACGGCGGATGGATTGCCCTGAGGATTTGTTCGCCGCGCTCATGCGGGATTTTCCGCCGCAGGCGTTTCTCATCGGCCTTTCGTCGGTGCACTGGCGGGAGGCGTGGAAATACGGCGAGCGCGCGTTCCGGTATTGCCAGCACGACGTGGGCCATGCGATCGGGACGGTCCGCATCGCGGCCGCGACGCTGGGGTGGCACGCGGTGGTCCTGGAGGGGCTGGCGGATGAGACTATCGAGGAGTTGCTGGGGCTCAACCGGGCTCAGGATTTTGACGGGGCGGAGCGTGAGCATCCCGACCTGGTCATGGCCGTCTGGGGGGACGGCGCAGATGCGGGGACACGATCACTGCCGCTCTTTCTCGATCCGGCTGTGGTGAATGACCTGGCACAGCAAACCTGGTACGGCAAGGCGAACCGGCTCAGCCCTGAGGATCCGGTCCCCTGGGAGATCATTGATCAGGTGGCGGCCGCCTCCCGGAAACAGAGCAGTGAACGAAAGACGATCGACCTCGTGGATCGGACCGAAGCCCCGTCACGCGTCACCCCGCCCACTGAGGATCCGTCAGCCGGCCGGATCATCCATCAACGGCGGAGCCTCCTGGCCTGCGACGGCAAGACTTCGATCTCCGCGGCGAGTTTTTACACGATGCTCGCGCGGGTGATGCCCCGCTCGGACCTTCCCGTGAGCCGGCGCCCCATGCCGTGGGATGCGATTCCGTGGGCGCCGACCATCCATTTGGCCCTGTTTGTGCATCGGGTCAATGATGTGCCCCCCGGCCTCTACATGCTGGTCCGGGACCCGGCCAAGGTGGAGACGTTCAAGAAGGCGATGCACGAGCAATTCGCGTGGACCGCGCCGCCGGGCTATCCTCCCGATCTCCCGCTCTACCTATTGGAAGAGGGCGACGCGCGCAGGATCGCCACGTCGGTCAGTTGCCATCAGGAGATCGCCGGAGACGGGGCCTTCGCCCTGGGCATGATAGCGGAGTTTGAGCCGGCCTTACGAGGGCACGGGCCGTGGTTCTACCGGCGGTTGTTCTGGGAGACGGGCGTGATCGGGCAAGTTTTATACTTGGAAGCCGAAGCGGCAGGGGTGCGGTCGACGGGTATCGGCTGCTTTTTCGATGACCCGGTGCACCAGGTGTTCGGTTTTCAGGATGTCACCTTTCAATCGCTGTACCACTTCACCGTCGGCGGCCCCGTGGATGATCCCCGTCTTTTGACGCTCCAGCCCTACGGCGAGCATGTGCAGGAAAAGGAACACGGGATGGACCTACGGTGACTTATGAAAGAGCGGGTGGCGCCGCATGGGACCCTGGCGGAGCGGGAAAGGCCTACAGCCGAGTCATCGGGGCTGCGACGGCGAAAGGCCTTGAGCACGTCAGGGTAATGCGGCGACAGGACCCGCCGTTTATTTCATCAACGCGTGGAAGGTTTCGATGGAGGGATAGGTTGCGGAAGGGCTGGCCGGCGCGGCGGTGCTGGGCTTTGAGCGAAGGTAGAGATGGGCGATCCCGTGCGCGTCGGCGGAGATCAGCGCAGCCTCGTCGTCATCCACGAACAGGGTGGTGGCGGGATTGAATCCCAGGATTTCCTCCGTTCTGACCCAGTAGTCCACGCTGGATTTCAGGCAGCCCACATCGAACGCCGTGACGATCCGGTCGAGGTGCTTGTCCAGGCCAGTCTGCGCCATCTTAATCGCCAGGCTCTTGGGGTGGGCGTTCGTGACCAGGTGCGCCGGGATCCCTCGCTCCTGCAGGAAGGCCAGGAACACCAGCCCATCGGGGTGAGGCGCGATGCGGTGGCGGAGGGCGTCCTTGGCTGCGTGCACGTCGAGATCCAGGGTCCGCGTCCAATAGTCGAGGTCGGTCCAGTCCAGGCGCCCTTCGGCAGCGCGATACAGCCCGATCAGGCGCTCGCGGGCGGCCTCCACCGGCATGCCCCTGACGGCGGCATACCGTTCCGGCAGGGCCTCCAGATAGAAATGGTCGTCGAAGGCCTTGTCGAGCAAGGTCCCGTCCATGTCCAGGAGGACGGTCTCGATCGCGTTCCAATCCATGGGGCCATTATACCGGATACCGGAGTCTCCCGGCCGTATTGTAATGTCGGCAAGCCGCGTGGTAGCGTGGCTTCACCTCTATGTTTACCATCGCCATCATCGGGCGCCCCAACGTCGGCAAGTCCACGCTGTTCAACCGCATCCTCGGCAAGCCGCAGGCCATCGTGGAAGACGTCCCGGGGGTCACGCGCGACCGGCACTACGCCGACTGCGAGGACCGGGGCCGGCCGTTTCGACTCATCGACACCGGCGGACTGGTCCCATCAGCCGGCGACCGGATGCTGGAGCTGATCCGCGAGCAATCCCGCCGCGCCCTCGACGAAGCGGATGCCCTGATCTTTCTGGTGGACGGGCGTGAAGGGCTCACCGCGACCGACCGGGAGATCATGGACCTGCTGCGCGGAGTCGAGAAGCCCGTGTTTGTCGCGGTCAACAAGATCGACACCCCCAAGTCCGAGCCCCTGCTCGGAGACTTCTTCGCGTTGGGGGTCGAACGGCTCTATCCCGTCTCCGCCGAGCACGGCGACGGCGTCGCGGAGCTCCTGGACGCCCTCTTTCCCCTGATTCCGCCTCCCGGGGGAGAGGCCCCTCCGGTCGAGATTCCCAAGGTCGCGGTGGTCGGGCGGCCCAACGTCGGCAAGTCCACCTTCATCAACACGCTGCTCGGCGAGACCCGCCTGATCGTCAGCGACGTGCCCGGGACGACCCGGGATTCCATCGACACCCTCGTCCGCCACAAGAAGGCCGAGTACCTCTTCATCGACACCGCGGGCATCCGGAGGCGCGGCAAAATTGATCCGGGCGTGGAGCGTTACAGCGTCGCCCGCGCCATGCGGAGCCTTGGCCGGGCGGACCTGGCCCTCCTGATCCTGGACGGAGTCGAAGGGGTGACCGAGCAGGACACCAAGATCGCCGGATTGGCGCTGCGCGGGGGGCGGGCCTGCGTCCTTTTCGTGAACAAGTGGGACCTGCGCGCGGGCGACCCCGACGCGAAGACGAAATTCGAGGCCGATCTGCACCGGCAGTTCTCGTTCCTCACCTGGGCGCCCGTCCTCTATGGGTCGGCCCTCCAGCGCAAGACGGTGACGGCGGTCTTCCCGCTCATCGACCGGGCGGTGCAGGGGTTCACCTCCCGCATTCCGACCGGCCGCCTCAACCGGTTCTTCCAGGAGACGATCGCGAGGAATCCCTTGCCGATCCGCAAGGGCAAACCCGTCCAATCGGCCTACATCACCCAGGTGGCGACGAAGCCGCCGACGTTCGTCCTGTTCTGCCGGAATGCCGAGACGATCGGGGCGCCCTACCTGCGCTTTCTGGAAAACCGCATCCGTGAGGAATGCGGCCTTATTGGGACGCCCATCCGCCTCTTCGCGAAGCCCAAATGAATCCGACCCGCTGGCGGTCCGCTCTTGCGCTTGCCCTCCTGGCCGGCCTGCCGGCGTCGTGCGCTCCGGCGCCCGGAGCTGCCGCCTCGCCCACCGCTGCGAAGCCCGCCGCATTTGAAATCGTCGCCAGTAAACGGGCGTTCGACCCGCCGACGCTCACCCTGCGGCTCGGCGAGCCGGTGACGCTGGTCGTCCGCAACGAGGATGAAGACCTGCACGCGTTCGTTCCGCTCCTGCTTTTTCTACGCACCAACGTGCAGATTGCCGGGAACGGCGCCCCCGAATTCAACGAGACCGGCTTCGCCCGCGCGCTGATCCCCCCGCACGGCATAATCGAGCTCCGGTTCACTCCCAAGACCGCCGGCACGTTCTCCTACCTCTGCGATTTGCCCGGCCATCTCATGCGGGGCGAAATCGTGGTCCTGGAGGCCGCCGCTCCCTAGGGATGCGAGCCGGCGTTGACAGACTCCGCCCAACCTCACTATGATGTGGGTCCCCCTTTGAGGGGTACGGATTAGCCACCGTAACACCTATAGGTATTCTAAGCCCGTCATTCCGAAAAATAAGCAAAGGAGGTCATCTCAATGATGCATGCACGCCGTTCCGTGATCTGGTTTATTCCTTTTTTCGCGTTGCTCCTCGGAGTCAGCGCCGGGTCGGCCCTGGCCCAGCCGGCTGCCGCGCCCGCTTCCCCTCCAGCCTACGAGGTGTGGGCGATCGACCAGTCCGATAGCTCCAAGGATGGAGGGGGCACCCTGTATATTTACGACGGCGCCGCACTGGCGGCGGACGCGAAGGCCGCCAAGGCCGAAACGGTGGACCTGGGCGGCAAGTTCGCCGAGGCGTGCAAGGACGCCGGCGGCGGCTTCCCGAAGCGCCCGCACATGATCTTCTTCACCAAGGACGGGAAATACGGGATCCTCTCCTACGTGGCCAGCGGCCATGTCGTGTTCGTGGACGGGGCTTCGCGCGCGCCGATCGGGTGCGTGAGCCTGGGCAAGAACGCCCACGCCGCGTGGCCCACGCCCAACATGAAGATGGCGATCGGGGCCAACATCGCCGAGAAGAAGCTGGTCCGGATCTGGACAGACTACGCCAACAAGAAATTCACCATCAGACCGGACAACGACATCGTGGGCCTGGGCGCGCTGGAGCCGATCCTGCCGGATGCGGCGCCCATCTGTCCGGTCACCGAGAACACCAGCCAGTTTGTGTTCGTCACGATGCGCGGCGGGGGCCTGGCGGTGTTCGACGTGACCGCTACTCCGATGTTCCTCGACGGCACCCTGCCGCCCACGGCCGTGAGGCCGGCCGGGTGCGGCGGCGTGCAGATCGGCGCCACGATGTACCTGAACTCGGGCGGGGGATGGCCGGCGACGCCGCTGAACCACGATGTGTACGCCTTCTCGCTCGGGTCTCTTCCGCAATTGTCGGTGCCGGTTTTGATCGGGGGCCGGGATGGGGGAGACTCCCACGGGATGGTGGGCATCGGGAACAAATTCCTCTGGTCGGGTGACCGGCATCTCAATGTGATCGATGTGTATGACACGAGCAACGGAAATATCAAGGTGGGCACGATCCAAGTCGCGGGCGAGCTCAGCAAGGACCCCGCGCCTGATCTGATGGACGCCGCGCCGGACGGTAGCGTTGTCTTCGTGGCGCTCCGGGGCCCCAACCCCCTCACCGGGAACAACAAAGAGGTCAACAACGCCGTCGGCAGCACGCCGGGGGTGGGGGTCATCAAGGTGGAGGGCGGCGGGCGGAGCGGCAAGCTGGCGGGCATCGCTCCGATCAGCCGGCAGGTGCAGGAGAAAGACAAAGAAGGCAAGGACGTGACGGTCGAGAAGGGAGACCCGCACGGGATCCAGGTGCGGAAGAAATAAGGCACGGACATACGGCAGACTGACGACGGGGAGGATCATAAACCGGGGTCCTCCCCGTTGTTTTTTCTTCTTCCTCCCCGCTAGAATGAAAGCATGCAAGAGAGCGAACTCCGGCGCGTCATCCAGTACGTCACCGCCCGGCTGTCCTACGGCCTGCCGGCGACCGCGGAAATCGTCCAGACCGGCTTCGGCGAGCTGGTGAACCTGGCTAAAACCAGCACGACCAAGCTGGACCGGGACGCCATCCTCGCATACGTGTGCGCCTATACCGTCAAGAAGACCGGGCATCCCGAACCGATGGTCCGCGAGATTCTGGAGGCGGGAGGCCACTGGCTGGACCAGGCCTGCAAGGAGCTCGGGCTTCAGGAGGACGAACAGGTCAAATGACCGACCCTCCATGGCAGGCGGCTGGCTTTCACACAAGGCGTTTGAAGCACTCGTAGCGGAAGCCGTGCAGGGCCTCCCGAAAGAATTCCGCGCCCACCTGAAGAACGTGGCCATCGAGGTGCAGGAGGAGCCCAGCGAGGAGGCCCTGGAGGCCGTGGGCATGGACCGGGACGACCCGGACGAGCTGCTGGGGCTGTACTGGGGGCGCTCGATTCAAGGACAATCGTTCTTCGATACGGGGGGGCAGTTGCCGGACCGCGTCTATATCTACCGGGGCCCGATCCTGCGCCTGTGTGAAACCGAGGCGGAGGTCATCCGGGAGGTCCAGGACACCGTCGTGCATGAGATCGGCCATCATTTTGGGCTCACCGACGATGACATGCCGGTGTGATTTGTGCGCAACGAAGTGCCGTGGTACCATGCCTCTGGGAAAAAGGCTCCGAGAGGAGCACGCTTGGTAAGGAGGGCCTCCCATGAACAACAAGAAATTTTTCCGCCTATGTTCAGTCGTCGGGCTGATGCTTCTCATGACGGCCTGTGCCGGCATCCAAGCAGCCTATCCGCCGCCCGCCAACCCCTTCCTCTCCGGTGCGCCCCCGTTGGAGAAGGCCGTGCCCCTTCAGCCGACGAAGGTCGGGCTCGTCTGGCTGGCGCCGGCGGGGTCAACTGCCCCCTCCGAAGCCGCCCAGCGCGCCTTGGCTGAAAAGATCAAGTCCCAGTTTGCGGCCGGCAAGCGCCTCGAGATCGTAGGCGTGGCGACGATTACGGCTCCTGCCGGGGATCCTTTGGCGGAGGTCCGTAAGGCCAGCGCGCCGTTCAACACCCAACAAGTTTTGGTCGTGATGCCGACCGGGTCGGAAGTCGTCAGCCCGGTCTGGCTGCCGTACGGGCGCGACGGGAGCGCCATCGGCACCCGCACCGACAGCTTCTTCACGGTCACCCTGGTCGCCCTCGATCTCGCCAGCGGCAAGAGCCTGTTCTCGGTCTCGGCGAACGGAGAGGCGCGGCTTCTGGCGACCGACTACGAGGACGCGAGACCCTGGTACCCTCGCATCTCTCCCGGACGGACCAGCGCGTTCATCTATCCGGATCGCGCCG
The DNA here is from genome assembly GCA_041490525.1 of Nitrospiria bacterium. GTDB lineage: Bacteria > Nitrospirota > Nitrospiria > Nitrospirales > NS-4 > JBGPTH01. The sequence continues at coordinate 8,371 of JBGPTH010000034.1, forward strand.
CGTTCCCCCCGGGACAGGTGCACGTGGTCGCGCTGGAGCAGGCGGTGAACGGGTTGATCTACGAACTCGACAAGGCCAGCGGCAGCTGACACTCGAGTTCACGCTCACGAGTGGCACGCGCGGCCGTCCCGTCCCATCCACTGGATTTCATCTTGCGGCCACGCTCCATCGCGGTGGTCGGGACCTCGCGGAAGCCGGGTAGCATCGGACGCGAGGTCCTGACCCGCCTCGTGGAGGGAGGGTTTCGCGGTCCCCTCTATCCCATCAATCCCGCCTCCGACGTCATCGGGTCGCTGCGCGCCTATCCCACCGTGACGGCCTGCCCGGGACCGGTGGACCTCGCCGTCATTGCGGTTCCGCGGGACAAGGTGCTGGCCGTCCTGGACGACTGTGCGGTCGCCAAGGTTGGGGGCCTGGTCGTCATCACGTCGGGTTTTAAAGAGGTAGGGCCTGCCGGGGCGGCGCTGGAGCAACAACTGGTGGAGCGCGTGCGCCGCGCGGGGATGCGGATGGTGGGCCCCAACTGCATGGGGGTCCTGAATTCCGACCCGGCGATCAACCTCAATGCCACCTTTGCGCCGGGCAGGCCTCCCTCCGGGCCGATCGGATTCATTTCGCAAAGCGGAGCCCTGGGCATGGCCGTTTTGGACTTTGCCCAGAGCCGTGACCTCGGCATCGGCATGTTCGTCAGCACCGGCAACAAGGCCGACGTGTCGGGGAACGATCTCCTGGATTACTGGGAGCACGACCCGTCCATCCGGCTTATCCTCATGTACGTGGAGAGCTTCGGCAATCCCTTGAAGTTCCGGGAGCTGGCCGAACGGATCGGGCGCGAGAAACCGATCGTCGTCGTGAAGGCCGGCCGCACGGCCGCCGGCGCCCGTGCGGCCGCCTCGCACACCGGGGCGCTCGCCGGTGAGGACGCCCTCTGCGACGCGCTCTTTCATCAATGCGGGGTCATCCGCGCCCAGACCGTGGAAGAGCTGTTCGACATCGCGCTGGCCTTCGCTCACCAGCCCCTGCCGGGCGGAAATCGAGTCGGCATCGTGACCAATTCCGGGGGGCCGGGCATCATGCTGGCCGACGCCTGCGAGATGCTGGGCCTCGCCGTTCCGGGGTTCTCGCCCGAGACTGCAACCGCTCTTCGGGAGCTCCTCCCCGAAGAGGCCAGCGTAGGAAACCCTGTGGACATGATCGCCAGCGCCACGGAGGAGTCGTTTCAACGCGTCGTGGGTCTCGTGGCGGCGGACCCCCAGGTGGACGCCGTGATCGTCGTGTTCCTTCCCCCCGTCCTGACCGACCCCGAGCGCGTGGCCGTCCGGCTGGGGGACCTCGCGGACCGGCTGGCCTCAGGTCGGACGCCAAAGCCCATCCTCGGCTGCGTGATGGGGGCACGGCGGGCGGCGGGGAGTCTCGCTGAGCTGCAGAAGCATCGCGTGCCCTCCTACGCCTTTCCCGAGTCCGCCGCCAAGGCCCTGTCCGCGATGGTCCGGTACCAGGCCTGGCGAAAGCGGCCACGCGGGAGCGTGCCGCGGTTCCCCTCCGGGCGCCTTCAGGCCGAGCAGGTGATCGAAGGCGTCCAGCAGGCCGGCCGCGAGTGGCTCTCCGAGAAGGAAGTCGGGAGCATCCTGAGGGCCTACGGCATCCCGATGGTGAAATCGGTCTCGGCCGGGGCCCGCGGAGCCGTGGCCGACGCCGCGCATGAGGTGGGCTATCCGATCGTCATAAAGATTTCCTCGCCCGCGATCATCCACAAAGCCCGGGTGGGAGGCGTGATCGTGGATATCCGGACCGACGAAGAGTTGCGGCTCAAGCTGGACGACCTGGAGAAGCGGCTGGCCGCCCAAGGCTTTGAGCCAGGGAGGTACGGATTCGTCGTCCAGCCCATGTTGGCGGGCGGGCGGGAGGTGATCATGGGGTTGTCCCGGACGCCGAAGATGGGCCCCCTGGTCATGTTCGGGCTGGGCGGGATCTTCGTGGAAACGGTCAAGGATATCGTGTTTCGGCTGGCCCCGATCACCGATCGCGAGGCCATGGAGATGATTACGGGCATTCGGGCTTACCCGATTCTCAAAGGGCTCCCGGGCGAGGCGGGCGTGGCGGTGCAGACCCTCCAGGAGATGTTGCTCCGGCTTTCGCAGATGGCGGTTGAGGTCCCGGAGATCGCCGAGCTTGACCTCAACCCCGTTCTGGCTTTTCCCGAATCCGACCGCTGCGCCGCCGTCGATGCGCGAATCCGCGTGGGCCCGGGAGGGGCGCGGGTACCCGTTGCTCCGTCGAATGCAACGGGTGATGGGCCCCCTCCCGGAAAAATTGAAATCCCGCCCCGTGTTTGAAATTCCCTGGACGGTCTCCTCCACCCTGTTGCTTTGGCTCTTCGCGTTGTCCCTCGTCAGCTTTGTCGGCAGCCTGATCGCCATCCCGTGGATTCTGATCCGCCTTCCTCACGATTATTTCGATGAGCGCTACCCGCGAACCTGGCTCCGGGATCATCACCCGATCCTTCGGTTCGCTACGCACGTGCTCAAGAATGCCGCGGGCGTGATCTTCATCCTGGGCGGGCTGGCCATGCTGGTGCTGCCGGGCCAGGGCCTGCTGACGATCGTGATCGGACTTTCGCTTGTGGATTTTCCTGCCAAGCGCGTCCTTGAGCGGAGACTCCTCAGCCGGCCGATGGTCTTGCAGGCCATCAACCGCCTCCGGCACCGGTTTGATCGTCCGCCCTTGCGCTTTGAAAATTCAGAAAAACTTGACCCACCTGTGATAAAATTCTAAATACTTGTTAAGAGAACGGAGGACGGAGGAATGGGGGTGTTGAGAGAGGGTGTGACCCGGCGAGTGGGGTTGCTGGTCGTGGGCGGAGCATTCCTGGCGATCACCGGGATGGCCACGGCCACCGGCGAAACACCGCAAGCCCCGGAGTCCTCCACGGGGGCCGCCGCATCCTCATCCGTAGTGCCTCCAGCGGCGGCGGTCCCCCCTGACCTCCCTCGCGGGCCGGATCCCCGCCTGGATCCCCGGATGAGGCCCTTTCTCAGCAGTTACCGCCTCCCCAATTCCATGATGTTCGCCGGTGCCAAGGTCCCGATTCACGTGTGGCAGGTGCGCGAGCGGATCGAGTTCGAGTTCTACCGGTTCCTGGAGGATGAAGGAGACAGCATCATTCTGGCCAAGCGCACCGGCCGCTGCTTTCCCCCGGCCGAGCGGTTGCTGGCGGAACGGGGCATGCCCGACGATTTAAAGTTCATCCTGCTCGTGGAGAGCAAGTGCATCTCCGCCGCCTATTCCCGGGCCAAGGCCTCCGGTCCCTGGCAGTTCATTCCCTCCACCGGCCGGCTCTTCTCGTTGACCAACAATGTCTGGAAGGACGATCGCCGTAACCTGGAACTCTCCACCGAGGCCGCCCTCAAGTACCTCAAGAGGCTGCATGACCTCCTCGGCGACTGGAACCTGTCCATGGCCGCCTACAACTCCGGCGAGAACAACGTCCAGAGGGCCTTACGCGAGCAGCGGGTGAACGACTACTGGAAATTGCATTTACTTCCGGAGACTATGCGATATGTCCCCCGCGTGATGGCGGTCAAGGAGATCTTCTCCCAGCCCGAGAAATACCTGGGCCTGGCCAAGACAGACTTGTACTCCCCCCTGAACACGGAGGTCGTCACCATCACCGTCAAGGAGAAACAGCGGCACTTGGCGTCGGTCGCCGAGGAATACGGCACCTACTTCCTGGAACTGAAGCTCCTGAACCCCGAGATCCGCAAGGACTACCTGCCTAAGGGAACCCACCGGATCAAGGTGCCCCGCCGCGATGACGAAGGTTGCCCGGTGCTCTGCTACAAGACGGAACCCTCCCGCTGATCCTCCCTCCCTCTCGAATCCGGGCGGATCTCCGCCGCATCCTTCAGGCCGCGCTGGACGCCGCCGATGCCGGGGCTGCCGTTCGGAGGGCGCTCGCTCTCCACGGCCACACCCTCAGGGCGTCCAGCTACACGTACGACCTGAGACGCATCCGTCGGGTGGCGGTGGTGGGAGCCGGCAAGGCGGCCGTCCCCATGGCCCGCGCGGTCGCTGAGATTCTCAGCGCACGACTCGTCGGCGGGTTCGTCGTTGCCCCGGAACCCGTCGGCGGCGCGCGGATGTTAGAGATCGAGGTCGCCGCTGCCAGCCATCCGGTTCCGGACCGACGAAGCCTGGGGGCCGCGCGCCGAGTCCTCCAAATCGCCTCGTCGCTGTCACCGGACGATCTGTTGATCGTGCTGCTCTCCGGCGGCGCGTCCAGCCTTCTCGCATTGCCGGATGACGGGCTGACGCTCGCCGACAAGCAACGGACCACGCGACTCCTGCTGCGCTCGGGCGCGGCGATCGAGGAAGTCAATGCGATCCGCAAGCACCTCTCCGCGATCAAGGGGGGACGCCTGGCCGCCGCCACCCGCGCGCCGATCCTCACGCTGATCCTCTCCGACGTCGAAGGGGACGATCTCGGGGCGATTGGGTCCGGCCCCACGGCCCCGGACCGGACCACCTTCCACGACGCGGTGCAGGTCGTCCGGCGCTATGGGCTCTGGGAGCGATTGCCGGCGCGGGTGCGGAGGCATCTCGCTGAAGGGCAGGCCGGCCGGCAACGGGACACGCCGAAACCGCGCAGCGGAGTCTTTCGCCGCGGCCGGCACGTGATCGTCGGGAACAACCGACTTGCCGTCGAGGCGGCGGCGAAAGCGGCGCGGCGGGCCGGCTATGCGCTTATCGTGATCGAGGAATTCCTGGCCGGCGAGGCTGCCGACATCGGGTATTGGTTGGGTCGTCTGGGCCGGGACCTGGCCGGTCGGCCGGGCCTTGCCGGTCCGTTGTGTGTGGTTGCGGGGGGCGAGTTGACCGTCACGGTGCGGGGGCCCGGATTGGGCGGCCGGGCGCAGGAATTCGTCCTTGCGGCCGCGCTGGCGTTGGAGGGCTCCCGAGGGGTCTGGGCGGCGGGGATCGGGACGGATGGACGCGATGGCCCGACCGATGCGGCCGGCGCGGTGGCGGATGGCACCACGGTCGCGCGGGGCCGGCGACTGAGCCTCGACGCGGGGTCCTCTCTCATGCGGAATGACAGCTACCGGTTCTTCAAAAAAGTCGGCGGCCACATCGGCACCGGCCTCACCGGCACCAATGTGAACGACCTGTATCTGCTCCTCATCCACCCTCAGAAGCGGAAGACCAAGTAGGATTCTTGCTCGAATCTGGACCTGACGGGTCCTGTCGCCAGCTCGCTGCCCAAGTGGGCACCCGCTCGCCACCCACTCGCGTGGGTACCCGCCACCGTGCTCGCCTCCTACATGCACACTCCACTCAGCCGTTTCAACCTTACGGGTCCATCTTCGTTCTAGCTAACGTTCTAATCCACCGGAGGCTCTGCGCGGTTGGGCGCCCAGTTCGACGCCACCCGTCAGCTCCTGATTCTCGTAAATGGAAGGGAAGTCTCGGATCGGGCACCCCCGGCGCATTCAGGCAAGTCTTGGCAGTCGAAATGTGATGGGGGTTGTCCGAGACAGGACCCGTCAGCTACTGGATCAGGAGGTAGTCGATCCGCTCGACCCGCACTACCGGCATGACCATGCCTTGTCCGGGGTTTTCGTGCGCGAAGTCGTAAAGGATCGATTCCTCCGGAACAAGCCGGCCCGTCATCGCCACGATGACGGTGATGCCCTCATCTCGCGCTACCCTGGCTCGCAGGGAATCCCGGGAAGCCGGCGGTGGAACCGCCACGAGTTCAGCAGGCAGTCCCTCCACCTTGAACCGGACCAGGCCCCACTTCGTCGGGATTACCTCAGGCCCGATCGCGACCAAAAAGCCGCCGCGGTCGGGATGGTACGAGGACAGCCTGCCCTGCCAGAGAAACGTGATCCGCTGGGTGAGTCCCTCCTGACCGACGCGCCGCCGGTCCCGTTCCCTGTTCAAGGCGAAAAGGCGCTCGTCTGTGTGAGATCCATGCGGGCCATGCAGATCGGCCCACCTCGGGGGAGAGCCGTCCATGGCGTCCAGGAACTTTTCGATGGAAACCGGGTCGTGGAGCAGCTGTGTCCCACTTGGCAGGATCGATTGGAAGTCTTGCCGATGGGCCAAAAGAAGCAGACGCCCGCCTGGACTGTCCTCAGCGGATGCCAGTGTGGTGGTTGCGACGAACAGCGCCACAAGGATCAGAGGGAAGGCATGCCGCATGAAAAAAGACCCCCTCACCCGTCGCTCTCCCTCTGGTGAGAGAAAAGAGACGGAGAGGGGGCCCTCAATGGCGGCGGGTTACTTGCCTGCGGGCGCGCCTGAGGCGGGAGCCGGAGTTCCAGGAGCTGGCGCCGCAGGGGCCGGCGTGCCTGCCGCTGGTGCCGCCGGGGCAGCCCCGGGAGCGGGCGCCGCTGGGGCATCCGCAGGAGCCGCCGGTGCAGCCGGGGCCGCCGCCGGCTTTTTCGGTTCCTCGGCCTTCTGTCCGCAGCCGGTGAGGAAGAAAGCGGTTGCCATCATCAATGCCACTGCCACATTACGCGTCGTCATTGCGACCCTCCTTAGTAAGTACATCCTGTTGTGAACGTTTAATGCTATTACCCTGACCGAACTCCATTTGCGAAAACCTGCCATTGACGGGTGACGCTCTTCGGGGCCCCCGTATCTGCGAGAACCAGGTTCAAACGGGTGACTCGAATCGGCACCCTGCCACCTACGATCTACCTATCCACCCATTTGCGAAAACCTGCCATAGACGGGTGACGGTCTTCGGGGGCCCCCCGGATCCTACAGGCAAGTCTTCGCGCCGAAAGGAGACGGGGGTGAAGACCGGCAGGACCCGTCAACGGCAGGTTAAAGCCCCCCTTCGCCCTTAAGATATTTCCGAAACCGGTCCATCAGTTCCGCTCCCAGCGTCCCCCCTTCGGGTTTCTTGGTGGCCGGGTCCTTGAAGTGCTCGCGGATGGCTTCCAGCCGCTTCTCGGCCTGTTCGTTGCCCTGCAGGCGCTTGGTCTTCTGCAAGGCCGTATCGAAGGCCTCGAACGTAAGCTCGTTATAGCCGAACGAGCGGATACGCTTGACGGCCTTCATCATGGCCTCGTTCCTGAACCGGGTGAGATGCTCGGAGTCGATCTCCCGCAGGCCCAGCTTGCGCGCGCGGCGCTCGGCGGCCTTGCGGATACCGCTGCGGACGAAGTCGGGCGAGGTGAGCAGGCGCTTCCAGGCTTCATCGCTCCACGTGACGGTGGACTGCGGGGCGTCCCACAGGGTTGTCAGGGCTGCCTCGTCGATCACGGGCAGCCCTTTCTCCCGTGCCAGCTCCTCCGTGTCGCGGGTGAGCATATCGGTCACGAACTCCATGGCGATCGGGGGGGATTGAGCGATCTTCTGCTTGAGGCGTTGCGTCGCGCCTTCGGTCCATGTCAGGGGAGGCGCTTCCGTCGGTTTCTCGTCCCCCAGCGCCTCGACCTTTTGAAAGAGCTCGACGTTGACTTCCATATGGCCGCGCTCCCGGGCCACTTCCTCGGCGATCTGCTTGATCATGCCCCGCATGAACTCCGGCACGGCCTCCAGGCGGGCTTGCGCTTCGGCCGTCCAGGGCAGCCGGCCGGCGGCCATGGCCTGGGCGGCATCCTGCAAGCCGGCCTCGCCGCCCATCTTGCCCATCATCTGGCTCTTGAATTGGGTCAGGAGGTCGGCGGTGATCTCTCGATGGCCGAGCTCGCGGGCCTTTTTCTCTGCCAAGCGCCTGACCATGCCGCGCAGAAAGACCGGAGCCCGTTCCAGGCGCTTCAGCGCATCCTCGGCCCAGACGATGTCCGGCTCGCCGGTCTTTTCCTGGATGTCCGGCATGGCCATTCCCCCAGCGCCTCTACTGATTGACGATTTCCTTGAGCTCTTTGCCGGCCTTGAAGAACGGGACGCGCTTGGCCGGGACCGCCACCGTGGCGCCGGTCTTCGGGTTGCGGCCCTCTTTCATGCGGCGCTGGCGCAGACGGAAGCTCCCGAACCCGCGAATTTCGATCTTGTCCCCTCTCGCCAACGCGGTCCGAATGCCGTTGAAGATCGTGTTGACCACCACCTCAGCCTGCCGTTTGGTGAGGGTGGGCACCTGCTCGGATAACCTTTCGATGAGCTGGGCTTTCGTCATGGACTCCCTCCAGTGCGCTTATTATAGGGCCAGCATGTACTTGAGACTGATGTCGGATGGAATGAGCGGGGATAACTTCCCCGCGAAAAGATTGTCGAGGAGGGAACGCAGTGAGAACCGCTTCTTAGCCTCAACGACCTGGGGCTCCCCGGGGATGTTCACCAAGCGCGCCGCCAGCTTGATCGCGTCCTGGAGGTCGCCCAGTTCATCCACGAGATGCAGCCGCTTGGCCTGCCGGCCTGAGAAAATGCGCCCATCGGCAAGGTCGTGGATCTCCTCGATCTTCAGGGACCGGCCGTCGGCCACGGCCTCGATGAACTGAGCATGGACATCGTCCAGAACCCCTTGGAGGAGGGCCTGCTCCTCGGCGGACATGGTTCTGAAGGGAGAAGCCAGGTCCTTATACCGCCCGCTCTTGATGACGACGCTCTGAACGCCGACCTTTTCCAGGAGGTCCTTGACGTTGGCCAGCTCCATGATCACCCCGATGCTGCCCGTCAGGGTGCCGGGGTTGGCGACGATCTTGTCGGTGGCGGCGGCGATGTAGTACCCGCCGGACGCCGCGACATTCCCCATGGAGGCCACCAGTTTGATCTTGCCGTCGGCCCGCACCTTGCGCACCTCGGTGTAGATCTCCTGCGAGGGGACGACGCCGCCCCCCGGGCTGTCGATGCGGAGCACGATGGCCTTGATGCTGGAATTCTCCTTATACCGGCGGAGCTCTTCGATGACCTCCCGGGAGTCCACGATGACCCCCTCGATGCGGATCAGGGCGACCTTGTCGCCGCCGAACCGGCCGCTCTCGAGGGAGAAGGTCATGAGAGACGCAAAGGCCGCCAAGGCCAGGCCCAGGATGCCCACAAGGGCCAGCGCAGTCCGAACGGGCCGCTTGGGCTTCGGGGATGGGGTGATGGAATCGCCGTCCGCCATCTACGTCTCAACTACCCGCGGTCACTCCTCCTCACCCTCGCCGTCATCCCGCTTGCGCTTCCGGGCGGCACGCCCCAGAGACTGGTCCACGGGACCCTGGGTGGCGTGATAATCCTGCATCTGCTGGCGCTCGCTGTCCCGGCGGTGCTCCCGCAGGCTCAGAGCGATCTTGCGCTCTTCCTTATCCACCTTGATGATCTTGGCCTCGATTTCGGCGGCGACCTTGAACTTTTCGTCCAACCGCGTGTTGGGCTCCAGCCCGGTCTCGCTGATGTGGATGAGCCCCTCGACCCCGCCCTCCAGTTCCATGAAGACGCCGAAGTCCGTGATCTTGGTGACCTTGCCCCGCGTCGTGTTGCCCACCTGGTGCTTGCTGGGAATCTCGCGCTCCCAGGGGTCCGGAGCGAGCTGCTTGTGCCCGAGGGACAGCCGTTCCTTCTCCTTGTCGATCCGGAGAACAATGGCCTCCACCTTCTGTCCCTTTTTGAAAATCTCCGAGGGGTGCTTCACGTGCTTGGTCCAGGACATGTCCGAGATATGAATCAAGCCGTCCACGCCCTCGTCCAGGCCGATGAAGGCGCCGAAGTCCGTGAGGCTCTTGACGATACCCTCGATTTTCGTCCCCGCCGGGTACTTCTTTTCGACGAGGTCCCAGGGATTCGGGGCCGCCTGCTTCATGCCCAGGGAGATTTTCCGCGCGCCTTCGTCCACGCTGAGGACCTGGGCCTCCACCTGATCGCTGACCGAGACGATCTTGGAAGGATGCCGGACTTCGTGCGTCCAGGACATCTCCGAGACATGGACCAAGCCCTCCACCCCCGGCTCCAGTTCGATGAAGGCCCCATAGTCGGTCAGGCTTACCACGCGGCCCTTGATCCGGGTGCCGACGGGGTATTTGGCGGCCACGCCCGTCCAGGGGTCCGAACTCTTCTGTTTCAGCCCGAGCGAGACGCGGCCGGATTCCCGGTCATAGCGAAGAACCATGACCTCGACCCGATCGCCCACCATGAAGAGCTCGGAGGGGTGGCCGATGCGTCCCCAGGACATGTCGGTGATGTGCAGAAGCCCGTCGATGCCCCCCAGATCCACGAAGGCGCCGTATTCAGTGATGTTCTTGACCGTCCCCGTGACCAGCTGGCCCTCGGTGAGGTTCGACAAGGTCCGCTGCCGGCGTTGATCGCGCGATTCCTCCAGCAGCAGGCGGCGGGAGACCACCACGTTCCCTCGGCGGTGGTTGATCTTGATGATCTTCATGGGATACGTCTTGCCGATGAGCTGTTCGGGGTCGCGCACCGGGTGAAGGTCGATCTGGGAGCCGGGCAGGAACGCCTTGACCCCGATGTCCACCATCATGCCCCCCTTGATGCGGCTGAGAATCCGGCCGTCGACGATGGCCTCCTCCTTGAAGATCCGTTCCAAATCCTCCCAGACCTTCATTTTGTCCGCCTTCTCTTTGGACAAAATGAGATTGCCCTCGCTGTCTTCGCGTTCCTCGATGTAGACCGGGATCCGAGTCCCGGGCGCCAGTGCGGCCAATTCCTGGGGGGAGAACTCCTCGGCGGCGATGATTCCCTCGGACTTGTACCCGATGTCCACGATCACCTTGTCTTTCTTGACCGTGACGATCGTGCCCTCGATCACGGACCCCTCCTCAAAATTCTGGAAGGTCTGCTCATACATCGCGGCCATCTCGGCTTTATCCGAGGCCCCCAGCTTCATCTTTTCCAGTGTGTCCATTCCCGGTCTGACGCCTCCACGAACGAAACCTGATAGTACAGGGTTAAAGGGTTAGTTGCCTCCGGACCGGCCGGCGGCCGACGGGGATTGCTCCCGTCCCAGTTCCGCAATCCGGTCCATGATTTCCTCACTGATCCGTTGGTACAGAGCCTTCTTCTTGTCCTCCCCGGCCTCTTCCTCCAGCAGCCCCGAAAAATCGAGCCGCGCCCCAAACGTGACCCGGACCGGCCGTAGCCGGATCCATCTCGCCCCCGGCGGGAGCACCGCGTACGTGCCGTCGAGGAACGCGGGGATCACGGGGCAACCCGTCGCCGCTACGATCATCCCCACCCCGGGTTTGGCCGCCCCGAGGGTCACGTCCTCCGTCCGGCCGCCTTCCGGGTAGATAACCACCGCCTGTCCGGCCTTCACGCGCCTGATCGCCTCATCGAATCCCTTGCGGTCCACCCGCTCCCGGCGAATCGGGATCCAGCCGAGGTGCCGCATCACGGCGCCCACCGGTCCGGAGAAGAGGTCCGTCCGGCCCATGAAGGACGCCCGCCTGGGCATCCCGCACCCCAGGAGCGGGATGTCGAGATAGCTGGCGTGGTTCGCGGCGATCACGACGCCCCCGTGTTTCGGGACGTGGTGCGCGCCGGTGACCTTGAGCCGGAACAGCACCAGCGCCAGTGCTCGGACGACCACCCACGCGACCCAATACAGCAACATCCACGGAGCCTATCGAAGCGCGGTCGCTTTGGCCTTGGTCGCTTTCAGTATCCGTTCGACAACCTGATCAAGCGAGAGCGTCGTGGTGTCGAAAACGACGGCGTCCGCTGCCGGCACCAGCGGAGCGATTTCTCGGGATTGGTCCCGACCGTCCCGCGCCTCCAGTTCCCGCCGTATCTCATTGAGGCCGCCCGCCTGCCCCGCGGCGCGTAGTTCCTCGTGACGCCGGCGGGCCCGTTCCGCCGGGGTCGCACTCAGAAAGAACTTGACCGGGGCATTGGGAAAGACCCGGGTCCCCATGTCGCGGCCTTCGGCGACGATCCCTTCCAGGCCCTCCTGCTTCCCGAAATCCCGCTGCACCGGCATCAGCCACGCCCGGACCTCGGGGATGGCGGCCACCTGCGAGGCGGCTCGACTCACGTCCGGCGTCCTGAGCTCCTCCGTCAGGAGACGGCCATCCACCTCCACTACAAGGCCGCCGTCTTTTGCGGAGGAGACCCGCAGCCGCGTGTCCTCCAAGAGCCGTTTCATCGCGGCCGGCGACGTGGGGTCGGTGCCGGTCCCCAGCGCCTTCCATGCCACGGCCCGGTAGAGGGCGCCGGAATCAAGGTACGCGAACCCAAGCTTTGCGGCGACCCGCCTGGCTACGGTGCTCTTGCCCGCCCCCGCCGGGCCGTCGATCGCCACGATCATGGGCTGGGTTGTCTCATATTCCGGCGGGAGCAACCGTATCCTCTCGCACGGGGAAGCTATTATTCACCCTTGCCTGGGGGGTGTCAATAACCCCCTCAATTTCTTATCAAAATCAGGAAATGAGGTGTCTACGCAGTCCATATCCTCCACCCGCGTTTCTCCCTTCGCGACCAGCCCGGCGACGGCCATGGCCATCGCCACCCGATGATCCCCGTGGCTCTGGCAGACGGCGCCGTTCAATGGGGCCCCGCCCGCGATCCTCAATCCGTCCGGCTGTTCCTCGACCCTGACTCCCAGCCGGCGCAACTCCATCACCATGGTGGCGATCCGGTCGCTTTCTTTGACCCGCAGTTCGCCGGCGCCGGAGATCACGGTCTCTCCTTCGGCGCAGGCCGCGGCCACGCAGAGGATGGGCAGCTCGTCGATCGTCCGTGGGATCCGGTCGGGGCCGATCGAGACCCCGTGGAGGGGCGCCGCGCGGATAAACAGGTCCGCCACGGGCTCGCCGGCCTGCTCGCGGGCATTCCTCACCTCGATCCGGGCACCCATTTCTTGGAGCACCTCCAGGACCCCCGTCCGGGTGGGATTGAGGCCGACGCCCGCGATCGTGACCTCCGACCCAGGCACGAGCGAGGCCGCCACCAGGAAGAAGGCCGCAGCCGAGAGATCGCCCGCCACCGCAATATCCTTGGCGGTAAACGACGGCCGGCCGGCCACGCTCACGGTCAGACCCTGTCGGACGAGCGGGATGCCGAGGAAGCCGCACAACCGCTCCGTGTGGTCCCGCGAGAGGGCCGGCTCGGTCAGGCTTGTGGTCCCTTCCGCGAAGAGCCCGGCCAACAGCACGGCGGATTTCACCTGGGCGCTGGCGATCGGCGACCGATAGGCGAGGCCGTGCAGGCGAGCACCGGTGATGGCCAGCGGCGCGAGTTCCCCCCCGTGGCGGCCCGCGATCACGGCCCCCATCTCCCGCAGGGGCCCAACCACGCGGCCCATGGGACGTTTTCTAATCGACGCGTCCCCGGTCAGCACCGAGAAGAAGTTCTGTCCGGCCAGGATACCAGCGAGCAGGCGAATCCCCGTGCCCGAATTGCCGCAGTCCAAAATCTCTTGTGGTTCCCGCAGGCCCCACAAGCCCTTTCCCACGACCCGCAGGCGGTCCCCGGCGAACTCGATCCCGACGCCCAGCGCCCGCAGGGCCGACGTGGTGTGCAGGCAGTCCTCGCCCGGACAATAATTGGTGATCGTGGCCTCGCCATCCGCCAATGCGCTCAGAATGAGGGCTCGGTGCGTGATGGATTTGTCTCCCGGCGCGGCGATCATGCCGCGGAGCGGGCCGGCTGGGCGAGTTGTTATGGAGGATGGCGCCGGCATCAGACGATACGCTCGCGGACCTTTTTGGCTCGCTCGAACTCGCGGGCCAGGCCGTCCCTATCGCCGGCCTTCACCAGGGCCTTCAATTTTTCGAGGCACGCCTGATAGGCCTCGATCTGGCTGACGAGATTGTCCCGGTTCCAGAGACAGATGTCCCGCCACATCTCGGGCGAGGAGGCCGCGATCCGGGTGGTGTCCCGGTAGCCGCCCCCTGAAAACGCCTGGAGGTCCAGACCCGGCGCCTGCGTCTCCTGGATGTCGGTGATGGCGTTGACGAGCGCGAAGGCGACGAGGTGGGGCAAATGGCTGATGGCGCCCAGGACGCGGTCGTGCACGTCGGGGTCCATTTCGCTCACCCGCGCGCCGGCGATCTCCCAGATCCGCCGGATCTTGGCGAGCGCGACGGGGTCCGTCCGCGGGGTCGGCGTCAGCAGGCAGAGGGCACCGCGGAACAACTCCGCGGAGGCCGCCTCCACGCCGGTCTTCTCCTTGCCGGCGATCGGATGGCCCCCCACGACCTGCACGCCGGGAGGCACCAGGGCCTCCATGCTGGCGACGAGCGCCCCCTTGACGCTGCCCACGTCCGTGACGATGGCGCCGGGCGCCAGCCGGGGCGCGCACGTCTTGAGCGTCGCTTCAAAGGTGTCCACTGGCGCGGCGAGGACGAGCAAGTCCGAGCCGGAGGCCGCCTCGGCGAGGTCGGTCGTGTAGCGGTCGATCGCCTTCCGCTCCAGGGCCTTCTTGAGGTTCTCGACCCGCCGGCCGGTGCCGACGACGGCCTCCACGAGACCCCGTTGCTTGCAGATCATCCCGAGGGACCCGCCGATGAGGCCCACTCCGACGATGGTCATCTGCTTGAACAACGGGTGCATGAGATCAGATGCCGCGGTCCACGGCCTCGGCGATTTTTTTGAGGTCCTTCATTAAGTCTTTGAACTTGGCGGGCTTGAGGGACTCCTCGCCGTCGCACAGCGCGCATTCGGGGTTGGAGTGGACCTCAATCAGCAGCCCGTCCGCGCCCGCCGCGATGGCGGCCTTGGCCATCGGCGCGACCAGCTCCCATTTGCCCGTGGCGTGGCTCGGGTCCACGATGACCGGGAGATGGGTCAGCCCTTGCAAGGCGGGGACGGCCGAGAGATCGAGCGTGTTCCGGTACTGGGATTCGAAGGTCCGGATGCCCCGCTCGCAGAGCATGACGTTCTTGTTGCCCCTCGAGATGATGTATTCCGCGGACAACAGCCATTCCTTGATCGTCGCCGACAAGCCGCGCTTCAGGAGGACGGGCTTGTCGTACGCGCCGACCTCCTTCAGGAGCTCGAAGTTCTGCATGTTGCGGGCGCCGATCTGGATGATGTCCGTCTTCTCCAGGAAGAGCTCGATGTCGCGAGGGTCGAGGATCTCGCTGACGATGGGCAGCCCGGTGATCTTCTTGGCTTCGGCCAGGTAGTCCAGGCCCTCGTTGCGGAGCCCCTGGAAGGCGTAGGGCGACGTGCGGGGCTTGTAGGCTCCCCCGCGTAGGATAGTGGCTCCGGCGGCCTTGACCTCCTGGGCGATCCCGATCGTCAATTCCTTCTTTTCCACGGCGCAAGGGCCGGCCATGATCACCAGCTTCCGGCCGCCGATCTTGACGCTGTCGACGTCGATGATCGTGTCGTCTTTCTTGAACTCGCGCCCGGCCAGCTTCCAGGGCGCCAGGATCGGCACAACGTCCTCGACGCCGGGGATCGCGCGCAGCGGCTGGTTCTGGAGGATGCGGTCGTCGCCGATCACCCCGATGATGGTCCGCTCCTGGCCTTTGGACAGGTGCGGGGTAAGGCCCAGCTCCTTCAACCGGTCCATCACGTGGTCTATCTCATGTTCGGTGGCGCCTGGTTTCAGCACGATAATCATGGAACGATACTCCTTCTGACTTTACGGCCTGAGCACGGCTTGCAGGGACTCGATGAAGCGCTGATTTTCGTGGGGCAGGCCGACTGTCACCCGCAGGAAGGTCCCCCCCAGGTGCCGGACGATGACGCCCCGGCGCAGCAGGGCGTCGAACACGGCCTTGCCGTCTTGGTTCACGTCGAAGTACAGAAAGTTGGCCTGACTGGGGATGACGGTGAGGCCCAGCTCAGCCAGGCGCGCTGAGAGAAAGGCCATCCCCTCCGCGTTGACCCGCCGGCTCTCGCGGACATGATCCTCGTCGGCAAGGGCGGCGAGCGCGGCCCGCTGGGCCAGGCTGTTCGTGTTGAAGGGCGGGCGGATGCGGTTCATGTGCTGGACGATCTCCGGCGTCGTCAACCCGTAGCCGATCCGCAGGCCGGCCAGCCCGTAGATCTTCGAGAAGGTCCGTAAGAGCACGACGGGACGGCCGGTCTTGAGAATCTCCAAGGTGTGGGGATAATCGTCCGCGGTGACGTACTCGTAGTAGGCCTCGTCGAAGACGATGATCACATCGGGCGGGACCGTCTTCAGGAAGGCCGCAACTTCCGCGGCGGTGACATAGGTCCCGGTCGGATTGTTCGGATTGCACACGAACACCAGGCGGGTTCTGGACGTCACCCGGTCCGCCATCGCGGGCAGATCGTGGCGGTGGTTCTTCAACGGCACGAACACCGGTCTGGCATGCACGGCCGTCACGTCGATCTTGTACACGACGAAGCTCGGATCGGCCATGATCGCCTCGTCTCCCGGCTCCAGAAAGGTCTTGCTCAGGAACGTGATGATCTCGTCCGATCCGTTCCCGAGGATGATCTGGTCCGGGGCGACCTTCCACCGTTCCGCCAGCGCCTGGCGCAGATAGTGGCCCCCGCCGTCTGGATAGCGGTTCAGCGTCTTGGCAGCCTCGGCCAGGACCGCCAGGGCCTTGGGCGACGGCCCGAGCGGGTTCTCGTTCGATGCCAGCTTGATGGAGCCGCTGATGCCGAGCTCGCGCTCCAGCTCCTCGATGGGCTTGCCGGGCGAGTAGGGGGTGATGCCGGCGATGTCCGGGCTGATCTTGATGGCCATGGCGGTCGCTCAGTCGTGCGCGGGATAGGACCCGAGGATTTTCAGAAACAAGCACCGCGGCTTCACTTCGGCCAGGGCGCGCTTGACGCGGTCTTCCTCCAGGTGGCCTTCGAGATCCACGAAGAAGATGTATTCCCAGGCCTTGCGCCGGGAAGGGCGCGACTCGATCTTCGTCAGGTTCACCCCGTGTGAGGCGAACGGGCGCAGCAGGTCGTACAGGGCGCCAACCTTGTCCTTGACCGAGAGCATGACCGAAGTCTTGTCCTTCCCGGTCCGCTCGGGGGATTTGAGCGAGAGGATCAGGAACCGCGTGTAGTTGTTGAGGTTGTCCTCGATGCGGGACTTCAAGACTTTCAATCCGTAAATCTGTCCCGCCAGCTCCGAGGCGATCGCCGCCGCGGAGGCGTCGTCGGCGCAGATCTCGGCGGCCCGGGCCGTGCTGTGGACCTCCGCCACCGGCACGTCCGGCATGTTGGTCTCCAACCAGTTCCGGCACTGGGCGATCGCGTGGGGATGCGAGTAGATCTTTTTGACGGCTTCCACGGAATCCGCCTTGGAGAGTAAATGATGAGAGACCTCCTGCAGGACTTCGCCGTAGACCTGGAGATTCGAGTCGATGAACATGTCCAGGGTATGGTTGACGACCCCCTCAGTGGTATTCTCGATCGGGACCACGCCGAAGTCGGCGCGCGACCGCTCGACCTCGTTGAAGACTTCCTTGATGGAGGTCATCGGGATGTACTGGGCCGAGGAGCCGAACTTCCGGATGCAGGCCAGGTGCGTGAAGGTGGCGCGGGGACCGAGGTACGCCACCTTGAGCGGGCCCTCCAGCGCCAGCGAGCCCGACATGATCTCCCGATACACGGCCCGAAGCGCGCTGCTGGGGAAGGGGCCCTTGGTGGTTTTGCAGAGCCGGTCCAGGATCTCCGCCTCGCGGGCCGGCGTGTGGAGGTTGGCCTGGGAGTCCGCGGCTTTCTTGAGCTTGCCGATCTCGATGACGTGGCGGGCCCGTTCGTTCAGCAGGCGAACGATTTCATCATCGATCTTGTCGATTTCCTTACGGTGCGCTAGCAGCGGTTTGGGCTCACCCATCTGAACATCCCTTCGATGATGAATTAGAAATATGTACGCTATGCAGGCCGAATTTGCAAGCAATTTCAATGAGGAAGAAGGAGTTTCAGAATGAGGCCCCAGGCGGAATCAGGCCCAGAGAGTGTGTTGTTTCCCAAAGTGTTGAAATGCAAGGCGGGTTGCCATGCGCCCTCGGGAGGTACGTTCCAGGTACCCGGCCTGGATGAGGTAGGGTTCGTACACGTCCTCCACTGTGCCTTTCTCTTCTCCCAGAGCCGCGGCGAGAGAGTCCACGCCGACCGGTCCCCCGCCGAATTTCTCGATGATCGTCAGCAACAGCTTCCGATCCATGTCGTCGAAGCCGGCCGGGTCCACCCCGATCCAGGCCAGGGCGGCATCGGCCACTTCCCGCGTGACCCGCCCGTCGGATTTGATCTGGGCGAAGTCCCGGATGCGCCGGAGCAGACGATTGGCGATCCGCGGGGTCCCGCGTGCTCGGCGGGCCACCTCGGCCGCGCCGGCCTGGTCGATTTCCATCATGAGGATGCCGCCGGAACGCCGCACGATGGCCTCCAACTCTTCGGGGGAATAAAAATCCAATCGGTGGACCATGCCGAATCGCTCGCGGAGCGGAGAGGTCAGCGAGCTGGCGCGGGTAGTCGCCCCGACCAGCGTGAACCGGGGAAGGTCCAGCTTGATCGTCCGAGTAGACGGACCCTGGCCGATGATGAGGTCGAGCTGGTAGTCCTCCATCGCTGGATAGAGGGCCTCCTCGACGGAAGCCGGCAGGCGATGGATCTCATCGATGAAGAGGACGTCGCCCTGCTGGAGGTTGGTCAGGATGGCGGCTAGGTCGCCGGCGTGGTTCAGCACGATCCCGGAGGTGGACCGGATGGCGACCCCCATTTCCTTGGCGATGATGTTGGCGATGGTGGTCTTGCCGACGCCGGGGGGTCCGTAAAAGATGCAGTGATCCAGGGCGTCCCCGCGCTGCTTGGCGGCCTCCATGCAGATGCGCAGCGACTCCTTCATCCGCGCCTGGCCGACGTACTCCTCCATCGTCTGCGGCCGGAGCGTGGCCTCGAAGCTCTTCTCTTCGTCCGTCTGCTGCCTCGTGATTATCCGCTCAGGGGATTCAGGCATGGTGGATGGGCTCCCTCATGGCGCCTTCGGCGCGGCCAGATGCGCCAAAGTTTTACTTCTTACTACACGCCGTTGTCTGGTCGGTCTCGCCTGGACGTTCCTCAGAAGGGCGCCGGCGAGCCCGACACGTGTGCGCCTTGCAATGCCCCAGCAGCGCAGGGCCGCTGCCTCAGCCGCCATGAGGGAGCCTGGAGAGAGGGGGGGCAGAGTTGGGGAGAAAATTTGTTTCATTGCTAGGTGATGCGTAATGTGTGATGGAAAAGCTCCCTAAAGAATCTCTCCCTGGCCTGTGGCCTATCCAGAATTTCAATGATGTTGAAGGTCTTTTCAACGAGGCGATCCTCACTGATACGTCTTTCCAACTCGGGGGTATAGACAGCCCCAAGGTAAAAATTCTTGCAACGCGGGCTAACTCTAACAGCATGTTGGAAGGATTTGGTCGCCGCTCCGTACCGTTCCAAGGCGCCGGCAGGGTCTATGCCCCCTTTAATCTCGACAACGACTAGTAACTCATCATCTCGCGAGAAGGAAATATCAGGCTCAGAGCCAAACTTCATAGCAATATTTTTCTTGAGAGTGCAGGAAGAAGGGATTTTTTCATAAAGCTGTTTCTTGGTTAGGGTTGGCTCGACAAGCAACTCTTGATCTATCAGCCATTCAAGGACAAGGGTTCGGATTCGCTCTTCGGCGATATCTCCTACTTTGTTTCTCATGATGCCATCAAGGGTGATTCCCAACGTTGCTATGATAGTACGATTGCCGTTCTCAAGGGTCCAAGCAGTTGAGTTCTTAATGATTGAACAAATGAAGGTGTTATAAGTCCTGGCCATTTTTATAGCTTTCTCGGTGTCCAAACGAGCGCGCGGGTTACCTCGTTCGAGTGATTCGACGGCCCCAAAGTAATCTTTGGCGGCTTTTAAGGAGAGACCGCAAAGGCCGCGATAGTAAAGGCTTGTGGCGGGCTTATATAAGAGTACGTCGGGATGACAGAAAACAAGTTTCGGGTCATAGTGATTGGCTGCCGCATATGCCCATACTTCGGGGTCAATTAAGAGATTTCTAAGTGGTTCCCATGAAAGTTTATTGGGAAATGCCCGAATAAGTTGGACAGCTTTAAGGTCGTTCCGCTTTTGAAGGGAGGTAACGATCAGAAGGGACTTGATAAGGCGCAAGTCTTCGGTATATCGATTAGACTTCGCCATGTGTTCTTTTTGATTCCTTTGCCTCAGTTTCGCTTGCTAGGTTTCGACCAAACATACACGCATTTTCTGAGCTCATTCCGGCCATGGGCACCCATCTGTTGACTGCTGTTTCCTTTCCCCCTGGGCAAAACCAAGATGTGGTCGACCATAAGACCTGCGCTGGAAGCAAAGTCTGAAAGCAAAAGATCAACCGGGATCTCTTCACCAATGTATTGGACGTTATCATTGACCATAACGATGCGGCCACCAGGTGCAAGAACGCGAGCGAGTTCGCGTATGACAATATTCATCTCAAAGAAGTAGTTCTCCACCATAAAGGGGATGTTGTCATTGTTAAGCTTCCCTTCCTTTTGGGCCTCGTAAAGAAGGGTTAAAACCTCCTGCAAAGCCTCCTGATTAGTGAAGGTGGCCAAGGCGGAGCAATAACGATCTTCCTGCTTACGCGATCGGTATTCATAGGCGAGTTGATGGCGTTTAGTTTTGTTCTCAACAGTGGCAGAAAGAAGGGTCTGTCTGAGCTGTTTGATGGCCTTCTCATCGTATCCCATGAACGCCAGTTCAAGAGCATAAGTTCGCGTATAGTCATATCGATTGCAATAAGGTGGTGACGTAATCACCAAATTGAAGGAGGCAGAAGAAAGCTTGGGAAGTTCTTTTAGGCAAGAGCCTGCTATAACGTCTACATTGCGAGAGAGACTTCCTCCGTTTCTTTGCTTAATGTCTTCAAACATGTTCCGTAACTTCCCGATAACAGCAGATCGGAAGTCATGGATCTTGCCTTTATTGAAGCTTGATTTCAGAGACCTGTCCGAGCGGATATCCCAGCGGAGATATTGGCCGTCTTTACGGGTGTAACTCACATCTTCGAGGATGGCTAGACAGGCAAACTGAAATAGGAAACGCACATCTTCGTCCCGGATTCCTGCCAGGAATGTATTGTAAGAAGAAAGCGCTCGTTCGGTACGCTCCGGAAAAGCTTTTTCTGTAATACGGAGATGGGGAAAACGAAAGTCATGCGATTGGGACGAACCCAATGGGAACTTTTCCAACCGGCCAAGGTGATGCTGGAACAATCGAATATTGGCAGTATCAGCCGTAAGCCGCGCTTGGATTGCAGATATTCCTACTGGCATAAGCTCAATACCAGTAGCTTGCCATCCTGCTTTGGTTGCCGTAGTCAAAGTGGTTCCGGCACCCGCAAATGGATCAAGAATTCTTGGGGTTGAGGTAGTTAGAGCCCGGAATTTGTCGAGGCAGTAAAGAACGAATTCGGAGGAAAAGCCCTCCTTGTACTTTAGCCAGCGGTAGAAAGGGGCTTTTTTGTTGGCCTGAAAAGAAACAAGGGCACGAGTGAGATCTGGATTCTCAATTAATCTATCGGAGTACCGGTTGTATAGAGCCGTCCGCTTGGCGTTGAGAGAAGCTTCCAATCTACCCCCTAAGTTCAAATCCAAGATTCCTTGCATGAGGTGCTCTCCTCCAGACGATCAAGCCCCATTCTTGGTCCATCTTGAAAAAGAGGGCCTGACTTCTTAAAGGTGAGACACTCGGATCTGAAAAAGGTACAAGGAGGGAACATGCCGTTCCAAGAGTACCACTTTGGAGGTAAAGAGAAAAGTGGGAATAGGCCAACGTCAAGACACTTATTTCGCCAGCTGCTTCAGCGCCTCGCGGATGAGGACCTGGAGCGAGGTCTCTCCATTGCGGGCGCCGAGCACCTGCTTGACCACCTCTTTCACGTCGGCGGCTCGGTACCCCAGGTTGGTCAGGGCCGAGAGGGCGTCGTCCAGGATCTGGGTTGACGGCCCGCCGGCCTTGGGCGACCGATAGTCGGCGGCGACCGCCAGTTTTTCGATCTTATCCTTAAGCTCCAGCGCAAGGCGCCCCGCCGATTTCTTTCCGATGCCCGGGACCGAGGCCAGGGCTTTGTGATCGTCATCCCGGATCGCCGCGGCGAGGTCATCCACGCTCAGCGTGGAGAGCACGCTCAGGGCCAGCTTCGGCCCGATGCCGGACACCGTCAGCAACAGGAGAAAGGCGTCCTTTTCGCGTTTCGTGAGGAAGCCGAACAACTGAATGGCGTCCTCGCGGACGTGGGTGTGAATGGTGAGGGCGACGGGCTGAGCGGGGTCGGGAAGCTGGTAATAGGTGCTCAGGGGAATGAGGACCTCGTA
>JBGPTH010000035.1:0-30248 GCA_041490525.1 Nitrospiria bacterium
AAGACCCCCACCATGGCGGTCTCCATGACGAGGAGCGCGATCATGAACTCCCGCACCGAGGTCTTGATCGCCGTCCAGGACGCCACCACGCAGATCGGGGTCAGCAAGGTCGTTAATAAGATTAGCCACAAGCTGATGCCGTCGATCCCTAGGGCGTAGCGGATCGGAGGAGTGCTGATCCAGTGGGTGATCTCCCCGAACTGCATCTTGTGCGTCGCCGGATCGAACCAGAAGTAAAGCGCCAGGGAGAGGAGAAACTCGACTGCGGCCGTCCAGAAGGCGAGGTGCTTGATCGACGCCTCCTGCTTGACGAAGGCCATCATCGCCACGCCGAGCACCGGCAGGAAGATCAGGAGCGTGAGCAGGTGGGGGAGCGCCGTCGCATTGAGGATGACGTCCGGCATCATAGCAACAGGTACACCCCGAGAATCACCACCGCCCCGAGCGCCATGCCCAATGCGTAATGCTGCACCTCGCCGCTCTGGATCAGCCGGAGGGACCGGCTCCAGAGCGCCACGCCGGCCGCGACCCCGTTCACGGCCTTATCGATGACGGCCACGTCCATCCGTCTCCACAAGAGGCCGGCCACCTCCACGGTGGGCCGCACGAACGCCTTGTCATAGAGCTCATCCACGTACCATTTGTTGAACGAGAGGAGGTACAGGCGCTGCCATTGCTGCGCGAGGCGCTCCGGGAGCTGCGGCGATCGGACATAAAAGAGATAGGCCACCGCGATGCCGCTGAGCCCCATTATTGAGGCGATGACCATGATCGGAAGACCCGCCTCATGGCCGGCTTCGACTCCTCCAGGACCGTGGAGGACCGGGGCAAGAAACTCGGGGATCCCGAGGTAGCCCGTGATGACGGCGAGGCCGGCGAGGACCACTAATGGAATGGTCATCGTCCGAGAGGGTTCGTGCACGGGTCCGGCCTGATGAGAAACTACTCTGGACTCGCCGTGAAAGGCGACGAACACCAGACGAAAGCTGTAGAACGCTGTCAGGAAGGCCGTCGCCAGCCCGACCACCGTCAGGGTCTGCCCCAGCGCGCCCGCCGACCACGCCTCCACCAGAATCTCATCCTTGCTGAAGAATCCCGCCGTGAGGGGAAAGCCGGCCAGGGCGAGCGAGCCGATCACGAAGGTCCAGTACGTGACCGGAAGCTTGGCCTTGAGGCCCCCCATCCGGCGAATGTCCTGCTCGTGGTGCAGCGCGATGATGACCGAGCCGCAACAGAGGAACAACAGCGCCTTGAAGGCGCCGTGGGTTAATAGGTGATAGATCCCCGCCGCGTAGGCCCCCAGCCCGCAGGCCATCATCATGTAGCCGAGCTGGCTGACGGTCGAGTAGGCGACGACGCGCTTGATGTCGTTCTGGGTCAGGGCGATGGTCGCCGCGAAGAGCGCCGTGATACCCCCGGTCACGGCCACGACGTCCATGGCTGCGGGGGAGAGGTTGTACAGCGGCGCCAGGCGCGCCACCATGAAGACCCCGGCGGTCACCATCGTGGCGGCATGGATCAGGGCCGAGATCGGGGTGGGCCCTTCCATGGCGTCCGGCAGCCACACATGCAGCGGCACCTGGGCTGACTTTCCCACGGCTCCGGTGAATAGAAGGAGACAGAGGACCGTGAGCATCCCCACCGGCCACTCGCCGCCGAGCGGTTTCAATACGTTGATGGTTTCCCCGGCGACGGAGGCGGCCTTGGCGAAGACCTGATCGTATTGCAGCGTGCCGAAGACGGCGAAGATCAGCATGATCCCCAACCCGAACCCGAAGTCGCCGACGCGGTTCACCACGAAGGCCTTGACGGCGGCGTCGCAGGCGGATTTCCGGTCGTACCAGTGGCCGATCAAGAGGTAGGAGCACAGGCCCACCGCCTCCCAGAACACGTACAGTTGCAGAAAGTTGTCGGCCATCACCAGCATCAACATCGAGAAGGTGAAAAGGGCGATGTAGCTGAAGAACCGTGGGTAGCCGGGCTCGCCCTCCATGTAGCCGATCGTGTAGACGTGGACGAGCCCGCTGACGACGGTGACCAGCAGCAGCATTACGGCCGTGAGCCGATCGATGAAAAACCCGATGTTGACCTCAAAGCGGCCGGACGTGATCCAGGAGTAGAGCGTGAGGCGAATCGGCTCGCCCTGAGCGACGTCGGCAAAGGCTGACAGAGACAGGAGGAACGAGCCCGCCACCGCCGGCACCGCGATCCAGTGCGCGCGCGCCCTGATCCAGTGGCCGAACAGGCCGATCACCACGAAGGCCGCGAAGGGAAACAGGGGGATCAAGGCGTACTTCATGATCCGAAATCTACCTCACCATTTCATCATGTTCAGGTCTTCCACGTTCACCGTGGCCTTGCCGCGGTACAAGGCCAGGATGATGGCCAGGCCCACGGCGACCTCGGCTGCCGCGACGGTCAGGGCGAAAAAGACGAACACCTGGCCGGCGATGTTGTTCAGATAGTAGGAAAACGCGACGAAGTTGATGTTCGTGGCGTTCAGCATCAATTCGATCGAGAGCAGGAGGATGATGATGTTCCGCCGGATCAGCACGCCGACGAGGCCGGTCAGAAAAACGATCGCGCTCAGGATCATGTAATACGACAGGGGGACCATGAGCTAGCGGGCCTCCGGGCCCATGATGCCTTTCTTGACCAGGAGAATGGCGCCGATCATGGCGACCAGGAGGATCAGCGATGCCACCTCAAAAGGGAACAGGTACGTGGTGTAGAGCGCCATCCCGACCGCTTCGGTGTTGCCGGGGGTCACGGACGCGGCGGGTGCGCCCGCGGCGGCCACCTGGGTGGTCCTGGCGATGGCGGGACCGGTCGCACGTCCCGCGGTGAGTACGACGTAGACGATCTCCGCCAGGCCGAGGAGGCCGAGGCTGACACCCAGCCATACCTGGCGCTGGTAGGAGTCGTCCCGTTTGAGGTTCAGGAGCATCACGACGAACAGGTAGAGGACCAGGATGGCCCCGGCGTACACGATGATCTGGACCACCGCCAGGAACTCCGCGTGCAGGGTGATGAACAGGCCGGCCACGTGGAAGAACATCACGAGGAGGGCGATGACGCTGTAGATTGGGTTCCGCAGGGCGACCACGAGGACGGCGGTCAGGACGATCACGCCCCCGAAATAGAAGAAGGACAGGGTGGCCACGATCGCCTCCGCGTCCTTTACGAGGTTTTGGGAGGAAAGTTCTTGTAGCCGATGTTGAACGTGGCCACGTTGTGATGCTGGTGCTCGATCTTCTTCTCCCGCTCCGGGAAGTTCCGGTCCCCGATCGCCAGGAGCTGATCTTTATCCAGGCGGAGGTCGCGCTTGTTGTACACCGCCCATTCGTATTCCTTCGTCATGGCCAGGGCGTCCACCGGGCAGGCGTCCACGCAGAGGCCGCAAAAGAGGCACCGGGTCATGTCCATGTAGTATTCCTTGGCGTAGCGCTTCATGGGCTCGCCCTCCACCTCGGCGCTGATCACCGTGATGACCCGGGACGGGCAGGCGGCCTCGCACAGGTCGCAGCCCACGCATTTGTCGGTCCCGTCGTCATAGCGCAACAGAGCGATCATCCCACGGTAGGTGCCGGGCAGGTCCCGCTTCTCGTGGGGATACTGCAGGGTGACCGCGCGGCGGTTGCGCAGGATGATCCGGTGGAAGAACACCGAGAACGTGGCCTTCATCCCGATGAGGATTTCGTAAAACGTGAGCGTCTTGACCCACTGCGCGACGGCCGGCATGGTCTTCCCTCCGGGGGATCTCAGTCTCTGAGCAGATACACCACGATGGAGGTGACCATGACGTTGGCCAGGGCCAGCGGCAGCATCACCTTCCACCCGAACCGCATGAGCTGGTCGTACCGCAGCCGCGGGAGCGTGGCGCGGAGCCAGAAGAACATGAAGATGAAGAAGTACACCTTCACCATGAACCAGAGGACGCCTTCGATCCACGCAAGGTGCGGCAATCCCAAATATACGACCAGGGGTTGCGGGGTCGGCGCGTGCCACCCGCCGAGGAACAAGACCGCCGCGATGCAGGACACCAGGATCATGTTGGCGTATTCCGCCAGGAAGAAGAAGGCGAAACGCATCCCGCTGTATTCGGTCATCCACCCGGCCACCAGCTCGCTCTCCGCTTCCGGCAGGTCGAAGGGCAGCCGGTTCGTTTCGGCCACGGCCGAGATGACGTAGACGACGAAGGCCACGATCTGCAGGCCGCCGAAGAGGTACCAGTGCCAGAACCCGCCGGCCTGGCCTTCCGCGATCCTGACCATGCTCAGGGAGCCCGACAGGATCACCACCCCGACGATCGCCAGCCCGATGTTCAGTTCGTAGCTGATCACCTGCGCGGCCGCGCGCAGCCCTCCCAGCAGCGAGTACTTGTTG
This sequence comes from Nitrospiria bacterium, assembly GCA_041490525.1. Classification (GTDB taxonomy): domain Bacteria; phylum Nitrospirota; class Nitrospiria; order Nitrospirales; family NS-4; genus JBGPTH01. The sequence continues at coordinate 4,387 of JBGPTH010000035.1, forward strand.
TTGGAGGCCCAGCCGCCCAGGATCACCCCGTACGCGCCGATCGAGGTGAAGGCCAGGATGTACAAGATTCCGATGTTGATGTCGCTGATGACGAACGGCTTGACCGTCACGCCGAAGACCTCGATGGCCTGATTGGGGCCGTAGGGGATGACCGCGAAGCCGATGAGGGCCGGGACGAAAGAGAGGATGGGCGCCAGGGAGAAGAGCAGCCAGTTCGCGCCGGCCGGGATGATGTCCTCCTTGAAGAAGAGCTTGAGGCCGTCGGCGACCGGCTGGAGGATGCCGTAGGGGCCCACTTCCATCGGGCCCATGCGGTCCTGCATCCAGGCCAGGACCTTACGTTCGGCGAGGGTGAGGAAGGCCACGGTGAGCAGGACCACGCCCATGACCATCGCAATCTTGACGATCGATGCGCCTGCGAAGACCAGCGTGTCCATCCGTCAGGACCCTCCGACTTTTTTCGTGACCGCCACGCGGCAGAGCTTGCCGTAGGGGACGCCGGTCATAGGGTCGGGGGTCACGCTCAGGATCGGAGCGAGCGCTTCGCGGAACGAGTCGGGGAAGAACAGGGTGCCCTCTGGGACCCGGCCCAGCATCGCAACCGGGACGGTGGCTTCCCCGGTCGCCGAGGTGAGGCGCGCGCAGTCCCCCTCGGAGAGCCCCAGGCGATGCGCGTCGGCCGGGTTCATCACGAGCCGTCCCTCCTTCTGGATCTCCAGCAACCCCTGGGCCTTGGTGGACAGGGCGCCCGAGTGGAACAAGGACTGGCCGATAAGCAGGGTCCAGGGATAGCCCTTGAGGGAACCGCCGGCTGTCCCGTCCGGCGTCGCCTTGTATCGGACCGCAAGATCCTCGGCGAACCCGCCGGCAAGGTACCGTGTCATGGTCTGGGTGTCAACACGGGCGGGCTCGACCGACACTCCCAGGATGCGGTAGCCGGGAAGGACCGCCCGGATTTCGTTCAGGATCTCCTTCGTGTCGCCGTACTCCAGCGGGTAGCCCATCGACACGGAGAGGGCCGAGAGGATCTCCCAGTCCGGCCGGCTGTCCCCGATGGGTTCGAGCCCTTGGCGGACTCTCTGGACGGCGCCTTCGGAGTTCGTGAAGGTGCCGTTCTTCTCCGCATAGGAGGAGGCCGGCAGGACCACGTCGGCGAGCCGGGCCGTCTCCGTCAAAAAGAGTTCCTGGACGACTAAAAGATCCAGGTGTTCCAGTGCCTCGGCGACTTTGGTGGAAGCGGGGAGGCTCCGCACCGGGTTTTCCCCCACGATCAGCAGGGCTTTCAGGCTGCCCGTCCGCGCCGCCTCGATCATCTCGAGCAACCGCATTCCTTTTGCCGACGGTATATCCTCCTTCCAGGCCGCGGCGAGGCGCGCCCGTGTCGCTCCCTCGGCGACCTCGGCCGGCCCGGGGAGATACTCCGCCGAGGCGCCCATCTCGATGGCGCCCTGTTCGTTGTTCTCCTCCGTCAGCGGGGCCAGACCCCAGCCCTCCTGGGTCAGCTTGCCGGTCAAAAGGAGCAGGTCCAGCAGATTGACGGTGGCCTCGAGGCCGCCGGGTGTCTGGAGGAGATCCTGTCCGATCAGGATGACTCCTCGGCGGGCGGTCGCAAAGGTCTTGACGATCGTCCGAAGCGTGCGCTCGTCCAGGCCGTCCGGATAGGGCAGGGCCATCGCTGCGGCGCGGGTCCGCTCCACGAAGTCCCCCGCGCTCTGGGACAGGCCGGGCTCCACGAGGCTCTCGTCGAACACGGCCTTGACCAGGCCCTGGACGGCCGCGCCGTGACGCCCGGGTGGGACCATGAGGTGCACGTCGGACAGGTTGGCGATGTTGCTGGTCGTCTCGACCGAGGGAAGGAGCGTCTCGATCGTGAGGAGTTTCGCGCCGCGCTTCTTGACCGCTTCCTTCACCTTGAGCCCGACGATCGGGTTGGTGGCGGTGACCTGAGTGCCGATCAGGAGGAGCGCGTCCGCCTGGACGATGTCCTCGTAGGAGACCGTCCAGCGGTTGGTGCCCTGCACGCGGCGCAGCGCCCGGACCGCGTTGACGTGCCCGTAGCGTGCCGAGCTGTCCAGGTGGGGCGAGCCGATCGCCAGGCGCATGAACTTCTGGAAGACGTACAGGTCCTCGTTCGTGCACCGGGCCGAGATGAGCCCCCCGATGGCCCCGGCGCCGTGCGCCAGCTTGAGCCGGGTCAGGCGCTCGGCGAGCAGAGGTAGGACCTCGTCCCACGTCGCGGGGTGCAGGCGGCCGTCCGCCTGCCGGACGAGCGGTGTGGTGAGCCGCTCCGGGTGGTTGACGAACTGGAATCCGAAATACCCGCGCGCGCAGAGGTCGCCGTTGTTGCGGCCGTCCCCCTGGGCGGACATGACCTCGATGACCTGTTGGTCGCGCGTCTGGAGCGTGAGCGTGCACCCGTCGCCGCAGTAGCCGCACGTCGTGTCGGCCCGCTTCATCATCCACGGCCTGAATTCGTACAGCGAGAGCCGGTTGACGAACGCCCCCACCGGGCAGATCTGCACGCAGCCCCCGCAGAACTCGCAGTCCAGGGGGTGGGCGCCGAAGTGGGAGATCTCGCTCATGGTGCCCCGGTTGATGCTGGCCAGGGCCTTCACGTCCATGACCTCGTCGCAGTACCGCACGCACCGGAGGCAGGTCACGCAGCGGTTCATCTCCTTCTCGATAAGCGGGCTGAAGTACTCCTTCTGAAAGACCCGCTTCACGTCGGTGAACTCGCTGGCGGTCGGGGTGTACTGGTGCGAGAAGTCCTGAAGGTCGCAGCGGCCCCCCTGGTCGCAGATCGGGCAGTCGAGCGGGTGGTTAGCCAGGATGAACTCGAGAACGGACTTGTGGGCCTCCTCCACCAACGGCGTGTTCGTCCGCACCGCCATGCCCTCGGCCACCACGGTGCTGCAGGAGGTCTGGAGCTTCGGCATCTTTTCGACTTCGACGAGACACATGCGGCAGTTGGCGTCGGGCTTCAGCTTGGGGTGGTAGCAGAAGTGCGGGATCATCACCCCGATCCGCCGGGCGGCCTCGATGACAAGGGTGCCTTTCTCCACCTGGAGGGGCTTCCCGTCAATCAGGATGTTGACCATGTCGGCCATGACGGTTTCCTTAGTGCCCCACCGTGATCAGCTCCGGCGCGGGCTGCGCCCGGAACGGGCAACGCTGCTCGTTGATGTGCGCCTCGTACTCCTCCCGGAAGTACTGGAGCGTGCTGAGGATCGGAGCGATCTCGGCGTCCCCGAAGGCGCAGACCGTGCGGCCCGCGATGTTGGGGCAGAGACGGGCCAGGGTGTCCAGGTCCTCCATTTTCCCCTTCCCGTGTTCGATGCGGCGGAGAATCTGCAGGAGCCAGGCGCTGCCCTCGCGGCAGGGGGTGCACTTGCCGCACGACTCGTGGTTGAAGAAGTGCAGGAGATTTTCGGCCGCCCAGACCATGCAGGTCCCTTCCTCCATGATGGTGACGCCCCCGGACCCGAGCATGGAGCCCGCCCGCGCGACCGATTCGAAGTCCATCTTCACGTCCAGGTGCTGGGGGGTGAAGAAGGCCGCCGAGGCTCCGCCCGGAATGAAGGCCTTGAGGGGCTTCTCCCCCCGCATGCCGCCGGCGATCTCGTAGATCATCTCCCGGAAGGTAATGCCCATCGGCACCTCATAGTTGCCCGGCCGCTTCACGTGTCCGCTCAGGCAGAAGACCCGCGTGGCGGTGCTTTTGGGGGGATTTCCGGTTGAGGCGAACCATTCGGGCCCCCGGTTCACGATGTGCGGGAGATTGGCGAGGGTCTCGACGTTGTTCACCACGGTCGGCTTCTGGAATAACCCGTGGGTAGCGGGAAACGGCGGCTTCACGCGAGGCAGACCCCGCTTGCCCTCCAGGGACTCCAGCAGGGCCGTCTCCTCCCCGCAGATGTAGGCTCCTGCGCCCCGGTGCAGATAGATGTCCAGGGCGAACCCCTTGCCGAGAATATTCGCCCCCAGGTAGCCGGCCCCGTAGGCCTCGGCCAGGGCGCGCTCCAGGATCTTCGCGCCCAGGACGAACTCGCCCCGGATGTAGATGTAGGCGGTGCGCACGCCGATGGCATAGGCCGCGAGGATCATCCCCTCGATCATCTGGTGCGGGTCCCGCTCCATCAATTGGCGGTCCTTGAAGGTGCCGGGCTCGCTTTCGTCGGCGTTGCAGACGAGGTAGCGCGGGCCCGGGTGGTCTTTGGGAATGAAGGACCACTTGACCCCGGTCGGGAAGCCGGCGCCGCCCCGCCCGCGCAGTCCCGACTTCTTGACCATTTCGGTGAGCTCAGCCGGTGCGATGGTGCCCAGGGCCTTCCGCAGGGCCTGGTACCCGCTGGCGCGCTCGTAGTCCGCCAACGAGCCGGTATAGCCCGCCTGGGCCATGTTCTTGAGCAGGATCAGTTCGTACTTGGGCATCGTTTCGCCGTTCGTTATTCGTTAAACGTTAATCGTAGATGATGCAATTTTTCTTCCCGTTTAACGTATAACGTTTAACGTTTTGCACTTTGCGGTTCGGGCCACATGAAGGGGCCCGTGGCCAGCGCGCACTTGCCGTCTCGCCTCAGGTCGTCCAGGATGCGATTGACTTTCTCTTGGGTCAGCCCCTCGTAATAGTCGTCGTTGATCTGCATCATCGGCCCGGTCCCGCAGGAGGCGAGGCACTCCACCTGGCTCAATGTGAAGAAGCCGTCCGGGGTCGTCTGTCCCGTCGTGATGCCCAGCTTGGTCTTGAGCCACCCCAGGAGGGTCTCCGTGCCGACGAGTGCGCACATCAGCGAGCGGCACACCTGGATGTGGTGCTTGCCGACCGGCCGTCGGTTGTACATCGTGTAGAACGTCACCGTCTCATACACCTGGGGCGGGGTCAGGTCCAGCAGTCCGGCGATCTCGCGCATCGCCTCCTCGGAGATATGCCCGTGCTCTTCCTGCGCCAGCCAGAGCAGCGGGAGCAGGGCCCCCCGTTTCTCCGCGTACCGGGCGATGATGCCGGCTATCTTATCCTTGTGCTTCTCGGCTAACATCTCTTCTGCCCGTTATTCGTTAATCGTTATACGTTAAACGGCTTTCTTTCACGATTAACATTTACACGTTTAACGTTGCACCTCTTCACTAGCGGTCGCATTCCCCCATGACGATGTCGTAGGTCCCGAAGATCGTGACGATGTCGGCGATCAGGTAGCCGCGCGCCATGTGATCGAACGCGCCCATGTGGACGAACGACGGGGAGCGGATCTTCAGGCGGTAGGGTTTCGGCCCCCCGTCGCTGACGATGAAGAACCCCAGCTCTCCCTTCGGCGCCTCGGACCCGCAGTAGGTCTCCCCCTTGGGGGGCTTGAACCCCTGCGTGAAGATGATAAAGTGGTGGATGAGGCTCTCCATGTCCCGCATCACCTGCGCTTTGGGCGGGGGGATGACCTGGGGGACGTCGGCGATGATCGGCCCTTCGGGCAACTGCGCGAGGCATTGCCGGATGATCCGGGCGCTCTGCCGCATCTCCTCCATGCGGACCCAGTAGCGGTCGTAGGTGTCGCCGTGCTTCCCGACGGGGACCTCCCACTCGACCTTGTCGTAGGCGCCGTAGGGTTCGGCCTTGCGGACGTCGTAGGCGACGCCCGACCCGCGCAGCACCGGGCCCGTGGCGCCGAAGTTCACGGCGTCCTGCGCGGAGAGCACGGCCACGTTCTTGGTCCTCGACATCCAGATGCGGTTGGTCAGGAGGAGCTCGTCATATTCCCGAAGATGGTCGGGAAACGTGTCCAGAAAACCCGTGAGGCGTTGGACGAGGTCCGGAGTGAAGTCGGCGTCCACGCCGCCGATCCGGAAGTAGTTCAGGGTCAGGCGCGCCCCGCAGAGCTTCTCGAACAGGTCCAGGAGGACTTCCCGCTCGCGGAACGTCCAGAAGAAGACCGTCATGGCCCCGATGTCGAGGGCCTGCGTGCCCAGCCAGAACAGGTGCCCGACGATCCGCTGCATTTCGGCGACGATCGTGCGGATGTACTCGCCGCGCGGAGGGACCGTGATGTTCAGGAGCTTTTCCACGGCCCGCACGTAGGCGTAGTTATTGGTCATCGAGCAGACGTAGTCCAACCGGTCCGTGTGCGGAATGATCTGCTGGTAGGTCAGGCCCTCGCACAGCTTCTCCACGCCGCGGTGCAGGTAGCCGAGATCCGGGGTGGCCTTGACGATGCGCTCGCCCTCGAGTTCCAGCACCACGCGGAGCACCCCGTGCGTGGCCGGGTGCTGCGGGCCCATGTTCAGCAGCAGCTCCTCCTGGCGCCGGACCGGCTTGTCGCCGGGCGGCATCCCCTCGGCCTCTTTCAGGAAGGGCCGCTGCTGCTCCTCAGGGACTTCGCCCTCGGGATTCGCCATGGCCGGCTCGTCGAGTCGGGGGAGAAACGGAAAGCTGCTGCGCCAGCCCCGGCCCTCGGTCGGGAAGTCCTTGCGGAGCGGATACCCCTCTTCGTAGTCCTCCGGCAGCAGGATGCGGCGCAGGTCCGGGTGGCCGGCGAACTTGACGCCCATCAGGTCGTACACCTCGCGCTCCAGAAAGCTGGCCCCCTGCCAGACGGAGGTGACCGAGGGAATCGTCGGGTCCTCTTCCGGCAGGCGCGCCTTGAGTCGGAGGCGGTGGTTGTGGGAGAGCGATTTGAGTAGATAGACGACCTCGAACCGGTCTTCGTCCTCCGGATAGTCCACCGAACAGATGTCGGTGAGCATGTCGAAGGCGGTCTCGGGGTCGTCGTGGAGGAACCGGGCGATCGCGGGCATCGCCGACGCCCTGACCTGGGCGACGAGGTCCTTATAGGGCCCCTCCTCCCGAACGGCGAGGACGCCGTCGGGGAAGCGTTCCTTGAGCTTGGTGAGCAATGGGTGCATTGGTGTTCGTTATCCGTTAAACGTTATTCGTTAATCGTGAAACGCAAATCTTTTCTTCACATCTACTTGGCCAATTAACGTTTAACGATTAACCTTTTTCATTTCACGAATATCTTCTCGGTCATCATCTTTTTCTGAAGCTTGATCAGCCCGTCCAGGAGCGCCTCCGGGCGCGGCGGGCAGCCGGGGATATACACGTCCACGGGAACGATCTGGTCCACCCCCTGGACGACGCTGTAGGAATTGTAGTGGTTGCCGGAGGTTGCGCAGGAGCCCATGGAGATGACGTAGCGGGGCTCCGGCATCTGGTCGTAGATGCGCCGGATCACGGGGGCCATTTTCCGGCACACGGTCCCCGCCACGATCATCAGGTCGGACTGGCGCGGGGTGGCGCGGAAGACGCCGGCGCCGAAGCGGTCGATGTCGTAGCGCGCGGACACCGTGGCGATCATCTCGATGGCGCAGCACGCCAGCCCGAACGTCATCGGCCAGATCGAGCCCTTCCGGCACCAGTTCACGGCGGCGTCCAGGGTCGTCGTCAGGACGTTGGCTTCGAACTGCCGGTCGAGCAATCCCATCGCCTTATTCCTCTCTCAGTCCCACTCGAGCGCGCCCTTCTTCCAGGCGTAAAAATACCCCACGAGCAGGATCACGATGAACAACAGCATCTCGACGAGACCGAAAAGCCCGAGCTGCTTGAACACCACGGCCCACGGATAGAGAAACACCGTCTCGATGTCGAAGATCACGAACAGCATGGCGATGATGTAGTAACTTATCGGAATCTGGGTCCGGGCGTCGGAAAAGACCGGGGCGCCGCTTTCATACGGGAGGAGCTTCGCGCGATACGGGCGGGAGGGGCGGACGAGCCCGCCGGCCAGGAGGGACACGATCCCGAAGGCCGAGGCGACCAGCATGAACGCCAGGATCGGGAGGTAGTTTCGGGCGATCGCATCGAGGATCATGGGGCCACCGCGCTGAGCCGTGCTGTCTCCGGGACCCCCGCGAGCAGGGCGCCGGTGAAATACGGCTTCGACCGCAGGCCGTCGAGTTCGGGAGCGGGCATTCCTTTATGTTGGACGAGGATCTTGTAGGTCGCCCCCATCCCCTCGGGACGGAGGAGGCTTCGCAGGCTTACGCACTCGGGGGACAGGGGGTCCAGGCCGGCGAAGGCCGATTCGATGCCGAGGCCCAGCAGGAAATGCAGTTGGTTGGTGAACCCGGTCACTTCCAGCCCGGTCTCCCGGCCGGCCAGGGCCAGGCTCGTGAAGTCCACGTGGGCGGTCATGTCCTGCTCGCCCACCCGGAGGTACGGCGTGTCCGAGACGGTGTGCCGATGGTAGCAGAGCAGCGTCCCGGCCTTTCTCGTCGGAGCGTACAGGTCCCGGGCCGTGTGGCCATAGTCGATCGTGAAGACGAGGCCGCGGGTCAGGATAGCGCCGACCTGCCGCATCCAGTCGAGGGCGTGCAGGTTGACTTCGGCCCGCTGGCCGTCCTCGAGAGAGACCCCGATGCGATCGAAATACGCCTGTAAGGCGGGCGAACATGGCGGGGCTTCGATTTCGATGAAACGGGCTTGGGAGTCCCATCCGACGAAGATTTCGCGAAGGCCGAGGGGGCGCTGGACCACCCGATGCACGGCGAAGGCGTCCACGAGCTCGTTCGACAGGATGACGCCGGTGAGCGAGCCGGCGGGAAGCGCATCAAGATGCGGAATCCAGGTGATCCTGACTCCCTCGTCCACGAGCGATTGTAGGAATTGCTTCTGCAGGGAGGCCAGCGCGGGGCTCCGCTCCACCACCAGGTAGCGGATGCGGGAGAGAAACGTCGGATTCTCGCGCCGGTACGAGTTGAGTAGGTGCCGGGCCAGAAGGCCTTTGCCGGCGCCCATCTCCATGATGGTGAAATCCTGAACCCCTTCCGCCGCCTGGGCGATCTGGCGCCCGATGAGCTCTGCGAAAAGGGGGTGGACATCGGGGCTGGTGTAATAGTCCCCGGCGCGCCCGATGCGCGCATCCGAGCTCATGTAGTACCCGAAATCGGGGTCGTAGAGGGCCACCTCCATGAAGTCGGCGAAGGTGAGGGGACCCCCCTGTTCAACCCGGGCAGCCAGTTTGGCGACGAGTTCGGGACGGCCGAGATTCACGGGCGTGCTCCTTGTCATCGAGGTTCCGATGATATCGGAAAAATTATATATGGGAGGGGTTACGATAGCCAAGCTTATTCCGGTTAGTCAAGCTGAAAAGACACGGTTCTGCCAGGAGTTGGAGACCTGCCGCTCCCGGTCGGGCCGGTCTCACCAAGGAGGGGGCCTGCCCGGTCGCTACCGCTGGTCCACCGTGCGGATGCGGTTCCGCCCGGCGGCCTTGGCCCGGTACATGGCCTCGTCGGCCTTGCGGATGAGGTCTTCCTTGGTCTGGGCGTGGTCGGGAAAGCCGGCAACCCCGAGGCTGGCCGTGATGTGGGCTTTGATGCCCTCGTCCTTTAAGAAGACGTGTGACCTGATGGCCTCGATGAGGCGCTCGGCCACGGTATGGGCCGTGGCTACGGTGGTCTCTGGGAGGATGACCACAAATTCGTCCCCGCCGTAGCGCGCCAGGATATCCACGTCCCGGACGCTCTTGACCATGATCTTGGCCACTTCCGCCAGGCACCGGCTCCCCATCGGATGCCCATGATGGTCGTTGATCAGCTTGAAATAGTCGAGGTCCAGAAAGATCAGCGCCATGATGGATTCGTAGCGCCGGCAGCGACGCACCTCGCGGTCCAGGGTCTGATGCAGGTATCGGGCGTTGAACAGCTTGGTCAGTTCGTCGATGATGCCGAGGCTGGCCATCTTTTCGTACAGGGTCACCCGCTCGACCGAGAGCGAGACCTGTTCGAGGAGACGCGTGAGGAGTGTGAGGTCGGCCCGGTCGAAGGGCCCGCCGATCTTGTTCTGCATCTCCAGGATCGCGACAGGCCGCCGGTTACTGAAGAGCGGCATACAGAGAACCGTCCGGGTTGAGGAGGCGGTCGCCCGGTCGATGTCTTCCACGAACCGCTTTTCCACCCGGGTGTCCGGGACCAGCAGGGGCTTTCGGTGCCGGGCCACCCAGCCGACGAGTGCCTGACCCGATTGAATTCGGAGCCCCTTGAGCCGCCGGGCTCGCGCCCCACCGACCATTTCGAAGACCAGTTCCTGCGTTTCCGAGTCTACCAGCAGGAGGGACCAGGCTTCACATCGGACCATCCGCCTGACCTTTTCGAGGATGAGGCGGAGGGCCGTCCTGGGATCGCGGGTGGAGGTCAGGACGCGGCCGGACTCGATGAAATACCGCAGTTCCCGCTTGCACTCGACCAGGCCGGACTCGTTCGAACGTGGCGGCATGACGGTCCGAGCGACGGTCAGGTCCCGTGACACTTTTTGTATTTTTTCCCGCTGCCGCACGGGCACGGGTCGTTTCGTCCCACTTTTTCCCCGGTCCGCCGCATGGTCTGGGCGGCCCCTTCAGCGGGTTCCTCGCCGCGGTTCAGTTTCAGAGCCGGAGGCCGCCGGGTGCCCCCGACGACCGGAGACGGGCGCTCGCCCTGGACCACCTGGACCCGGAACAGGTGCGCCAACACGTCCTGCTTCATCCGGTCGATCATGTCGGCGAACATGTCGAAGCCTTCGCGCTTGTACTCGATCAGGGGATCTTTCTGCCCGTAGCCCCGCAGCCCGATCCCCTCGCGCAGGCCGTCCATGGCGAGCAGGTGGTCCTTCCAGAGCGTGTCGATGGTCCGCAGCATGACCACTTTTTCCAGGTACCGCAGCAGATCCGGACCCAGTTCCTGCTCCTTCGCCTTGTACGCCGCGTGGACCTTTCCGAGGAGGTCGTCGCGGAAGGCCTCGGGGCCGACCTCTTTGAGATCGTCGGCCACCACCTTGAGGTCGATGGAAAACTGCGCGAAGCAGGCTTCGGCCAGGCCCTTGAGGTCCCAGTCCTCCTGATAGGAGTCCTTCGGGCAGTGGACGTCCAGCAGGGCGTCCAGCACCTCTTCCGCGTCCGCTTTGACCTCCTCGGAGAGGTCATCCCCGCTGAGGATCGCGCGGCGTCGCTCGTAGACGACCTCGCGCTGCTTGTTCAACACATCGTCGTAGTCGAGGAGCTGTTTGCGGACCTCGAAGTGGTGGGCCTCCACCTTCTTCTGGGCGTTCTCGATGGCGCGAGTGACCATGCGGGCCTCGATCGGGACGCCCTCCTCCATGCCGAGCTTGAGCATGATCTTGGAGATGCGGTCGGACCCGAAGATCCGCAGGAGGTCGTCCTCGAGCGACAGGTAGAAGCGCGAGGAGCCGGGATCCCCCTGGCGGCCGGCCCGCCCGCGGAGCTGGTTGTCGATGCGGCGGCTCTCGTGGCGCTCGGTCCCGATGATGTGCAGGCCGCCGCACCTTACGACCTGCTTCTTCTCGGCCTCGCATTCGGTCTTGATCTGGGCCAGCAGAGGCGCATGCCGCTCGGGCGGCATCTCCGGGTCCGCGAACACCGCTTTCTTGAACAGGAAGTCGGGGTTGCCGCCGAGGAGGATGTCGGTCCCGCGCCCGGCCATGTTCGTGGCGATGGTGACCCCGCCTTTGCGGCCCGCCTGGGCGATGATTTCCGCTTCCTTCTCGTGATGTTTGGCGTTGAGGACGTTGTGCTTCACGCCGTGCCGGACGAGAAACCCCGCGAGCCGCTCGGATTTCTCGATCGAGATGGTCCCCACCAGCGCCGGCTGGCCCCGCTTGTGGCAGTCCATGATCTCTTCGACGATGGCGTTGAACTTCTCCTTCTCGGTGCGGAACACCACGTCGGCATAGTCCGTCCTGACGACGGGACGATTGGTGGGCGCCACGACCACATCGAGGTTATAGATCTTGGCGAACTCGCCCGCCTCGGTGTCGGCCGTGCCCGTCATGCCGGCCAGCTTGTCGTACATGCGGAAGAGGTTCTGGAAGGTGATCGAGGCCAGGGTCTGGTTTTCGTTGGCGATCTTGACCCCTTCTTTCGCCTCGATGGCCTGGTGCAGCCCGTCCGACCAGCGGCGGCCGGGCATCAGCCGCCCCGTGAACTCGTCCACGATGATGACCTCGCCGTCCTTGACGACGTAGTCCACGTCGCGGTGGTAGAGGACGTGCGCGCGCAGGCCCTGGACGACGTGGTGCACCAGCTCCATGTTCGCGAGGTCGTACAGGTTCGTGACCCCCAGGGCGCGCTCCACCTTCTCGTTGCCCTCTTCGGTCAGGGCGGCCGTCTTGGTTTTCTCCTCGATCGTGTAATCCGCGTCCCGCTTGAGGGATGGGATGATGCGGTCGATGCGGTAGTACAGGTCGGTGGAGTCCTCGGTCGGACCCGAGATGATCAGCGGCGTGCGAGCCTCGTCGATGAGGATGCTGTCCACCTCGTCCACGATGGCGTAGCGCAGCTTGCGCTGGACGCAATGCTCGAGATCGGTCGCCATGTTGTCGCGCAGGTAATCGAAGCCGAACTCGTTGTTGGTCCCGTAAGTGATGTCGGCGCGATAGGCCTCCTGGCGGGTGCAGGGGCTCAGGTATTGGAGGCGCTTGTCCTCCCCCTCGTAGGCCGGATCGAATAGAAACGAGGACTCATGCTGAATCACCCCGACGGAGAGCCCGAGGTTGTGGTAGAGGACGCCCATCCACTGCGCGTCGCGCTTGGCCAGGTAGTCGTTGACCGTGACGAGGTGGGCGCCCTTGCCCTCGAGGGCGTTCAGGTAGAGGGCCAGCGTGGCCACGAGGGTCTTGCCCTCTCCCGTCTTCATCTCGGCGATCTTGCCCCGATGCAGGATGACGCCGCCGATGAGCTGGACGTCGAAATGGCGCATCTCCAGCTTGCGCTTCGACATCTCCCGACAGACCGCGAAGGCCTCCGGAAGGAGATCGTCCAGCGCGGCTCCGTCGGCGAGGCGCTTTCTGAAGGTGTCGGTCCGGCCGCGCAGGTCCTGGTCCGAGAGCCGCCTCAGGGAGGGCTCCAGGGCGCCGATCGCGGCCACCAGCGGTCGGATGGTCTTGATCTCGCGCTCGTTCTTGCTGCCGAATATCTTGTTGAGCAGGGTGTTGATCATGGTTTCCGACTCTTCCAGTATACTGAAAAAACCCCCTAAATGGAATGACAATTCCCCGGCGTTGACCCGTCGAGGGCGCTGGAGGACAATGAGGCATGGGAATTTACATCCTGGTCCGCCTCCTGGTCGCGATCCTGGCGGGCTTCTTCGTCTGGGGGATCCTGCCCTCGCAGTGGAAGGACTTCCTCAGGACCGGTCCCTGGGGGATGGCGGCGGCGGTGACCTTCGGCCTCCTCGTCGCGGGCCTGATTGTGAGGGGGCTTCTTGGCCGCCGCGAGCACCGACGCGCGCACGAGCGGGTGGCGAAAGTCTTCCGGGAGGCCACCGATCCGGCCCTGCAGAAGAGGGCCGCCCTCTGGCTCGTCGAGCATGACCGCCGCCATCCTGAGCGGCTCGCCGACGCCGGCTCCCAGCTGTCGGAGGTGTTGGCGCGGATCCTGAAAGCGGATGCGGAGAAGCTGGACCGGGCTCGCGCGGCCAACGGGTTGGGGGTCCTCGGCGACCCGCAGGCAATCGGGGCTCTGCTCCAGGGGACGAAGGACGAATATCCCTACGTCCGGGCCGAGTCGGCCCTGGCGCTGGGGAAGCTCAAGGCCGCCCAGGCCGAAAAGCGGCTGCGCGAGATGGTGGAGGACGACTGGGACCCCGGGGTCCGGGGGCGCGCGAGGGAGGCCCTGGAGCGAATCGCCGGTTGACACCGGTGGGCGCGGCCTCTATGATTTAAGCCTCTTTGCGGACGAGGGTGGCGGATGACCCGACCGGTTCTCAGGCCTATTGCGGTGGTGCTGGCGGCGGCCGTGCTCCTTTTGCTGGGCGCGACCACGGGCGGCGCGTTTGCGCATGAGGTCGAGCACGCGGCCCACCACAACGCCGGCATGCATGGCACGGGGGTGTGCGCGTGGATGTGCGCCACGGCCGGCGCGACGACGACCCCGGCCCTCCTTGCCGTCCCGATCACGATCAGCGAAGATGCGGTGCTGCTTTTCATCGGCGGCCTGCGGTCATTCGACTCGTTCTCGCGGCTCCTCGCCCGCGCTCCTCCCGTTCTCCTCTAATCCTGTCCCACGCATACCGGGTCCGGCATCAGGAACGGCGTTTTGCCGCAGGTGTCCGGTCTCCGTATTCATCCATGGGCGGAATTAGAAAGGGAGGACGCTGTGAAGGTGACAAATTGTGTCCGGCTGGCGGCAGCCGGAATCGGGATTTTTATGATGGGGATGGCTTTCTCGACAGTGGGAGTGCCGAAGGCTCAGGCGAGTTGCGGGTCTGCTGCATGTTTTATGCTTACGGGCGAGGAAGGAGCGGTTCAAGGCCAAGGCAAACTGTCGGTGGGGCTTCAGTATGCGTACACGATTTCCAAACTTGCGCCGGGCGTCAGCGGTCGGGTGACATCGGTAGATCAGGAAGCGCGGCAACTCGTGCTGGATGAGCACTTCGAGAACCGGACGATTGCTGAGATCACCACGCTGGATATTAACTACGGGCTGACCAACAATTTTACAATTGAAGTCCTCGTTCCCCACAAGAGATTAAAGCATACACATACCGTCGAACTCGGGAACGACAACGGGGGCGACGGGACCTATGAAGCCTTCCAGAATGCAGGACTTGGAGACATTCGCCTCAACGGGAAATACAGCTACCTCCCGACCTTGCGAAGCCTGATCGTGCTCGGGTTCGGCGTGGACCTCCCGACCGGCAGTTCGCACACGAACAATATCAACGGAACCTTGCAGGAGCCCACACTCCAACTTGGGCGTCGCACCTGGGGGATTGTGCCGTCGATCTACCAGTCCTACGAAATCATTCCGCATGTGCTGGACCAGTTCGCCAGTGTCTCGTACCAGCATGCCTTCACAGGGCCCAATTCTTATCGGTTTGGGGACGTGTATGTCCTGAGTGGAGGCCTGAATTGGAAGGCCCTTGAGCGCGTCACGTTGACCGGCCAGTTCAACTGGCGTTACGCTGTGCACGATGAGTTCACCGGCTCGCTGGCCAGGGCTCAGGACCCGATTCTTGATCCAGGAACGTTTCCGGGTGATCCTGTGGTGATTGATCCTGAAGTCAAGCGCCGGCCGGTGCCGACGACCGGTTCGACCATGCTCGCGTTCTCGCCGGGCATTTCCGTGGCGGTGCGCGATAACCTCAGGGCCTATTTCTTCGCCCAAATACCGGTGGTCCAGGATTTCAACGGCGGGTTGATCCCGGATGTAGGTTTCCTGTTCGGTCTATCGATGTCCGTGAACTGATGCGAGGTTGCTTTATGAAACGGAATGTAGCCGTCGCTCTTACGACCGTTGCCCTGTTGGGCCTGCTCGGCATGGCGGGTCGGCCCCCCTTGGTCGGCGCTCCTGCGCCTGAAGTGGTGCTCAAGGATCTCCAAGGGCAGGAGGTCAAGCTCTCAGATCTCAGGGGGAAGATCGTCCTCCTCAATTTCTGGGCCACGTGGTGCAAACCGTGCAAGGAGGAGATGCCGGCCATGCAGGCCAGCTACGACAAGTTGCGTGATCAGGGCTTCGTCGTGCTGGCAATCAACGAATTGGAAGACACGGAGCGGGTGGCCGAGCATGTGCGAACCCACAACCACACCTTCCTGGTGGTGATGGACCACGACAACCACGTGGCCAACCGGTACGGGGTCGTCGGGCTGCCCGCCAGTTTTCTTGTGGACCGCCAGGGCATCGTCCGGGAGCACATTTTCGGCAGTCTGCTGACCGAGCAGCGGATCACTGAGATGGTCCAACGGTATGGGACGGCCAGCGCATCTGTCCGTCATTGAAACGGTCGCGCTCCCCATGCCTAACCTTACCGACTTGGGGCCCCACCTGAAGGCGTAACAGTGCAGAACCTCCCCCCCGGGGAGGATTGAACCCGCCATCCGTTTGCGGTAAGGTAGAAGTCCTGGTTTCTCAGGGTCCTCAAGGGGTCTGCACATGGGCAAGGGAATCCTCATATGGCTGCTCGGAGCCTTCGCGGCGCTGGTTCTGCTTGCGGCGCCGGGGATTGGGTTGGATACCCCCTCACAGGCGAGCGAGCCAGAGGCAGTAGAGCAATTGGACCCTGTCGAAGTCATCGCTGTGCGGATCACCCCGCCCCAGCGGCCGATCCCCCTTTTCCTTCCGGATGTCTCGACGGCCGTGCCGCCCCTCCCGGAGGGCACCCAGGTTCGGGTTGAATCGGACCGGCCGGTGAAAAATCTCCCGCATCCCGGCCGGCTGCTCCTGGACGAAACCGCCAAGCTCAGTGGAGGGCGGACTCGTGTTCGGTATCTGGAGTCGGCGCGTCCGCCGTATCCCCGGCGTGCGCGTGAGATGGGATGGCAGGGAACGGTCGTGCTGAGAGTCGAAGTCAATCCCGACGGCACCGTGGAAGAGGTCTCCGTCCGCCGGACCTCCGGGTATCCCTCTCTGGACGAGGCGGCCCTGACGGCGGTCCAGGAATGGCGGTTCGCTCCTCTCACCGACGGGGCGTTTTCGATGCCGGCCGTGGTTGATGTGCCGGTGCGGTTCGATCTGCGGGACATGGCCGCCAACGAGCCGGGATCATGAGAACACCGAGACGAGTCATGGTGCTGGTATTCCTGGCCCTGGGGGTTCTCTGGGGCGCCGGCGCGCCGGCGGGGGCCGACGATTCGAAGCGGTATTACAATCAAGCGGTGGCCCAAGCCTCCCAGGGCAAGTACGACGAGGCGGCCGAATCGCTGCGCACGGCCATTGAGATTCGGCCCAAGTTTGCGGAGGCGTATCACCTGCTGGGGATTGTGTACGCGAACGGCCATCGGCGCCTTCCCGAGGCGTCCGAGGCATTCAAGAAAGCGATCGAACTGAGTCCGAACTTTGCCGAGGCGTACTACAACCTGGGGCTGGTGTACCAGGGGCAGGGCAAGTACGTCGAGGCCGAGCAGGAGTTCAAGCACGCCCTGGCCATCCATCCCAAGTACGAAGAAGCCTTGCTCGCCCTGGCGCAGTTATACGAGCGGCAGCAAGCCGCCAATAAGGCGGTGGCCGCCTACGGGCAACTCCTGGCGGTCAAGCCCGATCACCCTGAGGCGCTCTATGCGCTCGGCTATCTCTATGAGGCGCAGGAGCGGAGCAAGGAGGCCAAGGACTTATTGACGCGTCTGGTCGCCCTCAAGCCGCAACACGCCGATGCCCATTATCTGTTGGGGACGATGGCGGAAAAGGCCAACAACGCGGCTGAGGCGGAGCGGGCCTACCGGCATGCCATCGCCGCGCGCCCTGACTTCGTGGACGCGCATTACAATTTGGGGTTCCTACTGAAGGCGAAGGGTGATCTGGCGGCGGCCATCCAGGAGTTTCAGACGGTGGTCCGCCTCAAGCCAGACTACGCCGATGCCTTTGTGAACCTCGGGGTGGTCTATGCCCTGCAGCATAAGTATGCCGAGGCGGAGCAGGCCTATGAGGAGGCCATCCGCTTGAGACCCACCCTGGCGGAGGCCCATTACAACCTTGGCGTCTTTTACGAGTTTCATATGAAGGACACCGCAAGAGCCCTGGTTGCGTACAAGAAATACCTCGATTTGGGGGGAACGGATGAGCGGGTCCAGCGCATCGTGCGGGAAGTGAAAGGCAAATGAAGGCGCTCGCACCCCGGAGGATCGGATTGTCGGCCGCGCTCTCTCTGGGCCTTCACGGGGTGGTGGTCGTCGCTCTCGGGGTGTTCCCCTGGGGGGCCGCCAGTCGGCCCGAGCCTCCCTCCCTGATGACCGTGGACCTAGTGGACGCCCAGCCGATTTCCGTGCCTTCCAAGTCGCCGGCCGTCCCCGTGCCCGCGGCCGTGCCGGCGCCTCCCCCAAAGAAGGTACGCCCTGCCGTCAAGGTCAAGCGCGTCCATGCTGCCCCCAAGGCTGTTCCCCGGCTCCACCGAGCGCAGTCGGCGCCGGCGTCTGTTCCTCCGGTCCGCTCACCCAGAGATGTGCTGCGTCCTGGAGGCTCCGAGCCCATGCCTGGGTTTGTCGTGATGCCCCGCCCCTTGGGGCCCGCGGTGTCTCACTTGGCAGCCGGCTCGAATGCGTCGCGGTTGGCCGAGCCGGAACCGATGCCGGTGACTGCGGCGTTGTCGGTATCCGGGGCGGTTCTGCCCCCGAGTCGCCCGCTTTCCGTGGCGGCGGCGGGCCCGGCGCGGGTGCTTCGGGATCCTGCGGCGGAGGGTGGAGGGGTTCGCTCAAAAGTGGGTCCCGGAGATAATCCCCGGCCCGAATATCCTCGTGCGGCCCGCGAGGCCGGGTGGGAAGGAACTGTTGTGCTGCAGGTGGAGGTGCTGCCGGACGGCCTTGCGGGGACCGTGCGGGTGTACAAGACTTCCGGGCACGCCCTGCTTGATGAAGCCGCCCGCCGTGCCGTACAGGACTGGCGGTTTGTTCCGGCCATGGACGGCAATTTCCCGGTCCGCACCGTCGTGCATCTACCGATCCGGTTCGATCTCAGGACGCAAAACTGACCCGCTTCATTCGCTCGAATCACATCCGTGATGGCGCCTGCACACCCGCATCTGCACCAGATCAGTGTCTCCGATGGCGGCGTGCCCAAGCTGCCGGTGCCGGAGGCGCGCATCACGGTGGACGGCGTGGCTGGGGATCGTCAACGCAATCGTGAGGTCCACGGCGGGGTGGACCAGGCGGTCTGCCTCTTTTCCCTGGAAGTGATCGAAGTCCTCCAAGCCGAGGGGCACGCCATCAAGCCCGGCTCCAGCGGCGAGAACCTCACCGTCGCGGGCTTGGACTGGGCGCAGCTCACACCAGGGGACCGGCTGCGCATCGGCGACGCGGTGGTGTTGGAGATCGTAAAATACACTGCACCGTGCAAATACAACGCGCAGTGGTTCACGGGCGGGGATTTCTCCCGCATCTCGCAGAAGAAACATCCGGGTTGGGGCCGGCTCTACGCGCGGGTGTTGGCCGAAGGGGTTGTGCGGCCCGGCGATGCCGTGACTTTGGAGGAACGGTAATGAACCGCGTCCTTGAGCCGGAATTGATGGACGATCCCGATCAGGCCCTGGTGTATGCGCGCGCCGACTTCGAGGAGGAAAACCAGGGCTTTGTGGATCGGTTCCTGGAATACTATCCGGACCTGAAGGCCGCGCACGTGCTGGATTTGGGCTGCGGGCCGGCCGATATTCCCATCCGGCTGGCCCGCGCTCTGCCCGAATGTCGGGTGACGGGCGTGGACGCCTCGCAGCCCATGATCGCGCTCGGTGTGGAAGCGGTGAAGGCCGCCGGGTTCAGCGACCGCATTGCTCTCCGATGCGAACGGTTTCAGGCGTTCGCTCTTCCGGAACCCGCCGATGCCGTGATCTCCAACAGTCTCTTGCATCATGTTCCCAATCCGTTCCAGTTTTGGTACGCGGGGAAGAAGCTGGGCAAGCCGGGAGCCGTGGTGTTGGTGATGGATCTTCTCCGTCCGGAGTCTCCGGAGGAGGCGCAAGCGATCGTGGACCGCTACGCTGCGGACGAGCCGGCGATTCTCCGGCGCGACTTCTACAATTCCCTGCTGGCTTCCTTCACCGAGGACGAAGTGGCGGCCCAGTTGGCGGAACTAAACCTGAGCCGTCTCTTGATCGACGTCCCCGACGACCGCCACTGGATCGTCGGGGGAAGGCTGTAAGAGGAGAGTGGAAAGATGAAAACTCTCGTGCCGGCCCTCCCCCTTTTCTTCCTCCTGCTCCTTCCGGGGGCCGAGGCCTTCGGCCTGGAATTCTCGGGCGAATTGACGACCAGGGTGGGGACTCAGTCGATGACGGGGAAAATTCAATTCAAGCCGGATCGCTGGCGGGTGGAAATGGCCAGTCCGGAGGGACCGCGGGTCTCGATCAATCGCATGGACAAGATCGTGACCTGGCTGTTATTGCCCAACAAGACCTACATCGAAATTCCCCTCCGGTTCGACCAGTTCCCCCAGGTGGCCCCGAGGATTGAGGGCGAGGTCGGGCGCAAATTGGTGGGCACCGACCAGGTGGGCGGCCGAACCACGGAGAAATACGAGGTGACGGTGGAATTGGAGGGCCGGAAGGTCATCATGTACCAGTGGGTGGCTCCCGACATCAAGTTCCCGATGAAGACGGCGACCGCCGACGGGAGTTATGAAAGCGCCTACGCCTCGGTCACCATCGGCCCGCAGCCCGCTCATCTGTTCGAGGTTCCCGCCGGCTATATCAAGACGACCCCAAAGCCCTAGGACCCGGCCCCGCGGGGACCCTTGTCACCGGCGTGAGGGCCGGTATAGAATTCGTTTCAATGATCCCGTTCCGCCCTCGAAGACCAGGTGATCTGCCGCCGCCGCCGCCGGCCGGCCGTCCGCCGCGGCAGCCCCCGCACCAGCCGCAGGAGCAGTTCCGGTCCTTTCGAGCCTCCGCGCTCTACTGCCCGCAGTGCCGGCAGGCCACTCCGGTCCGGGAGCGGCTCTTGCTTGTCCTGCCCGGCGGCAACCTCTACGAGTACCGGTGCGTGCATTGCGGGACCTCTACCGGCACCAAGACGGAAAAGGACCAGAAGGACGGCCGCATCCTGTTTTGACCCGGATAGAAGCGTTCCGAAAATTCGGGCTTGTCTGGAGGGGATGATTTTTGTATAATCGCGCCTCCCTGAAAAGATATCGCCGACAAAGGAGGGGTTGATCATGAAAGGGATGCTGACCGGATTTCAAACGTTTCTGGTTTTTCTGAGCACCGTAGCGGTGGTTTTCGCCGAAGAAACCAAAAAAGAGGGTGGGGCCAGCAGCGGCTACGAGGCGATTTACGCCATCTGGTACATTCTGATCGGGATCATCCTGGTGTGGGGCGTGTACGATTCTTTTTTCCGGCCGATCGAGTAACCAGCTGTCGACGCCGACAGGGCGCCTCGGCTTGGCCCTGCGGGGTCACACAGGCCCACGGCTGATCGTCGGTTCGTAGAGGATCTGGATGGTGTTTCCGTCCGGGTCCGCGAGATAGCAGGAATAGCTCCCGTCCCGGTGCCGCTTCGGCTCTTTAAGGATCGGCACGCCTTTCTGTTTAGCCCATCCCGCCCAGGCATCCACGACCTGTGGCGTTTCCGCGATGAACCCGAAGTGATCGAGAGGGCCGAGCAAGTCCGGCGCTTGGCCGGATCCTTCCGGGGCCGCGACCTCATGCAAGGCCAGGTTGTCGGTCCCTGAGCTCAAGTAGCAGTTCTGAGGGTCCGGCTCCCACACCACCCGCATCCCGAAGGCACGTAGATAGAAATCCTTGGCCTTGGTGAGGTTACGCACACGTAGCGCCAGGTGGCGGAGTCCCTGCAGCGGGGGACGAGTCATATCCATCGCAGCCCTCCTTCGGAGTCCTTCATCATAATAACGGATTGCGTTCCTCTCAAGAAGCGTTTAACATTCTATTCAATGGAGGAACCGGACGCCAGCCGGTGGCGGGTCTTGCGGGCGGTCCGTCGGTCTGGCATGATGGGCGTATGGGTTGAAGGAGGGACGCATGCAGAATTGGAATCGGCCGGATCCCTTAACCCGCGACCTGATCCACTTGATCAACGCGCGTCGCCATGACCACTGGGATGCGGACGCGGCCTTCGACACACTAGCCGATCTGATCGAGCAGGGCCGGGAGGATGATATCCTGACGGTCCTGGCCGCACTCGATGAGGACATGGCCGAGTGGCTGTTCGATCTGCTGGCCGAGGCTGCCTCCACCGATGTGGAGGGGACGGAGGAGGGGCCCGAGAGCGCCGTGTCCATGCAGACGCTGGCCCTGCCGCTGCAGGCGAACTTCGGGCAGCCCTTGCGGCTGACCGTGGACCCTGAGTGGACCGAAAATCTGTTACGCAAGCATCTCCACCTCCCCCGCACGGTGCAGCTGGCGGTGGAGCCCAAGCTGCTGACGGATACGACCCTCGAGCAGCTCTCCCTTCAAAGCCTGCACGCGCACATGGCGTCGGTTTTCCGGAAGGAGCACTGGCCGCCGCTGGCGGCCAGGCTGCACCTGCCGGTCGAGCACACGGTGTCCCTGGTCTTCGGAATGCGTGACGAAGCGGAGCCGACCCTGCCGGAAGAGCTCACCGATGCGGACAAGGAAGGCCTGCTGAACAGCCTGCGGGAGCAATGTTCCGACCTGGCCCCGGCGCCCCACCTGATCGAAGCGCCCACGTACGCGGCCTACGCACTGTTCGACGCCAAGAATGCGGTGGGCCTCCAGCGGCTGGCGGATGAGACGATCGCGGTTTGGCGCGAACTGGCGCCGGCCTTGCGCGGGCGCGTCATCGTGCACCTGCATACCCAATGCGGTAATGGAGTCTACATGCCGGTCTGGACGGACCTGCTGGACCCCGACACGGCCGAGGATGCGGGTCTGCTGTGGACGTCCCCGGATGTGTGGGTGTTCACAGCGGACCTGCCGATCGAGTGGCCGGGCGAGGTACTGACGAACCGGCTGCTTGCCGAAGGGTGCACCCGGTTCGAAAACCATATCGTCGAAACCACCGAGAACTAAGACCCCTGCACGGTCCTTCTCCCCGATGGGGAGAGGGTCAGGGCGAGGGGTAGTCTTTCACCAAGGCCCGCATTGGTTCCAGCAGGTCTGCGGGAACTTCTAGCCCCCCATAGCCGGTCCCCACCAATAAGTTTGGTTTCGAATCCCCGTGGAAGTCGCTTCCCCCGGTCACCAGAAGTCCCAGGTCGCGAGCGACTTGGCGGTAGTGGTCGGTCTGCTGCGGGGTATGGCTGCTGTATACCGTTTCGAGTCCGGCAAGCCCGAACCGTTTGAGGGTGGCGCAGACCTGCTCGATCGGCTCCTTCAGGCGAGAGGCATAGACGGGATGGGCGAGGACCGGAAGTCCTCCGACCTGCCGGATGAGACCGATGGCCTCCTCGGGCGTGGGGAGCACCCGAGTGACGTAAGCCGGGCCCCCATCGGCCAGGTATCGGTCGAAGGCCTCGGTGACGCTTCGGACATAGCCCTTGCGCATTAGGACCTTTGCGATGTGCGGTCGGCCGATGGTCGCTGCCCCCGCGAGGCTCTTCACTTCCTCATAGGTGAGGTCGCACCCCAATGCGCGCAGCCGTTCCACGATGCGCGGGTTGCGATCGTCACGGCTGGCCAGGTACCGGGCCAGCGTGGGCTGTAAAAGGGGATCCTCCGGATTGATGAAGTACCCGAGGATATGCAACTCGATGTCCTTGTACAGGCAGCTGATCTCGATTCCGGGGATGATCTCGACGCCCAGCCGTTGGCCCTCGGCGAGGGCCCGGCTAAGGCCTGCCACGCTGTCATGATCGGTGACCGCAAGCGCGGTGACTCCTTGCTGTTTGGCAAGCCGAACCAAATCCTCCGGGGAGAGGCTTCCGTCCGAGGCCGTCGTGTGGGTGTGGAGGTCGATCCGGGGCATGGGGCGGGGCGCCTAGAGCAAGTTTGGTTTGGCGGAGAGGGCGGGATTTGAACCCGCGACAGAGCTTTTGGCCCTGTGACGGTTTAGCAAACCGTTGCCTTCGGCCACTCGGCCACCTCTCCTCCGAGCTTGCTGGGCCAGCCCTTTGATCAAAGGGCTGGATACTCAATACCTTTTCCCTTGGAACCGGCACTTCGATCAAACGCGCCGGATTGATGACCTCGAATGGATGCTAAGGTGCCGATGAATGGGTGTCAAGGAGAATTACAAGGCTCGTGGTCGAGTAAGCTTGGTTTGGCGGAGGGGGTAGGATTCGAACCCACGGAAGGCACGAGGCCTTCAACGGCTTTCAAGGCCGCCGCTTTCGTCCACTCAGCCACCCCTCCATGACCTGGAATCACCCTACTTCTGTTGAATCCTCTCCAACCCGCCCATGTAGGATCTTAACACCTCGGGGATCACCACCGAACCGTCCGCCTGCTGGTAGTTCTCCAGGACCGCCACGAACGTTCGCCCGACGGCCAGGCCCGATCCATTGAGCGTGTGCACGAAGTCCGCCTTTCCGTCTTTCCGTTTGAACCGGATGCCGGCGCGCCTGGCCTGGAAGGCCTCGAAGTTGCTGCACGAGGAAATCTCCCGGAAGACGCCCTGGGCGGGCAGCCAGACCTCGAGGTCGTACGTCTTGGCCGCCGAAAACCCCAGGTCGCCGGTGCACAGGGATACGACGCGGTAGTGGAGGTTGAGTTGCTTGAGGACCTCCTCGGCGTGGGCGGTGAGGCGTTCCAGCTCGTCGTAGGAGGATTCGGGGCGGCTGAAGACGACCAGCTCCACTTTGTTGAACTGGTGCTGCCTGATGAGGCCGCGCGTGTCTTTTCCGTACGATCCAGCTTCCCTTCGGAAACAAGGGGTGTAGGCGGTATAGCGCAGGGGCAGGACGTCCTCGTTCAATATTTCTTCCCGGTGGAGGTTGGTCAGGGGGACTTCGGCCGTCGGAATGAGAAAGTAATCCTCGTCCTTGAGACGGAAGAGGTCGTCCTCGAATTTCGGGAGCTGGCCGGTACCGGTCATGCTCGCCCGGTTGACCATGAAGGGCGGGAGGATTTCCCCATAGCCGTGCGGGCCGGTGTGCAGATCGAGCATGAAGTTGAGCAGGGCGCGTTCCAGGCGCGCCCCCGCGCCGCTGTAGACCGCGAACCGGGCCCCGGTCATGCGGGCCGCCCGCTCGAAGTCCAGGATGCCGAGCGATTCCCCGAGCTCCCAATGTGGTTTGGGCCGGAAGGCACACGCCGGAGGCTGGCCCCATCGCCTGATTTCCTGATTCGCGGAGGCTTCCGCGCCGGCGGGCACGGAGGCGTGGGGAACATTGGGGATACGCAAGGCCAGGTCCGTGAGTCGTTCTTCAATAGACCGCAGGTCCTTTTCCCATTCTCCCAACTGAGGGATAGCCGTTCTCATCCCCGCTGCATCTCTGCGCATTTCGACCTCGTCGAACTGCTTCTCACGCATCAGCTTGGCGATCTCAGCTGAGAACTCCTTAACATCATGCCGGGTGTTTTCTATTTTCATCGTCAAACTGCGGCGCTCCTCCAGCAGCTTGCGCAACTCGTCCCAGGCGACGTCAGCCCCACGCGCGCCGAGGCGGGCGCGGATCTCTTCGGGCTGGTCTCTGAGGAGGCGGAGGTCGAGCATGGGCGTGAGCCAATCTAGCACCGGGTCGGGAAACGAGTCAATCAAGCGAGGCCTCTCCATGGGCCGCTCCACGGGCTCTTCACGGCCTCCAATCCCCCGCTCCCGGCGCGCGCCCGTGAATTGCGCCTCCGGCAAGGGGCCTGTATAATGGCCGCCATGAGTGGAGAGGCCTTGATTCGTGTGGACGGGCGGCGCCCCGATGAGCTTCGTCCGGTCACGGTCACGCGTAATTTCATCAAGCATGCGGAAGGCTCCGTCCTGTTCGAGATGGGGGCCACGAAGGTGATCTGCACCGTGTCGGTCGAGGAGAAGGTGCCGGCCTTCCTCAAGGGCCAGAACCGCGGCTGGGTGACGGCCGAGTACGCCATGATCCCGAGGGCCACGCCGGAGCGTGTCACGCGGGAGGCCACGAAGGGCCGGCAGGGCGGGCGCACGCTGGAGATTCAGCGGCTGATCGGCCGCTCGTTGCGGGCGGTGGTGGACATGGAGCAGTTGGGCGAGCGAACCTTTTGGGTGGACTGCGACGTGATCCAGGCGGACGGCGGGACGCGCACGGCCTCGGTCACCGGCGCCTTTGTGGCGCTGGCCGACGCCGTGTCCGTGGTCCGGCAGAAAGGGCTCCTCAAGAAGAACCCGTTGAAGGACTACTTGGCGGGGGTCAGCGTGGGCAAGGTGGGGGGCGAGCTGCTGGCGGACCTCTGCTATGCCGAAGATTCGCTGGCAGACGTGGATTTGAACCTGATCATGACCGGCAAAGGCGAGTTCGTGGAGGTCCAGGGGACCGCCGAGCGGTGCTCCTTCACGCAGGAGGAACTGCGCAAATTTCTCGATC
>JBGPTH010000036.1:0-27296 GCA_041490525.1 Nitrospiria bacterium
CTTCCCGACGAGATCGGCGCCCACGTCCGCCGCCTTGGTAAAGATGCCGCCTCCCACCCGGGCGAACACCGAAATCAGGCTCCCCCCGAACCCGAGCGAAAGCAGCGCATGCACGGCCCGACCGGTCCCGGCGACTGCCGACGCCACGTAATAAAACCCGGCGACCGCGAGCAATCCCAAGCCGATCAGGAGCAGCCCCGTCACCGCGCCGCCTTTGAAGGCGACTTGCAGCGCCGCGTTGAGGCCGCCGTGCGCGGCCTGGGCCGTGCGGACGTTGGCCCGGACGGCGACGACCATCCCCACATACCCGGCGGTGGCCGACGCGGCGGCGCCGATCAAAAATCCCACGGCGGTCAGAAATCCGAACTGGTCGGACCAGATCCCCGCGCCCCAGAGGATCACGAACAACCCGGCCGCGACATAGGCCACCGTCGTGTACTGCCGGTTCATGTAGGCCTTGGCCCCTTCCTGAATGGCTTTGGCGATGGCCTTCATCTTCTCGGACCCTTCGTTCAATTTGAGGATCCACTGAATCAAATACCCTCCGTAGGCGATGCCCACGAGCGCGGCGACGACGGCGAACAGAACGATCTCGGCGGTCCGATCCATGCAGCAGGTCTCCTTCTAGGTTCTGATGATGGGCACTCGTCCGTGTCGGGCGAAATGGCCGCTCATTGTATACGGGCCCCCGCTCCGGTTCAAGCGATTTGACCGCACCGGGGGCGGCGCCGGTCTCTCAGGGGGATCAATGAGGGCCCGGGTTCTCGGCCCCCGGCTCGGCGGCACCCTCGTGCGGCCGGCGATCCGGCGCGCCTTCCCTGCCGGTGAGACGCGCGAGCGCACGTAAAATTTCCGCCGGGCGCGGAGGGCAACCCGGCACCTTCACGTCCACCGGCACGTGGCGTTCCACCGGACCGGTGACGGCGTAGCTGCCCTTGAACATTCCGCAGTCGCAGGCACAGTCGCCCAGGGCGATGACCAGCTTCGGATCAGGCGTGGCGTGGTACACATCCTTGAGGGCCTTTTCCATGTTGACGGTCACCGGACCCGTGACCACGAGCGCGTCGGCGTGACGGGGGGAAGCCGCGATGTGCACGCCGAACCGCTCCGCGTCATAGACGGGATTCATGAGCGCGTTCATCTCCATCTCGCAGGCGTTGCACGAGCCGGTGTCCACCTCCCGGATGGTGAGCGATCGCCGAAACGGGCGCGCCTTGTCGCCGGCGGCCGGAGAGGGGGCGGCCCCCTCCCCCGTGGCCTCGGCATAGCGTCCCGTCACGATTCCGGTTTTGAGGCTTTTTCTCAGGATGCGAAACATGGGCTGCGTCTCCCTCCGAGTGAAAGTCTTACTGAACGTTCAGCGGCATCCGCTCCCATGCGGTCCCGCCCTGGCGATTCCGATAGAGCCCGCCCCCATTGGTGCCGGCATAGACCATTCCGGGGGCCGCGCGGCTTGCGGCCAATGAGAGCACGTTGTGACTAGCCAGGCCCTCGTTCTTGGGTTCCCACGTCTTCCCCCCATCGCGCGATTTGAACACTCCTGCTCGGCCCCCGACATAGAGGATTTCGGGATTCAGCGGATCGAAGGCCGCGCTGCTGATGAACTGATCGGACAAGCCCGTTCCGATCCGGGTCCAGGACCGTCCCCCATCCACGGTTTTGTAAAGCCCGTCGAGGGTCCCTGCGTAGAGGACTTCCGTTTTTTGCGGATCAATAACAAGAGCCGTCACGCCGAGGGATCGCGAGGACGTGATGAAGCCGGGCGGGATCAATCCCGTATTGAAAGGGACCCAGGTCCGCGCCCCATCGGTCGTTTTATAGACGCCTCCGCTGGTCCCGGCATACATGATTTCGGGCCTCTGGGGATCCACCGCCAAAATCGTGACCATCAGGACAGCGGTGATGCCGGCCATCCGCTTCTGCCACGTCACCCTCTCATCGTCCAACTCGAAGACCCCCATCGCCGTCGCCAGGAATACGTGCGGCCGCGTCCCCTGCACGAAGGCGATGTGCTGGACCTCGGCCGTCACCCGAACGTCATCCAGTCCGGCCCGCCGAGGCAGCCAATTCCGGCCCCCATCGTAACTCATGTACACGCCGTCGTCTTTGGTCCCCAGGTAAATTGTGGAGGGCCTCGTAGGGTCAATCCCGATCGTAAGAACGCGCGATTGGCTCATGCCCGTGAAGATTCTTCGCCACTCGGCTCCGCCATTCGTTGTTTTCAGCGCGCCGTCGTGCGTCACGACATACGTGATGTTCGGCTCCACGGGATGGGACGCGATCGCCACCACGGTCTCCCCTCCCATGCCACAGGCGGGCAGGATCACGAGCGCCCCGAGCCGGCCGACCACAAACCAGTTCCGCCAAAAAGGCACTTCCGCTTTCAAACCCCAAAACCCCTTAAAGGTCCGTTCCTGCATACGACAGGTTGAAGCTCTTGTTGATCACCGGAAAATCCGGGATGATGTTCCCCAGGACCGCCAACTGGATGGCCGGCCAGTTCACGAACGACGGGTCCCGAATCTTGCACCGGTGAATCCGCCCCTCGGTCCCCGCCATGACGAAATAGAGAATCTCTCCCCGCCAGCCTTCCACGGCTGAGAGGGCCCATTCGCCCGGTGATGGTAAAGGCAAATCCGTCACCGCGATCGGGCCGTCCGGAAGTCCTTTACGAACTTGGCGGATAAGGCTCATCGTTTCATGGATCTCATCTATCCGCACCCGCATCCGGGCCCGGACATCGCCGTACCGGTAAAGGGGCACCTTAAAGGTCAGCTCGCCGTATGCCGCAAACGGGCGATCGCGGCGGACATCGCGGTTGATATTGGAGCCCCGCCCCACCACCCCCATCACGCCGTGATCCCTGGCGGTGCGCTCCTTGAGAACCCCCGTCGTCTCCAGTCGGTCGGCGAGAGAGGCGTTGGCGAACAGGATCTGGGTCACCTCCCCGAAGTCCTCTTCGATCTCGTCCAGCTCTCGGACGACCACATCCAGGAGACCCCTCCGGACATCCGTCGCCACACCTCCGACGACGTTGACCATTCGCAGAAACCGGCTCCCCGTCAGCCGATCGTTGAGTTGCATGATCCGCTCTTTCAGGCGCCCGCAGTGCGCGTGGGCCACCGCATAGGCGGTGTCGTTGCAGATGGCGCCGACGTCGCCGATATGGTTGTGCAGTCGTTCCAGTTCTAAGAAAAGGGTTCGCAGATACCGGGCGCGGGGCGGCACCTCAATG
This sequence comes from Nitrospiria bacterium, assembly GCA_041490525.1. GTDB lineage: Bacteria > Nitrospirota > Nitrospiria > Nitrospirales > NS-4 > JBGPTH01. The sequence goes on from JBGPTH010000036.1 coordinate 3,236, forward strand.
CCCATGAGGGTCTCGACCGCCTGGCAGTAGCACAGGCTGTGCCCGAGGGAGGTGTCGCCGGACACCTTCTCCGCCAGCGCGACACCGTTCGCCAGGGAGAGATTTTCAAAGAGCTTTTCGACGCCTCGATGTTTCCAGAAGTGCCGGATCTCCAATTGCATGATCGGCTCTCCGGCCACGGAAAAACGGAAGTGCCCGGACTCGATAATCCCTGCATGGATCGGTCCGACCGGGACTTCGAAAACGCCCTCCCCTTCAATATGCCGGAAGGCGTACTGACCCTGTTCCCGCCGCAGCACGGTGTCCCACGCAAAATCTTTCTTGAGGGGGTGGGTCCCTTTCGGCCAGTGCTCGTGCCGGACCAGGCGGCGAAGATCCGGATGACCTTCGGCGATGAGCCCGAACATATCCCGAATCTCCCGCTCGTACCACTTGGCCGCATGGACGTGGGGCGTAATCGATCGGTAAAGTCGGTCGTTGGCCGCCAGTTCAGTCATCAGGATGACCCAGGAGCCGTCATCGGCCAGGGAAAAGAGATAATAAAGACGAAAGCCCGGCGGCAACGGCCTAAGGTCCACGGCCCATTGCAAAGAGAGAGTCCCGCGCAGGGATGAGGCGGTGTGGATATAGTGGGCGAGTGTGGGCAAGTCCTCTTTCGCCACCTTCACCACCGGAAGGCCGTGCACACGCTCCATGTTCAAGACGATGCTCCCGAAGCCTTCCATAATCTTCCGGATTGCTTCGCTGGTGTTTTCCATCGCTTACCTCACCGTCAGAATCTTCACCGCCACAGCCATCAGTTCCCCCACCGGTCCCGGCATGAGAAAGCCCAAGGCCACAAGTGCCCCTATGCTCACCACCAACGGCACGTGGGCCAGACTCCAGGGCTCGTTCTGCCGGACTTCTCCGGGAGGGTCCCCCCAGACCATCCCAAGCACGCGATACATGAATCCCCCGAAGACCACGACAGCCGTGACAAGAAAGAGCGACACGAGACCCATATTGCGCGCCTCATCGGCGATGGTGATCGTCAGAAAGCGCCCCAGGTGGAAGGTCTCGCCGCCGGACATATGGGTCGCCAGGGCCGTGACGACCGACACCTCGCTGAGGAACATCGCCGTGGGCGGCATGGCTACCAAAGCCATCCCGGCGGTCAAAAGGGCCAGGGCCGTAATCGGCTGGGCCTTCAGCAATCCGCGCACGCCGCCGATCTCCCGCGTGCCAAATCGGATGTGGACGTTGCCTGCGGCGAAGAAGGCCAGAGATTTGGCGAGGGCATGGTTGAGCAGGTGAAAAAGAGCCCCGAACGTCCCGACTTTTCCCCCAACCCCGAACCCAATAACGGCGACACCCATGTGCTCGATGCTCGAATACGCAAGCAATCGCTTCAGGTCGCGCTGGACCAGGATAAAACAGGCGGCTACGCCGAACGACAGCAGCCCGAAGAAGATCAGCAGATGGCCGGCATAGCCCGGCGACACCACCGCATCCACCACCATCTTGCTCCGCAACACGGCATAGACCGCCACGGTCTCGAGGACACCCGCCAGCATGGCGGAAACAGGGGCAGGCGCCTCGCCGTAAGCCTCAGGCACCCACGTGTGCATCGGGACCAGACCGATCTTGGTGCCGTACCCGATGAGGATGAAAATGAAGGCCACCTTCACGGCATGGGGATCCAATTGATCGGCGGCCCGAAGAAGCTCGGTCACGTTGAGCGCGGTACTGACATCGCCCAGGGCCCGGACCGACGAGAGATACATCAAGACCGTCCCGAACAGGGCCAGGGCGATTCCGACCGAACAGAGAATCAGGTACTTCCACCCGGCCTCAAGCGACGCCTTCCGCTTGAAGAAATTGATCAGGAAAGTCGTGGCCAGCGTGGTGGCCTCGAGGGCCACCCACAGGACCCCCAGGCTGTTGGCGAGTGTCGCCAGGATCATCGCGAACATGAACATGTGAAACAGGAAAAAGTATCGGCTCATCCGGATGGGCGTGATGGCCCCTTGCGCCCGGTAATGTTCAAAGTACGACCAGGTATACAATGAGCACGTGAAACCGATACCGGTAATAATGAGAAGGACGTACACCGACAGGGCATCCACCGCGATGAGGTCGTTATAGGCGCGAAATTCCCCTTCTTGCACGACGTGCGTCATGGTCGCAGCCTGAGCGCCCGCCAGCACCAACATCGCCGTGAGATTCACGCCGTGGAGGGCTTCGGCACGCCGCAATCCCAAACTGACGAAACCGGCCACCAGCGGGGTAAGCAAGAGGAGGGCGACGGCGCTCATGGAATCTCCACCATCACGCCAAAAAGGCGCGTCATCGGGATGAACAGGTCACGGAGGAACCCCGGCATGTGGGTCCCGGCATAGCCCATCGCCGCAAGGTTGACCACGAGGGCAGACGTGGTGAAGCGGCGGGTCCGATCGGTGACAGGAATGTCCTCTTCCGTCGGCTCGCCCAGCGCCATCCGGGAGACCTGATAGAGCAACGTCGCGAACGCGACCGCGAGGAGACTCAAAAACACATACGCGACCCACGGACGTTGGCCGTACGCTTCCGTCGCGATCAGCACCTCGCTGATGAACAGGCCGAAAGGCGGCATCCCGGCCAGGGCGAGCCCCGCTAGGAGCATGCTCCCTCCTACCAGCGGCATCTGTCGAATCAATCCGGTCACACGCTCGATGGTCTTGTGACCGCGGCGCAACACGACCATCCCCGCAGCATAAAACGCGGTGGACTTGGCCAGAGCATGATTGAACATGTGGAACAGCCCTCCGAACACCCCCACCGGCCCGCCGACCCCGAATCCCACCAGGGCAATGCCGACATGCTCGATGCTCGAATAGGCAAACAGCCGCTTGTAGTCTCGCTGGACCAAGAGAAAAATTGCGGCAATCGCGACCGACAGCAGACCAAGAGCCAATAAAATCGGCCCGGTGAAATCTACCCCGACCGTCCGATCCACGATGCTCTTGAGCCGAAGAACCGCGTAAAGGGCCAGGTTGAGCATGAGTCCGGACAGCATGGCACTGACGGGAGTGGGCGCCTCCCCATGCGCGTCCGGCAACCACGTGTGCATGGGCGCCACCCCGGCCTTGGTCCCGTAGCCGATCAACACGAAGACAAATGCCAGCTTCAGAGCGGTCGGGTTCAAGTCAGGCGCGACCCGGTACAGCTCTTCCCAACGCAGCGCCTCCATGCTGACTCCCAGGACGTGCTCCGAGGCGTAATAGACCAGAACCGTCCCGAACAGCGCCAGCGCGATCCCGACGAAGCTGAGGATGATGTACTTCCATCCGGCCTCCAGCGCCGCTTTGGTTTTCTCGAAACCGATCAGAAGGGCCGCCGAGAGCGTGGACCCCTCAATCGCGATCCACATCAGGGCGATGTTGTCCACGTTGGCCGCCAGCAGCATCGCGAATAAGTAAAGATTGAACAGGCAAAAAAAACGATTGTATCGTCGGTGCAGCACATGCCCCCGCGTGAGTTCCTCTCCCATATACCCAAGGGCATACAGCAGGCCGGTGGCGCCCACGAAGGCCAGCATGAGGTCCAAGAACACGCTCAGGGCATCGGCGCGAAGGAGTATCCCGACGGTGATCACGGACCCCTCAGCCACGTTTATCACCACCACGCTCATCGCGGCAAGCAAGACGGCGGCGTGGGCGCATTGCAGCCACTCCATCCAACGGCGCCTCCGCGCGCCCAGGCTCAACAGACCGGCGACGAGCGGCGCGCCGATCAGCACGAGAAGCGCAAGCTCCATGGCTACTCCCTCAGTTCCGTGAGCTTGCTGGTGTCGACGCTGTCGAAGGTGTCCTGAAGCCGGTGGGTGAAGATGCCGATGATAAGCCCGGCGACCAGGACATCGAAAAACACGCCCAATTCCACGATCAGCGGCATGCCGTAGGCGGCTGCGGTCGCGCCCAGGAACAGCCCGTTCTCAATCACCAGGAACCCGACTACCTGGGTCACCGCCTTCTTGCGGGCGATCATCGTGAAGAAGCCGATGAGCACGATCGCCAGGGCGATGGCGAGGGAGTCCTTGGTGAGGAGGAACCCCAAACTGATGATGGGTTGGGTAATGTAAAAGGCCAGGATGACCAGCGCGCCACATATCAGGAGGGAGGAGGGAATATTGACGTTGAGGACCAACTCGCGCGTGACGTTCAGGCGCTCGATGACCTTCTTCAAGATCCGGGGAATGACGATCACTTTGATGATCACCGTGAGGAGAGCCGCGATGTAGATATGATGGATCCCCGTCAGGAAGGCCACCAGCGCCGCCGTGACGGCCAAAAAGACGGATTGCAGCGCGAACAGGTCCACGCAGGCCGAGAGTCGCCGTTGAGCGACGATCGCAAAGCATGTCAGGAGCAGAAGGGCGGAGCACAGGTCCACCATCTGAGATGCAATGTCCGGACGGATCGCTCCCACGTCAGACCCTCAGGATGTAGAAGAACACGACCGCCAACAGGGACAAAATGAATGCGACTCCAAGAAGATCCGTCACGCGGAAGAGCCGCAGCTTGGCGAACATGGACTCGATCACGCCGATCACGACCGCGAGCCCGGACACCTTCCCCAGCCAGACCGCCAGGCCGAGGGCCATGCGGGAGGGCTCCGCCTCCGTGGCGATGCCCCAGGGAGCAAAGATATTACTCAGGAGGGTCAGGAAGAGGAGCAGCTTCAGAGCGGACGCCCATTCAACGAGAGCCAAATACCGCCCAGAATATTCGAGGACCATCGCCTCATGAATCATCGTCAGCTCCAGGTGCGTCGCGGGATTGTCCACAGGGACACGCCCGGTCTCGGCCAGGGTCACGATGAACAACGCCGCCAAGGCCATGAGATGGGGCGGCGGATCGGTGACGATTCCCTGCATCAGAGCGGTCTTATGAACGATGGTGCTCAGATTCGTCGAGCCGGCGGTCAGGCCAACCGCAAAGATGGACAGGATCATGGCCGGTTCGGTCAGCGACGCCACGATCGCCTCGCGACTGCTCCCCATCCCCCCGAATGCAGAGCCGGCGTCCAACCCGGCCAGGATCAGAAAGAACGTCCCGAGGGCCAGCAGATAGACCACCGTAATGACGTCCCCTGCAAAGCTGAATGGAACCTGCGATAGAAAGATCGGAACGAGCAGGCTGGCCGCCAGCGTCGAGGCAAACAGCACATACGGGGTCGCCGTGAAGATCCACGACGTGCTTGTGGAGACCACCACCTCCTTCCGGAACAGCTTAAACAGATCGTAGTAAGGCTGGAACACGGTCGCCCCGCGCCGGCACTGGAGCCGCGCCTTCACTTTCCGGATTACCCCGACGACAAAAGGGGACACCAGCAAGGCAGCAACGGCCTGACCTAGGACGACCAGGGCGGACTCGATCATCCCATATCCCTTGCGCTCATCGGACCCACAGCAAAAGTATGAGCAACGTGACGAAGATGTACGAAAGGTACAGTTGAAGGCTCCCGGCTTGGATGACGCGGAGACGATCAGCAACAGCGTTGAGGCCCCGCACGATGGGATCGTACAAGTATTTTTGAAAGACCGGCTCAATATGGGTCTCAAAACGCATGCGTTTGGCAAAGTAGCGCGACTCCTCCAGCAGCTCGGTCTCCAGCTTCACGGTCGGCCGATAGATGGTGCTGAAGACCTGCTTGATCGGCTGCGCGAACCCGGTCGCCGTGTACTCCATCCGAGGTTTCAGCGTGATCCCGCACCCCCACGTCTTGTAGAAGCGCTTGCGCAGCCTCCCTCCGATGACCACTGCCATGAGCAACGCCACCGGGGCGAGAAGGGCCAGGAGGATTCCCAGCACAGGGGTTGAAATGGAGGCGAACCCGACCCCCATCGGCATCAAGGCCAATCCACCCTCGGCCAGAACCTTGTCGGCGATGGAAGCGCCGACCAAGGGTGTCGTCACCCAGTCGATCGCCGGCACGACCACCATAGGCGCTACCCCTAGGAGCACGCAGACGACCGCCAGCACCGCCATGCCGACGCGCATGGCCACAGGAACCTCTCGGGCGTTCCTAGCGTGGGAGCTCCGGGGCATGGCCAGGAAAGAGATCCCGAAGGCCTTGGCAAAGCAGGCCAAGGCCAACACACCGGTGAACGCCAGCATGGCCGCGCCGATCGGCAGCATGATTTTGATCAGGGGGTCCGGGATCTGAAAGCTCAGAAACAGGCTCTGGAAGGTGAGCCACTCGCTCACGAAGCCGTTGCTCGGGGGCAGCGCCGCGATCGAGACCGCCCCGATGAGAAAGAACACGGCGGTCCATGGCATCCTCCGGATCAATCCGCCGTACTCCTCCATGTTGCGCGTGTGCGTCGCATACAGCAGAGACCCGGCCCCCAGGAACAGGAGCCCCTTGAACACGGCATGGTTGATCGTGTGGTAGAGCCCGGCAAGAAGTCCCAGCGCCGCCAAATGCGTGAGCCCATAGGATTGAAAGATCATTCCTGCGCCGATTCCCATGAGGATGATGCCGATGTTCTCGACGCTGTGGTAGGCCAGAAGGCTCTTCAGGTCGTGCTCCATCAGCGCGTACATAACCCCCAGCAGAGCCGAGACGGCGCCGACCGTCAGAATGACGAAGCCCCACCACCAGGGGAACTCGCCTCCCAGAAAATCGAAGTACACGCGAATCATACCGTAGATGGCGGTCTTGATCATGACGCCCGACATCAACGCCGAGACGTGGGAGGGGGCGGCGGGATGGGCATACGGGAGCCACACGTGCAAGGGAACGATGCCGGCCTTCGTCCCGAACCCGATCAGGGCCGCGACAAACGCCACACTCTGCAGCGCCTGTGGAAGCGGCTCGGAGAGGTTCCGAAAGGCCTCAAAGGAAAAGCTTCCGGCCTGCTGGTAGAACACCAGGTAGGTCACGATGATGAAGGCGGTTCCCACATGGGTCATGATCAGATAGAAAAATCCGGCGTAACGCGTTTCGGCCTTTTCATGCTCGGTCACGACGAGAAAATATGAGACCAGCGACATGATTTCCCAGACCACAAGAAAGAAGAACCCGTCGTCGGCCAGGACCACGAGCGTCATGGAGAAAAGAAATGCGTTGTACAAGGCGCCGAGCGCCCCTATCGAATGACGGCCATAGAATTCCCTGACGTAGCCCAGGGCGAAGACCGACACGGCAACGCCGACCAGCGATATGACCAGCACAAAGAAGGCGGAGAGTGGATCGAGGCGGATGGCATAGCTGAGAAGTGGAAGCGTGGACGGAAGGCTGAAGACGAACGGCGAATCGGCGGCCAGCCCCATCACGCCGACCACGACCCCGCCCACAGCCCCCAGGAGCGCGCCTCCGTGGGCCAAAACGTTCTGGACGTGGGGTCTGCGGTGAGCCAGCAGAGGAAGAAAAATACCGAGCCCGTATCCGACGAGAGCAATCAGGAGAAAGAATTGAAGCACGAACCTATCGTGACTCCGTCGTCAGCTCTCGGAATCCTGCCCAGCATGCTCTCAACGAAAAGGCCTTATCCACGGCCTCTCTCTTTGCCGGTGCTCATTTTTAATCGGGTTGCGGTATCGGCAATCCGCTGGATCGTGTCGGCCGTAAGATCACGGATCGTGATGTGCGCCTCATCATCGCCGAGAAACGTGCACAAGGCGATGGTAAAACAGTCGGATCCTCCGCGTATGATCTTCAGCGCAATATTGGATTGATGGCAGTGTACCCCCACAAAAAGGCAGACGTCAATCTTGTTATGCCAGATCGTCAAGTTCGGATGATTCGGGTTGATCTCACGGTCGGCAAGGATCTTCGGGTACTTGGGACGGTAATCCGCCATCGGAATGATCTTGGCCGGAATCGACGCCGCCAGGTTTTTCACTGCCTTTGCCTCGCGAGAGGCCGCCTCGTTCCATTTCCAGAGAACGAGAGGGCCTGGGAAGATCGTCGGGTTCCTGGCGTTCAGCAGCCGCCGGGCGGCCTCCTCGATCGCCTGCTGTTCGGGAACCCGCTTGCCCATGACAAGCCCCTCTCCTTTATCCGGCCCGACGATGCCCATCGGAGCCACGGCCGGAGGGAGGAAGGCTTCAGGACCGATCACCATTTGGTACGGCTTGGTGTGTTCCATGGAATCAGCTCCTTTCATTGATTCTTAGCAGGCTGCGCTCCCTCCAAGGTCTTCCCGAAGGAAGATATCCATGGGGGTGAGCGGTTGCCCAGGCTCCGGGATGATAGTTGACGGACGCAACGAGGTGCATGAGGTGATGAGCCGCGTGTATTGCTCAGTTTCATTCGGTTCAACCACAATCACCCGCTTGACGGTTGCAGCGAATGAGCACAGGTCCTCGGCAGGTGGGGGCCAAAGGATCTTCGGATAGAGTGCGGCGACCTTCAAACCGAAGCTCCGGCAGAGCGCGAGGGCTTCGCGGACGACCCCCTGGGATGCTCCCCAGGTCACAAATCCGACGTCAGCGTCAGGTTCGCCTTCTCGTTCGGCGGCGACTACCAGACGGGAAGCACCCCCTCTTGACGGCGCGCCGTATCCTGGGGACCGTTGTGCCTCCTGGGCTTTCTCTTCCAATATCTGAAGAGAAATGCTCTGCACGCGGTGGGTGAGGTGGTCGTCCACCACAATCCAAATCGGCATGTCACGTTGAGCCGACCTTCGCGCGGCATCCATCAAGCAGAGGATCTCGGGTAAATCAGCCGCCACAAGCACGCACGGCACCTTGCCTGCCTCGCCCCTTTTTATGAGGGCCGTCGGATCAGCCACGCCCAGCAGCACGTGGACTTCTCCATCAGACTTCCGGTACATCTCCTGGAATGGAATGTGTGGCCCTGGGGACACCGCGATGGCTTTCCAAGCCGCGCTCACATGCTCGGCCGTCCATTCCTCCGGCGACTGGTTTAAGCGCTGTACACACGCCGGTCCACAGTCGCAACTGCCAAGTTCAAACCCTAACCCCATCGCCTGACGTGGGTTCAGAATCACCCGTTGGTGAGGCGACAGCGGAGCAGGCGAGAGGGCAAAGATGTCACGCTTGTGCAGATGGTGGGATGCCCAACTCACGCCGGCATCGAAGGACCGGAGACGGAATTCAGGCTGAATACGTCGCCGCAAAGCCTTCTCGGCCACGCCGAGCAGGTATGTGAGAACCCCTATTGCAAAGAATCCCTTTCCAGAGGTGCGTCCACCGCTACGGAGGTGAAGGGTCGAGGATGGAATAGGGTAGGTAATGACGCCCTCAGGGATGGTCCCAGGAGGGGTGGCCCGAACGCTCCGGTCCTCACACAGCAGGACACTCCCGCGTTGAAGGTGAAACGGATTGTGCGCCGGTAGCTTTTTCCCGAGGTACACCAAAACATCACAGCCGTTGCCCATTGAACGGATCGGTTCCAGCGACACGCGTAGGCGGACCGATGAGGTTGGTCCTATGCCGTCCACCCGTGTGACCCGGGCCATCACCTCAAACCCCTGGTCGGCCAGCGCCTGCTCGAGCGCGGTCGTCTCCCTGGCCAGATCATCTGTCCGGTCTCCGGCCACTTCGATGATGAGGTCTGAGGGCCGCTCAGGAGCTACCGGAAGCCATCGTGTAAACGGAGCCATGGATCAGCCATGCCCCTTTCTGGGGTACATCCAATGCACGGAATAGCTTCGCAGGAACAGATGGTCGTACACAGCCGATAGAAACGGGCGTCCATCGGTCGGAAAGCGCCTGCGCCCTTCAAAGTCCGTGACGCCCTTTTGAAAGAGCGTCGTCAACAAGCCGCCATGATTCGTGGTGACGGACCCGGTGGCCGAATCAAACTGAACGACCGCCGTCCTTCCTCTAGGAAGGCCTACAACGAGTATTTCCATTGAGAATCTCCATTTCCGCCCATTTCCAACCCCTATTCCCTATTTCTTCTTGCCTTTTCTCTTACCTGCTTTCCTTGTTTTCCGTGCCGGAACCTTTTTCTTCGTTGCCATGGCGATCTCCACCTCCTTCTTTTAACGTTAGCGTTGGTGCTCGACGGGGTTGCAGTGTGACAGCCCGCCATTCGCTTTACTTTGGATGCTCGTCAGCTTGACGGCCTTCCCATCGGCCGGCATAGCGATCCCCAACTCATTCCGGACTCTGCGGAAGATCGAAATGATGTGATCGAATTTCTCGACTTCCACATCCTGCACGGTCAGCATCGCGTCTTCGTGGATGTCGTGGCAGAAGGCAATGGTCAGACAGCTCGTTCCTCCACGAACCATCTTGAGAGCCAGGTTCGCATAGTGGCAGTGAATCCCGATGAAGAGGCAGACCTCGATATGGTTGTGCCAGATGGTGAGGTTCGGGTGGTTCGGATTGATGACTTCTTCCGGGTCCACCTTCGGGTATTTCGGCCGATAATCCGGCATGGGAATGATCATGACATTCGGGATCTCCGCGGCCAGCCTCTGCAGCCCCTGTCCTTTGGCGATCCATTCCTTTTCCCAGGCCCATAGGTAAAGAGGACCGGGGAAAATGGTGGGATTCTTTCGCGTGAACATCTGGCGTGCGGCCTCTTCGATCACCGCATCTTCCGGAGCTTTGACGCCATAGAGCAGACCAAACCCGGATTCCGGGATTTCCACGCCGAGCTGCATGGCGGATGGGGGGAGAAACCCTGCCGGCCCCACATCAACGATACGCTCTGGTCCTTTTGCTTGTGGTTGATTCATAAAATGGCCCTCCGAATTTTCGAAATGGAAACGGCGGGACTTGCCACACGTTCCAACCAAGCAATGCAAGTGCCACCGGCCTGCCGAAACACCACGGCCTGTTTTATCTTTGTAAACATGGTGTTGGCCGTGCGGTTCTCTGGAAAGAAACATTCAAGAGAGGGAGCGCCACTTTTGCGCCGCAATATTTGCAGCGCCTCATTTTTCGAGCAAAAGAAACCTGCTTCAGCAATCAAGAAAATCTGCGGGTTATCAAAAATCGGGGAGCAAGAGCGCAGTGAAATTGTTGCAGGAAAGAGAAGGTCGGCCTAATCCTTGATTCCGTATTGTTTGATCTTGTATTGCAGGGTCCGTGGGCTGATTCCGAGGAGAGCCGCCGCTTTCTCTCGATGGTTGGTGACTTCCGCCAACGTGCGCCTTATGACATCGCGCTCGATCTCTTCCAAAGCGGTTCCCAGAGTGACTACCATCGTCCGCGCCTCTTCCCGACTGGCTTGCACTTCGAGAGGGAGGTGCACGGGCTGGATGACCTTTTCCCTCACCGTAACGACCAGTCGCTCGATCACATTCCGCAATTCCCGGATATTCCCGGGCCACGAGTAGAGCTTCAACAACCGCATGGCCGACGGGGAGACCTCCATCGGGTTCTTTTGGTGGGCGCGGGAAAACTCCTCCCGGAAGCTTTCAACCAGCAAGGGGATATCCTCGCTACGATGACGGAGCGGAGGGAGGCGTATCGGAATGACATTGAGCCGATAATACAGATCGTCCCGAAAAGCACCGGACTTCACGGCTTCTTCAAGGTTGCGGTTCGTCGCTGCGAGGACGCGCGTGTTCACCTTGGTGACCCTTGTGCCGCCTAGTCGGCGAAACTCCTTCGTTTCCAGCACTCGGAGAAAATCAACCTGGGCTTTAAGAGACAGTTCGCCGATTTCGTCGAGAAACAAGGTGCCTCCATCCGCCAATTCGAACCGGCCGGCCTTTGTGGACATGGCACCCGTAAACGCCCCCCGTTCATATCCAAACAGTTCGCTTTCGAACAGATTGTCGGGCAGGGCCCCGCAGTTCAAGGTCACGAAAGGGCCTGCGGCCACGGCGCTCTTCTGATGAATGGCCCGAGCCACCAATTCCTTCCCGGTTCCGCTTTCTCCTTCGATGAGGATCGTAATATCGCTGCCGGCGACCTGCTCCACCAATTCATACACCTGATGCATCGGTTCGCTGTTCCCGATCATCCGGTCGTAATGCTTCCTGGTCTGGAGATCTTCTCTGAGGCGCCGGTTTTCGGTGGCAAGCCGGCGCCTCTCCAGAGCTTTCTCCACCACCACCGGGAACCGATCCTTCTCGATGGGTTTGGTCACATAGTCGTATGCCCCCAGCCTCATGGCTTCGACGGCGGTCTCCACCGACCCGTAGGCGGTCATCACGACGACCTCGGTATCAGGGTAGTCATCCTTGACCTTTCGGAGCAGCTCGATACCTCCCATACCCGGCATCTTGAGGTCGGTCAGGATGAGATCAACGGGCGTATCCCGCAATATCGCCCACGCTTCCTCTCCCCTCCCGACAGCCGAGACGCGATGCCCCCGTTTTTCCAGGATCGTCACCAAGGCCGACCTGATATTCACCTCGTCGTCAACGACGAGTATCTCGACCTGCGGCTTCATACCCCCACCTTCTCGACAGGTCTGCCGGGTACCGGGAGTTTTACGGTGACTGTGGTTCCCTGCCCCTCCTCGCTGGAAACCTGGATCATCCCGCCGTGATCCTCCACGATACGATAGGCGATGGCTAAACCCAGCCCGCTCCCGTTCGGTTTGGTCGTAAAAAAGGGTTCGAACAGGCGGGGCAAGTCCTGGCGTTTGATCCCTGTGCCGGTATCTTGAACGATGAGCTCGACCCAATCCCGCCCTTCAAATCGCCGCCTGTTGACGGCAATCCGGCAGACGCCCCCTGCCGGCATGGACTGAACGGAATTGACGACAAGGTTGAGGAGAACTTGGCTCAATTGGGTCTCGTCTCCCAGGACCCGAGGCAACTGCAATCCCACAGCCGTCTCCAGCCGAACCTGACGCTCAGCGGTTTCATAGTGAAGCAGCTGCACGATGTGCGCCACCACATCCTCGATACGGATCTCGCGCATCTCGACTGCCGCCGGTCGGGCGAACTTGAGGAAGCTGTCCAGAATTCCGTTGAGTCGGCGGATCTCGACGTTCACGACGTCTAAGTATTGGGAAGCCTTGGGGGATTTCGCCTTTTGCTCGCTTAGTTCTTCTTCCAAGAGGTGTACATTGAGATCGAGCGCACTGAGGGGGTTCCTGATCTCATGAGCCACTCCGGCCGAGAGCGTGTGGAGTGCGGCCAGCTTCTCAGCATTCCGTAGACGACGCTCGAGCATCAGCAGTTCCGACACGTCTTGCACCTGGAGTATGACCCCATCAAGCTCGGCTTCTTCCCCCCTCAATTCCACGGTGCTTACTCGAATCGTACCTGCCTCCCCGGTAGCCTTTTCGTGATGAAGGAAGTCCTTTTCGTGTGTGTGACGGTTCTCCTTCAAGGCCTCGGCAAGCAGGTTCCTGATCGTATCCCCTTCGGGAAAAACCTCATCATACGAGTTGCCCAGCAAGACTGCTGCCGACCGACCAAGAATCGACTCAGCTTTGGGATTCACGGCCGTGATGACGCCGCTTCCGTTGATCGTCACAATGCCGGTGGGGAGGTTATGCAGGATGTTGCGGGCCAAGCTCTTCACAGCCTCCAGAGTCTTAAGCGTGCTCTGGTAGTGCTGGTAGGTCACGACCGTAGCAATTCCGATTCCGCTCAAGAGAAACAAGAGAATCGAGATCGCAATGAGGTCTCGTCGAGATTGCCACAAGGCAGGAAATACATCCGTGGGGACATCACGACCTGCCGTGAGTCCCTGCACAACTACCTTTTCATGTTCCAGGCTGAATACCAAAATGACCGAAACGGCCAGGGCCAGAATCAATAGAACGGAAACGATCAGCCTGAGAGGGATCGCACGGAATACCGTATGCTTGGGAATGGGTCGAAACATGTCCTACATCGTGCGGAATGGAATTACTTTAATGGTACCACATCAAGAGGCGACCGAATAGCGGGCCCTATGACTGTGGACTGAACCTTTGTTTTCAGAATTGGCTCCTTCAACCTATTTTCTAACAATCCCCAAGATGAGCAAATGTGGTGCCGAATTCTCGGCAAGCAAATTTTTCCCGGAGATTCAATTAGCCGCTTATTATTTATAGGGAATTTCTTCTTTGAACCCAGGATGTGGGCGGGCTCCAACGAATTCGTAAACCGTGAACCGCAAAAATTTCCGGTTGCTCAATCCACGCTAACAAGGCATCGTGTGCAGTCCTTCAATTTCTCCATGAATTCCCTGTCTCTTAAGGATTATAGAAAGCGTGCAAATTTTGCAGCCTATCCAATCCGGGCTTGGCTTAGGAGGTGGGATTCCCACGAGATCGGAACCGATATCACCTCTCAGCGCGGCAGTGAGAGAGCACGGGAGAGGCATTTTCGATTCAACACGTTTCCCGATGGATCACCACCGGCATGAGGGGCCTGACCGCCCAATAGAAGGCCTGCGCCTCCTCGGAGGCCATTTCGAGCAGGAGGGATCGCCGCGGGGCTCCCCACAGTCTGCCCCACGCAGTGAGAACCCCGGCTTTCGCCCAATGGATCACGCTGCCGAAGCGGCCGCTGATTTGCCCCCAGAGGGAGTCGGCGCCCCCCTGGTGCACCAGCACGGACAGGCCGTCGGCGAAGCGCAGTTCGTAGTGCGTGGGCATCGCCGTCCTGGCCAGCGGCTTGGGGACGTCGGTCGCCCGCTTGGCGGTTTCGGCGCCCGGTGGAGGCGGCCGGGTGGGGGTCGGTTCGATGGAAGGCCTCTTCTCCAGCACCGTGGAGGCCACGATTGTGTCCCACGGCCCTCCGACGAACGACACACTCAGGACCGGAAACGATCGTACGATGACCCCCTTGGCCTTCAACAGCGCGTGCAGGTTCGCCACCTCCACGATCACGTACAGGCGAGTGGCTTCAGCCAGTCGGACCTCTTCGCGGAGGAGGGGGTCGCAGAGCCCGTCGGCAGACGAGGAACGCGCACCGGCGTATGCGTATGGGAGGGAGACCGGAGAGGCGGTCACGAGACCGGCGAGCACGAATCCCAGCACCAGCGCGGGACCGCCTGCGGGGCCGCTGCTTGCAGGGGGACGGAAGACGCTAAAAGATGATGACCGCCGCCCCGAGCGAAACGGCCTGAAACACATGGCGGAGATCCTCCTCCCCCAGCCGGATGCATCCATGGGTCACGTTGGTCCCCAGCAGCCGGGTATAGAGTGTCCCGTGGATGAAGTAGCCGTCGCCGAAGCCCAGAGCGTATTGGCCCAGCACGCCGGTTTCGATCCGATCTTCGCGGTCGGTCGGCACCGGCTGGCCTTCTTCAATGAATGCCCAGTCCGGCTTGATCCAGACCGGATTGACGAGCTTGCTGGTGACGGTGAAGATCCCGCGCGGCGTGTCGAACTTCCACCCCCGTGAGGGATCCCGGGGGTCCACCAACAGCGCCCCGCTTCCCGTGGACGCGCGGGCGGTGTAGAGGGTCTCCGCACCCCGCTTGAGGTAGACCCGGTTTGACGCGGTGTCCACCAGGACATAAACGCCCCGGGGAGCAAGCTGCCGCAACGCCTCGACCGTCTCGCCGGCCTGGCCTTTGGCCCCCGGACCGTCGGCGGGTCTGTGGTCCGTCGCCGGGGTCGCCGCCAGCGCCCCCGCGGCCAGGAGCACATGTCCCGCCGCTACCGTCCACCGTCCAATCAACCTCATGATACGCACCCTGGGGTCAAAAAAAGATGGTCAGATTCGGCTCCCGGGGGGCCGCTGCAAGGGCTCGGCTTTTTGAGCGACCGGGTTGTCCCGAGTCAGCGCGCCGATGATGGTGACGGGCGTCCCGGGTTCGACCGCCTCAAAGAGCACATCCATCTGCTCGTTCCGGATTGAGACGCACCCGCTGGTCCGGTCATCCTCCCCCCGCACACGCCCGTGGATCTCGATCAGCCCCCCCGCCGTTTTCCTCGCCGGCACACGCCCCTCTTCTTTCGCCGTCGACAACCGCCGGCGGTGATCCGGCGTCGGGTAATCGAGAAGCAAGGCTTTGTAGAACCGCGTCTGGCCCGGCCCCTTCATCCTGGTCACCCGGAATCGCCCTTCGGGAGTGGCCCCATCGCCCTCGTACAGCTTGTCCGGAAGTCCGTTATAGCCGAGTTCGACCGCGTAGTCCCTCACCACCCGGCCGTCCTGGTACAACCACAGCCGTCGCTCCGCCTTGGACACGAGGATGGCGGCCGCATGGCGCACGCGCGACCAGTCGGCGGTCTCCCGCGCCCAACGGCCCCATCGATTGACCGTCGGCCCGTCGGCGTACCGCCGTATCTGATCGAGCGACTGGGCCTCCGCCCGGGTGAGATGGCCGGCGGCCGATTCGATGAGCGGGCGGGCCCGCTCGAAATGCCCTCCCTCGAAATGGGCCCGCGCCTCCTGCAGGGCCAGGCCCGCGGAGGCCAGGGAATCGTGTTCCATCTGCATTCCCAAGGTCGTGGCGACGTCGCGCAGTCGCGCCAGCCGGTTTTCCTGGCCATAAAGGAGGCCCTCGGTGTCCTGCCGCAACGCGGCGGCGCTCGCCCGGACGGCCCGCACCAGGGCGGTCCCTTCATCCGTCAGGTCGGCGAACTCCCGCTCGAACCGCTCGCGGTCCTGCCAGGGCGCCCAGCGCAACCGCTCCTCAAGGAACTTCGTTCGCGTGTCGGTGAGGCGGCGGCGGAACGACGCATACCGCTCAGGGAGCAGCTCCGCGGCCCCCGCGCGCCAAGCCTCCTGCTCCGCCTGTTCGGCCCGGTTCGGCAGTCCCGGCGGCAGCGTATCCACGCTCCACCCGACCATCAGTCCCGCGCCCACGAGGAGCGTGGCGAATCCGCCGCCCCAGCCCCAGATGCGGGGCCGAAGACCCTGCCGCCGCAGTTTCGGAATAAGGAGGCCCCGCATCCCGCTACTTTTTCCTAGCCTTTCCCTTCTGCTTCATGGCTTGCTGGACCTGGCCGCTCACCGAGGCGGCCCGGTCTTTCACCGATTGGGCCTTGGCCTTCGCCCCCAGGTAGTCCTCCTTGTCGAGCGCGGCCTGGATCTCCGTGAGCATCCCCTCGGCCGTCTTCAGGTCGCCCTGCATGGCTTCGATGTCCGCCTTGGTCCCCTTGCCTTTGGGTGCCTTGGCCAGCATGGCCTTCGCCTCATTCAAGGCGGCTTGCGCCTCCTTCTGCGCCGCCTGGGCCTCCCCTTTGGCCTTTTCTTTGGCCGCGCCCGTGTCGGCCTTCGCCTTCTCGGCATCCGCCTTGGCCTTGGCCAGGAGCTCCTTCGCCTTGTCATAGTTGCGGGTTAGGGCGAACCGGCCTCCCTGCGCTTTGATCTCCTCTTCGGCCTTCTGGAGCGCATCCGCGGCCCCCTTGAAGGCCTCGGCTACGTACGCTGCGGCGCCGCCTTTGCGCGCCTCTTCAACCGCATTCTTGGCCGCAGCCAGTTCCGCGTCAGGCGACTTGGCGCATCCGGCGGCCATCACCACCATCCCAAGCACCACTGCGACGCCCGTCAGTCTCCGCACCATTCCCATATGCCCCCCCTTACCATGAGTTACGACCGATGACCCAACCAAGGGAATTCCCTCAGAGGGATGATGCTCGTCTGCCCCGCGATTGTCAAGATGACCGGAAAGGCGGCTTGCCGCCGGCGCGGCAACCTGCTATATTAAAACTTGATTTTTTATCGCGACCGGAGAGGAGGCCCGTGGAGCCGCAATACATCGTGGTGGACCAGAAGACCTTCACCAAGGAAGACCTGGTGCTGGACAACCACGTCTACAAGAACTGCCAGATGGACCGGTGCCGCCTCTATTACAGCGGTGGGCCTTTCGAGCTGATCGACACGCACATCACGGATTCGGAGCTCATCCTGAACCAGCCCGCCAGGAACATCTACGCAGCCGTCCAGATTTTCCGCGCCAAGTCCCCCGGCTCCACTATCGTGTTCGAGTAGGTCACGGGCACGGCATCTTCTTCAGCTTGCCATCCACGACCTTCGTATTGCCGCAGCGTTTGGTGATCTCCGAGGATTTGAAGACCGGGTCCGATGGGCCCTTCGTCGTGAAGGAGGCCACCCGTTTCGCGAACGCCTCGATCCACCGTTCCGCGGGCGTGGCGTAGTGGATGGACACCTCCACGTCGAAGGATGGGGTCCCCTGCGGGGTCGGAAAGGCGAAGGTCTCCGTGCGGGTCTCCTCCGCTTTGAGGACCGTGTCCTCCAGCAGCTTCACCGCATCGTGGTCCATCAAGGTCTCGTTGCCCTTCGCATCGGCGAACTTCCGCCCATAGAGGCGTTTCTCCTTGAAGACCTCCCGGAGATTCTGCCCCCGAATGACAACCTGAAGGTAGACCTGGTTCCAGACCGGGTGGGACGTCGGCACGTTGTGAGGCACGAGGTTTTTCACCTTGACCGTCATCTTGGTCTGGGGCCCCTGGACGTCGGTCTCGTAATCCAGGTCGAAGGCTTGCTTGCGGAGAGCCGGGGACTTCCCGTTAAACTCGTGCCCGGCGATGTCCCGTTTCTTCTCCTCGTTCGCGGACGCGTCGAACCCCTGCGGCATGTGGCAGGTCTGGCAGGTTTTGCCTTCCTTCGCCGCCTTGCTGCCCTTCCAGTTCCCGACGGCTTCGGCCTCCGGCACGCCGGGGGGGGCGATGGTATGGCACCCGAGGCAGAGGTCGGACTTTTTGAAGATGTCGAGATATTGGGAGTCGTGCGCCTTGCTCTCGATGAAATCCTTGTACCCGCCGAAGACGGTGCGCCCGGGCTCTAATTTCACCGATGGCTGGCCCGGCTTCGGGCTCGGGCTCACGGCCTTGATGAGGTGGCATTGGATGCAGCCCACCCCTTCGAACGTCGGGTCGCCGGACACGATCTGCTTGACCATCGAATCGGCGAGGTCGGGGAACACGACGGCCTGCGGGGCGTGGCAGTTCAGGCAATAGCGCTTGTCCTTCCCCTTGCCGGCGTAGTCTTCCAGCATGGCCCGAAACGTCGGCGTCACGATCGCGCGCGCCACCACGGACTCTTCGTATTCCTCATGCGCCCGGATGTGGCATTTCTTGCACTTGGAGGAGGCGGGAAACACCTTCTCGGGATCCAGCGGCTCCTCCTTGGCGAAGGTGCCCTGGAACCACCCCACGCCGGCCACCAGGCCCAGGATGGTGAGACTGATCGTGAGTGCTTTGACCGGCCGATGTTTCACGCTCATCGTTCGCGGGCTCCCCATGTCACGGTGTCCGTCCACGCACGGTGGGGTGGCCTAGAGAGGCCTGGTCCTGAAGGTCAGAATGCGGGGTTCGGCGTAGTCGCCGAGCAACAGCTTCACCCGATCACGCTCGGCGTCGGTCTGGAGAGTCTTCAAATACCCCCCCAGCAATTCGGGCTCCGGTTTGGGAATGAGGCTGTAGGTCAAGAGGGCGTCGATCTGCATCCCTTCGCTCTCCGCGCTCAACGTGAGCGTGAAGGGAATGCGCTTGGTCGTTCCCCCTTTGACCAGGATGTCCCCTAAAGGCTGGTCGAAGAGTTGGGCGTACGATCGCCCGAACGCTTTCTGGGTCGACCCCAACGGCCGGCCCTCCTTGTCCTTGACGCTAACCGTGAGAAAGAACTGCTTGAGCACCGGATCGCCGTCCGGGAAATTGTGGGGAACGGCCCCGTTCATGACGGCGACTTCGCCTTCCACCTTGGTCCCGCTCCGTTTGGCCTCAATCTCGAGGCGGGGCATCCACTCGGCCTGGAGATTTCGGTTCTTCAGCATGTAGCCGGGGATCACGATCCCGCGGAAGTAATGCCGCCCGATCTCGCGGGTCAAGGCCCCCCGTTTCGACGTCGAACTGCCGGTGGACTGCTCCATGTGACAGGACTGGCAGACCACGCCCTCGAGAATCTCGCTGTCGATGGCGGCGCTCCGATTGTCGCGGAGCTTCTCGAAATGGCAGGCCGTGCAGAAATTGGCGCCCTTGTACAAGCTCGAATGGAAGGAGGTATGGACCATGTTGTCTTCCGGATCCTTGAAGGGCCCGTACATGGTCTTGCCCGCGGTCAACTGGTACGACGGGATTTTCTTCGGGTCGTCGGCCAGCTTTTCCGCGAGGTGGCAGGACGCGCAGCCGATGCCCTCGACGGTCACCTTGCCGGTCATGACCTGGTCGATGATCCGATCCGTGTGCTGCGGGAACAGGGACACCGCGGGCGCGTGGCAGGACAGGCACAGCTGCTTCTTCTCCGCGCTGGGCTTGGTCTGGAGCCACA
Organism: Nitrospiria bacterium; assembly: GCA_041490525.1. Taxonomy (GTDB): domain Bacteria; phylum Nitrospirota; class Nitrospiria; order Nitrospirales; family NS-4; genus JBGPTH01. The sequence goes on from JBGPTH010000036.1 coordinate 23,319, forward strand.
CCCCCATGACGGACCGGAAGATCTGCGACGGCAAGGCCGTGCCGTGCAGGAGGGCGGCGTCCACCCGCCCCATGAGCTTGAGGTCCATCGTCATCTCCCGCAGCCCGGCCATCTCCTCGTAGTGCCGGTCGTGACACTGGCGGCACACCTCCGACCGCAGGAAGACCTGCTCGATCTCCTCGATCCAGGGCTCCTTCGGGCTCTTCTTTTCCTGCCCGGCGCCCTCCGGGATCACGGCGGCGCCTAATCCGACCAGGAGAAAAGCCGTCAGGCCTGCCAGAAATGCTCCGCGTTTCATGCCGGGTCTCCGCCGTGATCCGCCACCATCGACCCCATACTCTAATCCGTGATCTTGGGCACGAAATGAAAGTTCATCTGTTGCCCTTGGCCTTGATTGTCCGGGCTGGTCGGCTCCCACGTGCCGACCGTGAAGTTGCCTTCGTTCAGCACCTCGGTCAGCAACCGTCCGAAGTCGTCGAGGTTGCGAACCGGCTTTTTATTGATCTCGGTGATGACCGCGTGGACCTTGATGCCCGCCCTCTCCGCGAGGCTGTCGCCGATGATGTCATAAACCGCGACCCCTTCGGCCGACCGCAAATTCAGCTCCTTGCGGATATCCTCGGTCACAGGCCCTACGATGACCCCGAATTCCTCGGCCATGGCGATGACGTCTTTGTTCTTCTTGTCCGAGGATTTATCCGCGGACACGGCGGTGCTTTTCTTGTCGGACGACGGGTCCGCCGACGCCAGCGCGACCGCGACCATCAAGACCAGCAACGCGACGCCTACGATTCCAATGACACGCATTCGGACGTTACCCCTGTTTGGCCTCTTGCGGAATCGGATCGATAATCAATTGGAGCCAGGGCGCGATCGCTTTCTGGCCGTTCCGCTCCTTATTCTCCCCGTTCCACACCGCAAAGGCGACGGTCTGGAGGCGGCCGGGCCCGAACACGGCATCATTATCCGGGTCCCGCGTCTCGATCGACCGCTTGAAGACCACTCTCCAGCGCCCTTGTTCCCACACCCCATTCCCCTGGACGGCGCCCTGCCCGCGCTTGCTCGTCAGCGTGCTGAAGCCGCCGCCCAGGAGGTCCTCCACCGAGGAGGCGCGTCGCGGAATGACTTCGAATCGCCGCACTTCCCCCTCCGCTTTCCGCTCATCCTCCTTGGCCTTCCGCCGGTCGATGTCGGTCTGCCAGTCGGCCTTCCAGTGCCAGATGTTCAAATAGTGGTCCAGCTGGCCCATGCAGAAAAAGGCCGGGGCGTCGCCGAGGGGGAGCGCGATCGCCGCCCCGTCCCGGAAGGTCCCCGGCGTCAACCGATCGTTCTTTGTGGGATCCTGCCACTCCAGGAGGAACGCAATGTCCTTGCCGTTGTGGAGGGACCGCACCGTCAGCGATTTGATCGTCGGGTCCGGAAGGCTGGGCCGGGTGATCACCTGGCCGCTGAGGGACAGCACCATCGGGGTCGCCTTGCCCCAATCCGGCGACTTCGGATCAAAGGGGAGCTCCCCGGGGACGTAATAGGAGCGGATGAAGAGACCCTGCGAGCTGACGACGGGCACCCCGAGGACGGAAAACCCAAGACCCAGAACGAGCGCGCCGGCGAACAGCGCCGGCAGGAAGCGAACTGTGGCCGTCGCGGGATGCATGCCTCCCATACTCACCCCCATTTCCCGAATGCACGAGACCCCCCTTCCTGGGGAGGTGCGGCCCTAGAACACCTTCAACCGGCGGATCTTGTTCTCCCCGCGTTCGCAGATGTAGAGGAAGCCGTTCGGGTCGAGCGCGAGGCCGGCCGGCGAGTTGACCACCGCGTCGATGGCGACGCGCCCGTCCCCGTGCTTGATCATCTCCTTGTCCACAGCCTTGACGAACTTGGCCATCCCGCACCCGCCCATATTCCCCGAGTCCTTGTAGCCGCTCTCGCCGTTGCCGGCCGCGGTCGTGATGACGCCCGTCCCGGCTTCGACGCGCCGGACCCGGTGGTTCATCGCGTCCGAGAGGTACAGGTTGCCGGCCGGATCGAACAGGACGGCCTCCGGGGCGTTCAGCATGGCGTGGGTCGCCGGCTTTCCGTCCCCGTCGTAGCCGAAAAAGCACGTGCCCGCGACCGTGGTGACGATCCCCGTCTGCATGTCGATCTTCCGGATCCGATTGCTGCCTTTGTCCGCCACGTACACGTCGTCGCGGGCGTCGACGGCGACGGCCACCGGATCGTGCAAGCGCACCTCCGACCCCGGCTTGCCATCGTCCCGGTACGCGCTCATATCCATCCCCTCAGGGTCGCAGGGCGGGCGCAGCCATCCATGGTCGTCGCTGAAGTCGATGCCGATGGCGTCGCCCGACAGGACCACGAGATTCTTGGCGATCAACGGGCTGTCCCGCTGGTCGTCCTCCTGCGTCCAGATCCCGGCGATCGTGGTCACCCGGTTCGCCGCCGGATCGTACATGCGGAGGCGATGCGCCTGGGTGTCCACGATGAAGAGGCGGTCCCTGGAATCGAACGCGATCGCGCTGGGGTAGGTCAGGTTCACCTCGAGGGGCGGGCCATCGCCGTTGAAGCCGTAGTCGCCGGTCCCCACGACCGTGTCGATGATCCCGGTCTTCATGTCGATCCGGCGGACCCGGTTGCTTCCGGAATCGCAGATGTAGAGGTCCCCTTTGGAATCACACGCCACGTCGAGGGGCAGGTACAGGCCCGCTTCCGCCGCGAGGCCGCCGTCTCCGCTGTAGCAGGTCTCGCCGATGCCGGCCACGTGACTGATGAGGCTCGTCGCCATCTCGATCCGGCGGATTCGATCGGACCCGGACTCGGCAAAATACAGGAACCCGCCCGCCGGATCGACCGCCAGACCCACCGGCAGGGGAAGCCCCGCCTTGGTGGCCACTTTCCCGTCGCCGGTGCTGCGGGACTTTCCGTTCCCCGCGAAGGTCTCGATGATGCCGACTGAAACAACTTGGCTTTCCATGATTCTCCCCTCACCTCCCCATCCCTCGCCGAGCACGGTGCGCGAGGGAGGCCAGACTCACGACTTGGTAGTTCCAGGGGCCACCGGTGCCTGAGGCGGCTGCGGCGCCCCGGGGCCTCCCATCGGAGGAGCGGACTGGGCGGCAGCCGCTTGATCCGGCGACGGCGGGGCTCCCGGCTGAGCCTGGGATTCCTGCTTGCTCGCTTCCAATTCGATGGCGTCCGCTTCGTGCACCGACTTCTTGAAGCCCTTGATCGCCTTCCCTATCCCTTCACCGAGCTGGGGCAGCTTGCCGGCCCCGAATATGATCAACACGATGAACAGAATCAGAACCAGCTCGGTGATACCCATGCTCCCAAACATAGCGCGTGCTCCCTTTTAGGTGATGTAGCTACTTGCCTTTCGAGTCCGCGGACCGCCGCGAGGCGAACCGTCCCTTGAGGCGCTCCCGCGTCCGATCCGCTTCCTCGAACCGCCGGGACTTTTCATAGGTGCTGATCAGGTTATAGTAGGCCAGCGGCTCGTCCGGATTGCGCTCGACCGCCGTTTCCAGGACGCCGATCGCTTCCTCCGGCTTTCTCAGATTCAGGAGGATCTCCATCAGCGCGAAGGCCGATTCAAGATGGTGCGGGTCGAGCTCGAGGACCCGCCGGAAGGCCTGGATCGCGGCGTCGATCGTGTGCAGGTCCGAGACATTGCGCTTCTCGAGCTTTTCATAGACCCGCCCCAGTTGAAACCACGCCACCGGGTCGTCCGGGGTGATGTCGACGAGCCGTTCGAAGAGCGGCATGGCGTCCATAAACTTGTCTTGATCATACAGGGCGCGCCCGAGGTTGAACAAGGCCAGGACATCTCTGGAGTTGATCTCGAGCGCGCGTTTGAATTGGCCCATGGCCTCGTCGAGCTTGCCCATGGTCGCCTGGATCGTGCCCAGGTTGGCATAGTACATCGCGAGCGACTGGGACATCTGCGCGCGTATGGACTCCGCCATCTCGATGGCTTTC
>JBGPTH010000037.1:0-27118 GCA_041490525.1 Nitrospiria bacterium
AAGACTCTGATGGTCCGCGCCTCGCTGAAAAACCCCTACGCGGTCGTCGCCCTCAGCCTGATTGTCGTTCTCCTGGGCGTGGTGTCCTACCAGAAGATGGTGGTGGACATCTTTCCGGAAATCAAAGTCCCGGTGGTGGCGGTGGCCACCTTCTATAAAGGGATGGGCCCCTCCGAGATCGAGGGGGCGATCACGCTGCGGTTCGAGCAGCTCTTTCTCCAGGCGAGCTACGTCGAGCACATAGAGTCCCGCTCGCTACCGGGCGTCAGCCTGATCAAGATTTATTTCCATCCGGAATACAACGTGGACGCCGGGTTGGCTGAAATCACGAGCCTGACCTATTCGGCTCTTCGCTTCCTGCCGAAAGGGGTGTTCCCTCCCACCATCATCAAGTTCGGCGCTACGAGCCTGCCGATTGCCAACTTGACCCTGAGCAGCCCGACCCTGAGCGAGAAAGAGGTGCGCGATATTGCGTACTTTTCGGTCCGCCCACAGTTGGGGACCGTGCAGGGGGTGTCGCTTCCTCCCACCTTCGGGGGGACCATCCGGCAGATCACGGTTTTTCTCGATCGGGAAAGGATGCTGGCGCGCCAAGTCAGCGTGGACGAGATCGTGAAGGCAGTCAACGCCGGCAACCTCCTGGTGCCGGCCGGCGACGTCAAGATCGGAGACTTCGACTACAACGTCTACAGCAACAGCATCGTGTCGATCGTCAAGGACATGAACAACATTCCGGTGAAGGTCATGAACGGCGTGCCGGTGTTTTTGAAAGACGTGGGGACGGCGGCGGACTCTACGGCCGTCCAGGTCAATATCGTCCGGGTGAATGGCCGACGGTCCGTGTACGTGCCGATCCTCAAACAGGCCGGCGCCAATACGCTGAAAGTCATCGACGGGATCCGGGAGGCTTTGCCCAAGCTGAAAGGGATTCCAGCCGATCTGGAATTGAAGCTGCTGTTCGATCAATCCCTCTACATCCGCCAGGCGATCGCGACGGTCCAGCACGAGATGCTTCTGGGCGGGGGGTTGGCCTGCCTGATGATTTTGTTGTTCCTCGGCAGCGTTCGCTCCATGCTCATCATCGCCCTGGCCATCCCCCTTTCGATCGCCTCGGCGTTCGTCCTGCTGTACTTTACCGGTCAAACGATCAACATCATGACCTTGGGGGGCCTGGCCTTGGCCGTCGGGACCTTGGTGGACAATTCGATCGTGGTCTTGGAAAATATTCACCGCCATATGGCGATGGATAAGTCGGTGCGGGAGGCAGTGGCGGATGGGGCCAGCGAGGTCGCGCTCCCGATGCTGGTGATCACGATCAGCGTCCTGATCGTGTACCTGCCCATCGTGTTTTTCACGGGCACCATCAAGTTTCTGTTCGTTCCACTGGCCTTGGCGGTGGCCTACGCGATGGGGGCCTCTTATATCGCCTCCTTGACCGTGGCTCCGGTTGCGCTTGCCGCGAGTCACGGGAACGGGGGTCTGTCTGTTTCCATAGGGGAGGGGGTAAGGCCCTCCTCTTTCATGGGGATGTTGGTGGAAGCTTGGCGCCGCTCCAACGTCTTCGAGCGGGTCGCGGATCGGTACGCCCGATTCCTCAGATGGGGGCTGGACCACAAGGCATTGGTGACGGGAGGAGTGGTGGCAGCCTTCGTGGTCTCCATGGCCATGGCTCCGCAGTTGGCGACGGAGTTCTTCCCCAAGGTGGACGCGGGGGAGTTCATTCTGCACATCTCCGCTCCGGAGGGGACCCGACTGGAGAAGACGGAGGCTATCGTGGGACGCGTCGAAGAAGTGATCCGCAAGGTCATTCCCCAACATGAACTAGACCAGATCGTGGCCAACATCGGATTGCCTCAGGGGTGGATGGTGTTGTACACCCCCGTCAGTGGGCCACACCAGGCCTTCACGTTGGTCAGCCTCGTCAAAGGCCACGCCGTCGGAACCGACGACTATATCGGCCGCATTCGGGCCGCGCTCCGCGCGGAATTTCCCAGCCTAAAGTTTTCGTTCCAGACGGGGGGAGTCGTCAGCGACGTCATCAACGCCGGCCTTCCCGCACCGATGGACATCAAGGTCAGCGGGCCGAACCTGGCGGACGTGAACGAGGCGGCGTCCAAAATCCGTGACGGCGCCGCGGCCGTTCCCGGCACCCTCGACGTGCGGGTGCGGCAGGGCATGGACTATCCGGAAATCCGCCTGAACGTGAATCGGCTCCAGGCGGCCTACCTGGGCATGACGGAGCAACAGATTCTGGCCGATGTGGTGACGGGGTTGAGTTCGAACATCAGCGGCGATCCCGGCTATTGGATCGATCCGAAGACGAATAACGCGTATTTCGTTGTGGCGCAGTACCCAGAGCAGGACCTGAGACGCTTCGAGGATTTCCTCCTGACGCCTCTCAGGGTGGGAAGGACGACCGAGTTGCCGATGCGCATCGTGGGGACCGGTGGACTTGGGGGATCGACCCTCACGCTCCAGAACACGCCGTTCTCCGGCATGCCGATTCTCCCCTCGGGCGGGAATTTTGGCGGGGAGATGCACCATGAGCCGGTCTTCTTAAAGGATGTGATTCGGGTGGAACGGAGAACCGGACCGGAGACGATCGATCATTTCAACCTCCAGCGAACCATGGATGTAATGTTCGGCATCGTGGGAAACGACCTTGGGGCAGTCGCCCGAGCGGTGGAAGCGAAACTGGCCGGTTTGGGTCTTCCGAAAGACGTGACCGTGGAACTTAAAGGTGAATTGGAGAGCATGCGAGCGACGATCCGCGGATTCGCCGTGACCTTGCCCCTCGCCGTCCTCCTGGTCTACCTGGTCATGGTCGGGCTGTTCCGGTCCTACCTCGACCCTCTGGTCATTCTGGCGGCGGTGCCGCTCGGATTCATCGGGGTCATTTGGATGTTGCTCCTTACCAACACCTCGGTCAATCTGGAATCCCTCATCGGGTCCCTGATGATGATCGGGATTGTCGTCTCGAACAGCATTCTGGTCGTGGACTTTGCGAACGGGCTGATTCGGGAGGGCATGCCGGTCCGGGAGGCGGTGGTCCAGGCCGGCCGCCTGCGCTTGCGTCCGGTCCTGATGACGGCGCTCGCCACCAGCCTGGGGCTCCTGCCTATGGCGCTCGGGATCGGCGAGGGGGCCGAGGCGAACGTCCCGCTGGCGCGGGCCGTCATCGGCGGGATGATGGTCTCCGCGTTCATGACCTTGCTGTTTGTCCCCATCCTGCATAGCATGGCGGCCGGCAGACAGGTCGAACCGCATGGAGCCTGATCTGGATTATCAAGCGCCTCCTCGCCGGAGATTCATGAAGTTCCTCCTTTGGGGCGGGGGGCTGGTCGTCCTCCTCGCCGTGATCTCCTGGTTCATGGAGGCCGGCAACCACTCTCTCGGTCAGAAGGTGCCGCCGAGCCCAGATCCTGGTGGGCCTCCCGCGGCGGTCACCACTCCCGGGACCATTCCTGACGTGCAGGTCGCCAAACCGATTCGGCGTGACGTGGCCGCCACACTCCGCCTTCCCGCCACCGTGTCCCCCTTATATCAAACGACCCTCTATGCGAAGGTCTCCGGCTACCTGCAATCGGTGAACGTCGACAAAGGGGATTCAGTCAAAGCGGGGCAGGTTCTGGCCGTCATTGACGATCCCGAACTGAAAGACCGCTACAATCAGGCCCAATCCGAATATGCGATCAAAAAGGTCACATATGAGCGGCTCAGGAACGTATGGAAGGAAAATCCGGACGTCATTGCCAAACAAGATGTGGACGTGGCGGAAGCGGGTTATCTCGGTGCGAAGCATGCGATGGAACAAACGGCGAGCATGCTGGACTACACGAAGGTGCGGGCCCCCTATAACGGGGTCGTGACGGCCAGATTCGTGGATCCGGGCGCGCTCGTTCAGGCGGCGACCTCGTCCGCCACCCAGGCGGTCCCCCTCTTTACGGTTATGGACACCTCGACCTTACGGTTCTATATCAGCGTTCCCCAGGAAGACGCGGCCTTTGTGAAACCCGGGACTCTTGCCGTCATCGCGGTAAGGGATCTCGGGGGAAAGTCGCTGAACGCCCCCGTCACCCGTTCGACCCAGGTACTCGATCCCACCACCCGCACGATGTTGGTGGAAATTGACGTGCCGAACCAGGGAAACCAATTCGCTCCCGGCATGTTTGCGGAAGTGGTGCTCGACCTCCGTCGGCATCGCGACGCCTTGGTCGTGCCTCCCGGCGCCTTGGTCTCGGAAAATTCCGCCAAGTCGGTGTACGTGGTCGACCAGGGACGGGCCAAGAAGGTTCCGGTCACAACCGATATCGACGACGGCGTCTGGGTGGAGATCGCATCGGGTCTCACGGGATCAGAAGATGTCGTCGTGGTGGGCAAGGCCCGTCTGGCCGACGGCATGGCGGTCAAGGCTTCTCCCTACAATCTTCCGGCGGGAAAGCCGAGCAGCCAGAAGTACTGAGGTCCGGTGAAGGTCCTGCTGGCCGTAGACAAGTCCCTCTATGCCGAGCAAGCGGTACGGTCAGTCGGAAATTGCTTTCCCGGAGTCGAGGTTGAGATCCTCTACGTCCTGGACCTTGAGGCCAATCCCCACCCGCACCTCTCGGCGGCGCTTATTGATTGGTACCACAAGAAGATTCGGGCCTTGTTGCAGGCCGAGGCGAACAAATTTCTTCCCAAGTTTCAAACCATTCTCTCTCAAATCGGCAGAAACGTCTGCGTGTCGGTTCGAGAAGGCCGGACGGCGGACATCATTCTCCAAACAGCGGCCTCATCCCGGGCCGATCTCATCGTGCTCGGTTCACGGGGTCTGAGCGAAATCCAGTCACTCTTACTCGGAGGGGTTAGCCACAGTGTGGCGCATGAAGCAAGGTGTCCCGTCCTGCTCGTGAAGCGCGAATTGCCGGCCATTGGGAAGATCCTTTTGGCCGTGGATCGATCCGAAGGCGCCGAGCGGGCCGTGCGGTTTCTTGTTGAGTATGCCGCTTTTCCCGCGTGTCGGGTCATGGCTTTGACGGTCTGTCCGTCCCCTCCGTTCCCGGAGGTCATTTCTGAGTCGGTGCGACATCAGGCGAAGGCGTCGGCGATGGAGTATCTGAGAGAAGTAGAGAGCCGGTTAGCCGCCCGAGGGTTTACGATCGAGCACTTGATAGCAGAGGGTGACCCCGCGGCGGCGATCCTCGGGCACGCGGAGAGTAAAGAAATAGACTTGGTGGTCATGGGGGCGGGCGGTCGTCGCGGATTGTTGCAGCGGTGGTTGTTGGGAAGTGTCTCGCGCAAAGTCGTCGTGCATACTTCGAAGTGCGTGCTGATCGTCCATGGCGATGACGCTCACGTCGCTTCGGCCTGAGTTGGTGTCCAGCCGGATTCATGAATAAGGTGGAGGAATGGAAATGCGGCATCCACTGATCGGAATATTGGTATTGATCGCGCCGATGGTCTTGGATGGCCTGGCGTGGGGCCAGCCCGTGCATGCGGCTCCCTCTAACCTGCCGTCCGGAACGCCTGCGTTCCAACCTCGGTGATAGGTGCGCCATAACTGGCCCACGTCTGTTGGGCATTGGGACGAGAACCTGGGAGACTTACGCAATGACGGGTAAACGAGGACCATGGATGACGATGCACATGGCGATATGGCTGCTGGTTTTCTTTTTATTCGGGGTTTCGCAGGCTGCCGAGGAGGGCAAGCGATTGGGTGCCTTCCTTGGACTGAAGGAGGCGATTCGAACCGGGGTCGAGAAGCATCCGAGTCTCGAGAAGGGCCAGCACACCATCCTGGCGGCGGAGACCCGGATCAAGCAAGCCCAGTCCCCATTTTATCCACAGGCCGTCGGCAGGGCGGTCACAACGGTTGGTGCGTTCGGCACGAACGGCTTGTTTAACCCTTCTGGGACCTTGACCCGGAATAACGATACGGCATACAGCGAAGGCTTGGTTGTGAGCCAGCTCATCTTTGATTTCGCGCAGACCTTCCATCGGGTCCAGACAAATCGCATGACGAAGGAGTCCACGGAACAGGATTTTCTGGCCAGAAAGGCCTGGGTGATCCTTGAAGTTCAGAACGCCTACTATAACTGCCTGAAGCGCCAACGGCTTGTCCAGATTGCCGAGGATACCGTGCGGGTCCGAGGGGTGATCAGGCAGCAGGTGGAGTCCCTGTTCAAGCAGCAACTGAAGGCGAAGCTTGACTTGACTTTCGTTGATGTTGAGCTGTCGAAGGCCGAGGTGGGTCTGATTCGGGCCAAGACCGACCTGAAGGACAGTTTTGTCGCCCTCAACACCGCCATGGGCATTGAAGGGCTGGAGGAGTATACGCTGGAGGAGATCCCGTATGCGGTGACACCAAGAAAGCCCCTGCCGGAGCTTCTCCAATCTTCCCTAACGAAGCGTCCGGAAATGGCAGCAGTCCAGGCGCGAATCAAGGCAAGTCAGGAGACGATTGAGGCCGAGAAAAGCGCCAACTTTCCCAACCTGGCGGCGGTGGGGAGTGCCGGGAACACGAATTTCGATGACCTTGGTCGAGGACGATTCGACGGGGGATGGTGGGCGGGATGGGTCGGCGTCTCGGTTCCGCTCTTCACCGGTTTTCTCATCGAGAATCGCATCAAAGAGGCGGTCGAACGTCGCGGCGAGGCAGAGGCCACCAAACGGAATCAGTCTCAGGAAATCATTCAGCAGGTGAAGAGTGCCTTATTGCTCCTCAACGCCCTCGAGCAAGAGACCAAGGTCGCGGAGGCGCTGGTGAAACAGACCCAGGAGGCCTTGACCCTGGCACAGGCTCGCTATCGCTTGGGCCTCAGTTCGATCGTGGAACTGACACTGTCTGAGGTGGGCGTGACGGATGCCCAGATCAGATTGACGCAGGCCCAGTTCAATTACAAAGCGGCCGAGACGACCCTGGAGTATGCCGTGGGCGAAGGGTATCAAGCCTACTGACCACTGACATAAGGGGGACTGGATTTGTCAAGGATGCTTCACCGTGCTCCAATCCTCGGAGCGATGCTGGTGCTGTCGGTCATGCCCGCTCAGGCCGTCCAAACCATCCGGCGCGTCTCCTTGCTGGCGATGGTCTACGCAGCGGTGCTGTCTCGATGGATTTGTCTCACTCTGCTGGAGATGAAGACGGCTCAAGCCTACCCTGCCCCTTGTGCTGCGAATGTGATTTATGTTGCCAAGCCATAGGAAACCTGTGCGGAACTCGGCACTCGTCGCTGTGCTTCTGTTGATGACGGGCTGCGGGCTCTCTTATCGGGGCGATGACCTCCTCGCAAGGTGTGAACATGGGAGTGACGAGGTCGCTGCCAAAGAATATGGGCTGAGTGGGAACCCGGGTGTGTGCCCCTCTAAGGCTGAAGGCTCACCAAAGCCTTTCGTGGTTCAGCCAGAACAACGGGAGCTGGAAATTCTTCGCCTGGAGGGACACGAGGCCCAAGCGCTGGAGCGGGAGCAGGCGCTGGCGCGGGAGAAGGCACTGAAGATGCAGGAGCCGGTCCCGGCCCCGGAGCCCTCGGCAAGGGAGCCGGTTGCAGTCCCCCAAGTTCCGCCTTTTCCTACGCCTTTTCCGACGCCTCAGTTAAGTCCTGCTCAGCCCTGACGTTCGTGCTCGGTTTAGATCTTATCCCATGGAGGCACCTGCTTTCGGATGCGCATGTGAACCCGGAGAAGGATTTTGCCAAATTCATCTGGAGATCTTCTAGGAGTCGCCTCCCTTCCCGGATTTCCCCTGGGTGGCGTCCGGCGGGCTGGATCCGGGGTTCCGCGACGCCGTCAAAGCGGCGTTTCTCGCTCTGAAAGATCCCGCGATCCTGGAGCCTCTCAAGACGGCGGGATATCGGGAACTTAAGGATGAGAAGTTTGCCCTCATCAGGAGCTATGCCGATATGCTTGGATTTCTGAAGTGAGAACACGCGATTGTCCTGACCGGGGGTAATGTCCTAATCTTCCTGTAAAACCAGGGCCGCTGCCCCCAACCTGAGGGAGGACTTACGGTTTCCGATGTCCTCCTCTCGAAGCCGAGACCGGAGAAGGGTCTCCGCGTCGGGCCTCGCTAGGTGGGCTTCCGCGCGTGTAGGGCGCCGAGGAATTTGTGTTCCTCGCTGTGGATGATCTCCTCGGCTATGGCGAACGCCTCGGGCCAAGTGGGGCCTGCGGCGTAGGTACGGCGGCAGCGGTAGGGCGTATTCTCCCGCGTAGTCGGTTTGCCCCAGGTCGCGCGAAGCCACTCCGAGAAGAGAGTGAGTCGTAATCCAAATTGGAGATCGGGACGGAGCCGCTCGTGGGTATCGGCGGGAAGGTAGATGGCGGCGCAGACAACAAATTTTGTGCCCTCTACCGGGTGCTCGGCGGCGTGGCGCTCAATTGTCCACCACCCCACCCCGGCAAAGGCGCCTTCGCGTGTGGCCTCGGCCATAACTGCCCTTTGCGTGCTCCTCTGGTCTGTCCGGCGCTGCAAGGGTGCCCTTGCGATCGAGACCCTGTCAGGACCTCTGATGATGTCGCTCTTTCCGCTTCTCCCGGTACTTCCTGGGCCTCACGCGATCATAGTGCAGCATATGGCTCTAGCTCGTCAACAAGATAGCTTGACACGACGTTCTCCTAACTTGTTGGGGAAGCAGGGTGTTTGCAGAAGTTATAAGTATCGGTCGTCGATATCGTAACTTGATTTCAATGCGGCGCTTGAGTATACTTACTGGCTATGTCGGCTTCGTCTGGTTCCTCGCGCCCGGACCACATGCTCAGGCAGTTCTTTCTTGGGTTTGTTCGGATCCATATTTTATATCACGCCGCGTTAGAACCGGTCTGTGGGGTGGATCTCACTGAAGAGTTGGGAAGGCACGGATACCGGCTGAGCCCTGGCACGCTTTATCCGACGCTTCATGACTTGGAGGCAGCGGGATACCTCCGCAGCGTTACGGATGTCATGCAAGGGCGACGCCGGAAGTGGTACACGATCACGCAAGCAGGTCAAGAGGTCCTCGCGCAGGCGCGAACGCAGATCAAGGAACTCGTGGAGGAAGTGATGGAGGACGAAAAGACATGATGCGGATTGTGCTTCCTTTGGGGCTCGCCGTGGCGGTCTGGCTGTCAGGTAGTACGGCGGAGGCCCAGCCCCAGGCCCTGCCACCCTTTCCGCTTACGCTGCCGGAAGCTATCAAGTTCGGTCTCGACAATTTCCCCTCGGTCCGTGCAGCCATGGCGCGAGTGTCCGGCGCCAAATCCGGTTTTGACCTCGCTCGCACGGCATATTTGCCCCGCGTGGATGTGGGGTTTCAGGAAACCAGAGGCACATTCAACAATGTTTCCGGACTGTATTTCTCCAATTCCTTCACCCAACCGATCACAGGCGCGGATCTAGGCAGGCGTTCCTATTCGAGCGCCTGGGGGAGCAGCGGGGGCATCGCGGCGGCGTGGGAGCCGTTCGACTTCGGGTTGCGCGCCGCCAATGTAGAGGCGGCCCACGCGGCTGAACAACAGGCGAGAGCAGGCGTCGCGCTCACCCGGCTCGAAGTCGGCCTTGGCGTGGGGGATGCGTTTCTGGGATTGGTCGCTGCCCAGGAGGCCGTGCGGGCCATGCAGGCCAACGTGGAGCGGCTGGGTGTGTTCGCCGAGACGGTGGGTGTGCTGGTCAAGAATGAGCTGCGGCCGGGGGTGGATGCCTCTCGCGCCCGGGCGGAGTTGGCGCTGGCGCGCACGCAGCTCATTCAGGCCCAGCACACAGAGGAAATCGCCCGCGCGACTCTGGCCGAAGTGCTGGGGGTGGCCGGCGAGCGACTCGCGGTCCAGGCGGAGCCGTTGCTCAAACTTCCCCCGTCGGGCCAGCCGCCGGAGCTGAGGTTGAGGGCGCATCCTCTTGCTGCGGCGCAGGAGACGAAGGTCGAGGTGTTCCGGAAACGCAAAGAGGCGCTGGATCTTGCGTGGGCACCCCGGTTTGGCCTTCAGGCCGGCTTTTACGGACGAGGCAGCGGGTGGGATACGCGGGGGAATCGCAGCTCGGACACCGATGGTCTCTTGCCCGACTCGCCAAATTGGGCGGCCGGCTTGACCGCCACGTTCTCGCTGTTCGATTTGGCCTCGATTCGCGCCCAACGCCGGATCGAGCAGTATAACGAGGCGGCCGAATCGGCCAGGCATGAGCAGGTGCTTCAGGAATTGACCGCAGGACAGGCGAAGGCGCTGGCGACGGCTGAAAGCGCCAGGCGGATTGCAGAGAACACTCCGGTTCAGGTGGCCGCCGCTCGCGAGACCGAGGTGCAGGCCCGCGCCCGGTATCAGGCCGGGTTGACGACGGTCATCGAGGTGGCCGAGGCCCAGCGCCTGCTGGTGCAGGCCAGTATTGATGATGCGCTGGCGCGGCTCGGAGTATGGCGCTCGCTGCTGGGGCTGGGCGGCTCCCGGGGTGACCTTGGGCCATTCCTCGACCTGTTGCAGGCGTCACCAGCGGGAGGGAAATAAGGCATGTGGCTCATCGTTGCCGCTATGCGGCGGCCCATCACGGTTCTGGTCGCCCTCGTAGCCATTGCGCTCTGCGCTGCGCTGGCGCTCACGCGCATGCCGATTGACATCTTTCCAGACCTGCGACTGCCTGCCATCTATGTCGCTCAACCCTATGGCGGCATGGATCCGGCGCAGATGGAAGGGTACCTTATTTCCTTTTATGAATATCACTTCCTGTACATCGCGGGAATCGAGCATGTGGAGTCCAAGTCGATTCAGGGCGCGGCGCTGCTCAAGCTCTTTTTCCACCCCGGCACCGACATGGGCCAGGCGATGGCGGAGACCGTGGCCGCCGTAAATCGGTCTCGGGCCTTCATGCCCCCCGGCACGGTTCCCCCGTTCGTGGTGCGGTTCGATGCGGGCAGCGTGCCGGTCGGGTACCTGGTGTTCCGGAGCGAGACGAGAAGCCTGGGTGAGATCCAGGACCTGGCGCTCTTCCGGGTCCGCCCGAAGTTCGCCACCTTGCCGGGGGTTTCGGCGCCGCCGCCGTTCGGAGGCAACCCGCGCACAATCGTCGTTCACGTGGACCCCGAACGGTTGCGCGCTTATCGTATGTCGCCTGAGGAGGTCGCCCAGGCAGTCAGCCAGGGCAACGAGCTTTTGCCGGCCGGCAATGTTCGCATCGGAGATCTGACGCGGATCACGCCGGTGAATTCCGTGGTGTCCAATATTCAGGAGCTTGCCAATCTTCCGATTCGGACGGGCGCCGGTCCAACCGTCTTTCTGCGCGACATTGGCTCCGTGGAGGACAGCACCGACGTCGTGACTGGCTACGCGCTGGTCAACGGGCGCCGAGCGGTCTACATCCCGGCTACAAAGCGCGCCGATGCGTCCGCGCTGGCGGTAGTGAACAGGGTGAAGGCCGCTCTCCCGGAGTTCCAGGCATTGGTTCCGGAAGACATCGCCGTCAGTTTCGAGATGGACCAGTCCGTCTACGTCAAGAATGCGCTCAAGTCCTTGACGATGGAGGGCCTGCTCGGCGCGCTGCTGGCCGGGCTCATGGTCCTGCTGTTTTTGCGCAACTGGCGCAGCGCCCTGATTGTCGTCCTGACGATCCCGTTCTCGCTGCTTGCGGCCGTTGTTGTGCTGTGGGCGGCGGGGCAAACCATGAACATCATGACGCTCGGCGGCCTAGCCCTGGCGATCGGGATCCTGGTCGACGAGGCCACCGTGGCGATTGAGAACATCCACGCCCACCTGGCGCAAGGCAAGTCGCGGGCCTACGCGATCCTCGACTCCGGCGCTGAGGTGGCGCTCCCGATGTTGGTGTCCATGCTGTGCGTGCTGGCCGTTTTCGTGCCGTCGTTCTTCATGGTGGGCGTGGGGCGTGCCTTGTTTGTGCCCCTGGCGCTGGCGGTCGGGTTTGCGATGGCCGCTTCGTACCTGTTGGCCAGAACATTTGTGCCGGTGATGGCGGCCTGGATCCTGCGCCATGGACCGGAGCGTGAAGGCGCCGAAGACCGCGCGTTGTTTGCCAGGGTACGGGCGGCCTATGCCGGGACACTGCGCCACGTCGTGCGCTTCCGGTGGCCGGTGGTGGCGGGATACGCGCTCCTGGCTGGCGGCATCATCGTGCTGCTGAGCGGGCGGTTGGGAATGGAGATCTTCCCGCTGGTGGATACCGGCCAGTTCCAGCTTCGCGTCCGCGCCGCTGACGGCACGCGCATCGAGCGAACCGAGGTCATCGCGCAGAAGGTGCTCGCAGCCATTCAGGAAGAGGTCGGCTCCGGCAACGTCGCGATTACCCTGGGCTTTGTGGGGACCATGCCGTCTAGTACTCCGGTCAATACGATCCATCTGTGGACCAGCGGGCCACACGAAGCAGTACTGCGCGTGGCGTTAAAACCCGGCTCCGGCATATCGGTCGAGCGCTTGATAGAGAGGCTTCGACAGACACTGCCAGCCCTCTTGCCCGGCACGCGCTTTTCCTTTGAGCCTGGCGACATCGTGAGCCAGGTGATGAGCATGGGCGCGCCTACGCCCATTGAGGTGGCCGTGAGCGGACCTAAACTGCAGGCGAATCGCGCTCACGCCGAGAAGCTGATAGTCGAACTGGCAAAGGTTCCGACTCTTCGAGACCTCCAGTTCGGGCAGCCGTTGGACTACCCCACGGTTGATGTGACGGTGGACCGAGAGCGCGCAGGGCAGCTTGGGGTGACGGCCGCCGATGTCGCCCGCTCGCTCGTCTCGGCCACTTCCTCAAGCCGGTTTATCCGGCCACTCTATTGGCGGGACCCTTCCTCCGGCGTCGCCTATCAGGTGCAGGTTGAGATTCCCCAATCCCAGATGGCTACCATCGAGGATATCCAGAATATCCCCGTCATGCCGGCTGGCGCGCCACGACCCCTGCTGCAGGATGTGGCGAGAGTGTCCTATGGGACGATGATAGGCGAGTATGCCCGCTACAATATGCAGCGCATGATCACCATCACGGCCAATGTGGTCGGCGAGGACCTGGGCCGTGCCGCCGACCGGGTCTCGGCCGCAATCGCGCGGGTCGGGCCGCCGCCGAAAGGCGTGACGGTCAATGTCCGTGGCCAGGTGGCGCCGATGAGGGAGACTCTCGAGGGGCTTCAGGTCGGGCTTGGCATGGCTATTGTCATCGTTATGCTGTTGCTTGCGGCCAATTTTCAGTCGCTGCGGGACGCCTTCATTGTGATTTCGACGGCGCCGGCCATCATCGCCGGCGTGATGGTCGCGCTGTGGCTGAGCCACACGACCCTCAACGTGCAGTCCTTCATGGGCGCGATTATGGCGATTGGGGTGGCCGTGGCCAATGCAATCCTCTTGGTGACGTTTGCGGAGCGGCGCCACCGCGAGGGGGCTTCCGCTGCTGAGGCGGCCATAGACGGCGCGCAAAGCCGCCTGCGTCCGATCCTGATGACCAGCCTGGCGATGATCGCCGGGATGATTCCCTTGGCGCTGGGCCTGGGCGAGGGCGGTGAGCAGACGGCGCCACTGGGTCGTGCCGTGATCGGTGGGCTGGGAGCCGCCACACTGGCAACCCTGATGGTGCTCCCCGCCGTCTATGCCATCGTGCAGGGTCGCAGGACAAGACCGGTCGTCTCGCTCGTTCCGGGTGATCACGAACCTGTCAAGTAACCTTCAAGAAGGCCCGGTTGTGGGGCACGTGCTGGGGGACTCGACCATATGAACCGACGTATGCTGATCGGGGGCGCCCTCGCCATGCTCCTTCTCATTCCCGGTGTGGCGATCATTGCTCTCAAGGACAGAAACACCGATGCCAAGCCGCCGTCACAGGCGAAGCCGTCCGCTTCAGCGCCGGCGCCTCCTGCCGAAACGCTTACAGTGGAGGTAGTCGCCGTCGTCTCCCAAACGTTGAACAGGACGGTCCGTCTTCCCGGCGAGCTCCAGGCGTATCTGAGCGTGGCCATTTCCCCCAAGGTCACCGGCATTGTGGAATGGGTCGGTGTAGACCGTGGCTCGCCTGTCAAGCAAGGCCAGCTTTTGGCGCGCCTGATCGCTCCGGAACTGATCGCTCAGCGGACCGAGGCGGAAGCCAAGTTGCGGGCGGAGGAGAGCACGTACGCGCGCCTGAAGTCCGCCTCGGCTACGCCTGGGGTGGTGGCAGGCAATGACCTCGAGGTCTCGCAGAAGACGGTGGAGGCGGGTCGTGCCCGTGTGCAAGCGCTTCGAGACATGGAGAGTTATCTTCTCGTCGCTGCGCCGTTCGATGGGGTCATTACTGAGCGCAATGTCCATCCGGGCGCGCTGATTGGACCAGCGGGCGGACCTGGCGCCGGCGTTCCGATGCTGCGGCTGGAGCAAATCTCGCGGCTCCGACTGGTCGTCTCGGTCCCTGAAATCTATGTAGGCGGCATCGCCGCGGGGGAGAGCGTCACGTTTACCGTGTCGGCGTACCCCGGTGAGACATTCAGCGGCGTGATCTCGCGGATTGCGCGGTCGGTGGATGTGAAGACCAGGACGATGCCTGTGGAGTTGGATGTCAAGAACCCCACGGCCCGACTGGCTCCCGGAATGTTCCCCGAGGTGGAGTGGCCGGTGCGGCGGCCCCACGCCACCCTCTTTGTGCCGGCCAAGGCTGTGGTCACCACCACCGAGCGCACCTTTGTGCTCCGTGTGCGTGGCGAGAGCGTAGAGTGGGTCACGGTGAAGCGTGGGTTCTCCGTTGGTGATCTCGTGGAGGTCTTCGGCGATCTCAGTCCTGGCGATCAGGTCGTTCGCCGCGGGAGCGATGAGCTGCGTCCCGGAACCCGTGTGATCCCACGCGTTGTCTCCCCGACGGCCCAGCAGATATCCTGGAAGGTGACACAGATAACCACTGAGGAGGGCAGATCATGACACAGATTCTTCGCGTCGCCGCATATGCCGGTTTCGTGCTTGCATTGTCGATTGTGCCGGTCCAAGCCGTACAAACCATCCAACGCGTTTCTTTGGAAGAGGCCCAGGGTATCCTTCAGACGTCCATGGCGAAGGCGCAAGAGATGGGCGTGCGGGCTTGCATCGCGGTGGTGGACGAGCAGGGTAACCTTGTGGCTTTCAGTCGAATGGACGGGGCACGGTTCATGAGTATAGATATCGCACTTCATAAAGCGATATCGTCGGCGAACTTTGGAGTCCCATCCGGGCCACGTCCCTCAGCCGAAAACCCCAACGTGGTGCTCTCCCTCGGGATTGCCACCACTACGGGAGGAAAGTTTCTGCCGGTGGAGGGAGGAGTCCCGATTCTCATTGACAGCAAGGTTGTCGGGGCCGTTGCCGTGAGTGGGGGCACGCCAGCCCAGGACAAACAGATCGCCGAGGCCGGGCTCAAGGCGCTAAAGCCTTGAAGGGAGAGACTGAGATAGTGAACGGCAGATTTTTCAGAATGCTGCGACCAGCGTCACTCGTTGGAGGCATCGTCTCTTTCATCGACGATCGTCCACCTCCCTGTCTCGCATTGGGTCATGTCTTATGGGTGGACACAACTTGGAGGGGAGCGATATGCAGGTCGTAGCTATGCTACGTGCCAATAAGCGGACATTCATCAGCGGTTGCAGTAGAAGCCTTCATGAATAATGCGGGTTAGAATTAGCGTTCTTCAACAAATCATCTTGGGAGTGTAACGTCATTAAATGTCAGGTTTATATTTTATGATATAAGCCTTTGAAATCAAACCGTGATATTGGATTTATTCTGGTCCAGTTGACCGACGCCGTGTATCTGGTCATTCGGGCGCGTAACGACCTGGTATCGGGGTATGCCGATTTGAATCATGCGATGGGCATCGAGGGCCCTCCCGCCTATACGTTGGAGGACATCCCGGTGACGGTGGAGCCTCCCCGCGCGGTCGAGGATCTGGTGGTCGAGGCCATGGACCGGCGGCCGGAGCTGTTGGCCATCAAGGAGCGGTTGCGAACCGCCGAGCATCTGCGGTTCGCGGTGGGAGGGATCTAGTGGGAGCCGAGTCCCGGCGCGCGGCGTACGAGTTCGATCTGCTGAGTATCGGCAGCGGGCCGGCCGGTCAACGGGCCGCCGTCCAGGCGGCCAAGCTGGGCAAACGCGCGGCGGTGGTGGAGAAGCAACGGGTCATCGGGGGCGTCTGCCTCGACCTCGGAACGATCCCCAGCAAAACCCTTCGGGAGGCGGTCCTCTCCTTTTCCGGTCTGAGCGGCCGACCGGCTCCGGTCGTCGGGGGGCGAGCTGAGATCCGTCCCACGGCGGAGCAATTATTGGGCCGGGTGGGCGACGTCGTGCGCCGCGAAGTTACCGTGGTGGAAGATCAACTCCGTCGCAACGACGTGGAGGTGATCCGGGGCGAGGCGTCCTTCCGAGACCCGCACACCGTCATGGTGAGCTCCGAAGAGGGCCCCCGCACGTTGACCGCGGCTAATATCGTGATCGCCGTGGGCTCGGTGCCCGCTTCGCCGCCCGGCGTGCCGGCGGACGGGGAGGCGGTGATCACGAGCGACGGGGTCATGGAGCTCAAACGAATCCCCCGGGAGATGGCGGTGGTGGGCGGCGGGATCATTGGCATTGAGTACGCGTCGATGTTTTCGGCGTTGGGGGTTAAGGTTACGCTGGTGGAGCGGAGAGAGCGGGTGCTCGAGTTTCTGGACCGGGAGATCGTGGAAGAGCTGATCCATCAGATGCGGAACCGCAACGTCACGTTCCGGATGGGAGAGGCGGTCGAACGGCTGGAGATTTCCGAGGGTCCACCCCGCAAGGCCGTCATCCATTTAGAATCGGGCAAGTGGATCGTCTCGGATCTGGTGCTTTTTTCGGTGGGGCGGATCGGCGCGACGGCCCGGCTGAATCTCCAAGCCGTGGGCCTCACGGCCGATGGGCGGGGGCGGCTCAAAGCGGATGACGAGTTCCGGACGGCGGTGCCCCACATCTTCGCGGCCGGCGACGTCATCGGCTACCCGAGTCTGGCCGCCACTTCCTCGGAGCAGGGACGGCTGGCCGCCTGCCACGCCTTCGGGGTCAAGGCGGGGCCCATGGCCGACCACTTCCCGATCGGGATCTATGCCGTTCCCGAAATTTCGATGGTCGGTGCCCCCGAGCATGAGCTGACGGCGAAGAAGATCCCATACGAGACCGGCGTCGCGCGGTATCGCGAAATCGCCCGCGGGCAGATCCTCGGGGACGACAGCGGGCTGTTCAAGATGCTCTTCCACCGGGAGGACCGGCGGCTCCTGGGCGTGCATGCCATCGGCACCGGCGCCACGGAACTGATCCACATCGGCCAGGCCGTCCTGGGCCTGGGGGCGGGGCTTGATTACTTTTTGCGCACGGTCTTCAATTATCCGACCCTGGCGGAATGCTATAAAGTGGCGGCCCTCGACGCCTCGAACAAGCTGTCCCGGTAGCGACCGGCCGGGTGGGAGCGGGCGACCCGATGCCCGCTTCGTCACGCCTCTCTGACATATCAAATAGCTTGCGCCTCCGGCGTTGATTTATTCAGGTGAACCCGCTATGCTCCCTTGGGCCAGCCGTCGGTAAGGCCGAGCCCTTCTAGGGAGCCATCCCGTATGTTCAACCTCTTTCCACGCGATCCCGCCTTCTTCGAGATGTTCAACGAGGCGGCGCGGAATATGGTCACCGGCAGCCGGCTCCTCAAGGAGATGATGGAGTCTTACCACGACGTGGAGCGGCACGCCCGGGAGATCAAGCGGGTTGAGTCGGCCGGGGACGCCATCACCCACACCATCATCAGGAAGCTGAACCAGACCTTCATCACGCCGATCGATCGCGAGGACATTTACGCCCTGGCCAGCGACATCGATGACGTCCTGGACCTCGTGGAGGCCACGGCCGACCGGATGGTCGTCTTCAAGATCGAGAAACCCACGCACGAGGCCATCGAGCTGGCCGACATCATCTACCGGTCCTGCGAAGAACTCGGGGCGGGCATCGCGCAACTGGGCAAGGTGACCGATCTGACCGCCTGCTTCGTGAAGGTGAACAGCCTGGAGAACGAGGCGGACCGGATCACCCGGGACGCCATCGCCCGCCTGTTCGAGGGGGAAAGGGACCCGATCATGGTGATCAAATGGAAAGAGATCTATGAAAGCCTGGAAGAAGGCACCGATCGCTGCGAGGACGTGGCCAACATTCTTGAGCGCATACTGCTGAAACATGCCTGAGGCCACCGGCGCGCTCATCTGCCTCCCGGTCTCTCCCCCTGCCTGACGGCTCATGCTCGATCCCACCGTGATGCTCATCGTTGTGGTGGCCCTTGCCCTGGCCTTCGATTTTTCGAACGGGTGGCACGACAGCGCCAATGCCATCGCCACCGTCGTTTCGACTCACGTCCTGAGCCCGGCGCGGGCTGTGCTGCTGGCGGCCGTCCTGAATATCGCCGGCGCCTTTATGTCCACCGCCGTGGCCAAGATGATCGGCGGCGGGATCGTCGAAGCCACGCTGATCAACCAGGCGACCGTGGCGGCCGCGCTCATCGGCGCGATCGCGTGGAACCTCTTCACCCTCATGCTGGGGCTTCCGACCAGCTCGTCTCACGCCCTGATCGGCGGGCTCATCGGGGGCGCGCTGGCGCAGACGGGCATGGCTGCGGTGAAGCTCTCCGGCCTTCGGGGGGTCCTGGAGGCGATGCTGTTCTCCCCCTTCATGGGATTCGTGCTGGGGTACTTGTTCATTCTCGCGACCTACTGGGCGGTG
The DNA here is from genome assembly GCA_041490525.1 of Nitrospiria bacterium. GTDB lineage: Bacteria > Nitrospirota > Nitrospiria > Nitrospirales > NS-4 > JBGPTH01. Next base: position 18,637 of record JBGPTH010000037.1, read on the forward strand.
TTCCGAGTCCCGCGGGGGACCGCCAACCGCATGTTCCGGCGCCTGCAGTTGGTCTCCTCCAGCCTCATGGCGTTCAGCCACGGGGCGAACGATGCGCAGAAGGCGATGGGGATCATCACCCTCGCGCTCGTGTCTGCCGGCCACCTCGACCACGTGGAGGTCCCCACCTGGGTGATTCTGGCCTGCGCGCTGGCGATGGGGTTGGGGACGGCGGCCGGCGGCTGGCGCATTATCCGGACGCTCGGGATGCGCATCATCAAGATGGACCCGGTCCACGGGTTTGCGGCCGAGACCAGCGGGGCGCTGGTGCTCCTGGGGACGGCGCATTTCGGGATGCCCGTGAGCACCACGCACACCATCACGTCGGCCATCATGGGGGTGGGGGCCGTCACACGGCTCTCCGCGGTGCGATGGGGCGTGACCAAGCGGATCGTCTATGCATGGGTGTTCACCCTTCCCGGCGCGGGCCTGGTGGGGTACGGGGTGAATCTAGTACTGCAGGCCCTCCGCTGACGATTACGGATTCGGTTTCCCTCGCGGGCAGAGACTAGACACAGCACAGTCGAGGAAGCGGTGGTCGACACACGAAGCGGGGGCTCGTCGCGGGCCGCCGGCGCTGCGCCGGATTCGGCGGCGGGGCTTGAGACCTTGGAGAAGCGGGTCGCGGCCTATCGGGCTCGGACGGTGGCGTATGCGTGCGCGCTCCGGAAGCCGCCCTTTCGCCCCGAAACCGTGCATCGGCTGCGCACCCACCTCCGGCGGCTCCAGGCCTACGCGGAATTTTTGGACCGCCCGAGAACCGCGAAGCGCTTGGCGCGCTGTGTGTCCGGGTTGAGCCGCCTGCGGGCACTGTCCGTCTTCCATCGTTACCTCCGTTCCCTGGGCGCGCCCGCCGGTGACCTGCGCCGCGTGCGCGAGGCCTTACGCGAGGAAGAGCGGCTGGTGGCCAGGGAGGACAGGCTGGAGGCGATCCGTTCCGTTTTGGCCGGAACGACGATGGCCCGTCTGCGGCGGCCTCGTCGCTTTCTCGCCGGCCGACTGGCCTCGCTCGGGCGGGACCATGCCGACCGCCTGACCGAGGCCTTGAGCGAGTTGTCCGCGCAGCCCACGCGGAAGGAACTGCATCGGCTGCGTCTCGTGGTTAAATCCATCCGCTATCAGGAGGAAGCCGCTTTGGAGACCGGCTGGGGCCGGCCCCAACGGGTGGCGGCGCTCAAGCAGTTGCAGAAGGTCCTGGGCGGGTACTGTGACCGCGATCAGTTCCGGCGCCTGGCGAAGAAGCTGGGCCTGGCCAGTCGGGAGGCGCTCAAGAAGGAGTACCGCCGATACTGGAAACGGGCGCGGGTCGCGGTCCTTCGGTTAGGGCCGCCGGCGGCCCGGGTCATCCGCCGCCGATAGCGCGCAGGAACTTTGGGGGCAGGAGCCACAGGAGCGTGCCGGTGCCGGCCTTGGGGGGGCCGGTGAAGCGAATGCAGCACGCGCCCGCTTTCTTCATCTCGAGCAAGGCGGCCGTTTTGCCGGCGATCATCGCCGACGCGGTCGTGCTGAGATGGGGTTCGTGCCCCACGCAGAGCACCACCGGCTTGTCCCCCAGCTCGCCAAGCCGGGCAATGAGCCGGTCCGGTGGGGCGGCGGGCACCAATTCGTCGGCGATCTCGACCTTCGCGTCGGTGCCGAGCCCCTTCATGGCGATCTCGGCGGTCTCGAGGGCTCTGAGGAGGGGACTGGCGAGGATGGCGTCCGGGCGGACCTTGAGCGCCCGCAGGCCCCGGACGACCTCCATGGTGCGTTCGATGCCGTGGGCGGTCAGCGGCCGATCCTTATCGTCGCTCTTCCATCCCTCCCGATCCTCCGCCAGGCCGTGCCTGAGAAAAACCACCTCCATAGCCGTTCCTTCTCCCCATCCCTTCGCGCCCGATGAGCGTTAACCGCCGGGGCCCGTGTCGTAAGCGCCGGGGATTATAACCAAGCTTGGACCCGATGTCACGCCCCCTCGGGAGAAAAAAACTTGACAGGCCGGCCGGGTTTCTCTATTACGATGACAAACTTGGTAAACATTATCGGTATGCGATTTTCTAAAAAAAGCGAGTACGGCCTCCGGGCGCTGATCGAGCTGACCAAGAGCTACGGCCGGGATCCGCTCCCGCGCCACCAGATCGCCCGCAGCCAGCACATCCCCCTGGTGTTTCTGGAACAGATCCTGCTCACGCTCAAGCACGCTGGCCTGCTGGCCAGCAGCCGGGGCATCCAGGGCGGCTACGCCCTGATCAAGCCGCCGTCGAAGGTCACGCTGGGGCAGGTCATCCGTATTTTGGACGGGCCCCTGGCCCCGATCGGCTGCGTGAGCAAGACCGCCTATCAGAAATGCCAGGACTGCCCCTATGCGAAGAAGGCCTACTGCCCGCTACAGGATGTGATGGGCGAGGTGCGGAACGCCATCGCCGATATCCTGGACAACTACAGCCTCAAGGACTTCATTTCAGGTACGCACGGGTATGGCCAACGTCCTCCACGTCGTGAGGCGGCTCGCCGTTAAGTTGGAGAATTGATGATGCCCATATTTGACACCGGGGTGATCGTGCTCTTGGGAATTACGTTCTTTGCGGCCTTCGTGAACGGGGCTCTTGGGTACGGATTTTCATCGCTCACGGTGCCGGTCGCGCTCGTTTTCTACACTAATCGCATTCTGAACCCCGCCCTGGTTGTGATCGAAGTCTTCATTAACCTGTATGTTCTCTTCATCAATCGGGAGAGCGTTCCGGCTGTATGGAAGAGGGTCTTTCCCATTCTCATCGGGCTGCTGCCCGGCATTGCAGTCGGAAGCTATCTTCTTGCCGCGCTTCATCCTGGCTGGATCAAATTTGTCACCTATACTGTTCTTCTTCCCCTCATCCTTGTCCAGGCAGCCGGTCTGCGGAGGCCGATTCGGTCGGAACGGCTCGTTGGTCTGCCTTTCGGAACGGGGCTCGGCTTCCTGTATTCCGTCACCACCGTCTCCGGCCCCCCCCTGGCGATTTTGTTCAATAATCAAGGCCTGGTCAAAAAAGAGTTTCGGGCCGGTCTCGGATTGATTCGCGTGGCTGAGTCGAGCCTGACCGCCATCGTGTATTACCATCTCGGCCTGTTTGCGGCGGAAAGCCAGAGCATCTTCTTGATGATTATTCCCAGCGTCCTCGTTGGAATTCCGCTTGGCGCCTATCTCATTCGACGGCTCGATGCCGAGACGTTTCGTCGCATCTGCATGAGCTTTGATGCCTGGGTCGTCGGGTTCGGTCTCTCCCGGGTGCTGATCGATTTGAAACTGGTGGAAAGCCCGCTGGCTTACAGCGTCATGGTTTTAGCGATTCTGCTAGACGCCTATCTGTTGTACATCTTTTTCAAGGCGAGGAGAAAGGCCGCCCTTATTGATAGAGGAGGCGGATAAGGTTTTTCAATGTTCAAAAGTTTAGTAAGTTTGGTAACAAAATAAAATTGGAGGTCAGGTCATGCGATCCATGATTGCTACGCTCGTGCTGGCAATGGGGCTGGCATTCCTCGGAGCGGCGAATCCGGCAGCAGGGGCGGATCCGGCTTTAAAGCTTTTGCTGAAGAAGGGCATCATCACCCAGGAGGAACATGACCAGGCGCTCAAGGAAGCCGCGCAGGCGGCTGAGGCGGCTCCGGCCAAGGCAGAGCCGGCGGCTCCTGCCAGGGCGGAACCGGCGGCTTCGACCAAGGAGCCACAGCAGTCCTCGCCGGATCAGGACAATACGGTAGACCTCGGGAAGGGGATCAAGTTCGGCTACGACCGGGGGCTCTATACGCAGTTCAAGGACAAATTCAAGCTGAAGATTAGGATCCGCATCCAGGCGCGGTTCACCGATAGCCGCGTCAACTCGGCCTATAACATGATCGGGGACCCCAAGAATTATCCCGCCGTGTCCTCGGCCGGCGCGGTCTCGGCCACGAAACATGCCGAGGATTTGGACTTCTTCGGCGTGCACCGCACTCGGCTCGTGTTCGAAGGCTTCGCCTTCAGCCCCGACATCAACTACTTCGTGCAGTTTCGCAACGACACGGCCGACTCCACAAATCAATTGGGAGGCTCGCGTTCCACGACCCAGCTCTACGACGCCTATCTGACCTTCCAACAGATCCCCTGGGCCAATCTCTGCATCGGGCAGTACCGGACTCACTTCGGGCGGCAAGAGTTCTTCTCCTCGGCCCTCCTCCAGTTCGTGGACCGAGTGTTCGTCGCCGAGGCCTTTGTCCCGAACGTGATCGATCGCCGTGATCAGGGCGTGACCCTCTTCAGCGATCAAGCCAAATACCCGGTGAATTACGCGTTCGGGGTGTTCAACGGCGTCGGCATCAATCTGAACAGGCTCGGCCTGAGCACGCCGGGCAATGCCAATGAGTTGATGTACGTCAGCCGGGTGACGGCGGATCTCCTTGGAAAGCCTGGATACCCGGAAGGGGACCTGGCCTATTCGCTGACCCCGCAGGTGGGCGTGGGTGCGAGCTATGGGTATGACGGAGGGCTCCAGACGAATACAACCGGCGCCGGCAGCAACAACCAGGTCTCCACGTCGATTGCGTCGCTGGGAAATGGCCGGCTCCTCAACCAGGGGATCGTGGACATCGGAACGGCCGGCGCGGACTTCATTTTGAAGTATAAGGGCCTGTCCATCCAGGCAGAGGGCTTCTTCCGGAACGTGGATACGCACGATCATTCGAAGCGGATCGGAAACGCCACGGGGTATTACGTGCAGACGGGGTACTTCCTGATCCCGTCGAAGCTCGAAGTGGTCGGGCGATACAGTGCGATGGATCCCCCGACACCCGGCTCGGGCACGACCTCATTACATCAGGGGTGGGAGGGCTGAACTGGTACTTCAGCGGGCATGAACATAAGTTGCAGTTTGACTACGGCGTGATCACCACGCGGCTCAGCGGAGCCGACGTCGGTGGAGATGCCACCCTGATCGAAAACCGGGCGCGGCTCCAGTACACGATCGTGTTCTAGCTTTGGATGTGGGTCCTGGCTCCGAAGGGGCGGTCGTTTGATTAGGGAGGCCTTCCCCCCTAGTGTTTTTATTTGCATTCCCCCCCTAGATATGGTATGTAGTAAAATCCAAGGTGAAAGCGCGTCATTCCTCCCCTCTCGCCAGACCCTCCATTTCGGCCTTTGGATCTCCAAATTTTGATAGTGGAGCGCGCGTCTTTCCCTCGATCCGACTGAGCACACGTAAAGGAGCCCTATGTACCTGAAGCGATTGGAGATGAATGGGTTTAAGTCCTTCGTGGAGGCCAGGCTCGAGTTTCAGCCGGGGATCGCGGCCGTGGTGGGGCCGAACGGAACCGGAAAGAGCAACATCCTCGATGCGATCCTCTGGGTATTGGGCGAGCAGAGCACGAAGACCTTACGCAGCGAGCGGATGGAGGATGTCATCTTCAACGGAACCGAGACCCGCAAGCCACTGGGCATGGCGGAAGTCTCCCTGATCCTCGGTGGGGTTGATGGAGGGCCGGCCCCAGGGGAAGGGGAGCCGGCCCTCCTTCCCTACGCCCTGAGCGAATACCGGGAAGTGATGGTCACCCGGCGGCTGTTTCGTGATGGGGTGAGCGAGTACTTCATCAACAAGACGCCGTGCCGCTTGAAGGATATTCGCGGCTTGCTCTTGGATACCCGCGCCGGCAGCAAAGGGCATACCCTCATTGAGCAAGGGATGATCGATCGCCTCCTGAAGGCCTCCCCCATTGAACGGCGCGAGCTGATCGAGGAGACGGCCGGAATCATCCGCTACAAGAAGCAGAAGGCCGAAGCCCTCCGGAAACTGGACGCTACGAATCAAAATCTCCTGCGGGTCCGCGACGTGATTGGTGAGATCAAGCGACAACTGGGAAGCTTGGAGCGCCAGGCTCGTGCGGCCGAGGCATATCAGGCGCTTCGGCAGCAAGTGCGCACATTGGAACTGGTGGTGTTGCTCCACGACTATCGCGAGGTGTGTCAGGAGCGGGACGAGGCCGTCCGGGTCCTGGGCGACCTCGCCGTGCGCGAAAGCGCGGAAGGGGCGGCGGAAGCGCGCCTCTCGGCCGAGGTGGAGGGACTCCACCTCGAAGTGACAGAGAGCGAAGCTCACATCGCCGCCCTGCGCGAGGAGACGACCCGGGCCGAGGGGGGGCTGGCTCAGGCCGGCGCCGACCTGGCGTTGCTGGCTCAGCGAGGGGCCTTCCTGGAAGAGCAGCGCGTTCGCGTCGGGGCGGATCTTGCGCATGTGCGAGGAGAACAGCAGGAGGGGGGGGCGCAGGCGGGTCATCTGCGGGCTCGCATCGACGCGCTGAGCCGGGAACTGTCCGCGAGGTTCGGGATCGCGTCAGAAGCCGAGGCCTCGCTCCAGGAGGCCATGCGGCATCACCGCGACAGCAAAATCGAGCTCGAATCGGCTCGGGTCTCGGTGATGGACCGGGCGGTGGCCGCCACCGGGGTGTCCGGCCGCCTCGCCAGTGATGAGGCCCGGGCCGCTGATCTTGCCCGACAGGCCGAGCGGCTGGACCGGGAGCGGGGGGAAGCGGTGTCTGCGCTTGAGTCCGCGACAGCGGCGGCGACGGCTTGCATTGAGAGCCGTCACCAGAGTGAAACCCGATTGTCCGCGATCCAGGTGGCGCGCGCCGGTCTGGCTGAGGGCGTGGCCCGCCTCAAGGAGGATCTGGGCGAGGCCGACCAGCAAGTGGCACGGCTTCAGGAGGAGATGACCTTGTCCGGGGCTCGCCAGCAGGCCCTTCTGGCGGTGACCCGTGGCGTCGGCATTCAGCCCCCCGATGCGCCGGAGGTCCTCCGTGAGACGGTCGCCCATGCGCTCATGGTTCCGACCGAGTACGAAAGCGCGATCGAAGCGGTCTTGGGCCATCGCCTCCTGGGCCTGCTCGTCGAAGGGCCACCGGAGGCCTTGCACATCCTGACGACGCTCAAATCGCAGGGCGCCGGCGGCGGCACCTTCGTCCCGAGGCGGCCGCGCGTGCTGGGCGCGCCCTCGCGCGCGGTGGTGGAGGGGGCTGGGGTCGTCGGACCCGCGCTCGATCTGGTGACTGCGCGAGAGGGATACGAGGCGCTTGTCGCCTTTCTCTTGGACGGCGTGGTGGTGGTCGAGACCCTGGAGCAGGCCATTGCGCTGTGGCGCGGGCTGACCGAGGGCCGGCAGGCGGTCTTGGCGACGCTGGGCGGGGAGGTCATTGCCCCGGACGGCACGGTCACGGGCGGCCCGGAGGGGGCGGTGGTGGGGGTCATGAGCCGCGAGCGCGAGCTCGGGTATCTGACCGGGCGCATGAAGCAGCTTGAAGAGGAGCTGCAGGCCGCGAGGGCCCATCGGGAGACCGTGGACCTCTCGCTGGCGGGAGAAGGCGCGTGTCTCGACTCATTGGAGGCCGAAGCCCGCAATCTGGAGATGAGCCTCGTGGGCGAGCGCAAGGATGAACAGAGGGGTGAGCAGGACCTCGCCCAGTGGAGGCAGCGGATCGAGGTGCTTCGGGTCGAGCAGGAAGGGGCTCGGGCCGAACTGGCCGCCCTGACCGGCGCCCAGACGGTCGCGCGGGAAGACCTGGAGCGCCTGGCACGAGAACGGGCGCAGGCCGAGGAGTCGTTGCTGGCGCGGCAGGAGGCGGTCTCGGCGGCGGAAGCGGAGGTCGAGCGGCAGCAAGCCGAGGTGGGACGGTTGCGCCTGGAAGTCGCGGGATTGACCGACCGCCTGGAACAGGCCCAGGCCGAGGCGGCGCGGATTGAGTCCGCTTCCCTTCAGCGGGAGGCGCGGATCCGTCAATTGGAAGCCGAGGTCGCCAGGTTGCAGGGCGCCCGGACCACGTCAGAAGCCGAGCGGCGCCAGATCGAGGTGACGGTGCCCGCCATCGAGGCGGGATTGCGGGAAGCGCGTGAGCGGATGACCGAAGCCCTGGAGCGGCAGACGGAACGGGTCGCCCGGGTCCGCGCCCTGGAAGCGCAGTGGACGCGTCTCCGGCACGGCCTCGACGACCTTCGCCGGCAGCAGGAGGCGGTCCGCCTGCGGCAGGTGGAGGCGCAGACCCGCCTGGAGGGATACGATGCGCTTCTGACGGGGACATACGGGACCAGCTTCGATGGAGCGGTGGCCGAAGTCGGGGAAGGCGGGGACCGCGACATCGCGGCGGATCGTGAGACGCTTGCCCAGCGGCGCGGGCGGCTACAGGAATTGGGGCCCGTCAACGTCATGGCCATCGACGAGCACCGGGAGCTGGAGGAACGTCTTCGGTTCCTGACGGCTCAGGAAAAGGATTTGACCGAGTCCATCGCGTCCCTGAAGGCCATCATCGCTCGCATCAACAAGACCACGAAGCAGCTCTTTCTGGACACCTTCGAGCATCTCCAGGCCAAGTTCAACGAGATGTTCAGGAGCTTCTTCGAAGGCGGTCGCGCCGAACTGGTGCTGGTGGAGGATGAAGAGGCCTCCGAGCCGGGCGTGGACATCGTGGC
>JBGPTH010000038.1:0-26284 GCA_041490525.1 Nitrospiria bacterium
CCGCCATGTCCTTCGAAGAGATCTTCTTCGGGTTTCTGGTCGCCCTGGCGGCCGGGGCCTTGATCGGGCTGGAGCGCCAGCAGTCGAGGGCGCTCGACAAGAAGCCCAGCATCGGTGGCGTCCGCACGTTCCCCCTCATCGCCCTTGCCGGCGCGCTGTCGGCGCTCCTGGCCCACACCCTTGGAGTCTGGCCGATTCTCGGTACCCTGCTGGTGGTGGGGGCCTTCCTGACGGTCTCGTATTACGAGGATTGGCGCAGGGAGGCAGCGCCGGGTGTCACCACGGAAGTCGCGGCCCTCATCACCTTTCTGCTTGGGGTTCTGGCTCTCCTCCCGGGCCTCACTGTGTCCACCGGTCAGCGCTATCTCCTGATCGTGGCCTCCGCGGGCGTCGTGATGGCGCTGCTCTCCTTCAAGGAACCGCTCCATCAGGCGGTGGCGCGGATCTCGGCGGATGATATCTATGCCACCGCGAAGTTCGTCATCCTGGCCCTGGTCGTCTTGCCCCTGTTGCCGGATCGCACGTTCGGGCCCTTTCATGTCCTGAACCCCTTTGAAATCGGTCTGGTGACCGTGCTGGTCGCGGGCATCAGCTTCCTCGGCTATGTCGCGACCCGGATCGCCGGAGACCGGGGGGGGCTGGTGGTCACGGGCGTCCTGGGCGGCTTGGTCTCCTCGACCGCCGTCACCGTAAGTCTGGCCCACCGGGTCCGCGACGTGCCCCAAACGACCACGCTCGCGGCCGTGGCGATCCTCACGGCGTCCGCCACCATGTTCCCGCGGATGCTGGCGGTCGTCGGGATCGTGGACCTCGGCCTGCTGCCGGTGCTGCTGGGGCCTCTGGGGGCGATGACGGCCGTGGGGTATGGGGTGGCCCTGGCCCTCTATCTCCGGTCCTGTCGCGATCTTCCCGAGGCCGAACCCGTGTCCCACCGCAATCCCTTCGAGCTGGCCTCCGCCTTGAAGTTCGGCCTGTTCTTCGCTGTGGTGATCTTCGTGACCAAGGCCGCTCAGGCTTTTCTGGGCGATCGCGGGCTCTACGCCTCCAGCGTCCTGGCCGCCCTCACCGACGTGGACGCCATTACCCTCTCGGTGGCGCGGTTTCACCGCGAGGGCCTGGCCGCCTCGACCGCCGCGGTCGCAATCACGCTCGCCGCCCTCACCAATACGGTCGTCAAGGCCGGGCTCACGGCCTGGCTGGGCGGGTGGAAACTCGCGGCGTACGTCTCCCTGGGCATGGCGGCGGTCCTTTGCGCCGGGGGTCTGGCCTTGCTTCTGGGCTAATGACGCGATCGGACGGAGGGAAGAGGGATGGGGCAGGGAGAGGCTCCGGAGCTGAATGTCGAGAAAGGGGTCTGTTACGCCTTGTTCGCGTACGACGTCGGGCTGGCGATCGATCTGAGCGAGGCCGGACGGCGCATCACGGCCCTGAAGCAGCGGACCAGCCTGAAGCACACGCGTAGGGCTCCCCGCTACTTCGATTACCGGCCCGCGCCGTTGCGGGTGACCTTCGAGATGGACCCGTTGGCCCTCGGCGAGTATTGCAGCGGCCCGACCGTGGATCTGGTGCTCTACGACTTCGGCGCGGTCGCGGTGACGTACAACATCCCGTTGGAAGGGGCGTTGAGCCGCCTCCTGGGATTGAGCGAGGCCTTGTACGACAACCCGCTCCTGCTCGCCGACTCGCGGACCCGGGTGGAGCGTCTCCTGGCCACGGTCACCGGCACCATCGAACGGCCGAGCATCTCGGAGTCCGTGGAAGATTACGTGATCTTCCAGATCGAAGAGTGCCGGCCGGCTCCGACGGGCGACGATTTATGCGCGCAGTACGCGGGAGCCGTCTCCCGGATCCTGCGGTGCGAGCGGCGGCCGCTGTCGGAGCAGGAGGTGAAGGACGCGATGGCGTGCCGGATTTCCTTCGGCATGGATGATGCCACCATCATTGATTGGAATGCGGGGATGCTCTTCGGGCGGGACACGGACGATGAGCGCGCCGTGTTGGAATTCGCCAACGTGGAACTCCTGGAGATGCGCCACCTGGACCAGCAGTTGGATGGCGCCTTGGATGAGGCATACGAAGTCTTATCCAAACGGATGGGGGGAGGCCTCCGGTGGCCGGGCACGTTCGACACGGACAAGCCCCGGATCGCGCAACTGCAGGTGGACAGCGCCATCCTCTTCGAGCGGGTCACGAACGCGCTGAAACTCGTGGGAGACCAGTACCTGGCTCGGGTGTATCGGCTGGCGTCGCAGCGGTTTCATCTGGAGGAGTGGGACGCGAGCATTCTTCGGAAGCTCGACACGCTGAACAGCATCTATGGAAAAATGTCCGACCAGGCGGCGACGCGGCGGCTGGAGATGCTCGAATGGATCATCATCGTGTTGATCGCCGTATCTATCGGGGTGTCCTTCCTCCCGGGATTGGCCGGCCACTAACCGGTCCCCTCCGGGCAGGACCGAGCCGCTACCCCTCTCGGCCTGTGGCGTCCTGCGCCAGTGGTTGGGTCAGGGCGCCACAGTCCCGGCGGCGCCCCGCGCGGCGATCTCTCTCCGGCTCTTCCAATTCCTCCATATTGATGTGAAGTTGCGGGTGCGCCGCCGCTTCACGCCGATTGAGCATGGTTCTTGCCAATTCTAGAAGCGAAACACGGCCGAAAACTTGATCTGCAGCGAGAGATGATCGGCAATGGGTTGGAAAGGAGACTCTCTATGTTGAGGACACGTGCGATCGTCGTCGGAGTGCTGCTGATCATCGCCTTCTGCTCGTGGGTGGGGGCCCAGGAGGGGCTGGGCAACCCGAAGACCGGAATGGCGCTCTACGAACAGAACTGCCTGCGCTGCCACGGGGGGAATGGGGAAGGGGAGGGCCTCGAAGGCCGATTCCTGATTGTTCCGCCGGCTAATTTCCAGTCTGCGAAGTCGCGGCTGAAGACGGATTGGGAGCTGTACAACGTCATCGCCTACGGGGTGGCGGTCAGTCCCATGCACGGATGGCGCGGCCGGCTCACCGACCAGCAGATGTGGGACGTGATCAGCTACATCCGGCTGCTTGCCCCCTTCGTCCCGATCAGTTAAGCTCCACGGTCGACCCAGGCCGCCGCGGGCGGGGAGGGGCCTCATGATCTATACCGTCACGTTGAACCCGGCGTTGGACCACTACCTCGAAGTGGACGACCTTGTCGTGGACGACGCCAACCGGGTGAAGGTCGAGTGCCTGTACGCCGGGGGAAAGGGCATCGACGTGTCCCGCGCGCTCCGTCAACTTGGCGGAGAGAGCATGGCGCTGGGGTTCATCGGAGGCCACAACGGCCGGCTGATGGTGGACATGCTCAAGGCCCAGGGCGTTTCCTGCTACTTCACCCCCATCGCCCAGGAGACCCGTCGCGATATCCTCATCTGTGCGGGGCGGGGAAACCGGCGGACCCAGACGATGCTCAACGCGCGGGGGCCCGTCGTGACCCCCGAGGAGTGGCGGGGGTTCCTGACCCATCTCCGCCTGCTGGACCTGCGCAATGCTTATGTCGTGGCCTCCGGGAGTCTGCCGCGCGGGGTGCCCGCCGACGCCTACTACCAGATCGTCATGGCGGTCCAAAGCCAGGGGGCAAGAGCCATCGTGGATGCGGATGGCGCCGCGTTGCGGCCCGCTCTGAAGGCGCGGCCCTTTGCCATCAAGCCGAACCTCAACGAACTGCGCCGGGCCACGGGACGGCTGCTCCGGACCGAGGCGGACATCCTGGCGATCGCCGGGGATCTCAACCGCGCCGGCGTGGAGATCGTCGTGGTTTCGCGGGGCCGTCGAGGGGTGCTGGTGGTCAGCCGGGAGGAGCGCTATCGTGCGATCCCCCCGCCGGTCAAAGTCCGAAGTACCGTGGGGGCGGGCGACTCCACCGTGGCCGGGTTTGTCTGGAAGCATGCGGGAGGGAAATCGCTGGAGGAATGCGCGCGCTTCGCCGCGGCGGCGGGCACCGCGGCGACGCTGGCGCCGGGGAACCAGCTCTGCCGGCTGCGCGATGCGCAGCGGTTGGCGCCGAAGATACGGGTGGAACAGTTGGGAGGGCGAGACATAAAGGAGCGCGGACGATGAACATTGTTCTGGCCGTGGACGGGTCGAAATACGGGCGATGGGCGACGGAGTGGATTGTGCAGATGCCCTTTACGAAGCCGCCTCAGGTCACCGCCGTACATGTGGTGGACCTGGTGGCGCTGAGGGCGCCGTTCGTCGTGCAGCCGATGATGATCGCCTACGAGCGGGTCCTCCGGGACGAGGAGAAGCGGCTGGAAACCCAGGCCCGCCGGGTGGCGGCGGAGACCAAGGCGCGGCTGGCCTCCCTCAAGGTCCCGGCCAAGGTCGTGATCGAGAAGGGAGCGGTCGTGCCGACGATCTTGAGGCGCGCGCGCGGCCCCAGGAATCTGGTGGTGCTCGGCCACCAGGGGCTGAGCGATCTCGACCGGTTTTTTCTCGGGAGCGTCTCGACGCAGGTGACCCTGCACGCGGCGTGTTCCGTGCTCGTGGTCAAGCAGCCGCCCCGCCCGCTGCGTCGAGTGCTCCTGGCGGTGGACGGCTCCAAGGCCTCTGACCGGGCCTTGCAGTTCCTGCTGCGGGAGATGAAGCCGGCGGCGGAGAATCGGATCGAGGTCATGGTCCTGCACGTCCTGCCGCCCTTTGCCTATGCGCAGGTCGCGGTGGCCGGCATGGCTCTGATCCATCGGTACGCGGAGAAGCTGGCGGCGGCGGGCTATCGCGTAAAGGAGCGATTCGTGCCGGGCAATGCCGCCGACGAGATCGTCAAGGCCGCCGCGAACCAGCGGGCCGACCTGGTCGTGGCCGGCGCCAAAGGCTTGGGGGCCGTGGGGCGCTTTCTCATGGGCAGCGTGTCCTCCCGAGTCGTGCGCCATAGCCCCTGCTCGATCCTGGTGGTCCGGTAAAGGAGACACCCATGCATCCCATCCATCCCATGGTCGTGCATTTCCCCATCGCGCTGCTGATGGCAAGCGTGCTCTTCGATCTGGCGGCGACGCGGTGGCGGCCCGGAAGTTTCCGCGAGGCGGGCTTCTACACGTTGATCCTGGGGGTCCTCGGAGCGATCCTGGCCGTCCTCACCGGGGCGATCGAGGAGGAAGCGGCGGAAGAAGCGGGCATTCCCGAATCGGTCCTGGAGATTCATGAAACGCTCGCCTACACGACGCTGGCGCTCTTCGGCGCGTTGCTGGTGATCCGGCTGGCCGTGCGGCTGGGCTGGATGCGGGAACGGTCCGCCCTATACCTGACCCTGGGGCTGCTCGGGTGCGTGATTCTCTCCGCTACCGGTTTTTATGGAGGCAGCCTCGTTTATGATTTCGGCGCCGGGGTCGCCGCGACCGTGACGGAGAGCGCGCGATGAATCGGATCGCTTCTCTGCTGGAACGCGCACGGGCGGCGGATCCGGACGACCGCCCTCCGAATATCCTGAGGGCGCTGCACGCCGTCCAGGCCTCGCTGGGCCATGTCCCCCAGGACTCGGTGCCTGAGGTCGCCGCGGCGTTGGGGGTCACCGAGGCGGACGTGGCGGGAGTTCTGCTCGGCTATCCGGATCTCCGGACGAGGCCACCGGGGCGTCATGTCGTCCGGGTGTGCCTGGGGGAGTCCTGTGTGGCCAACCATTGCGGGCGGGTCCTCAAGGAGGTCGAGAAGAAGCTGGGGGTGCGTCTCGGGGACACGACGAGAGACGGCCGGTTCACCCTTGAAAAAATGTACTGCGCGGGCAACTGCGCCGCGTCGCCGTCCGTCATGATCGATGAGGACGTGCATGGGCGGGTCGCCCCCGCCTCCGTGGGGGCGCTGTTGAAGGACTATCGATGATGGGACGTCTGTATCTCTCGCAGGACACGTCCGCGCGGGCGGTCGGCGCCGAACGATTGGCGCGGGTCTGGGCAAAGGTGCCGGGCCTCGAGCTGGTCCGCACCTCCAGCCGCGGGGCCATCTTCCTGGAGCCGCTCGTGGAAATGGACGGCCCCCACGGGCGCATCGGATGGCCGAACGCCGGCGAGCGGGATCTGCCCGGCATTCTTCAAGGAGAGAACGGGACGCCGATCGAGCGGATCCCCTACCTAGCGAAGCAGACCCGCGTGACCTTCGCCAACGCCGGTGTGACCCGGCCGCTGTCGCTGGACGACTATCGGACCCATGGGGGCTTCCAGGGCCTGGAAGCGGCGCTGCGCCTGACCCCCCAGAAGATCGTGGAGGAGGTCACCGTCTCGAAACTGCGCGGGCGCGGGGGCGCCGCCTATCCGGTGGGGCTCAAGTGGCAGGCCGCCTTGGAGACCCACGCCGACCAGAAGTATGTGGTCGCCAACGCGGACGAGGGGGACGCCGGGACCTACTGCGACCGGATGATCATGGAGGGCGAGCCGTTCCGCCTGATTGAGGGGATGCTCATCGCGGCGTACGCCGTCGGCGCGACCGAGGGCTACATCTACTGCCGGTATGAATATCCGGTGGCGGCGCGCCTGCTGCGAGACGCCATCGCCCTCCTGACCGAGGCCGGCTATCTGGGCGACGAAGCCCTGGGCAGTCAGGCCAGAGGGGGCGGCCGATTCACGCTGGAGGTCTTCGTCGGCGCGGGCTCCTATGTCTGCGGCGAGGAGACGGCGTTGCTCCAATCCCTGGAAGGCAAGCGCGGCATGGTGCAGGCCAAGCCGCCGTATCCCGCCGTCAGCGGCCTCTACGGCAAGCCCACGCTCATCAGCAACGTGCTCACCTTCGCGACCATCCCGGCAATCCTGGCGCGAGGAGGGGCGTGGCACGCGTCCTTGGGCACCGAGCAATCCAAGGGCACCATCCCGCTGCAGATCGGCGGGCGCGTCAAGCAGCCGGGTCTGGTGGAGGTCCCATTCGGGCTGACCCTGAATGAAGCGATCGAAGAGTTCGGCGGCGGCATGGCGGCGGGGGCCCGGTTCAAGGCGGTCCAGGTCGGCGGGCCGCTGGGGAGCCTCTTTACGAAGTCCGGCCTCACGATCCCGATCTGCTATGACGCCTTCTCGCGCGCCGGCGCGATCCTGGGCCACGGGGGCATCGTCGTCTTCGACCAGGAAACCGACATGGTGGAACTCGCGCGGCACTTCATGGCCTTCACGGCGGATGAATCGTGCGGCAAGTGCACCCCCTGCCGCGTGGGCGCCGTCCGGGCGCGGGAGATCCTGGATGGGATCGGGCTGGGGCGGCGGAGGCCGGGCGACCTGGAGCTCCTGGCCGACCTGGGCGAGACAATGAAGGCGGCGAGCCTTTGCGCGCTGGGCCAACGGGCGCCCTATCCCGTCCTCACCGCGATCGAGCACTTCCGGAAGGAATTCCAATGACGGTGCCTCTGACCATCGACGGGCTCGCGGTTGAAGGCGAGAACGGCGACACGGTGCTGACGGCCGCGCGGAAGGCCGGGATCAAGATCCCGTCCCTGTGCGCCTCGCCCCACCTGAAGCCCTACGGAGGATGCCGGCTGTGCCTGTGCCACGTCGAGGGGCAGGCCGGGCTGCCGGCGGCGTGCACCACACCGGTACGGGACGGGATGCGCGTGCGGACCGATTCGGAGATCGTGAACCGGCACCGGCGGAACATTCTCGAGCTCTTTCTTTCGGAGCAGGCGGACGGGGGCCTGGGGGCCTCCGAGCCGCTGCTGGCCCTCTCCCGCCAATTCGGCCTGGGCGCGGTCCGCTATCGGGAACCGGAGAAGCGCGCGGCGCCGGTGGACGCCTCCAATCCCTACTTCGCCTTCGATCCCGCCAAGTGCATCGTCTGCGCGCGGTGCGTGCGGGTCTGCGACGAGGTGCAGGGGACCTTCGCGCTCTCGCTGGCGGGCCGCGGGTTCGGCACGCGCGTGATCGCGGGAAACGACGTGGGGTACGCGGCCTCCAACTGCGTCTCGTGCGGGGCCTGCGTGAAGGAGTGCCCGACCGATGCGCTGTTTGAGAAGGCGATGGCCGAGTTCGGCCGCCCGGCCTCCGCGACGCGGACCACCTGCACCTATTGCGGGGTCGGCTGTCAGTTCGACGCGGGCGTCCGCGCGGGTCGGATCGTGCAGATGGCCCCGGTGGACGAGAGCCCGGTCAACGCGGGCCACGCCTGCATGAAGGGCCGGTTCGCGTGGGACTATCTGTACGCGCCGGACCGGTTGACCACCCCGCTGGTGAGAAAAGATTCCCAATGGATCGAAACCTCATGGGAGGACGCCCTGTCCATCCTGGCCGAACGGTTCGGCCGGATTCGCGAGGTCCACGGCCCGGACGCCCTGGCGGTGATCTCCTCGAGCCGGGGGACGAACGAGGAGAATTACCTCATCTCAAAATTCGTCCGCTGCGTCCTGGGGACGAATAACATCGACAACTGCGCGCGGGTGTGCCACAGCGCCACCGTCACCGGCATGATGGAGGCGTTCGGCGCCTCGGCCGCGACCAATTCGATGGATTCGATCGAGCACGCCCGGCTGATCATGGTGGTGGGCGCCAATCCCACCGAGGCGCACCCGGTCCTGGGGGCGCGGATCAAGCGGGCGGCCCGGCGGGGGACGCCGCTGATCGTCGTGGATCCGCGCACGATCGAGCTGACGAAGTATGCGGCGCTCCATCTGCGTCTCCGTCCGGGGACCAACGTCGCGCTGCTGAACGGCCTCGGGCACGTGATCGTCACCGAAGGGCTCACCGATCGCGCCTTCATCGAGTCGCGTACCGAACAATACGAGGACTGGGTGGAGACCGTCAGGCCGTGTACGCCGGAGGCGACCGAGCGGCTTACCGGCGTGCCCGCGGACCTCATTCGGCAGGCCGCCCGCCTCTACGCGGAGAGCGGGGCCTCGATGTGCATTCACGGACTGGGCGTGACTGAGCACAAGTTCGGCAGCCACGGCGTGATCGCCCTCTGCGATCTGGCGCTGGCGACCGGAAACGTCGGGCGGATCGGGACGGGGATCAATCCGTTGCGCGGGCAAAACAACGTCCAGGGCTCGTGCGATGTCGGCTCGATGCCGACGTACTTCAGCGGGTACCAGCGGTTGGATGATCCCGACTTGCGGGCCTTGCATGAGACCGTCACCGGCCGGCCGCTTCCGCAGAAGCGCGGACTCAAGATCCCCGACATGTGGGACGCCGCGCTGGCCGGCACGCTCAAGGGGCTGTGGATCGTCGGCTACGACGTGGCCCAGACCGATCCGAACCTCAAGAAGGTCCGGGAGGCACTCGGACGGCTGGAGTTCCTAGTGGTGCAGGACCTCTTCATGAGCGAGACGGCGAAGTACGCGCATATGGTCTTGCCGGGCGCGGCGTTCGTCGAGAAGGACGGGACCTACACGAACCTCGAGCGGCGCGTGCAGCGCGTCCGCAAGGTGGTGGACCCGCCGGCCGGCATCCTGCCGGACTGGCGGGTGTTCTGCGAGGTGGCGACGCGCATGGGCTATCCGATGCGGTACGACCACCCCTCGCAGGTCATGGAGGAGATCGCGCGCCTGACGCCGACGATGCGGGGGATCACATACGAACGGCTGGACCGCGAGCCCGGCCTCCAGTGGCCGGTCCCCGATGCGGGGCATCCCGGCACCTCGATCATGCATCAGGAGCGCTTCCCGCGCGGGAAGGCCCAGTTCATCGGCGTGGACTACCTGCCCCCGGGGGAGGAGCCGACCGCGGACTATCCGTTCGTCCTCATCACGGGCCGCATCCTGGAGCATTATTGCTCGGGGGCCCAGACCCGGAGGACGCGGATCATGGAGATTGTGGACCAGGACGCGCTGGAGATCCATCCGGACGATGCGCGCAAGCTCGGCGTCCGGGGCGGGCAGCGGGTCAAGATCGTCAGCGCGCGGAGCGAGACCGTGATGCCGGTCACGGTCAGCGCCCGAGTCGCCCCCGGCCAGTTGTTCGCCAGTTTTCACTTCCCGGAGAACAATCTGAACACCCTGCTCTCATCCAGCGCCGACGAGGCCTCCAAGTGTCCCGAGTACAAGGTCTCGACGGTGCGGCTGGAGAAGATCAAGCGAGCGGTCTCTTGAATCTTTTTCTCGAATGGTGTCTCTTAGCAGTCAAGGCAGTGCACTCTCAACCACAATAAGGAGGTCGTATGCTCACGAGGCTTGGTATCGTCGGTGCCTTCAGCCTGATGGTCATCTCCGCGGGGACGGCGCTCGCCGAGGAGAAGAAGCCCACCCCGGCGGATGGGTTCACCATCCATGTCATGGCCCCCCATAAATTCGAAGACGGCACGATTCACGGGCCCTTCCACCACTACTGCAAGGGCATCTCGCCGGAAGTCCTGCAATGCCTGCTCTTTGAGTCCACGGATCCGAACGCACGGCTGGTCGAAATCGAGTACTTCATCGCCAAGCCGGTGTCGCGCGCGCATGTCCCCTTGAAGACCTGGAACCAGTTCTATCATGACCATGAGGTGGAGATCGCCTCGGGTCGGGTGCAGGTGCTGGATGTGCCGGACGCTCAGGCCAAGGAGATCGCCGCGGTGGCGGCGAAGACCGACGGCATCATTTTCCATCTCTGGCCCGATGGCGCCAAGGCGCCGGACGGGACAGTCGGGCATCCGCAGGCCGTGGGCCACAAACCCCGGAAGGAATAATGCGTCTCGCCCGAGGGGGGTTCTTGGCGGTCGCCCTGATATTACTGGGCATGACGGCGGCGCGGGGGCAAGGCACGGAGGTGCTTCGCCCCCGCGTTCCGAATGATCAGATCGAGGCGGCCCGCACCGTCCCGAATCCGTTGCCGGCCACGCCTGAGATGATCGGGAAAGGCAAAGCCCTGTTCGAAGGCAAGGCCTTCTGCCGGGCCTGCCATGGGGTGGACGGCAAAGGGTTAGCAGGACCGGATATCGAGCCGGGCTCGCTGAAAGGCCCCTTGCCACGAAACTTCACGGACAAGGCCTGGCAGGCGAAACGGACCGACGGCGAACTGATGTGGATTCTCAAGAACGGGAGCCCGGGAACCGACATGGGCCCCTTCATTCCGCTCGTTCTCACCGAGGAGGAGGCCTGGCAAGTGATTCTGTACGTGCGTGGCTTCGGCCGAACTCCCTAATCGCCCGCGGTCCGTCTGAGAGGGGTGCGGGATCAGGGATAGGTGGCTTCGATCGTGCTCTGTAGCCCGCCGCGCGCGCTGAACTCGCCCGTGACGCGGGCGCGCACGGGCCGGCAGGCGGCCACGAGGTCTTTCAGGATGCGATTGACGGCGTTCTCGTAGAAGATGCCGACATTGCGGTAGGCATGGATGTACATCTTGAGCGACTTCAATTCCAGGCAGCGCTTGTCCGGGAGGTAGGTGATGCGGATCGTGCCGAAGTCGGGGAGGCCGGTCTTGGGACAGATGGCCGTGTACTCCGGGATCTCGATCGTGATCTCGTAGTCTTTAAACTGGTTGGTCCAGGTCTCGATCTCCGGCAGGCGCGCGTCCAGGCCGCTCCGCGCATGCCGATCGGTGTAGCCCCGCCGCCTTACACCTTTGTCATCCATTCCGTCTGCCCGAGTTTTTCCAGCTCGAAATACAGCACCACCCACGGGCACATCATTTCCGGAAAGACTTCGCAGAAGCCGCCCTTCCGCACGCCGCCGCACGGGCCGTGGCTCATGAACTTGGGGCACTCGGCCTTCTCCCCCGCCCCCGGGATCGGCGGGCGGTTGTGAATGCCGCCCGGGGTGCCAAGGGGCGGGCGGTCGGGCTGGATGAGCGGGGGAGGGGTCGGCGTCTCGTCGGCCATCAGAGCGAATCCACGTACCCGGCGATCTCGTTGAGCTTCAATCTGGACACGGCGATCTCGGGGGCGTACACCACCTCGTCGGCCGCCCAGACGACCATCCCGCGGCCCTTCTTGGCGACGCCGGTGATGTTGCGCAGGACATTATGGATATTGTCGTTGATCCGGACGGTGTTCGCCTTGAGGGGCGCGGCCAGTTTGCCGTCCTTGATGAGGAAGGAATCCCCCACGACCGTCCCGGTGAAATCGCCGGCGCGCAGGCCGTTGATGGGATAGGTATACCAGATCCGGCCGATGTAGACGCCGTTCCGGACCTCGCGGAGGAGTTCTTGGAGGCTCTTCGGCGGCCGCCCTTCGATGATGACGTTGGTGGGGGAGACGGAGGGCGTGATATCGAACCGGCGCCCGCCACTGCCCGAAAAGCGGAACCCGTTGCGTGGAACCAGGGCTTTCTTGTAGTCCTCGGGAGGAACCCCGAGCTTCTCCTTCCCGTCGGGGTCGCGCAGGATCCGTTCGGTCTCGTAGAAGCTGGACAGGAGCCCGATGAGCACGCCGTCCTTGATCAAATCGGTGCGGCCGGTGGGGAGGCCCTCGCACGTGATGCCCTTGCTGCCCATGTAGCCGGGCAGGGCGCCATGGTCGTAGACGGTGAGGGTCTCGTTGGCAACCTGCCGGCCGAGGTGTCCGTGGAAGGCCGAGCTGCAGTCATAGAAGCTGGCGGCGCTCAGGCTCGGCAGGACGAGGTTGTTCATGAGGTCCGCGACCGGCTGCGGCCCGAGGATCACCGCATACTCGCCGTCCTTGATCCGCACTCCGCCCGTGGCCCCGAGGGCGTTGCGGGCCGCCTCGGCCCCGGCCTCTCCCCGGAATTTGTTGAGATGGGTCCGGCAGGCATAGCCGCTTCCCTTCGCGCCCGCCCGCTCCACCATCGCGGTCACGAAGGACGTGATCAGGGTGGACTCGTCGGTCTGGACCTTGGGCAGGCTGGTCGAGCCGATGGCCATGCGTTCCACGAGCACGGTCACGTCCCCGCCGACGATGAGGCCGAGGTCCCGAAGCTTCTTCTCGGATTTCGGCAGGGTCTGAGCCGAAGCCCCCTCAAGGAACGTGCCGAGGGATTGGGTGACGACCTGCCACCCGGCGTGCACCAAGTCCGCGTCCGTCAGGTTCAGGGCCTTGGGATCGTGATACTTGGTGAGGGTGCGGCGCTCGGCCGTGGGGACCGGCAGGGTGGTGAACTCAGGGTCGTGGACCGCGAACCGGCGCGCCTTGTCCAGGGCGGACCTGATCCCCTCCACGGACAGGTATCCGGGTTCGCTTCCCGTCCCGATGCGGGACCCCTTCGGGTCCCGGAAAACCGCGCGGACGCCGATGCCGTGGGACTCGTTGGACTTCGGCTCCTCGACCCCGTTGCATGGAATGTGCGAGGTGTAATTCAGGCGGGCGGTGAAGGTGGCGTTGGCCGCCACGAACACTTCGGCCTCGACGACGTCCTTCTGGCGGGTGAGGAACCGGAGCCCGGCTTCGGTCGTGTTTTTGAGCGTGGCAAGAGTGATCATCGGAGGGCGCCTATTCCATTCCGGTGAGGCGGGCGCGGCTGCGCATCGTCGGTCCCCCGTTGCCGAGGCGCCGGGTCTGCATGGGCTGGCCTTTTCCGCAATTCGGGATCGGGTAGAGGCGGAAGTCCCGCCCGACCGCGTCCACCTTCATGAGATAGTCCTTGGTGTCGGCCATGATCCCGCCGCCGCGGTAGAGCTGCCCGATTTGCCCGTTGCGGATCTCGTACACTTTCTGGGCGGAGATGCGGAAGTTCTCCCGGGACTCGGCGATCGAGGGGATGCGGTGGCCCACGAGGTAATACCCCTTCGACACCTCGCGGATGATGTCCGCGGGATCGCGCGTCCCGGCCGCAAACACCGTATTGGACATCCGGATGAGCGGGACCTGCCCCGCTTTCGTGGCCACGTAGGATCCGTTGGGGGCGGCTCCGAAGACGGCGGCGGTCTGCCGGCTGTTCATGAACCCCTTAAAGATGCCTTTCTCGATGTGGACGACCTTTTTGCCGGGAGTCCCTTCGTGGTCGTACTTGTAGTGTCCGAACCCCGGCAGGGAGGGGTCCGAGTAGGCGGTCACGAGCGGGGACGCGACCTGCTTGCCGATCTGCGTCTCCTTGAGGGACCGGAGGAGCCAGCTGCGACCGGCATAGGCGGTCTCCATCTTCAGCGCCCGATCCAGCTCCGTGGGGTGCCCGATGATCTCGTGCGCTTTCAGGGTGTTGAAGTGCGGGTCGGTGACGACCACGACGTCCTTGTCCGTGCTTCTGAGCGGGGGCGAATTGGCCAGCTTAACCGCGTCGCGGGCGAGGTTCGTGGAAAAGGTGAGGAGATCGAGATTGCGGATGTGTTCTTCGAAGATGCCTTCCGTGACGACTTCCCATCCCCGTTGGTGCCCGATGAAATCGTTCAACTCCTGATCGCCGGTGTCGCTGACGGCGACCACGTAGGGCGAGCCCAGGGTCAGCGCGAAGGATTGGTCGATGCAGGCTCCTTCGGTACTGGTGAAGAGTTCCCGCCATAGCATCGTCATCGCGCTCACGGCATTGTACTTGAGCTGCAGGTCCACATCCTGGATCGCGCGGGACACCTCCGTGACGTATTGAACCATGTCTTCGACCTGGACCGTCCGCGGGTCCACGGCGTACTCGGCCTTGACCTTATCCTCGTGGATCTCAATGGGGGCGAGCCGGGTGTCGTGCAGGCACTCTCCGAGGTCCTTGAACTTGTCGCGGGCCGCGGCTTTCTCCCGGGCATTGACGACCGCCCGCTCGTAGGCGTGTTTAAAGCCGGCCGCCAGCTTCCCCGGCAAGTCGGCGAGGTCGGCCTTGCCCAGGGTCTGGCCGAAGTATCCGGGGGAGATGGCCCCGTCGCCGGCGAGGACTCTGACACCGAAGGCGAACCGGTCCTCTTCGGTGCCGAATTTCGGGATGCCGTTCTCGGCTCCGGCGTGTTTCTCTTCGGCGATCTCAATCCGAATGTCCGCGTAGCGGAGGAATTTGAACCGGCCCGGGGCGTCCGCCATCAGCTCGGCGCAGGGGATTTTGAGGGCCTCCACGAGGTCGGTGGTGATCGTTTTGGGCATGGTCGGCATCAGCGGTCCCCCAGCGGAACGAATTCTCAAGATAAGGGTTTTCCCATAGAATACCAATTTGGGTATGCGAAATCCTCCCGATTATAGGGAACGAGGGAAGGGAGCGCAAGAGAATCCTGGGAATTCGGGCTTCAAAAAGCGGTTTTTTAAATGAAATTACAACAATAAACCAAATAGTTATGCGTGATGGGGCGAAAGGCCCACCAGCGGGTCCATGCCTAGGCCACCTATATAAGGAGGTGCTAGGTCTTCTGTTTGGTTGCATTGCTCCTCGCCTTTGTCCTACAGTAAGAAATCCTTCGCTGGCTGACCTAGGCCGATGGGGTCAGGATATTGAGGGCTGTGGATCGGGTATTTTTACATTGACAATAATTGCAAGCGTTTGGTAATCTCGGCCAGGGGTTTTACCCTGACCTCATCCTCGCATAATTAATTGTAAGTCAAGAAGAATTTTGCCGATTCGGGTCGACGCCAATTAACGAGAACGCTCCCCACCTTAGGAGGGTGATCATATGAGTCTCGACTACGTCAAGTTTTCCCCAGGTTTCGATAAATTCATGCCGAAGGAATACCGCGATATGGTGGAGCACGGGCCTTTCGGCAAGAAAACGACCGTGTCCCAGATGGGCTCGTTCAAGGAAATCCTTGAGGAGCATCCCATGTGCGCGGGGTGCGCGATGACCTTGTTCATCCGGCTGGCGATGATCGCCTTCCCCAATCCTGAGGACACCATCACGGTCGGGACGGCCGGGTGCGGGCGCTTGGCGATCTCGCAGGCGGCCATTCCCTTCGTGTATGGGAACTACGGGGACCAGAATGCCGTGGCGAGCGGATTGAGTCGGGGGCTGAAATTGCGGTTCGGCGATAAACCCAAGGACGTGGTCGTGATGGCGGGCGACGGCGGCATGGCCGACATCGGCTTCAGCATGACGCTCCATTCCTGGTTCCGCAAGGAGCGGTTCACGACCATCATGCTGGACAATGAGGTGTATGGGAACACCGGCGGCCAGGAGAGCGGCATGACCAACAAGGGCCAGGTCCTCAAGATGGCCCCGCTCGGCAAGAAGTTCGAAAAAATGGATATGATCGGCATGGCCAAGATCGCAGGCTGCGCCTATGTGGCCACGGTCGTGCCGAACAACCCGCGGCGCGTTGAGAGCGTGATCAAAAAGGCCGTGCTGATCGCGCGCGAGATCGGCCCGACCTACATTCAGGCCTACACCTCCTGCAACATCGAGTACTCCATTCCGACCGACAAGGTCATGGAAGACGCCAAGACCGTCGAGAACGATCGCTACGCGTTTTCCGAGTACGTCAGCGACGAAGCCAAGGATTATCTGGCCACGAGATACGGGTTCAAGGAATATCTGCCGAAGCCGGCGGCGGCGGCGGCCCTTCCGAAGGCGTAAGACACTGCACGTTCCCTGTCGGGGGAGAGGGAGGGACAGACATGGCAAAGCGCTTCAACATTCGCATGGCAGGTGTCGGCGGCCAGGGGGTCGTGACCGGTTCTCACATCCTGAGCACGGCGGTGATCAGGGCCGGCGGGGAGAGCACGATCGTCCCGTTTTACGGGTCGGAAAAGCGAATGGCCCCGGTTGAGAGCTACGTGCGGGTCTCGGATGAGCCGATCTACGAGATCGGCGAAATTACCTTCCCGCACATCTGCATCATCTTCCACCCTCAGGTCATCACGCACGGCAAGTCCTATACGATGCCCTTCTACTTCGGGTTGAAGCAGAACGGGGTGCTGCTGATCAACCACGATGGGCCGATGAAATTGCCCCCGCAGGAGACGCAGGAACTCAAGGACCGCAACGCCAAGCTGTACTACATTCCCGCGACCCAGCTCTCGCTCAAAGTCGCGGGCCTTGATCTGGCGACGAACATGGCGCTGATGGGCGCCATCGGGGCCATCACCCGGTTGACCACGCTCGAGGCGCTGGGGGAAGCCGTGAAAGATCGGTTCCTGGGGAAGGGCTTCGTCGTCTCCGGCGGCACTGCGGCATTGGATAGTGTCGTGGAGAGAAAGTTCAAACAGAAACAGGAACTGATAGATAAGAATATTGCCGTGATCAAGGCCGGTTGGGACTACGCTGAGGAACACGGCTGGGGCGTTGAAGAGCGGGCTGAGGCGAAGAAGGTCGACGATCTGGCCGCCGCCGAGGCTGCCTCCCGCTGATCCCAGGAATGAGAAGGAGACCGCCATGTATCTAGTTGCCGATATCGACGTTGATATCTGCGCCGCAACGAGCTGTAGGCTCTGTACCCAGTACTGCCCCGAGGCCAACACGATTCTCTATAGCGACAGTTTGGGCAAGGACAAGGGGCTCAAGTACGGCTCGGCGTACGTCGCAGTGGATCGATGCAAGGGCTGCGCCCAATGCGTGTGGGTCTGTGACAATATGGCCAAGCACCATGCGATCAAGATGACCATGATCGACGAACTCCCCAAGGCGGCCATCACCGATCGCATCATCTACCTCGACAAGGGGGGCACCCAGGCCATTGCCGCTCCGGTCGAAGTGGCGTAGGGGGGCGTATGCTCTTGCAAAGCCTCCCCGCGGAGAAAGATCGCATCATCGTTCCGGGGCCGGCGGGGTTCATGCCGCCATCGGCTGCCCAGCTCGGTGTGGAATTGCCTCCCTCGGAGGTCGGCATCGCGTACGGGCATCACGTTCCTGAAGACCTCGTGATCGAGGAGATCGCCCGTCAGATGCTCACCAAGCCGAACGCCACGATCTTCCCCGGCCCCATGGTGCTCTGGGCGTGGAACGAACATGCCCTGGAAAAGGCCATGGCGGTGCTGGAAATCGCGGCGCAAATTCCGAATGTCCTGATCATTCCCATGCCGGATTACCGGCCGAAGTATCCGAAGGTCGACCCGGAAGAAGTCATCAACCCCAACCACCCGAATCTGACCATCTGGGGCAATAAAATCGAGGCCTGCATCTTTGTCGGTCTGCATTGCCATTACGCGAACCTCAGCCTGAAGATGATTCGCGCCGGGACCAACTGCTGCACGGCCGCGCTCTGCGCCGAGCAGGGCCATGAGGACGCGATGCTGAGCGTCCACGACATGGACGCCGTGAAGCTGCGGAAAGTGGCGAAGATCTTCAAACGGGTGCGTGAACAGATGGGGATTAAACTCCCCGCCGACGGCAAAAACGTCCGTTATACCGGCTTGCAAAGCCGTGTCAACGGGAATGAGACTCATATCAATCCGCTTGACGCGTTGAAGCCTGGGGCTCCACCCGCTGGCGTTCACATGCCCCCTGAAGGGCAGATGCCTCACTGACAATTATTCCCGAACCTGAGGAGGCAACAATGAGCAATCCCCTCGAACCCGAAGTCAAAACGAACCCGCAAGGGGATCCGATAACGTCCGTCGAACCCGAGCAGAAGACCAACCCGCAGGGCGATCCAATCACTTCGGCGGCGCCGATCAAAGTCGGGGGCGGCTCGAAGGACCCGCACGAGGCGGCCAAAAAGCAGCGGATCGTGACGCCTGAATACATGTTTTTTGAGGCGCCGCGCAAGCGTGAGTTCATCACGGGCAGCGAGGCGGCGAAAGAGGCGGTGCGGCGGTCCAACGTGGACTTCTCGGTCGCCTATCCGATCACCCCCCAAAGCGAGACGATGCAGTTGATCGGCGTCCTGTACGGAGAGGGGTACGTCAAGGAGTACTATCGCGGCGAAGAAGAATACGGCGTGATGTCCGCCATTGCCGGAGGGTCCAGAGCAGGGGTGCGGTGCTTTACCGCCACGGCCGGTCCGGGGACCCTTCGCGGCCTGGAACCAATCGTATCCTGGCCCGGACACCGGCTTCCGGCTGTGGCGATGTTTACCTGCCGGGTCGTCAACGCGCCCTTGGCGATCCAGCCCGACAACATCGAGGTTGCCTATCTCCTCAACTGCGGCATGATCGTGTTCCATGCCGAGAACCAGCAGGATTTGTTTGACTTCATCATGAAGGGATTCATCATCAGCGAAAAAAACGACGTGACTTTGCCCGTCGGCGTGGCCTGCGACGGGTTTTTCGTGACGCATGCCCGTAGCTACGTGGACATGCCGGAAAAAGGCATCAAGCTCCCGCCGCGGCAGGCCTGGAAGGGTTCGGTGCCGGTGCTGGACGCCGAGAATCCCCCGGCCCGCTTGTCCCGCGACGCGCCGGTCCAGAAAAGCAACTTCATGGCCTACAACATTCACGCCGTGTGG
Source organism: Nitrospiria bacterium (assembly GCA_041490525.1). GTDB lineage: Bacteria > Nitrospirota > Nitrospiria > Nitrospirales > NS-4 > JBGPTH01. The sequence continues at coordinate 19,081 of JBGPTH010000038.1, forward strand.
CAGCAGGAAGTCTGGGCGGCGGTCGAGCGGTCCCGCCGGTACATCGACCAGTACATGGGCGGTATGCTGACGGCCGAGAACGTGGAAGGCGCCGAGGCGGTGATCGTCGCGTCCGGCAGCGCCTGCGCCCAGTCCCGTGAGGCGATTCGGCTGTGCAAAGATCAAGGGGTCAATGTGGGACTGATCAAGATCCGGTCGCTCCGTCCGTTCCCGATCAAGGAGCTGCGTCAGCTCTTGACGAAGACGAAGCTGATCGTGATCCCGGAATTCAACTATGTCGCCTGGCTGGCCAAAGACGTCGCCGCGGCCATCTATGGGTATTCCGGCGCGAAGATCGTGGCGGGGCCGCATGTGTATGGCGGGATGTCCATGCCGGTCGAAATGATCGTCGATGAGGTGATCGGGGGTCTGACGGGGAAGAAGTCCATCGCCGTGCCGGACTCGGCCATCATGGGGCGGGACGTCAACCAAGCCGAGGTGGCCCACTTCATGCAAAACATCTGACGGCTCGCGAGCCGTTCAGCTCGGGCTCACATGAAAGAGGCCATCCGGCTCGCCGGATGGCCTCTTTGTTTTCGAAGGCGTGACGTCCGTTCTATTCTTCGATCATCTCTTCGCTGTCGGGCATGCCGCAGGAAATGAACTTGGCGTAGCTGAGAAAGATCGCGCTGCTGTCGCGCATCGCTTTTGCGCCGTGCGTCAGCCGCTCGAGCTTGATGGGATCGGAGGCTTCGGACTCCCGCAGGGTGACGACTTGCTGCTCCAGGAGCACGGTGAATTCGTACATGGCCCGCTCGATATTCATATAGGCTTCTTTGATCGGATCGGTCATACGACGCTCCTCATCGGTTACAATTGGCAGGGTACCCGACCTTACACCACCGTTGTGGGGTTGGTCAACCGGAGAACACGATGCTCACTCACGCACTCCCTACGGAACTGCTGGCGGCGCTCCAGGAACGCGCGGGGAGTCCTGATCGCGAAGCTCTCGACGGCGTCCGGCGGCTCTCGGCGTTGTTCACCACCGGGCGGGACGCGCTTCGCGGGGACTATCTCGCAGACCGGGCCCTGCGTCGCGCATATCTCATGTATTTCTTTCCCGTCAATTACGCCAAGGTGGAGAGCCTCCTCAGGGAAATGCCCCCGCTGCCGGCGCGCCCTCTGCGCGTCCTGGATCTCGGCAGCGGCCCCGGCGTGGGGGCCCTCGCGGTCCTCGGGCATCTCCGGCTGCGGGGCGAGGCGGCGCACAGGGGCTCGGAAGTCATGGCCGTGGACCGCGGGCCCAGCGCGCTGCGCGATGCGGAGGACTTATGGTCCCGGATGGACCGGCCCGGGGCCGCTCCCGCCTGCGCGCTCCGCTGTCAGCACCTCGATCTCGAACGCCCCGGTCGGCGGGCCCCCTGGACCCAGGGGACGTTTGATCTGATCCTCCTGTCGAACAGTCTCAATGAGCTCTTCCGCGCGGTGGCGGATCCCATCGTCCGCCGGGCCAAGCTTCTCGAGCACCTGCTCGAGGCGTTGGCCCCTGACGGGACCCTCCTGATCGTCGAGCCGGCGCTTCGGGAGACGACCAGGGCCTTGCATCACATCCGGGATCGCGTCATCAGCCGCGGCGCGGCGACGGTGTACAGCCCCTGCCTCCATGAGCGGCCCTGTCCGGCCCTGGCGCATCCCGACGACTGGTGCCATGAGGAGCGGCCGTGGGCGCCGCCCGAGATGGTCCGGGAGATCGACCGCGAGGTCGGCTTCATCAAGGACGCGCTGAAGTTCTCGTATCTCATATTGCGCAAGGACGGCCTGACGATCGTGGAGCGGAGCCCCGCCGTCTATCGGGTGGTCAGTGAAGTCATGGCGATGAAGGGGGAGAAGCGGGCCTGGCTCTGCAACGAGACCGGCCGGCCGCTGGTCGGACGGCTCGACAAGGCCCGCTCGGAGGCCAACGCGTCGTTCGACGGATGGCATCGCGGCGCGATCGTGCGGGTGGACCAGATCGAGCGGGGGCGCCAGGTCGGTCGTATCGGCAGCTCGACGGCGGTGGACCTCCTTCGCCCGATCGCCTAGCCCTCATTCGAAGGCTTCCAGGGAGGACTGCTCGGCAAAGGGATTTCCGCACGCGGCGCACGTGACGAAATACCACGCGCCACGGACCGAGGGCTGGACCCGAAAATCCAGGCGGGCCCCCATCATCAGGCAGGCCGGACAGCGCATCCCTTTGAGCCAATACGCCACGTCCGGCTGGCTTCTGGTGAAGCCCTCCACGTCCAGGTGCACGGGAAAGCTGTACCGGCACCCCTTGCAGAAGGCCTTGTATTCGCCGTCGGTCACGCGGGAGTCGCGGGGGATCATAAAGTCGGTGGAGGTCTTGCACACCGGACAAGACACGGCCGACAGCCGCTGCTCCACGGTCGCTAAGTCCATCATCCGCCTGCCCTCCCTCAGTGGCGCACTCAGTATAAAAGACCGCGGCCGCCCTCCGCAATCCGGCCGCCCAAGGCCATGGCGGGCCGTCCTTGTTCGGGGTTCCGGCCCAGGCTATACTACACAAGATCCGTTCAGGACTCTCGATAACGGCCGGAGGCCCCTGTCATTCATGCATATGATCACTGAACACGTGGCTGTCGGGAATGCCGAGGACGCGGCGCGCCCTCCCCGGCTCATGACGGTGATCCTGAATGTCGCGGCGGAAAAACAGATCGCCCCCCCGGTGGGGCGGACCTACACCTGGATTCCCTTCAAGGAATTCGCCGAAGCCGACCCCCTCCAGCTTGATGAGGCGGTGGCTTGGCTGGAGCATCATGAGCACGGAAGCGGCCTCCTTATCTGTTGCAAGGCGGGGATGGGACGATCCGTATCGGTCGTGATCGCGTACCTCTGTCTCAGAAAGGGCCTGTCATACCCGGACGCCCTGAAGCTTGTCGCCGCTCGCCGGCCCGGCGCCACGCCCTTGCCGGATCTGGAGCGCACGATCTCCTTCGTGCGGGAGCTTCGGGCCAAGCGGGAGCGGGAGAACGATGCCGGAACTACCCGAGGCTGAGACCGTCGCGCGACACCTCCGGGCCCGCCTCGTCGGGGCCGTGATTACGGCGTGTCGGGTCGGGCGGGACGATATCGTGCGGGAAGGCCTGCCGACGCTGCCCTGGTACCGGGGGGGCGGGGTGGTCTCGGCCAGACGCCTCGGAAAGAGCGTCGTTCTGGAATGTGAGAGGAGGGGCGAGACGCGCTTTCTCGTCTTCGAGCTGGGCATGACCGGGCTCCTGTTTTTCGCCCTGGCGGATCAGTCCTACCGCAAGCACGTTCACCTGACGCTCTTCCTGACGGGGGCCATCCCAAGGCTCCACTATTGGAATCCGAGGCGGTTCGGGCGGGTCTATCTATTGGATCGCGAGGGCCTGGCGCGGTTTGCGGGGAGACGATTCGGGTGCGATCCCTTGACGGTGACCTGGACGGCGTTCCGGGATCTGGTCAAGGCGCGCCGGGGCCGGCTCAAATCCCTGCTCATGCACCAGCAAGTCATCGCGGGCATCGGCAACATCTACGCAAACGAGATTCTCTACCGCGCGCGCCTCCATCCCTATCGGACGGCGAGCCGGCTGCGCGAGCCGGCGATCCGGCGGCTTTACGAGACCATGCGGGAGACCCTGAGCGAGGCGATCCAGGACGGCGGCTCCAGCGTTCGGGACTTCCTCGCGCCGGACGGGACCCAGGGGCAGTACCGCAAGCGGCACCTGGTGTACGGCAAGGCCGGGCAGCCTTGCCCGGCCGGGTGCGGAAAGACCATCCGCCGCCTGAAGGGCGAGCGCAGCTCCTTCTATTGTCCCGCCTGCCAGCGCAAATAGCCCGCGCCGCCGGGTAGCGCTTCCTCTTCGCTTATAAATCGTTCTCCCTGAGATAACGTCCAAGTCCCTCTTGTTCGGCATAGAAGTATGCATAGTGCATGGCCGCGAGATTCGCGACGCGTTCTTCCGCCTCTTCACGGGTATCTGCAAAAATAACCTGGATCCCATATTTCAGAGTGATGGCATCCAGGAAATCCATCACTCCGTTTTTGAGATATTCGGTTAAACGCCCTCTTCCCTGGGCCTGGGCGATCCGGCCTTCGATCATCATAAACCGATTAGGGAACGGGAGGAGTCGTTCGAGTTCGCGCAGAAATCGTGCGCGGCTATCGGATGAAGTCGAGGTCGACGCATACAGATCTGCCACGAGCTTGCGCTCCACGCAAAACAGTCCTGGGGCTTCAGCGATGGCATAGTCACCGGCGGGAAGTGTTTGTCGAATGGTCCCGGCGATTCGAACGAGACGGCGAAAGTCGTAGGGGCTGTGCTCATTGCTGTCGACGAGCATGTGAATCGCGGGCACCGGGATTTTAGGTTCACTTGGCCGAGAGAGGATGATGAGTGATTGGGGACCTCTTAATTCCTGGGGGGGGCGATGGGCTGGTTGAGGCCGCGGTGGAGGCGATGGGCGCGCGGTGGGCTTGGGCGCAGAAGATTTCCGTGTGGTGGCATCATAACGTGTGCGTGCGAAGGGGTCGCTGAGGGTTTGGTAGGCCTGGTTGATCATTTGTGTTCGGGCTTCGGCTTTACGGTGCAGGGTGGGTGAATGGTTAAAGCGATCTGGATGCCAGACCTGTACCAGTTCAAGCCAGGCTTTTTTGATCTCAGCGCTCGATGCGGAGGGTAGGAGTTCGAGCACCTCATAATAGTAAGGTATGCGTGGTTCCCGCATGGGTGTCTCCGGTTATTGCAAGGAAGTGTAGCAGAAACGTTAAGAGCGGGTCGCGTCGCAGACCAAGAAAGACCGGGTCCAGTCGTCGCATTACCGGGGCACCTGTTGCTCTTTCCACTGCAACGGGTCACCAGCGACGGGGAACCCGTTGCTCTTTGAGCGGGTCCTGCCCCCGCATAGCCCACGCAGCCGGGGCACCCGTTGCTCTTGGAGTGGGTCCTGTCGCCGAGCAGCCCCGCTGAGCGGCGGCCTTTCGGCGTAGCAGCCCCGCAGACTCGCCTGTAGGCGCCTTGGCTCATCGGGGCGCCCCGCTGGCCGCCACCCACTCCATCTGCAACGGGTCGAATCGCCGTCGAGGCCCTGCAGACCCGGCTGTAGGTTCTTCCGCTCCGCCAGGGTTCTCCTTTGCACCCGCCCGCCCCGGACGCGCCAAGACGCGTCCCTTTCCCATGGCGGCGCCACCCGCTGAATAAATCCGAGTAACTTTTGTAGTCGAGCTCGTGTCTAACCGGGCAATGAAGGATCTCATCCCGACGGAGCGGATCGAGCAAGCCATCTTCTTTATCCGAGGGCAAAAGGTCCTCTTGGACGCGGACCTTGCACTGATCTATGGCGCACCAACGAAGGTCTTGAACCAGGCGGTGAAGCGCAACTTGCGGCGGTTTCCATCGGATTTTCTCTTTCGTTTGACGGGGGAGGAACTGGAGGCCATCCAGTCGCAAATTGCGGCCGGTTCGAACCGGTCACAAATTGTGACCGGTTCCCAAAAGCACCGCGACCCCAGGTTTCTGCCCTATGCCTTCACCGAGCACGGCGCGATCATGGCCGCCAACGTCCTCAACAGCCAGCGGGCCGTCCAGATGAGCGTGTTTGTCGTGCGCGCGTTCGTGAAGATGCGGAGCGTCTTAACCGACACGCGAGACCTCGCTCGTAAACTGGCCGCGTTGGAGAAGGAACTGAAGGGGCGTCTCGACGTTCACGAAGCCACTATCGTCACCATCCTCCAGCGGGTGATGGACATCCTCGATCCCCCGCCGGCACCACGGCCACAACCCAAGCACCGCCGCATCGGATTTAGCGCCTGACGGGGGGACTGGCTCGCCTTCCGATGACCCTCGCCCCTTGAGGGAGAGGGTTGGGTGAGGGGTTCTTCATCCGGTCACCCTGAGCCAGTCGAAGGGTCTAATTAATCCCATTGTTCTTTCCATACACGGTCGAAGTAACTATTGCAGCGGAGTCAGTGTCAAAGGGTTTGACCTCGCAAATCGCGATGTCAATGAGGCGGTCTGGGGTTCATTATGATGCCGCTTGACAAATGTAACGACGATGACGGTATAATCACACTCGAACTTGCTCCCCGTCCGACACGCCGAAGGGCCTCGGGCGGGGTTATTTATTTCAGGGGGCAGTGATGCCTCCTGAACCCGTCCAGAGACGTGCCGTCGTCTTCATTGACGGCCAGAACCTCTTTCACTCCATCCGCGAGTCGTTCGGCTACACGTACCCGAATTACGACGTTCGCGCCCTTGCTCGCCGCATTTGTCACGACAAAGGCTGGGAGTTGTCCCAGGTCCGCTTCTACACCGGTGTGCCTGATCTGAGCGACGACGCACGCTGGCACAAGTTCTGGTCACATAAACTCGCCATGATGGGACGCCAAGAAATCCATGTGTACTCGCGTCCCTTGCGCTACCGTAACAAGCGTGTAACTTTGCCGGATGGTTCGGAATATACGTTCCTCGCAGGGGAAGAGAAAGGGATTGACGTGCGCATCGCTATTGATGTGATCCGCATGGGGCACCACAAGGAGTACGACGTCGCCCTCATCTTCAGTCAGGATCAGGACCTGTCCGAGGTCGCGGATGAGATCCGCGCCATCGCCAGGGAGCAAAAACGTTGGATCAAGGTAGCCTGCGCGTTCCCGATTAGCCCAACGATGCGCAACAGGCGCGGCATTGAGAAGACGGACTGGATACAGATCGACCGGGCCACCTACGACACCTGCCTGGACCACCGCGACTACCGACCCAAGTCATCCCGTGGGGAATAAGCCCCGCCGCATCGGCTTCCGCAGGTGGGGGACTGGCTCGCGCGGGGTCTGGCTCCGGCCCGGGGTCTGGCTCCGAGGCGGGGTCTGTCACCGTTTCATTCCGATGAATCGGTGACTGACGCCATCCGTTGTCCCGCCTGACACCCGTCTGCATTGGGGATTTATCTTATCTTACGCCCGCCTGAGAACGCTCTGTATCTAAAAGTGCAACCTGACCTTTCGCCCGGCGGAACTCCGCATCTCCTTCTGCATGACTTTACGGAGGAGGAGTGGTAGGATTCGGGGCGATTGTACTGCCCCCCTTAAATTTGGACAGGTAGTGTCTTGTTTTTGACTAACCAATCCGCATAGAACTCGGCCGGTGCCTGCATCCCCAAGGCGCTGTGCGGTGCCTCCCGGTTGTAGTGTTCGATCCACTGCGGCACC
>JBGPTH010000039.1:0-24167 GCA_041490525.1 Nitrospiria bacterium
GATCGTTGCCTCGATTTTCCTGCTACTGCTGACGGGAGGGGCGGCATGGGCCGCCCCTTCTGCACTCTCGCCCCCGGAAGGTTTTCGGGCCCTCGACACTCCCAATGACGCCGGCAGGAGCCTGAGCCTGGTCTGGAAGGCCTCTCCTTCCGACAGCAAGGACCGGACGGTCCAGGTCTGGATCGGCGAGGGGAAGGGTGAGGGCGAATTCAAAAAGGTCGCCGAGTTTCCCGCCAACACCCGCTACATGAAGCCGGGCGAGTTCCCCTTCTGGGCCCAGCCCGCCGGGCCTGGAGACCACTACGTCAAGGTGCCCTCGTCGAAGGCCTTTCCTATCGAGGACGGGAAGCCGTACGCCGTCAAACTGCTCGTGCGGGAAGGTGACCAGGAAGTCTGGTCGCCCGTTGCCCAGGCGGCCTCCCGGGCGGATCTGTTCAACACCGCGCAGGTGAACAATCTCCTGTTCGTGCTGGCCTTCACGGGCGTGCTGCTCGCCAGCATCTCCGCGGCGCGCCGGAATCCGCACGTCCGCCTGCGACGCATCGCGGGCCTGGATGCGGTGGACGAGGCGATCGGGCGCTCCACCGAGATGGGCCGGCCGATCCTGTACCTCACCGGCGCCGGGGACATGAGCGAGGTGCCCACCATTGCGGCCACGACCATCCTGGGCGAGGTGGCCAAGAAGGTGGCCCACTATGACACGACCCTCATGGTCCCCCACCGGGACCCGATCGTCATGGCCGTGTGCCAGGAGATCGTCAAGGAGGCCTACATCGAGGCCGGCCGCCCGGACGCCTACAAAGAGGACTCGAACTTCTTCATCACCAGCGACCAGTTCAGCTATACCGCGGCCGTGGACGGGATCATGCTGCGGGAGAAGCCCGCCGCGAACTTCTTCATGGGCTCCTACTTCGCCGAGTCCCTCCTGCTGACCGAGACCGGCGCCGGCACGGGGGCGATCCAGATCGCAGGGACGGATTCGGACCACCAGCTCCCGTTCTTCGTGACCACCTGCGATTACACGCTGATCGGGGAGGAGCTGTACGCGGCGAGCGCGTACCTCTCGCGCGAGCCGGTCCTCGTCGGGACGCTGCGCGGCCAGGACTTCGGGAAGGCCTTCATCATGAGCGTGCTGGTCCTGGGCACGGGGCTCGCGACCGTGGGCGTGATCTTCCAGACGGAGGTCTTCAATTACGTCCTCGACCTCTTCCGGGATTTCAAATGATCTTTCTCAAGCGCCAACTCCCCCTGGCCATCACCTTCATCATGGGGATCGCGTTCGCCCTGCAGTACTACATCCCGCATCCCGTCTCCGAGGAGGCCATCACCAGTGTCTCCAAGTGGATGCAGATCATCTCGGGGTTTGCCCTGCTCCTGGGCGTCGCCAGCCTGTTCCACGTGCACGCGGTCAAGATCAAGCGCCAGGTGCCCGGCTGGGGATACAGCCTCGTGCTGTACCTCGGCATCGTCATCACGATCCTCGTCGGGTTCTGGGGCAAGGGCGAGGTCAGGGTCGACGGCGCCCAGACCGCCTTCGGGTGGCTGTACGACTATATGATGGTGCCGCTCCAGGGGACCATGTTCTCCATCCTGGCGTTCTTCATCGCCTCGGCGGCCTACCGGGCGTTCCGGGCCCGTTCGCGGGAAGCCTCCGTGCTGCTCATCGCCGCCGTGATCGTCATGATGGGCCGCGTCCCGCTGGGGCAGTTCCTGCTCCCCTGGACTTGGGACGTCACGCAGTGGCTCCTGAACGTGATGAACAGCGCCGTGCGGCGGGCGATCCTGATCGGGGTGAGCATGGGGTCCGTGGCGCTCTCCCTGAAGATCATCCTGGGCATCGAGCGCTCCTACCTCGGCGGAGGCAAAGAGCAATGAAAGCCTTTGCCCGTCGCATGATCGGCATCGACCGGCGCATCATTTTTCTCCTGATCGCCGCGGCGACCCTGCTCCCGCTGCTGAAGCCCTTCGGACTGCCGATCAAGGTCTCCCCCGAGGTCAAGGCGGTCTACGACTACATCGAGAAGCTGCCGGAGCGGTCGGTGTTCCTGATCTCCTTCGATTTCGATCCCTCGTCCAAGCCGGAGCTCGAGCCCCAGGCGGTGGCCCTGCTCCGCCACGCGTTCCGCAAGAATCTCCGGGTGATCGGGATGACGCACTGGCTCACCGGCACGGGGCTGGCGGACGGCGTCTTCTCGAACGCCGCAGCCGAATACGGGAAGGTCCGCGGGAAGGATTTTGTCTTTCTGGGCTGGAGCCCGGGCGCGGGTGCCCTGATCATCTCCATGGGACAGGATCTGTATACCGCGTTTCCCTCCGACTACTCGAAGACTCCGACCCTGGGCATGCCGGTGCTGGAGGGCGTGCGCAACCTCCGGGACGTGAATTACATGGTCAGCCTGGCGGCCGGCAGCTCAGGGATCGAGATGTGGTACGTCTTCGGCAAGGACAAGTACCGGTTCGAGATGGCCGGCGGGGCGACGGGCGTGATCGCGCCGGGGCTCTATCCCTTCCTCCGCAGCGGACAGATCAACGGCCTCATCGGCGGCCTTCAGGGCGCCGCGGAATACGAGACGCTCATCGGGCAGAAGGGGACGGCGGTCGCCGGGATGGACGCCCAGTCGGCCACGCACATGGTGATCATCGTCCTGGTGATCCTGTGCAACGTGTTCTATTTCGCCCTGCGGGGCGAGAAAGGCAGGCCCGCCTGATGCCGGAGTACCTTCTCCCGTCGGGAACGCTGTTAGGCGCCTGGGTGGCGGCCGGCCTGACCCTGTTCATTTACAGCTTCCTGTACAAGGACAACCCGCTCTTCAAGCTCGGGGAGCACCTGTACGTCGGGATCTCGGTCGGGTACACGGTCGTGCTGACCTGGCACACGGTGTTCCTGAGATTGTTGTGGGAACCGCTGGCGAAATCCGTCGGCGAGGCGCCCGCCTCCCCGGGCAGCTATCTCCTCTTGATCCCGGCGGTCCTCGGGCTGCTCATGCTTGCGCGCTTCATCCCCAAGATCGCGTGGCTCTCGCGCATCGCCTTCGCGTTCGTGGTGGGCTTCGGCTCGGGCGTGGCGATCCCGCGGGTCGTCTCCTCCTACATCCTGAAGCAGATCGAGGACACCGTGAACCCGCTCCTCATCCGGGGGGACGGCGGGCTGTCGCTGGGGCTCGATCTCGCGGCGCCTCAAAGCGGCATCAACACCGTCATCCTCTTGATCGGGGTCGTGTCGGTCCTGTTCTATTTCTTCTTCTCCGTCGAGCACACCGGCGCGGGCATGGTCACGGCGCGGATCGGCATCTATTTCCTGATGATCGCCTTCGGCGCGGCCTTCGGCTACACGGTCATGTCCCGCATGTCGCTGCTCATCGGCCGGTTCCGGGACCTCATCACGTTCTCCGGGTCGGCGTACGGCTACGCGACGCCCATCCTTCTGGGGGTCACCATCGTCTCGCTGGCCCTCTGGGAGATGGCGGTCCGACGCAGGGCCGGCCCATGAGCGCCTCCGCGACGCCCGATCCGCTCGACCATCCTAAGCTCCGCAACCTCGAGTTCTTCCCGGTGCGCGAAGGGGAGACCCAGTCGGTCGGCCTCCGCGACCCCCAGGGGATCTCGGAGGGCATCCTATTCCTCCCGCCGAACATCTTCTTTCTTCTTCAGTTTCTCGACGGGGCGCATACCCGGAATCAGATCGCCGGAGAGTATCTCAAGCGCTTCGGCGAGCTCCTCCTGCCGCAATGGGTGGACACGTTCCTCGGCGACCTGGATGCCAAGCTGTTCCTGGAAGGGGAGCGGTTTGAGGCCGCCAGGAAGGCGGTGACGGAGGCCTACCGCGCGGCGCCGGTCCGCCAGGCGGTGCAGGCGGGAAAAAGCTATGAGGCGGACCCGGAGAAATTGCGGCCCCAGCTCGAGGAGTTCTTCCGCTCGAAGGAGGGACCCCGGAAGGCCCCCTCGGAGAATGCCGGGAAGCGGCTCAAGGCCGTGGTGGCCCCGCACGTGGAGCTCAACATGGCCGGCCCCATCTACGCGTGGGCCTACAAGGAAGTCCGGGAGGCCGACACCCCCGACGTGTTCGTAATTCTGGGGGCGGCCCGCGGGATCATCGAGACCCTGTTCGCCTGCACCGACAAGGATTTTGAGACGCCGCTGGGGGTCGTCCGGACCGACCGGGCCTTCCTGGACCTCTTTCGCGCGAACGGGGGCGAGGCCTTCTTCGAAGAGGACATCGCCCACCGGAAGGACCACGCCATCGAATTCCAGGCTCTGTTTCTCCAGCACGTCCTCGGGGGGAAAAAGCCGTTCACGATCATCCCGGTGCTCTGCTCGTTCTCGCACCTCCATTTCAGCGATCCTGACCTGATCCTGCAGGGCGCGCGCATCGGGCAGTTCATCGAGGCGTTCCGGAAGGCCCTGGCGGCCTTCGGCAAGGAGGTGTGCTTCGTTGTGGCGGGGGATCTGGCCCACATCGGTATGCGGTACGGCGACCCCCAGCCGCCGACGGACTTCCAGTTCAATAAGACGATGCAGGCCGACCTGGCCATGCTCAAGCACGCGGAGAACGGCGAGCCCGACGCCTTTCTCCAGTACATCCAGCGGGAGGACGACGCCCGCCGCATCGGCATCCTGCCGCCGCTCTACACGATGCTGAAGCTCCTGGATGCGCCAAAGGGGAGCGTGCTCCGCTACGACCGCGCCACCGTGGACCAGTACAACTCCACCGTCACCTTCGCCGCCATGTCGTTTTACTAGGAACCCGTTGCTCTTTTGAGCGGGTCCTGCCCCCGCATAGCCCATCGCATCTGGGCGTTTCGGCGTTGCAGCCCCGCAGACTCGCCTGTACGCCCCGCGCTGCATCTGGGCGCCCATGCGGTGTCACCCGCTCGATGCCAACTCTGCGTAGTGGAGATTCTTGACAAGCCAGCGAAATCAGGTGAGAATCGCGCAATCGCTCACAGTCTAGCATGAGCGGGATATACCGATCAGTATACTCAATAGTTGGGCGACAACATGACTAGAACTCTATTTGCTCCTGCAATCTTGCTCATTGTTGGTGGGTTGGCTTCCTTTGGTAACGGCTATGCCGCTTCAAACAAGGAAGAGTATGAGTTGCAGGAACGGTGCGGTAAAAGGGCTGGCGAAATTTTCAAGCGGGAGTACGGGAGTGGCATCAAACGAGACAAGGACGGCTCAACAATTTTCGGATATAAAAATCACTACAACACAAAACTGAATAAGTGCTTTTTCTTGGAAAGCTCAAGGGGCTATACGGAAGCAACGGACAAGAAGAAAGTTGGCTTTGTTATGGAGCGTCTGTTTGATATCAACGAAAACAGGGAATATGGAAGCTACTTCAAAAGAGACGAAGACAGCCAGCCGACGGAATGCAATGTCGAACGCAAAGTTTGCCATTCCGAAAAAGAATGGGAGACGTTAATAAAGCCGTATATGGACGAATGAGAATTGAGTTCAGGAATTAGTGTCAGACTCGGCTTTTCCCTACCAAGCCCCAGGCCCCTCGGAAAATCGAGTCTGATGACCTGGGTGTTGGGCGTTAACTAACTGGCGAGGAGATGAGAATCCTCAATATCGACCTCGACTTTTTCCTCTCCGATATCCGGTATTCACCACGTGACCGTCTCCGTCCTACGGCAAAAGACTTCAAGCCTTGGCCCCCCGAGGCCGTCCATGATTTTATGGAGCGGAACTGTGGTCTTGACCCGGCGGTGAGATTACCAGGGATACTTGTGAAGACCCACGATGAAGTGTTCGACATTTGGAAGAAACAGATTCAGACTGGGCAACTAAAAACGCCATTCGACGTTGTCCACATTGACGCTCATGCAGACCTCGGACTGGGAGATGCCAGCTACACCTACATACTGGGCGATCTACTCCACGCTCTCCCGTCCGACCGTCAGGATCCAAAACGAGGTGGCTCGACCGGCCTCCATGAAGGGAACTACCTCGCTTTCGCGGTGGCGTGTCGCTGGTTGCGGACCCTCACGTACGTGTATCATCCCGCGAGGCGCAATGATCTGCCGCGTTTCCTCTTCCGGGGCCACGACACTGCGACCAAGCTTATTGAGCTGGCTTGTTACAGACCAGAGGACGCGACGAGGCTTGCGTCGGTAAAGACTTCACCAGCACCGTTGTCCATGGAACCTGCGGTTCCGATGAACATCGTTTCGAAGAACGATTTCAGAGAACGAGATGGGTTCGCCTTCGGTTACGTAAGCCTGTCGCCTTTATACACACCGAAGGAAGCGGAGGTTCTGGTGCCGGTCATCGGGCGGTACGTGAGACTGTTCGACCGGAATGCGTTCCTCACGCTTCGGCTGTAGGATGAGTTCAAGCCAGCAGAAATGGGGTCAGGGTCGATTTTTCTCATGAATGATGGGGCCGTGGTCCGAGCGAAAATTCAAAAAGTCGAGTCTGACCCTAATTCTTCACGCCATCACGAGATGTCTGCGAGGGAGGTTGATGGCTGACGTATTCATCAGCTATATCCACGAGGAACAGCGGATCGCTGAGGCGGTGCAGGCTTTCCTGAAGCAGAATCTGCAGCGGTTGGTACCCCGGGGTGTGTTCTTGTCGGCAGACGATTGGCAAGTCTTTGCCGGTGAGATTTGGCTGGAACGAATCAGGCAAGAACTGCAGGAGGCGTCGGTAGTGGTCCTCATGCTCAGCCAGGAATCCGCGGCACGCCCTTGGATCAACTTTGAAGCTGGGGCAGCCTGGCTTGCAAACAAGGCTCTCATCCCCGTCTGCTTTGGAGGGTTGACGAAGGGCCACATGCCGAAGCCATACTCCGGTATCCAAGGTTTGGATCTTCCGGACGACTCCTATTACCTTCTCCGATCGGTCCAGCGTCATCTGGATCCCAGCGGACTGCCCCTGCCTCCGCCGGTTGAGAGCTACGAGATCGCAGAAATCAGGGCGGCCCTAAAAGGCGAACCCAAGGTCTACCCTCCGCTGACGTACCCACCAAACTTTCCGGCAGCTGACGCATGAGAAAAGGAGCCCACCGCCGAACATCGGCTTACAGCCGTCGGTGGGCACGATTTGAGCAATTGGAATCAGAGTCGAATTTTCGTATGAATTATGCGGCCGAGGGTCGAGCGAAATATCCAAAAGTCCACTCTGACCCTAATTCTTCGCACATGGGTTAGACCTATGAGCACAGAAACTCTAATCAGCATATTGCTTGGCATTCCAATCGGAGTGATTAGCGGACTATATTCCGGCCTCATAGTGGCTCGGTATCAGCGTTTTGCTGATCTTCGTTTACAAGTTCTTCGGGTCATTCGGGAGATCGAATTCACCAAAGAGGAATCACGAATCGATTTTCCGAGGAGAAAGGGTGTCCCTGAGCTCGTTATCGTTGCAAGTGATTTCCTTTTCCTCAAGCACCGTCGAGCAGGCGAGAGCACTCTTCAATTAGCTTCCGAGATTGAGGAAGCTCTTTATCTAGCCTCAAAGGGCAAGATTGGTTACGAAGTCTTTCATGCCCGGTATTCCGGTTGGCAGGATGCTGGGCGCTCCTTAGGACCAAACCCAATTCCGTTGCTGAGGCTGTGGTCAGGTCTATAGCGGGAATAAGTGGACTCTGCCCCCACTTATTTACCCCTCACCTTTCCGCATCTTCTGAGTGCCTTCCATGTCACACCCCCTAGATGGAGCCCGCGCCAAGGTCAAACGGGCCATGCATCACGTCCAAAATCTCAAACGAGACATTGAAGCCTTCATTGACCAAAACTCATATATAGCGCGAATCGAGAAAGATGCCAACACATCCACCGTCCGCATCATTGCCAAAGCTTCGGGACTCAGCGAGCCGCCGATTGATTTCATTTTGCTCGCCGGTGAAGTGGCGCATCAATTGCGGTCCGCTCTCGACCATGCCGTCTATGCATTGTGCTCGTTGAGATACCGTAGGCCACCAAAACATTTGACTCAATTTCCGATCTTTGAGACGGCTGCTGGATATAAAACCAGAGGACGCCCAAAAATAAAGGACATTCCCAGGACCGCCAGTGCATATATCAAGAGCGTACAGCCCTACCATCGAAGAACTGCCAAGCACCAGCATCCTCTCTGGATGCTTCAAGACTTGAACAATACAGATAAGCACAGGTTGATCCCCATCGCCATTGTGGGGGCATGGGCTGTGCATTTTCGAGGAACCACATATGTCAAAACCCACTCGCTCCTTTTCGGTCCGATTGTGCATCCCCTGAAAGATGGCGCAGAATTGTTCGTTATGCCCGTCCCCGATCCCAATCTTGATTTAGAGGTGGACCCCAAGCTTGAATGCACTATAGCGTTTGAGCAAATTGGTGACGCCAAACTCCAGGCGGTCATCCCAGTCCTGAAGCAATTGTGCAGCTTCGTTGATCGCATCATCTACACGTTGTCCCTTCCGTAGCCGGAGCGTACAATTGGAGTCAGAGCCGAATTTTCTCATGACTGAGGCGGCCGTGGGTCGGGCGAAAAATCTAAAAGTCGAGGCTGACCCTAATTGCCGGAGATCACTGAACACCAAGAAAGGAGATGATAAACATGGCAGCAACACTGGAGGACCTGCTCAAAATTAACGGTGTCGTCGCCGCTGGCGAGTTCACCGTCGACGGAAAACTAGTGGCCTACAAGGCGAAGATGGACATGTCGCCCGAGATGGCGGCGATGACGGCTCAATTCTGCGCTACCGTTACGATGTTGTTCAACACACTGGCTGGCGCGTTCGCGAAATTGAGCAAGATGAACTGGGTGCCCCAACAGGGCTGGGCCTACTCTGGTGGCGAGTGGACGGTGGCCATCGGTGGCAATCGGGGGGTGTTTATAGAAACAGCCAAGGCCGACTATAACCAGTTGTTCCAGGCCCTTGTCGGCCCTCGGTAATGTCAAAGAGAGCCGGAAGAATTGGAGTCAGAATCGATTTTCTTATGAATAAGGGGGCCGTGGTTCGGGCGAAAAATCAAAATGTCGACTCTGACTCTAATTCTTCGCATCCATTTCAAAAAGGCATGATTATATACTTTATACAAAGCTAAAGACCTGCCATACTCGCCAATCGTGCGTTGGATTTACGACAAATGTCGCGAAGCAGTCGAGTATGGCTGGCCTGTGATACAGGAACATCCACGGCTTGTCTTTGCCACCTCCTTTATAGCATTCTTGTTGGGAGTCGCAATGACTCTCGTTTATGACCACTTCAAAGTTGAAGGGGCCAATCTTAATGCGACCCGTGCAGATAGCAGAGCCTTAAAAGCAGAATCAGAGAAGAGCAAGATAGCTGGACTTGTGAAGGGCAAATCTCTCAATCCTGGTAGTCTTCAAGTTGAAGTGCGCGATCTCATCGAGAATCTCAACGACATGATAAAAGAACTTGACGAGAACACGCATACTATCTGGCAGTATTATGCCTCGCTGCCCTTTGTGAATGTAATCTCTGAGAACGAGAAAAGATTTGAGCAACGGTATCGTTTCCGATGTAAGACGAGGAGACAATGGATGCTCGATATTCTTGGTCCCCAGTTCAAAGACCGCGAGGCAGATAAATATTACGACGAACGATTTGGTTTAAAGATGTTACAAGCCATATCGAAAGACTTAGATAAGTTAGGACGGGCTCTTCCCTCTGACTAAGCCAGAAATACAGGATAATTAGGGCCAGACTCGACTTTTCACACCCAAAGCCCTTGGCCCTCAGATAAACGAGTCTGACACTAATTGCCGCCCATGAAGATGCTTAAGCCCGGTCTGCGACCATTCGTCGCTATCGGCACGATATTCGGTCTGCTGCTCTTACTGCCGCTGATCATCGGCTTAAAGACCGGCAATTGGGGCGAAGCGAGCAAGATGATGGCAGGCTTCGTTTTGCTGCCGGCTGCTATTCTGATACCGATAGCGTTTACTCGGCTCGAAGTAGATGAAGAGAAGATGTGCTTACGCGGTATCGTATCGTGCAAGTACGTTCGGTTTGATGATATAGGTTGGTCTGTGATCAGCGTACTTGCCGAGCGAGACCGTCCTTTATCTTTGACGGTCTTTGGCAGGGACATGAGCTCCGAGTTGATAACGATCAGATTAAAGATATTCCGAAAAGAAGATGTGGCATGGCTGGTAGCGCTACCCAGGTTGAAAGTCACGAGATGGAAGAATTGGAGTCAGACTCGAATTTTCTCATGACTGAGGCGGCCGTGGGTCAGGCGAAAAATCAAAAAGTCGAGTCTGACCATAATTCTTTCCCAGGACGGAGGTGAATATGGCGCCGGCAAGGACTTCGCCTGATACCAGCAGAGCACACGTGTGGCCCAGCCTGTCCTACGACGAGTGGAAAGACACGTATGCGACGCTCCACATGTGGACCCAGGTCGTCGGCAAGATCAGGTTCGAACAAACGCCCTGGATCAATCATTCCTGGCACGTGACGCTGTACGTCACGGCGCGAGGGCTCACGACCTCGCCGATCCCCTATGACACGAGAACCTTCCAGATCGACTTCGACTTCATTGACCATCGACTCGTCATTCAGACAAATGACGGCGCCCTGCGTGGCCTGGAGCTTCGGCCGCGGTCGGTTGCGGATTTTTATCGGGAGGTGGTGGCCACGCTGAACGAGCTCGGCCTCGAAGTCCGAATTCACACCACGCCCAACGAGGTGCCAGATCCCATTCCCTTTGAACAAGACCACACGCATGCCTCCTATGACGCCGAACGTGCGCGCCGGTTTTGGCGGATCCTCGTCCAGGCCGATCGCGTGTTCAAGACATTCCGTGGTCGTTTCATCGGCAAGTGCTCCCCGGTCCATTTCTTTTGGGGCAGCTTCGATCTGGCGGTCACCCGGTTTTCCGGGCGTCCGGCTCCTCCGCATCCAGGCGGCGTCCCCCACCTTCCCGACGCCGTGACGCGAGAAGCCTACTCCCATGAGGTGAGTAGCTGTGGATTCTGGCCGGGCGGCGGTCCGATTGCGTATCCCGCGTTTTACTCGTATGCCTACCCCGAGCCCACGGGATTCGCGGACGCCCCGGTGCGGCCCAAGGGCGCCTTTTACAGCCGCGACCTGAGAGAATTCGTGCTCCCGTACGACGAGGTCAGAAACGCCGCGCGGCCCGACGAGGCGCTCCTGGAGTTTCTTCAGAGCACGTACGAGGCCGCCGCCAATCTGGGGAGGTGGGATCGTTCCGCCCTGGAGCGTAATCGATTCCCGTGAAGGTCACGAAGATCTGGCGATATCCGGTCAAGACGATGGCCGGGGAGGAGCTGCAGCGGGGACGCGTGGGGCCGCTCGGGATCGACGGCGACCGGGTCGTGCATGTCGAGGACGCCCAGGGCCGGGTGATCACCTCGCGCACGCATCCGCGGTTCCTGGGGCATAAGGGCTCGCTGGGCCCGTTTGGCGCACCCCTGGTGGACGGTCGTCCGTGGAACAGTCCGGAGGTCGCCGCCGAGGTTGTGGCCATTGTCGGGCCCCGCGCGAAGCTGGTGCGCTATGACGGCGCCGAGCGCTTCGACGTGCTGCCGTTGCTGGTGGCCACCGACGGTGCCATCGCCGCGTTCGGTCACGACTATCGCCGCCTCCGGCCGAACATCGTGATCGGCGGCGTCGAAGGGTTGACCGAAGGCGAGTGGCCGGGCGGGTGTTTGCGCATCGGCAAGGTGCTCATCGGGGTCCAGGATTTGCGCCTGCGCTGCATCATGACGTCATACGATCCCGAAACGCTGATTCAGGAAAAGGACATCACCCGCGGCATCTACCGGCGTTTCGACGGCAAGCTCGCGCTCAACTGCTTCGTGATCGAAAGCGGCGAGATCGCCGTGGGCGACGAGGTGCGCCTGGTGCGCGGCCGTGCGTGCGCAGAGTCTGCCGCCGCCGCCGTGTTCGCCGAGTAGTGGGGGTAACTAATTCTCTTTGAGCGGGCGCAGGCCCGTGACGTTGTAGGCCGAGACGGGCCGTTGGAATCCCTTCAGTGTCAGGTCGCCGACGGATTCGGCGAAGACGAGCGGGTCTACCAATTGCCAGAGCCGCCCCGACACGAGGATGTGGCCGTGCTGCGCCTCGCTGCAGAGCCGTGCGGCCAGATTGGTGACCGGGCCGATGGCCGCATAGTCCTGGCGCTCCGAGAATCCTACCACGCCCAAGGAGGCGTAGCCGGTGGCGATGCCGATGCCGGCGCCGAGGTCGATGCCGCGTTTGCTCCACCCCGCGCGCAAGTCGGCGAACCGATCCCGCATGGCGAGCGCCATCCGGACCGCTCGTTCGGCATGGTCGGGAACGGGAACGGGGTCGTTGAAGAAGATCATCATCGCGTCCCCTGAAAACCGCTCGAGAGTCCCGCCGTAGTCGGAGATCACCCGTCCCATGTCGGTCTGGTACTCTTTCAGGATGGCGATCAACACTTCGGGATCCGCCGTCTCGGCGAAGGTGGTGAAGCCCCGGAGGTCGATAAAGAGCACGGTGATCTCCGCCCGGTGGCCTTTCAGGAATTCGTCGCGGTCGCCCGCAATGATCATCTCGGCGAGGTGCGGCGGCAGGAAGCGCGCCATCTTCTCCCTCTGGAGGCGGATCAATTCCCGGTCCTGCGCGCGCGCGCGGATGAGATTGCGCACACGGGCGATCAGTTCTTCCTCATCAAACGGCTTGGCGATGTAATCATCCGCGCCCGCTTCCAGGCTTTCGACGCGCGCGTCGGTCCCGGCCCGGGCCGTCAACAAAATCACCGGCGTTGCGCGAAGGGCCGGATCCCCGCGCACCGCGTGCAGCAAGTCGTATCCGCTCATCCGCGGCATCATGGCGTCGGTGAGGATCAGATCGGGCCGCAGGGTTCTGGCCTGGTCCAGCGCCTCGGCGCCGTCCCTGGCCACCGCGATCCGAAACTGCCGGCTCAGCACCTGCTCCACATAGCGGCGCATGTCCGCATTATCGTCGGCCACGAGCACCAAAGGCTGGTCGCCGCTCGGGGCAGGCGACACGGCCGCGGTCCGGTCTCGTTCCTGGTCGCTTTCCCGGAAGGCAGTGAGCGTGATCATGTCATCCTCCTCAAGCGCGACCATCTCGTCAGGGGCGGCCCGCCCGCGAGGCAGAGTCACGGTGAAGGTTGACCCGCGCCCGAGGGCGCTCTCCACCGCGATGGTCCCCCCGTGATGCGCGACGATCTCCTTCACCAGGGCCAAGCCGATCCCGCTCCCTTCGTACCGCCGGGTGGCGCTGCCTTCCACTTGCGTAAAGCGGTCGAAGATGCGCTCCAATTGGTCCCGGGGGATGCCGATCCCGTTGTCTTCGATCTCAAGTTCGACGCGATCTTCCTTGGCGCCCAACCTGATCCACACCTGGCCCTCGTCGGGATCGCTGAATTTGAAGGCGTTGGCGAGCAGGTTGTACAGCACCTTCTTCATCTGGCGAGGGTCGGCTTCCACCACCACCGGTTGGTCCAGGCCCTTGAAATGGATGCGACGGGTATGGCTCGACTCAAAGTTGGCCGCGACGCTTCGCACCAGCATCGCGAGGTCGAAACATCGCTTCTGGAGTTCCGCGCGCCCGCTGTCGAACTTGGCCAGGTCCAGCAGCTCGTTGATGAGGACCAGCAGCCTGGAGGTGTTCCGCATGCCGGACTGAATCAGTTGCTCGCTTTCCGGAGCCGGTGAGGATTTCAGCAGCCCCTTGAACGCGCCGAGGCTCAGCGTCAGGGGGGTGCGGAGCTCATGACTGATGTTGGCGAAGAACTCGCTCTTCAATCGGTCCAGTTCGAGCAATTTTTGATTCGACGCCTCCAGCTCCTGCCTGATCCGGCGCTCCGACTGCCGCGCGTCGAATTCCGCGCGCTGCAACCGCTCGTAGAGAAACACTGAGAAGAGGACGGCGACGCACGTCCACACGAGGAAGAAGGAATTTTCGATCGCGGCGTTGAGGCCGGCGGGAGTCGGCGCGTGCAGGAAATTGGCGCCATAGTAATACGCGAGCGTGCCGAGTTGGGCGACCAGATGGCTGGGCCACGACACGGGGACGATGACCGCCGCGGCCAGGAACACGAGGTTCAGCCCGCTGTAGTACTGGGCCGTGAATCCGCCCAGCACGACCGTCATCTGCGCGATGCACAGATTGCCGATCAGGACCCACAGCATCAGCAACGCGTTCGGCGTGACCAGCGCGGGGCGACGTTTGAGGATCACAAAACAGATCGCCAGCCCCAGTTCGATGATGGCGCGAATGCCGAGCAGTGAAGAGAGATGGTCGCGATGGAGGAGCACGTCGGCGGCGATAAAGACGGGATTGGCGATGAGTCCGAGATAGTACAGCACCACGAGGCGCTCGGCCGCGAACTGACGGCGAAATGCTTCGTAGTTGGTCGTGAGGAGGCTTGGAGGTGCCTGCAACAGAGTCTCCCTTACCGGTCTTTTCTGTCCCTTCGCTTGGAGGGTGGGCGAAAAGCGGCGCGGGCCAGTGTGGTATCCAAGGTGACCAATTCTGCCCCGAGGGATCGAGCCAGCCACAGATACGACGCGTCATAGACAGTCAGCCTTAACAGTTCCGCCAAATTAATGACTTCATGAAACTGAACCTGGAAGTACTCGATCGCCAGACGATCCATCAACGCGTAAGCGGCAAGCAGGGTCTCTCGCTGTGCTGGGTGTCGGCGCAGCTTTTTCACGCAGACGCTGGCCATCTCGAAAGGCAAAATTAAGGGCGCGGCGATTGTGTTGTTCTCTAACCGAGATGCGACTGTTTCTGCCTCCGGTTCCCCGAAGATGAGGGCCGCCAGCGCAGACGCGTCGGCAACTTTAACGGGCATTCCGGTCCCGACGGATCATGGACACGGCCTCCGCCGGGGTACGCAGTCCCAGCTTACGAATCTGTTCCAACGCTGCTTTCGGATGAAGGGGTTCATGGGAGGTCAGGGTTTCTTCAAGGATTGACAGCAATTCCCCCTGTAAGGACCGATGGTGACGTGCCGCACGCCGACGAAGACGTTCGGCGACGTTGTTGGGAACATTTTTAATGGAAAGAGTTATAGCCATCGTTTCACCTCATGTGTGGAACCATTTTGGTGCCATTTTAGAACAACGGCCTGTCGAGGTCAAGACTCTGGTTATAGCTCCCTGATCGCCTGGAGGATGCGGTCGGTGGCGGCGCGCGCCTCCTCACGGCTGCGGCTGGGGTCATGGCCGAGGACCAGCGGGGCGCCGTACCTCACCGTCGCCCGGGCTGGCCTGGTCAGGTCCCCGATCAGGCTTAACGGGCGGGGGCCCTCCCATCTGATCGACACCGGAACCACCGGCGCCCCGCTCTTCAATGCCACATAGCCGATTCCCTCATACCCGCGCTCACTCCGGTATTCGACGATCCCGCCCTCCGGAAAGACCCCCACCACATCCCCCTCGGCGAGGGCCCGCAGCATGGCCCGGAGGGGCGCGGGTTCGGATTGCCCACGGCTCACCGGGATGCAGCCGGCCAGTTTAAAAATCCAATGAAGGAAGGGCCTCTCGTAATACTCGCGGGCCATCAGAAACCGAATAGGGCGGCCGGCTGTGGCGAACAGCACGAGCGGATCGGCGAACGAGGAGTGATCGGACACCAGCAGCACTGGCCCGGACAGGGGTAAGGGAGGGGAGGCCGGGGGGTGGACCCAGAACATCAACCGGCAATACACGCGATTGGCCGCCAGCAGGACCTTGATGATGATGCGTTCAACCATTATTAATACGGGTCCTGCCGCCTGCGGCTCCGGGGTCCTGTCGCCTGCGGCTTTGGGGTCCTGTCGGCGAGTCACCGGGGTACCCGTTGTCTATGGAGCGGGTCCTGCCGCCGATCAGCCCGGACGTGCTCAGGCGACTTTCGCCGTCGCAGCCCCGCAGACTCGCGCTGTACGCTCTTCCGCTCCGCCAGGGTCCCACTCGCCGTCACCCCGCCGCCGGCGCCATCCATTGCAATCGAGCGGGTGACACCGCATGGGCGCCCAGATGCAGCGCGGGGCATACAGCCGGGTCCGCGGGGCCTCGACGGCGAAATGCCCAGCTGCGATGGGCTATGCGGGGGCAGGACCC
This sequence comes from Nitrospiria bacterium, assembly GCA_041490525.1. Lineage (GTDB taxonomy): Bacteria > Nitrospirota > Nitrospiria > Nitrospirales > NS-4 > JBGPTH01. The sequence goes on from JBGPTH010000039.1 coordinate 16,033, forward strand.
GCTCTTATGATTTATTCAGTCCGTCGCCCGTCCTCACCAATAGCCAAAGCAGGCCTCCCAGGGTCGCTATCCCGGCGGCGACGCCCAGCGACACGTTCCATCCGAACTGTTCCGCGAGCCAGGGCGTGAGGGTGGGCGAGATCGTGCCGCCGATGTTGGCGCCGGTGTTCATGACCCCCGAGAGCGTGCCGGCATGACGCGGGGCCAGGTCGATCGTGCCGGCCCAGAAGGCGCCGACGGTGAAATAGAGGAAGCCCGCCCCGAGCGAGAGCAATAAGATTGCCCCAACCGGATCAGCCGCCAGCGTTCCGGTGAGAATGCAGAGGCCTGACAGAAGCATCCCCGTACACCCGACGGAGGAGCGCCCCCGGCTGACCCCGAGTCGAGCGGCGAGACGGTCCGTGACCCAGCCCCCCAGCGGACAGAGGACCGTGATGGCGAGAAAGGGTCCGGCGGCGAAGAAGGCCCCGCGCAGAACCGTGAAGCCTCGCTCGTTGCCCAGGTACAAGTAGAACCACGACATGTACACATAAGCGATGTAGCCCAAGCAGGTGTAACTCAGGACCAGCCACCAGACCGTGGGCGTGCGAAGGAAGGCGGACCAGGGAACGGGTTCCACAGGGGAGAGGGTGAGGGGCGTCTCCCTGATGTAGCGCAGTTCTGCTTCGTTGACGCTGGGATGCTGTTCCGGGCGGTCTCTCGCGTACCAGGCCCACAGCAGGGCAATCAGAACCCCGGCCGCCCCCGAGGCATAAAACGCGCTCTGCCATCCGTAGTTTACCATCATCCAGGCGACGATCGGGGGCGTCAGCGCCGAGCCGATGCCGATGCCGCCGATCGAGACCCCCATCCCCAGGCCGCGTTCCCGCGACGGCAGCCAGTCGGCCACCGTCCGATTGAAGTTCGGCAAGGCGGCGGCTTCCCCCACGCCGATCAAAAGACGCACGAGGATGAGGGAGCCCAGAATACCGAGCCACTGCGCGGTCGGCAGCGTGCCCGCGAGGGCGGTCAGGGCGGTGAAGAGGGACCACCACACCACCGCCGCGGTCAGCACCCGGCGGCTTCCCCATCGGTCCCCCAGCCATCCTCCCGGCACCTGAAACAGCGCGTAGCCCAGCACGAAGGCCGAGAACACGGTTCCCATCTGCACCTGGGTCAGGCCGAGCGCGGGCATCATCTGCCGGGCGGCCACTGAGATGTTGACCCAGTCCACGTAGGTGATGACGCTGATCAGCGTGAGGAGCGCCAGGATTTTCCAGCGGGTGCGTGAGGGGACCACGGTCCGTGGATTATACCTGCTCCGGCGCGCCGAGAGAAGCGGGGAGACCTCGACCCGTTGGCATTTAGCGCGCCGTAGGGTAAGATTTATTCCGTGGGGAGAATTCTCCGGTTACTTTTATGGGTGGGGCTCGCTCTCTTCGGTGTCGCCGTCGTCGCCGTCGTCGCCATCCTGGTCTATCTGAACAACACCGATTACAAGCCCTTGCTGATCGAGCAGGCGCAATCCCTATTGGGGCGCAAGGTCCAGGTCGGCGACGTCCACGTCGAGCTGTTCCCGCACGTCCGCATGGCCCTCGACGAGGTGGTCATTCGGGAGGCCGACGGGCAGACGCCGTTCCTGTCGGCCAAGCGGCTGTTCGTGGATCTCCGGATCTTCCCGCTCCTGCACCGGAAGGTGCTGGTCAAACGGTTCCTGCTGGATCATCCCCGGGTCGTGATCAAGCGGGGAGGCGACGGCAAGCTGAACATCTCGGACTTCTTCGCGATCGGCCTAGGGGGCGAAGCCGCCTTGCCCATACTCAGCGGGGAGACCACCATCACGGAAGGCCAGATCGTCTTCCAGGACGCATTCAACACCGAGACGGTTCGCTCGCTGTCCCTTCAGCGGGTGACGACCACCATTGTGGCGAGCGGCCGCGAGCTGGATTTCCGGCTCTCCGCCGCGGTTCCCTTCCAAAAGGGGGAGGCCACCGTGATGGTGCAGGGCCACGTGGTGCGGCAGCCTACCTCGGACGCGGGCCCGGCGGGGACGGCAGAGGGGTGGGTCGAGGCGAAGGGCATCAACCTGACCCAGCTTGCTCCCTATGTCAAGGCGAGCGAACTCCTTGCCGGGCTCCGCGGGGTGGTGGACCTGGAAGGGATGTACGCGTACCGGTGGGCGCAGGCCGATCGCGCTCTCACCATGACCGCCCTGAAGGTGGTGGCCGCGGGGACTACCATCACCGGGAGCGCGGAGCTGACCGGCCTGTTCTCCTCCGAATTGCAGTATGGATTCAAGCTGACCACGACCCCGTTTCCGCTGGAAGGATTGATCGGGAGCGTGCCTGAGGAGATGCTCCGCGCGAACGGGTTGGGGTTCCTTCGGGACGGGCAGCTGGCCGGCAAGATACGGCTGGTCTCAGTCCGATTCACCGGGGGCCCTGGCGCGTCGCCGCCGTTCAGCCTCCAGGGCGGCCTGGAAATTTCTGGCGGGAGCGCCGTCGTCGGCAAAGACCGCGTGGCCGTGTCGGGGGTCACCGGCCTGCTGCGGGCGGAGGCCGACCGCATCGTGATCGAGCGGCTGACGGGGCGATACGGGCTGGCGGAGGTGACCGAAGGGCGGGGGGAGGTGACCGGCCTCACCAAGAATCCGGACCTCTACCTGGCCATCAAAGGCCGGGTCACGGCGCAGGAACTGGCGGCGATCGTGGCGCGGTTCGCGCCCAAGGTTGTCCTGCCCGCCGGCCCGCTCGGGCTGAAAGATCTCCAGGGGTCTGCCACCGCGATGGTCCTGTTGAACGGACCGTTGGCACATCTCGAGGATCTCAAAGTCGAGTGGGCGGTCGAGGCCCAGGGGGTGGGATTCGTTGATCCCCGGCTGAAGCTGCCTGTATCGGACTTGCGGGGCGGGGTCCGCTCGATCCCGCGCGGGGTCGCCTTCAAGAACCTGAGGGGGGAAGTGGGGGACTCCACGCTTGCACTGGACGGAGACATCGCGGTCCACAGCGATGAGAAGACCCATTATGACCTGACGCTTTCCGGAGAGGCCGACGCGGAAGACCTTGTGGATCTTGCCACGGACGGATCCGCGGAGGACCTGGATGTGGAAGGCACCGCGGATCTTCGCCTCAGCCTGTCGGGCCGGACCGAGGAACTGCGGGGAAAAGGCCGGCTCGATCTTCGCAACACGGGTTTGGCCCACCCTCCTTCCGGGCTTGGGAAACCGATAGGGGTCGCCGGGAGCCTGGAATTCGACCTCTTGGTGCGTCCCGGGGATCGGCTCAACCTGGACCGGGTGGTGATGGAGGTCCCCCCGCTCAAAATCCTCACTAAAGGGACTTTCTTTCTTCAGGCGCCCCGGCGGTTTTCTCTTGACGTGCGGGTCCCGACGGTGGCGATCCCCGCGCTTCCGAAAGGCGTACTGGCCTTGAAGACGCCCCCGGATACGGGAACCTTCCAGGCCGCTTTCACCGCCGCCGGGCTGCTGGATAACTGGCGGGCGGCGACCCTGAAGGGCCGGGCCGGCGTGAAACAGGCCAGTTTCAAACTCGAAGGGCTTGAAAACCGGGTGGAGGACCTGAGCCTGGACGCGTCCTTCGAAGGCGACCGGATCGAGCTCGAGCGCGGGGCCGTGAAGATCAAGGGCAGCCGCATCACGGCCAAAGGGACCGTCCGGGGGTGGCGGGGGGTTCCTCTCATCGATCTGACCTTGGATTCGCCGGGACTCGATCTCCAGATCCTGATCCCGGAGGGCGAGCGCTCCCCGGTGAGGAGGGCGATGGAGTGGATCGCGCGTGACTCCAAGCTCTCGGCCAGGGCGACGGTCCGCAACGCCGTCTATCATGGTATCCGGTTCGACGAAATCCGGGCGAAGGCGACAGGCGGCGACGGGGTGGTCGTCGTGGACCCCGTCAACGGGAAGGCGAGCGGGGGGGCGATTTCCGGGCAGCTCCGCATTGCCCTGCCGAAGGACAAGCCGGCGGCCGTGGAGAGCAGTCTGCACGTGGCGGGGGTGGCGGTGGAGCCGTTGATCCGGGCCTTCGGCATCAAGGAGCCCCCGTTCACGGGATCACTCTATCTGGATGGTGCGATCCGCGGGGACGGGAGCCACCCGCGCGGGACGGCTAACACCTTGCAGGGAGACGTCCGGGTGGCGATTAAGCAGGGCTATTTCCGGAAGCTCTCGGCGACCTCCAAGATCATCGGCATCCTGAACCTGCCCACGCTGCTGGCGGGCAAGGTGGACTTCTCCGCCAAGGGAATGCCGTTCGATTGCCTCAGCGGGGAGATGAACGTCAAGGACGGCATCGCGGAGATCAAGAACTATCTGGTGGACAGCCCCATCATGAAGATCACCGGGGCGGGGACTTACGATATCCCCAACGACCAGACCGACATGGTCATGGCCACCAGCCCCTTCGGGTCCTATCAGGAATTTCTGTCGTCCATCCCCCTGTTCGGCAAATTGTTCATCAGCGACCGCGAGGGAATCGTCACGGCCTTCTTTGAGGTCAAGGGGCCGCTCGGCGATCCAACAGTCACCTCCCTGCCGATGAAGTCGGTGGCGTCGGGGGTGACGGGATTCGCCATGCTCGCTTTCGATCTCTTGAAGAACACGATCTTGCTGCCGAAAGAGCTGATCTCGCCCACGAAGAAGGCTCCCTCGCCTTGCTCGGCTCGGTGAGCCCGTGATACCATCGGCATAGAAAGGATCACGGATGCCCACCGAGCAGGACGTGCTGATCATCGCGGCAAGCGAGGTTGAGTCCAACCTCTATTACGCCACTCGGTTTCTGGCCCCGGACGCCTTTATTTTCCTGCGGATCAAGGGGGAGAAGATCCTGCTCATGAGCGACCTGGAGGTGGACCGGGCCCGTGCCACCGCCACCGTGGACACCGTCCTCTCCTATTCCGATTACGAAGCGCGGGTCAAGCGGGGGGGAACCGCCGCCCCCACTTCGATTGACGTGGTGGACGAGTTCTTGAAGGAACGGGGCGTCACGCAGCTCCTGGTTCCGGAGCACTTCGCCTTCGAGCATGGCCGGCGGCTGCAGGCCAGGGGCTATGAGTTGAGCACCAAGCGAGAACCGTTCTTCGAGGAGCGGGCACTCAAGACCCAGGAGGAGATCGGCTACATCGAGGCCGCCCAGCGCGCCGTCGAATCGGCCGTTCGGCGCGCCATCGACCTTCTCGGTTCCGCCTCCGTCCGGGACGGCCTCATCGTCCATGAGGGCGAGCCGGTGACCTCCGAGCGGATCAAAAAGCTCATCAACGTCGCCCTGATGGAGCAGGACTGCGTGGCCCAGCACACCATCATCGCGGGGGGTGTGCAGGCCTGCGACCCTCACAACGAGGGCACCGGCCCCCTGAAGGCCAACGAGCCCATCGTCATGGATGTCTTTCCCCGCCACATGACCACGCGCTACTTTGCCGACATGAGCCGGACGGTGGTCAAGGGCACGCCGAGCCGGGACATGCAGCGGCTCTACGACACCGTGCTGGCGGCCCAGGAGGAGGCCATCGCCTCGGTGCGGGATGGCGCCGACGGGCAGGAGATCCACGCCGCCGTCCTCAGCCGCTTCGAGGCGGCCGGGTTCAAGACTGGCAGGGTGCAGGGGAGGATGCAGGGGTTCTTTCACGGGACGGGCCACGGCGTGGGGATCGACATTCACGAGTCCCCCCGCATCAGCCGGTCCGGCTCCCGCCTCGAGGCCGGTCAGGTGGTCACCGTGGAGCCCGGCCTCTACTACCCTGAGATCGGCGCCACCCGGATCGAGGATATGGTCCTGGTCACCGCCGACGGGTGCCGCAACCTCACCCGCTTCCCCAAGATCCTCACGATCGAGTAGGGGGGCCATGCGGCTCGCCTTCACCATCAGCAAGTACAACCCTGAGCTCGATGTCGCCCCGCACGATGAGACGTACCGTCTCGACGTCTCCAGGGGCATGACCGTCCTTGACGCGCTCATTCGGATCAAGAACGAGCTGGACGGCCGGTTGACGTTTCGCTATTCATGCCGATCCGCCATCTGCGGCTCGTGCGCGATGACCATCAACGGCACGGAGAAGCTCGCCTGCCGCACCTCCGTGCGCAAGGAATGGGAGCGGCACGGCGGCATCACGGTCGCGCCGCTCGGGAACCTGCCGGTCCTGAAGGACCTGGCGGTGGACATGCAGTCGTTCTGGGGGAAGACCCGGGAGATTGTGCCCTGGGTCCAGACCGAGGCCGTGCCGGTCACGGGGCAGCATGTGTTGGCTCCGGGCGCCTACCAGTTCCACAACGTGGATGCCTGCATCATGTGCGGGGCGTGCGTGGCCGCCTGCACCTCGCACGAGGCGGACCCAGGGTTCATCGGACCGGCCGCGCTGGCCAAGGCCTACCGGTTTGTTGCCGATCCGAGGGAGAGCGAGTCGGTGCGCCGCACCCGGCTGGCGGCCCTGCAGGGGCCGACCGGGATGTGGGACTGCACCCGGTGCAATTTCTGCGTGGAGGTCTGCCCCAAGGACGTCCGGCCGATGGAGGCGATCATCCGGCTTCGGCGCGCGGCGATCGAGGCAGGGATGACGGATACGGAAGGGGCCAGGCACGTGGTCGGGTTCCGGAATCTGATCGCCCGCTCCGGCCGCTTGAACGAGGCCCTGATGCCCCTTAAAGTGATCGGCTTGAGCCTCCGGAGGTTCCTGCACATCTTCCCGTTGGGGGTCCGGATGCTGCTGAAGGGCAAGATCCCGAATCCCTTGCACCCTCCGATCAAGGGGGTCGAGCGGGTCCGGGCCATTCTGGAGCGCGCACGGTAGGAGCCCGACATATGGCCGACGACGACCCTTTCATAGAACTGGAATACCGGTCCCCGCACATCCGGGTCAAGTCACCCGACGCCTGCCTGAAGTGCGTCCGCAAGCAATGCACCATCGTCTGCCCGGCAAGCGTGTACCGGTGGGACGGCGATGAAGGGAAGATCCAGGTGGACTGGCTCGCCTGTCTCGAAACCGGCGCCTGCCTCGTCGTCTGCAATGAGTTCAACAACATCGAGATGAATTATCCCGACTCAGGGGTCGGGGTGCGGTATAAGTCCGGGTGAGAGGGAAGGGAAGATGAAAATCGCGGGTCCTGTCGCCGATCGGCCGCTGCCGTGCGGCGCTCCGCCTTCGACCCGTTGCAGTCGAGCGGGTGACACCGCATGGGCGCCCAGATGCAGCGCGGGGCGTACAGCCGGGTCTGCGGGGCCTCGACGGCGAAACGCCCAGCTGCGATGGGCTATGCGGGGGCAGGACCCGCTCAAAGAGCAACGGGTCCCCTTGGCAAGTCGCGGCGCGCGTCGCGGCCTGGATCGGCGCCACCCGCGAGTTCACCTATGGATGTGAGGCGGCTATGGCGCTGAAGTATGCGTTGTATCCGGGCTGCGCGGCGAAAGGGGCCACTCCGGAGCTCTTTCAGTCCACGATGGCCGTCATCGGGCGGCTGGGGATTGAGGTGACCGAGTTGACGGCCTCGTCCTGCTGCGGGGCCGGCGTCGTCGCGGAGGCCGACCCGGAGGGGGCCCTCGCGCTCAGCGCGCGCACCTTTGCGCAGGCCGAGCGTCTCGGCCTGGACGTGATGACGATCTGCGGGACGTGCCAGGGCGTGATGAGCGCCGCGAACCGACAGCTCAAGGGCGATGCGGGGCTCCTCGAACGCGTCAACCGCCTGCTTCAACCGGAGGGTCTCACTTATCAAGGGGGTATCCAAGTAAAACACCTCCTGTGGATCGTGGTCAGGGAGGTCGGCCTGGAGAAACTTAAGGGGGAAGTCCAGGTCACGCTCGGCGATCTTCGGCTCGCTCCCTTTTACGGGTGCTACATCCTGAGGCCGTCGTGGGACCTGGGGTTCGATGATCCTGAAAACCCGAATTCCTTGGAAAAGGTGATCCGGGCGGTGGGGGCCAAACCGGTGGACTATCGCGGCAAGATCAAGTGCTGCGGTTTTCCGATCATTCTGGAAAAGGAGGACATCGCGCTCACGATGAACGGGGCGAACCTCAAGGAGGCGAAGGACGAGGGCGCGGACGCGATGGTCACCCCGTGCCCCCTGTGCCACATGAGCCTGGACATCTACCAGGAGCGGGCGGCGAAAAAGATAAACGCCCGGCTTGACCTGCCGGTCCTGCATTTGCCGC
>JBGPTH010000040.1:0-24010 GCA_041490525.1 Nitrospiria bacterium
AATTTGCGGGAAAAACGGGTTTGTCAAAGCACATAACGCAGGACAAAAGCTATGATCAGTTCATCGGACATTCTTAAGGCGAGCATCCTGATCGTTGACGATCAAGAGGCCAATGTCTCTCTGCTGGAGCAAATGCTGCGCGGTGCTGGCTACGTTTCCATCGCGTCCACGAGGGATCCGAACGAGGTCTGCGAACTTCACCTCAAGAACCGCTACGACTTGATCCTGCTCGATCTTCAGATGCCCGGCATGGACGGATTCCAGGTGATGGAAAGCCTGAAGGAAATCGAAACGGGCGGCTATCTTCCTGTCCTCGTGATTACCGCCCAACCGGATCACAAGCTGCGCGCGCTGAAAGCCGGGGCGAAGGATTTCGTCAGCAAACCGTTCGATCTCGCAGAGGTATTGATCCGAGTTTACAACATGCTCGAAGTCCGCCTGCTGCATCTGGAAACGAAGAAACTCTACGATCGAGTCGTGGCGGAGCAGAAGGTGTCGGAGCGACTGCTGCTCAACGTGCTGCCTCATTCCATTGCTGAACGCTTGAAAGGGCGCCCCGAAGTCACGGCCGATAGCTTCACGGAAGTCATCGCCGATAGCTTCGCGGAGGTGACGGTGTTGTTCGCGGACATCGTGGGGTTCACGAAGTTTTCTGAGGGCGTGAGCGCCGAAGTTCTGGTGGAGGTGCTCAATGATATCTTCACCCGCTTTGACGTCATCGCCGACACCCGCGGCCTCGAGAAGATCAAGACGATCGGTGATGCCTACATGGCTGCCGCAGGACTGCCCGTCCCTGTGGCAGATCACGCGATCCGTGCGGCGCACATGGCGGTGGACATGATCGAGGCAGTGGACCGCTTCAATGAGCATCGCCGCTACAAGCTGAAGGTGCGCATCGGCATCGACACCGGCGCAGTAGTGGCCGGTATCATCGGCAAGCGCAAATTTCTCTATGACTTATGGGGAGACGTTGTAAACACTGCCAGTCGGATGGAATCCCACGGCGTGGCCGGGCGAATCCAGGTAACGGACTCTACTCGGCAGCGGTTGAGTGAACCGTTCATGCTTGAGAAGCGCGGTGCCATCGATGTCAAGGGTAAGGGCGAGATGCACACCTGGTTCCTGAATAGCAGGAATGGCTAAACTATTTTGATGCAGCCCTTACCCTAAACCTCTCTCTCAAGGGGCGAGGGGTTTTATGTGCAGGACCCCGGCACCCCTGATCGTGCCGGCCTTCAGCGCCTGGAGCGCCGCGTTGGCCTCCTCCAGTTGGAATCGTTGGGTGTGCACGCGTATCGGGATGGCGGCGGCTTCTTTGAGAAGATCCAGGCCGTCCTGCTTGGTGTTCGCCGTCACGCTCCTCAGCACGCGCTCCTCAAACAGCTCGCGCTTGTAATCAAGAGTCGGGATCGGGGTCAAATGAATGCCGGCCACGGCCAGAGTTCCCCCTTTCTCCAGCGCCCGAAGCGCGGGAGGGACCAGCTCGCCGGCCGGCGCGAACAGGATCGCCCCGTGCAGCTTCTCGGGCGGGGATTCGGCCGCGCTCCCGACCCACACCGCGCCCAGTTCCCGGGCAAGCGCGCGATGCTCCTCCCGGAGCGAACAGACGAAGACGGAGCACCCCCAGTGGCGCGCCACCTGGATCGCGATGTGGGCGGAGGCGCCGAACCCATACAGGCCGAGCCGCTGCCCGGGTTTGATGCCGCTGAGGCGAAGCGCCCGAAAGCCGATGATCCCGGCGCAGAGCAAGGGCGCGGCCTCCTCGTCCGTGAAGGCGGACGGGATGGGATACGCGAACGGCGCCGGCACCAGCGCGTATTCGGCGTACCCGCCGTCCACATGGTAGCCGGTGAAGGCGGCCTGGGCGCAGAGGTTCTCGCGCTCTGTCCGGCAAAATTCGCAGCGGCCGCACGTCCCCTGCAGCCAGGCGATCCCGACCCGGTCACCCTCCTTCACGCCGCGGACATCCCGCCCGACCCGATCCACGATGCCGACGACCTCGTGGCCCGGAACGACCGGCCGCTTGGCCTCCGGCAACTCGCCCTCCACGATATGCAGGTCGGTGCGGCACACCCCGCAGACGTGTACGCGCACGCGCACCTGACCGGGGGCCGGCGAGGGAACGGGAAGCTCCTCCTGCAAGAGGGGACTCTTTCCGACGTCAGCGGCCTGTCTGAGGACCATGGCTTTCATGGCAAAGGGACTAGAACCGCGGGCGGTCCCGAAAGATATTTTCCTGCTGCTCGATCTGTTTCTGCTGCCGATACCCGCGCTCGTAATCGCTTTCCAGACGGTCCATCTCCCGCTGCTCCCGCGCGTCCCGGGCCGCCATCTCCTCCCATCGCGTCAGCATCTCCGATTCGCGAGCGGTGAGTCGGGCCTCGCCCTGATCGGGAGTCAGCGACCTGGTCTCGACCTGGGCGGTCACTTGCTTCCGGAACTCCACGAGGTCGCCAAGCCCGGGCAGGGGAGGCTGGACCTCGCCCAGCTTGGAATACAACAAGTCTCGGGCCTGGGCGCGCGTCAGGTGCCCTGAGGCGACTTTGGCCTCAAGCTGGCTGCGATAGGACCGGAGGAACGACATCGTCCCTTCGGAGGGCGGGATGGGAGCGGTCGCACATCCGAGGATGACCCCCACGACCGCAATCAGACCAGCACGCCCCAATCCGCTCATCGCGTCCTCCCGATTCTCTCCCTTCCCCTATTGCTCCCGGCTCCCAAGCCACGTCGAGAGCTTGGCCTGTTGCAGCCGTCTGAACGCGAGACCCAGCCGGATGAATTCCAACGCCTGCGCCAGCGTCCGCTCGGCGGACGCAACGCGGTTCTCCGGACGAGTCATGAACGCCTCCACATCGCCGAGCCATTCGTCTCGCCAGAGCGTCCTGGTGCCGCCGATGATCCGCTGGGCACCGACGGTCCCGCCCTTCTGCCGGATGGCCGCCCAGTTGGCCTTCACGAAGGCCCACGTCTCGGCCTGGGTCGCGGGGTTCGCCAGCAGTCCCCGCATGGGCTTCCAAATGTCCTGTCCGCGGACCCCCTCGCTGAGAATCAGCGCAAGGATCGCGGGGGTGATCAAAGGGTCGGCGAAGTCGCCGAAGGCGACGAGGTAGCGGTCGCGTTCCTCTGGGGTGGCCGCCGCGGCGTACCGCTCCCCATACCGGTCGAACCGATTTCTGTCTCCGAGGCGGGCCCCCAGACGGAGGACCGCCGCCGCCAAGGTCGGGTCGAGCGCGGCCGGATCGGTCCAGTACCGTTCGAGCCACCCGCTCACGTCGGTCGCCAATGAGGCCGGCCTGGCGATGCTGCCCAATGTCCACAGCACTGCCGCGCGGACCAGCTTCGCGTCGTCTCCCTCCTGAGGGCGCGCGGCCCAGCCGAGCGAGCCGGCGAGCGGCTGCAAAAGATCCGCGGTGAACCGGGCGAACTCCACCCGGTCCGGCTCGGCAACGACCCGGGCGTGCAGGGACGCCAGGTAGCCGGCCAGACCCTCCACCACGATGCGGGTCTCATCCCCGCGGACCCGCACGACCAGATCCATGAAGTCGCCGATCGGGAGGGTCCCCTTCTGCGTCAAGGCCCAGGCATTATCGAGCAAACCGAAGCGTTCCTCCGGCAAGAGGCGCGACACAGACTGCGCCAACGCCTTCCGCAACGAAGGATCGTAGCTGGTCCGGTAGTACCCCTGTTCCCCGGCGTTCGCGTAAACCCACCGCACGTGCCCGCGGGCGGGAAGCGTGACTTCCAGGCTCGGCTCGGTCATGAGCACGCGGTGCCGCCGCACGCCCTGATCATCTTCAAAGGCCAGGCTCAGCGGAATCGCCCAGGGTGTCCCGGAGACCGCCGTCGCCTCGGGGTTCGCGTGGAAGCGCGCCTGCTCGATTTGAAGGATACGGAAGTCCGCGCCCGTCGTCCGCACGGAAACCATCGGGAAGCCCGGCTTCGTGAACCAGTCCTGCGCGATCACCGGGACCGGCTGGCCCGTGGTCTTCGCCAGGGCCTCCCACAGATCGCCCGCCGCCGCGTTCCCGTATCGGTGTGCCGCGATGTAGTCCCGGATCCCCTGCCGGAAGGCCTCCTCCCCCACAAACTGCTCCAGCATGCGAAGGACCGACGCGCCCTTCTCGTACGTCAGCGCGTCGAACATCTCCTCCACTTCGGCAGCGGTGCGGACCTTCGAGCTGACCGGCCGGGTGGCCGCAAGCGCGTCCACGCCGAGGGGGACCTGCTTCTCCCCGACGAACTCGACCCAGGAGCGCCACTCCGGCTTCCAGTCATCCACGATCTTGCACGCCAGCCAGGTGGCGAACGATTCGTTGAGCCAGAGGTCGTCCCACCACCACATCGTGACGAGGTTGCCGAACCATTGATGGACCACCTCATGCGTGATGACGTTGGCGACGGCCCGAAGATTCGCCACGGAGGCGTTCGAGAGGTCCACCAGCAAGCGGTTCTCCCGGAAGAAGATCGCGCCCCAATTTTCCATGGCCCCCATCGCGAAATCCGGCACCCCGACGAGGTCCAGCTTGGAGGTGGGATACCGAAGGCCGAAGTAGTCGTTCAAACGCGGGAGGCAGGCCTTCATGATGTCCCGGGCAAAGCCCGTCAGGGCGAACTGGCCGGCCGTCGTGTAAATGGCCACGCGCGTGCCGTCAATCACCACGGTCTCGCCCTCCAGCTTCGCCACGGCGAGGGCCGCCAAGTACGTGGACATGGGGGGCGTCTCCGCGAAGGCGACCGTCTTACGGCGCGCCGCCGTGTCCACCGCCTCCGACTCCACCTCCATGTTGGAGAGGGCCGTCAGATGCGCCGGAATCACGGCCGTGATACGGAAGGCGGCTTTGAATCCGGGTTCATCGAAGCAGGGAAAGGCGCGGCGCGCATCGGTGGCCTCGAACTGAGTGAAGGCGTAGCGCTCGGTCCCTGCCTTGGCCTCGTACAGGCCCTTCATCTGCTGGTTGAGGTGGCCGGTGAACGTCAGGCGGAGCGTGACGGGCCCCACCGCCAACTCCCGGTTCAGGGTCAGGGTGATCGTCTCGGAAGCGGCATCCGCAGACACGTCGGCGGCGTATCGAACGCCTCGGGCTTCCGCCGCAGCCTCGGTGATCTCCAGTTCCAGCGCGTGCAGCGTGACGCTCCGGACCGTCTCGCGGACGTACACCTGAATCGCGACGGCGCCGGAGAACCGTCCCTGCTCCGGCTCGACCGTCAGGGTCAGGTCATACCGCTCCGGCACCACTGAAGTGGGGAGCCGGCCGTCTTTGAGCTCACCCACGGCTCTTCCTCCGGCCATTTTTGAGTTCGAGCAGGACGGGGCAATGATCGGACCCTACGACGTGGGGCAGGTGGGAGGCCCGCTTCACCTCCGACACCAGGTCCTCGCTGACGAAGTGGTAATCGATGCGCCACCCCACGTTGTTGGCTCGCGCGTCATATTGCCAGCTCCACCAGGTATAGTGCTCGGGCCCCTGCTGAAAGGCCCGGAAGATGTCCACATAGCCATGGCGGATGAAGGTGTCGATCCATGCCCGTTCCACCGGCAGAAACCCCGAGGTCTCGGCGTTGGCGCGCGGGTGCGTGAGATCAATCTCCCGGTGGGCGGTGTTGAAATCCCCGCAGACGATCACGCGCTTGCCCCGGCGCCGCAGCTTGGTGCAGAGCTTGAGCAGGGCGTCGCAGAACTCCAGCTTGAAGTCCACCCGCCCGAGGTCGCGCCGGCCGTTGGGGAAATAGGCGTTAATGAGGACGAAGCCGTCGTGTTCCGTGACCAGCACACGGCCTTCCGCGTCGAACCGCTCGATCCCGATCCCATGCTGCACCATGAGCGGCTCCTGGCGGGTGAAGGTCGCCACCCCGCTGTAGCCTTTCCGCTCGGCCGAGTTCCAGAAGGACAGGTAGCCGGGCGGGGACGCCAACTCGGGCGGCAGTTGATCCGGTCTCGCCTTGATCTCCTGCAGGCACAGCACGTCGGGACGCTCCCGCTGCAGCCATTCCAGGAATCCCTTCCGGGCCACGGACCGGATCCCGTTGACGTTCCAGCTCAGAATTTTCATTCCGGCTGCCGCTCGAGATAGGCGATCACGGCACGGTACGTCAATTCGCGCGTCCGGGATTTGGTAGCCGCCGGCTCGTCCAGGCTGGACTCCAGCCACACGGTCTCTTCGATGTGCGGCCTCGCCTCGTTGCACACCGTCCACATCTGGTGCAGAAACCCTTCCGGGAGGCCGACCTGAAGACCCTCGGACTCGATCCGGTCGTCAAGGATCGCCAACAGGTCCGAGATCGCCTGATCGCACCGGTACGGTGCCGGCGTGAAGCCGAACGCGTGGTTCGCCTGTGCCTCCTGGCGAGCCTGGTCCACAAGATCCCGCATATATTCTTTCAGCAAGCCGATCACGTGGCCGGTCATCCGCATCCCTCTCGCCCGGTGCCTCCAAGCCAATTATGCGCAATGCCGGTACAGGGGGCAAGCCGCCCCGGAGTATACCATGGGATGTCATTGACTCCCGCCCGTCTTCGCCGTACATTAGGGCCCATGCTGGCGCTCGCGGCCTGGACCGTCTTTCAGGACCAATACGGGGTTGAATGGTGAGGCGTCTTCGCATGCCGGCCCGCGAGATCGCCGCCGTCTTTCTGACGATCCTGGCGCCGATTGTCTATGTCTTCTTCTTTGAGACCTCGGTGGGCACCGCGTTCCAGACATCGGCCGGTCACATCCTCCTCTTGTTCGCGCTCCCCGTTGGCATGGTCTCAGTGTGGTACCTGGAACGCCGGCCCCCGCCCGCGGGACAACGCCCGACGCCGGTCTGGGTTCGCTTGGTGGTGGGCGCCGCCGCAGGGCTTCTTTTGGCCACCGCCGTGCTGGCCGCGAACGCCCTTTCCTTGAGGGATGTGCGGGAGGTCCCCGCCACCAGCCTTGGGACCCGCCTGCCGGTTGGCTTCCTCTCGAACCGGGCCGTCGTCCGCCTGAACGATGGACGGAAGCTCTACCTGCTGAACGCCTTCTGCGGAGTCAACGAGGCGAAAGTCACGGTCTCCATCGCCCGCGGCTTGCTGGGGCTTGAACGTGTGCTCGCCTGCATCCTGCCGGTGACGCTCCCGCCCAAGAGCGAGCCGCTGGCGCCTCTGCCCAAGTAGCGGCCGGAGGGGCGCCCCATGATGACCCGCCCGGACGCTGAGTGGGTCCTCGAGGCTCTGCACCAGGCGGGCCTGTCGGGGCGGATCGTCGGATCGCTCACGGTCAAACAGCAGTCCGGGCACGACATCGATATCGAAGTGAGCATTGCCGGGGACCGGGACTACCAGGCCTACTGGCATGCGCTGGAACGGCTGGGGTTCCGGTACGAGCGGACCGATCCGTCCCCCTCGGGCGAGGTCTGGATCGGGCGCAGCCGGGACGGGACTTCGCTGGTTCTGGACATGCATCCCGTTTCGTAATTGAACACCCAGGCCCGAACAGGGCGGGACTGCGTGGGGAATTGAGCCGGAGAGCGAAGTGTGTTCAGTTCGCGGAGGGATCGGGGGGCATGGTCGCATACAGGGCGAAGACCCCGCCCAGGGACCGGAGAATCGTGGGCCAGACCTGTAAAGGATCCCTCGCGAACACCATCTTGAGCTCGGCCGGCAGGACGACCCAGGACCCTGTCGTCAATTCGAGCTGGAGTTGTCCGGGCGCCCAGCCGGCGTAGCCCATATAGACCCTGACGAGCCCGCTCGGGTCGCCATTGGCGGACACTTCTTCCAGCATCGCCATGTCGCCCCCCAGACACACCCCGTCAAAGATCGGCTGGGCATCCGGAACCGTCCCGCTCAGGCGGTGCAGGACCAGGAGGTTTTCCTTCTGCACCGGGCCCCCGCTGTAGACCATGCCCGCCCTTTCCTGCAACCCCACCGCCTGCGGGAGGACATCCATGATGTGCTGGGTGGTGCGCCGGTTGATCACCAGCCCCAGGGACCCGCCAGGCCCGTGCTGGCACATCAGCACCACGGCCTGCCGGAAGTTGGGATCCCTCAAATGGGGGCTGGCGATGAGGAAAGACCCCCTGCCCACCTGCATTTCCAATTTATTTTCCATATAATGAATTTGATTGTAACGCAGACCAGGTTTCAATTAAAGCCCCATGAGGCCGCGCGCCAGGGGGCTGCGGCAGGAGGAACCAATGGCACTGGCAGATCGAATCGTCGCTTTAGTTTTGTGCCTGGCCTTGAGTTGGGCGTTGGCGCCCCTGGCTTGGGCTGAAGAAGCCGGGGTCGAGGTTCAGGAAGTGCAGGTCAGGGTGGTGGAGGACTCTCCGGTCGTGCTCCTGATCGTCGGCGACCGCTTTGTGCCGATCCACGTGGACCCGACGGTCGCGGTCTCGATCCAGAGCGCCCTCACCGGCGGGACCAAGCCCCGGCCGCTCTCCCACGATCTGATGCGCCTCATTCTCCTGGAGTTCAACGCCAAGGTGACCCGGGCGGTCATTACCTTGAAAGACAAGACGTTTTACGCGGACCTCACCATCACGATGGGAGATAAGACCTTCGTCTTCGACAGCCGCTCGTCCGATGCAATCGCCCTGGCCGTGTTGTTCAAGGCCCCGATCGTGGTGTCCAAATCGACCTGGGAGTCCTCCGGCCAGCAGTGGAAGGAACCCAAGCGGGAGACCTTATGATCTTCCGGTCGTTCCCGGTTCCCCCGCTGAGCTGCAACTGCTCGATCATCGGCGACCCGGTCACCAAGAAGGCCCTCGTCGTGGACCCGGGCGGCGCGCACGAATTAATCTTACAGACCGTGCGGGAGCTCGGCCTGACGGTCTCCGGCCTCCTGCACACGCACGCCCACTTCGACCATTTCCTGGCCTCGGGCGAGATGCAGAAGGCCACCGGCGCGCCGCTGTGCCTGCACAAAGCCGACAAGGAGCTTTGGGAGATCCTCGAGGTCCAGTGCCGGCTGTTCGGGGTTCCCTACGCGCCCGTTCCGCCGCCCGATCGGTGGCTGGAGGACGGGGAAGCGCTCTCGGTGGGCGGCCTTCAGGGCACCGTGCTGCACACCCCCGGCCATACTCCCGGCTCGCTGTGCTTTTACTTTGAGTCGGCCAAGATGGTCCTCGCGGGGGATACCCTGTTCCGCGGAGGCATCGGCCGGACCGATCTCTGGGGGGGCGATGAGCAGGCCATCGAGCGCTCGATCAAGCAACGGCTCTATGTGCTGGACGAAGCCACCCGCGTGATCACCGGGCACGGCCCGGAGACCAAGATCGGGCATGAGATGCGCTTCAATCCCTTCGTCCCCGCCTAAGCGCCCCTCACCCGGTCCTACCCCCTCGGCTTACTTCACTTCGACGGTGATGGTCTGCGTCGCCGCCAGCAGGTCGTGTTTCGACGTGGCCGCCTGGACCTTGATTTCGTGCTTGCCCTTGTCCACCCCTTTGAACGTGCCGTCGAAGCCCTTCTGATACTTGCCGTCCAGGTACACGTGGGCATGCGCCGCGTGTGACCCCTTGACCAGATCGTATTTGAGCTCGAAGGTATCGCCGACGGTTGCCCCGTCCTTCGGCGCCGTGATGGTGATCTTCGACCCGTCATCGTCGGCGGCGAGAGCCGGCCCGGCCCAGCCTGTCCAGGCACCCATCACCGCAACGGCAGCGATGAATACGAATCCGATCAGCTTCTGCATGGCAACCTCCTTTATTGAATTGGTAGTGGGAATGATGGTGTGTCGTCGGGACTGTTCGCTTGGTTCAAGGCGCCGGATCATAGCATCTCCTCAGGCGCATGAACACGACCTTCCACGTCTTACGCCCTACGATCCTCAACCGTGAATCCCAGGCGGTGCAAGGCCTGCCGGACCTCCATGTGATGGGGAGGGACAGCGACCCTCGTGTGCCTGAATTCCAGCCGTATCGGATACTCCGCCCGGAGGTGGTCGAAGGCCCGCGCGCGTTCGGAGCGCGGCAGTTTCATGCTCGCCCGCAGCGCCGCATCGTCGCGCCGGATGTCGTAGGCCTTCCCCACCAGGCTCCGGAGGATGTCGCCAAGCGAAGCATCCGCCTCGATTTCGACCGGCGGAGTATGCCTTTCGGAGGGGACGGTCGGGAAACTCCGTTCCCGCGCAGGCTCCAGGAATGCGCAGATGGCGTCGTAGAGCATCCTGGTTCCGTTCACCTTGCCGTCGAACGAGTACCCGGCGATGTGCGGCGTCCCCAGCGTCACCGCCTCAACCAAGGCAGGGTCTGGCTCCGGTTCATGCTCCCAGACATCCAGCACGGCCCCACCGAGGCGCCCGCCTCTGAGCGCGCGCAGGAGCGCCGCATTATCCACCACCGCCCCCCGCGCTGTGTTGATCACGACGGCGTGGGGCTGAAGACGCGACAGCCTCGCTTCATCGAGCAGGTGGAACGTGGCGTCCGGCCCTTCGCGCGTCAGCGGGACGTGACAGGTCACGATGTCGCTCCGACGAAGCAGTTTCTCCAAGGAGACCAGGCCCGCTCGCCCGGCCCGCTCCAACGGAGGGTCGTTGGCCAGCACGGTCATGCCCAGGGCAAGGGCCTTTTCGTGCACCAACGTGCCGCTGCGGCCTATTCCGATGAGGCCCAGCGTCCGGCCTTCGTACCGCTCGCGCCCCAAGGCCAGCAACGCGGCAATGACGTATTCAGCGACCGAGTTGGCGTTGCTGCCCGGCGCATACGCGAAGGCGATCCCGCGCGTGCGCAGATAGGCTTCATCCACGTGGTCCAGCCCGATAGTCGCGCTGCCGACAAACCGCACCCGGCTCCCCTCCAGCAGCGCGGGACCGACCGGCGTCACCGACCGGACGATCAACACGTCCGCGTCCCGAACCTGCTCCGGGCCGATCTCACGCCCCGGCAGCAGCGTGACCTTCCCGAGGCTGCCGAAGGCCTCCTCGACGTACGGGATGTTGGCATCCGCGACGATCTTCATGAGTTCATTCTCACCCCTTCACCCCACCCTCTCCCTCCAGGAGCGAGGGAATTTACCTCCTCAAGACGGCATTGTCGCCCCACTGCGGCCGTCGAGCGAGCACATACCGACAGTGGGAGGCGCGCATCAGCGCGCCTGTTATAGATCAAGTCCCATGTGCGCGCGGCGGGAGCAAGGGGCGACATGCCGGCTTGACCCCCAACCCTCGCCCCGTTATCCTGTATCCCCTATGCCTACGATCGACGCCAAGACACGCCTCTGCGCACTGATCGGAAACCCGGTCGAGCACTCCCTGTCGCCCGCCATCCACAACGCGGCCTTCCAGCACCTGGGGCTCAACTTCGTCTATGTGGCCTTCCGGGTGGACGACGTGGAAGGCGCCGTCCGCGGCATTCGCGCGCTGACCGGCATCCGCGGCGCGAGCGTCACGATCCCGCACAAGGTCGCCGTGGTTCCCTATCTCGACACGATCGATCCCACCGCCCGCAACATCGGGGCCGTCAACACCATCGTGTCCGACCAGGGTACCCTCACAGGATACAACACCGACGCTTCGGGGTCGCTCGCGGCCCTTCGCGCGTCCGGACAGGCACTGGACGGGGCGCGCGTCCTGATATTGGGCTCGGGGGGCGCGGCCCGGGCCATCGCCTTCGCCCTTTGCATGGAGGCCAAGATCGCCGCACTGACGATCCTGGCCGTCATTGACCAGGAACGGGACGCGCTGGTGCGCGACCTGCGCGAGAAAACCGGCGCTTCCGTCTCGGGGTCCCAGCTCACCCCGGAAACGCTGGGCCGGCACATCCCCGAGGCGCGCATCCTGGTCCACTGCACGCCGGTCGGCATGAGCCCGAATGCCGGCGAAACCTGCGTCCCAGACCATCTCCTGAAGCCGCACCTGACCGTCATGGACATCGTGTACAATCCGCTGGAGACGCGGCTGTTGACCGAGGCGCGGCAGGCGGGGTGCCGGACGGTGCGCGGGATCGAAATGTTCCTGCACCAGGCGGCCGGCCAATTCGAGCTGTGGACCCAGCAGCCGGCCCCGGTCGGGGTGATGCGGTCCGTGTTGGAGCGACATTTCACATGAACATCGTGTTGATCGGCTATCGCGGAACGGGCAAGACCAGCATAGCCAAGATCCTGGCGGAGCGATTGAAGTGGCCCCTGGTTTCCACGGACACGGAGATCGTCAGGAAGGCCGGCATGGGCGTCCCCGCCATCATCCAGAAGCGGGGCTGGGACTATTTCCGCGACCTGGAATCACACATTTGCCGGCGGGTGGGGGCGAAGGACCGCACGATCATCGACACCGGCGGCGGCGCCATCCTCCGCAAGGAAAACGTGGATTCCCTGCGCCAGCGCGCCCGGGTGTTCTGGTTGACGGCGGACGTGGCCACCATCATGGAGCGGATCAAGGCCAGCACGGACCGCCCCTCCCTGACCGGCAAGAAGACCTACGTCGAAGAGGTGGAAGAGGTGCTGAAAGAACGCCTACCCCTCTACAAGGCAGCTTGCGATCAGGTCATCCCCACCGACGGCCGCACCCTCGACGAAATCGCCGACGAGATTCAAAGCAAGATGTAATGAGGGGGCCCTTAGGGCTTCACCTCAAGGTGGTCCACGACATCCCGGACCCCTGTGACCTCCTTCGCGATCTTAACCACCTTGCTGCGGTCGTCCGCGGTCTCGACGCTCCCGGTGAGATACACGACTCCCCGCTCGGTCTTCACGCTGATCCGAGTCGAATAGCTCGCCTTCTCGGCCGTCAGCTTGGCCTTGACCTGGGAGGTGATGACGGTGTCATCAACGGACTCCCCCGCGGTCTCCCCGGTCACCGCCACGCAGCCGGGATGGACCAGCAGCACCAGGAACAACAACATGAAAAGACCGGTCGCCTTCCGCTCCTTTACCATAAAAACTCCCTCCCTCATTTTGCCGATACGATTGTGAACCGCAACGTCCCAAGCTGACTGGCCTCGGTGACCTTCTCGCCCAAATGAATCTTGACCTTATAATTGCCGGGGACCCAGCCGTCCTTCGGCCGAGGACATTCCAGGAACCCGCTGTCCTGGGAGGTCTGCAAGTATACCCCCTCCTCAAACAACAGCCTGTCCTCCGGCCGGCCGTTCCCCTTCTCCAGATACCACTGGCCCAAGATGTGGGCCGGATTCTCCCGCGGAAGGATATCGAACACCAGGAAGATGGACTCCACATCCGCCGTAAATGTGGTCGCGGGCCTGTCCGGCTTGTAGCGGTCCGTCTGGAAGACGTCCTTTACGGCCTTGAACCCGTGGGCGAAGGCGATGTTGGGGAAGAACCCTCTGGGCGGCTGGTCCAACACCCTCGGGTCGCCCTTGTCCCCCAGCACGGGCTCCGCCCCCATCAGCGGACTCCCCAGGCCCCAGGCACCGATCAGCGCGCACGCCAGCCTGACGATCGTTCCCGGGCCTAAAATCCGCCGTGACTCAAATGGTCTTCTCATAAGGCGCTCTCGGTTAGGGTGATTCCTGCGTCAACGCGATCATACAAATGTTATCAAATGACCGCCGGCTTATGCAATCCGGCCAGTGCCGCCACTCGCCTTCCCTATCCGGCTGAGGGGAGGGTCCGACGCCCTGCGGAGCTTTTGGATTTCCTCCGCCTTCAGCTCGCGCCATTGGCCGGGCTGAAGGTCGCCCAGCGTGACGGGACCGATCGCGACGCGGACGAGCCGGAGCGTGGGATGCCCGACGGCGGCGGTCATGCGGCGGACCTGGCGGTTTTGCCCCTCGCGCACGGCGATCTTGAGCCAGGCCGTCGGCACCGACTTGCGGAACCGGATGGGGACCGGGCGTTCGGGGAGCGCAGGAGGGGCGGCGAGCAACTCGACCTCGGCCGGCCCCGTGCGTTGGCCTTTGATTAGGACCCCGCTCCGAAGACCAGCCAGGACCGCCTCATCCGGCATGCGCTCGACCTGCACCAGATACACTTTGGGGAGCTTGTACCGGGGGTCCGTGATGTGATGCGCCAGGGCGCCGTCGGAGGTCAGGAGCAGAAGGCCCTCGCTGTCGAAGTCCAGCCGCCCCGCCGGATACACATTGGGGACCCGAATAAATTTGGCCAGCGTAGGCCGCCCCTCGGGGTCCGTGAAGCACGGCAGCACCCCATAGGGCTTGTTGAAGGCCAAGGTGCGGGCGGCCGTCATGCGGAGGAGGACTTCGGCTCGGCGGTCAATCGCATGACCAGAATGTAGAGCGCGCACAGCAGCAATGCGAACCCGCCGATCCAGTAGGAGCGCTCGCGCAGGACATGCCAGAGGCGTACCGGGTCCTGCACCAGCTCCGGCTGATCGCCGAGGAGATTGCCGCCGAACCAGGCCAGGACCAGGCACCACAGTCCAGCCCCGACGATCGTCATCGCGCTGTACAGGCCGAACGGCATCCGCACCAGACCCGCCGGGATGCCGATCAGGTGCCGCACCACCGGGACCAGCCTGGCGAAAAAGACCCCTCCCGCTTCATAGCGCCCCAGCCAGCGCTCGGCCCGGAGCAGCTTGTCCTCGGGACAGAAGACGTACTTGCCGTAGCGCACCAGCAAAGGCCGCCCCAGCCACCGGGCCACCCAGTAGGTGGCGGCGGCGCCCAGGTAGCTCCCGACGGTCCCTGCCAGCACGACCCCCCAGAAATTGTATCGCCCCTGCGTCGCCCAGTACGCGGCCGGCGGGATGACGATCTCGCTCGGAATCGGCACCACAGAGCTCTCCAGCGCCATTAGGATGATGATCCCGGGATACCCCCAGTCATGCACCCACTGAAACCACACCCCGACCCACTGCGCCACGCGCCCTCCTCTCGTGAAGTCGGGCGATTCTATCACAGATGGTCCTTGACCGGCCCGGGCGATCGCGGCTATCCTCTGTCGGCAATCAGGGAGGGCCGTCCATCACGACACAGCCTGTGAGACCCGTCATCGCCTGCCTCGATCTGGAGGGGGTCCTCGTTCCGGAGATCTGGATCAACGTCGCCGAGAGGACAAAGATCCCCGAGCTCCGGCTGACGACGCGGGACGAGCCGAACTACGACGTGCTGATGAAGCGGCGCCTCAAAATTCTGGACGAGCGCAAATTAAAGTTAGGGGACATTCAGGCGGTGATCGGAAGCATGGCGCCGCTCGATGGCGCGAAGGACTTTCTGGCGTGGCTCCGGACGCAGTGCCAGGTGCTCATCCTCTCGGATACCTTCACCCAGTTCGCCGCGCCGCTGATGCGCCAGCTCGATTACCCGACCATCTTCTGCAACACCCTGGAGGTGGCTCCCGACGGCCGGATCGTCAACTACCATCTGCGCCTGCCCGATCAAAAGCAGGCCTCCGTGCTGGCGCTTAAGAACCTCAACTTCCACGTGGTCGCCGCCGGCGACTCGTATAACGACACCAGCATGCTCATGGCCGCCGACGCCGGCATCTTCTTCCGCCCTCCCGCCGCCATCGCCGCGGAGTTCCCGCAGTTCCCGGTTACCCAGACCTACGAGGAGCTGAAGGCGGCGTTCCGCAAAGCCACCAACCTGCCCGGCTGAGGACGGCCAGCGCCCCACGGGCTCCCCGGAACCTTCATTCTCCCAGCAACTCATCCAAGGGTTGGAGTTCTTCTACATGCCGAGAGACGACCTTCACCATGCCAATGATGGGAATAGCGAGCAGCAGGCCCCATACCCCCCATAGCCATCCCCAGAAGAGCAATGAGATAAACACCGCCGCAGCATTCATTTTCGCGATTTTTCTGGCCATCCACGTGGTGACAGACAGGCCGACGACAGTAGCGATTGCCATCGAGCTGCCCGACACCAACAGCGCCATCGAGAATGACTCGAATTGCATGAAGGCCGCCATTCCCGCAGCTACCGCGACAAGACCAGTCCCGACGTAAGGAATGACGTGAAGTAAACCCAACGCAAACGCCCATGCGCCCGCATTTTCCAAGCCGATCCAGCGGAACGCTGCCCAGGCAAGGAGTGCCAGGAGCACGTTGGCCACCAGCAGCGTGAACATATAGCTCTGGATGGATACGTTGATGTCGTCCAAGATTTGCACCGTGATTTTCTTGTTTGACAACGATGGGCCCGTCAGACGCACCAGCTTACGTTTGAACGTGTCACCAGCCAGCAAGAGAAAGAAGACCAAGAAAACCACCATCGTGGCTTGACTGATGAATCCGAAAGCCCCCGTGGAACCCGCCCACAAGAAGTTGCCCAGCTTGAACACGGGCTGGTCAATGACGATGTGTGTCGTAGGCTGTTTGGGCGTCGAAGGGATATCCGCCGCCTGGCTTGTCGCCTTTTCGATCTCGCGCGCGGCGGTTTGCACCTTCTGCATGGTGTTGGGCGGCCCCTCCCGCATGCTGATGAGCGCTGCAGAAACTTTGCGCGCCGCTTCGGGCAACTGCTCGAGTATCGTCTGCGCCTGGCCGCGCAGCGAAATCGCCGCAAACGCGCCCGCACACAGGATGGCAATCATCACAATGCTGGTACCCACCACACGAGGAATCTTAATCCGCTCCAACCACACAACGAGGGGATTGAGGGTGTAAGCAATGATGATTCCGATCAGGAGCGGTATGAAAAACTTCTGCGCCCACTGCAGCGCAAATACCACGGCAACTGTAGCCAAAATGGCAAGTGCCAGGCCTCGAGCGTTCACCGGCATGCGGACGGTGAGCGAGGGAAGGTGGGGCGACGACGTCCTTTCCGCGGGCGAGCGTTCTTCTGCGGAACTGGCCGGGGTGCTCTGCGGCTCAGGGTTCATGTTTGCTGCAGCCTTAACATCGATAGGGTTCATACTGTCTTGGCCATCATTTACGACCCTTGCCCATGACTTACCTCGCTTTCTTACGATGCCCCTCAAGTTCTTGTACAGGTCCTGCTTCATGACGGCGAGGACGCGCGTCAGCTATGGGGGTTAATTATGCCTCTAAGACGCATTGTGGTCTGGTCAAAATTGCTCAGAGTCTTTGAATTTATTGAGAGGCCGGGGCAGGTTCAGTGCCGACCATCGTCGGCCGGGCGGGCGTCAGTCCGGGAGGACGATTCTCAGCAGCGAGCTGTGCACTTTCAGTCCCCCGCCATTGTAGTCGATCAGGCCCAGCTTGCGAAACTTGTTCATGAAAAAGCTGACACGGGCGCGCGTCGTGCCGATAATCTTCGCCAGCGTTTCCTGGCTGATCTTCGGAATCACCGGCTCCGGTTGGCCTTCCTCCCCGAAGTTGGCCAGCAGGAGCAGCACCCGCGCCAGCCGTTTCTCGCTGGAGTTGAAGAGCTGATCCACGAGATCCTCCTCCAGCCGGATGTTGCGGGACAGCAGATGGGCGAGGAACAGCTCGGAAAAGGCCGATTCGTCGTGGAGTACCTGAATCGTCCGCGCTTTCTCCAGCCGCACGATCGCGCACGCGGACATGGCGGTAGCGGTGGCCATGCGCAGCGGCTGGCCCGAGAGGCAGCTCTCGCCAAAGAAGTCGTCGGTCCCTAAAATGCCGACGACCGCTTCTTTGCCCTGTTTGGAGATGACCGTGAGCTTGACCTTGCCGTTCTGGATATAAAAGATGGCGTCGGCCGGATCACCTTGCGAGAAGACCTTCTGGTTCTTCCGGTAGTCGGCACTCGTCCTTCCTTCGCCGACCTTGGCCAGAAAGACCTGAGGATCGAAAGGGGGTTTGTCTTTCGGTTTCATAGGCGGCCCCCTCCACAGCGAGAGTCAGCCGGCGGAGTATGCGGATTTCCGTTCTGGACTTACAGGAGCGAAACGATACCATAAGCGGGGATCGCCAGTCAATAACCAACGTCAATTTCCAGGGATCCTCTTGTCTCAGGGTTTTGCAAGCAGCCGAGGGCTCACGAGTTCGATTCGCACGATCGGCCCCATGATTTGCAAGGGCCCTTCGAACTGCACGAAACCTGGCACCTCATCGGTCAGGATCCAGCAGTCATAGTGAAAATCGGCCGGCAACTTGCCAGACACCTTGCCGAAAAACTGTCGAAGCTTTCCGATCTGCGGCTTAAAGACGTAGTGCTTCGCCTTACTCGACAGGTCGCCTATGTGGACAGCTTGCTCACCGATGAAACGCAGCTGTAGTTTAATGGCCTCAGGCCCCGGCGTGAACGCGAGGACGTTCACCGTTGCGTTGGCATCTTTAAGAAGGTTCTTCAACACCACGGCAAACATGCCGTTGTACACATCATTGGGTAGATCAAAGTGTCCGGTCAGCACCTCCTCTCTCCCATCTTTCCCCGCTTGCGATCGAACCTTGTATTCAGCTGTTCCTCGGTCTATCGAGGCGTCAATCTGATCCGGAAACGAAGGGCCTCGTTGGATTAGGTGATAGCGGATGATCGTAAATACACGCTGTTGGGAGAAGGCCACTTTCTCATCGTACAGGGAGCCATCCTTGAAACGGATGACCAACCGGCTTTCGACAAGATCTCCTTCTTTGGCGACTTGCGTCAGCTCACCCTGGCCAATCGTTTCCCCGCCCTGCGAATGCACGAGGAGATAGCCATGGGCAACGCCCTCCAAAAACCGCACCGCGACAGGAGCGGCGTTTGTAGGTGAGTAAACGAGGACTGCTATCACCACTAGGATGGCCGCCATGGATGTGCAGGCTGCACGATAGCCCATAGAGGTTTTCAGGCTAAACATATTCTCAACTTCCTGCTCCAGCGAGGCCCCAGGTCTTTTGATCAGCCTCAGAAGAGAATCCAGCCGGAGACGGCCTTGCGTCCATTCGGCATCGTACCTACCTTCTTGGCACTGGCATAACAGCTACAGCGTGTGCAGTCTGTTCAACATTGCTCAGAGTGTATGAATTTATCGAGGGGCTCAGACGGGTGGAACAGTGCCCACCGTCGTCGGCCGGTGGCCGTCAGTCGTGGAGGACGATTCTCAGCAGCGAGCTGTGCACTTTCAGTCCCCCGCCGTTGTAGTCGATCAGGCCCAGCTTGCGAAACTTGTTCATGAAAAAGCTGACACGGGCGCGCGTCGTGCCGATAATCTCCGCCAGCGTTTCCTGGCTGATCTTCGGAATCACCGGCTCCGGTTGGCCTTCCTCCCCGAAGTTGGCCAGCAGGAGCAGTACCCGCGCCAGCCGTTTCTCACTGGAGCTAAAGAGCTGGTCCACCAGATCCTCCTCCAGCCGAATGTTGCGGGACAGCACATAAGAGAGGAACAGCTCGGAAAAAGTCGGTTCCTCGTGGAGCACCCGAATCGTCCGCGCTTTCTCCAGCCGCACGATCTGGCAGTCCGTCATGGCGGCGCCGGTGGCCATGCGCAGCGGCTGGCCCGAGAGGCATCCCTCTCCAAAGAAGTCGTGAAGGCCCAAAAGGCCGATGACCGCTTCTTTGCCCTGTGGGGAGACGACCGTGAGCTTGACCTTCCCTTGCTGGATATAAAAGATGGCGTCCGCCGGGTCGCCTTGCGAGAAAATCTTTTGATTCTTCCGGTAGTCGGCACTCGTCCGGCCTTCGCCGACCTTGGCCAAAAAGACCTGGGGATCGAACGGCGGTTTGTCTTTCGGTTTCATCCAGGATTCCCGTTTTGGGCTCCTGTGTAGCTACACGAATACCATGACAGGAATCGTCGTGCAAGGGGGTATTGAAGCAGCCGAGGCCTACCATCGAACCTGGATCGGTTCGGAGGGGCAGGTCAGCAACCACAAATTTCTAGTTTTGGGTCGCCCAGTTTTCCGAGAGGACGTTACCCGATAAGAACCCGGGACAGTGGAATTCGCACCGTCAATGTTGTCCCCTTGCCTTTTGATCCGCTGAGAGTAAGCGTGCCATCAAGCGCAAGGGCGCGCTCTCGCATGCCGATAATGCCAAGTGAATTATGGCTGTAGACCAGCTTCCTGGTAATTCCCTGCCCGTTGTCTTTCACGGTCAAAATAAGATCATTTTTCATTTTCATCAAGGCGATCATGGTCCCGGATGCATTGGCATGCCGGGCAACATTCGTGAGGGCTGCCTGGACGATCCGGAAAATAGCGACACTTCCTGAACGGTCAAACTTGGCTTTCGCCATATTCGTCTCAAACATGCATGGTATTCCAGTATGTTCTTTGAATTCCCGCGCTTCCGATTTCAAGGTCTTAACCAGGCCCAACTCATCCAAAACGCCCGGTCGCAATTCATCCGCAATTCTTCGGACCGACTGGATCATGGCCGTGACAAGAGCGGATAGCGATTCGATTTTCTCCTGCAACGGCTGTTGCTTGGGTGTCACCTTGCAGGCGAGCCAGGACAATCCCAACTCCAAGCTAGTAAGCTTCTGACCAAGCTCATCGTGAATATCACGAGCGATCGCGGCCTGTTCAGTCTCGCGGATGGACTGCAGGCGTGTCGCGAGGGCACGTACCTGGTCCCGCGAATTCTTGAGGTTCTCTTCCGCCCGCTTCAAACGGACAACCATGATGTGACGCTCACCGACAATCGCGTCCACCTGGTGGGTCCTCAGAACGCAAATGAGCGCCTCCGCCTCTTTCATCTTGGTCTTCAGTTCGCGGTATGGCGGTTTCTGGTCACTCATCGCTCGTCACCAATCAGCCGGAGCGCGGCAAGGACTTGCCTGGTATCACTGAGGTTGCCCAACACGGTGACCTTCGGAAAAGGCTTGATCAAGATCAACGTGGGCGTCACCAGCACGTTATTTTTGAGAGCGGAAGCGGCGTCTTTCAGCACGTCCACGATTTCGATCTCGTAGCGTCCCTTGAGGTGCTCTTCGCAAAGCCCAGTCAAATTTCTCCTGGCTTGCGTGGAGTTGGACTCGTTGCCGGCCACGAAGACCCGGAAGACATAGGTCTCACCTCCAGGCTTTGCGTTTCTTCGCCTCTCGCGCTTGCGAGCTTTCATCATCGGACTCTATTTCTTCCGTATCCCTTCACATACGCCGATCTGCCATGGTATAGCTGGGCTAGGGCTTCACCAGATCAATACCTCGATCGGTGATGCGGAATGCATGGAACTGTTCAGAATGCTTCGAGCCTCTTGACTTCATGACGATCAACTCGCGCTTCATAACGCCACCGATCGGAACATGGCGTAGAAGGACGATGGTATCGATAATGGACGAAATCCCGATCCCGCTGATCTCTGTAACGATATCAAGGCCCGTAGCCTGATTGATGTAGAAACATGTGATACCGCGCTCTTTACAGGCGTTCAGAAGCCGCATCAGGTATTCAAAGGCAGCATCCTCCGAGCCCATTCGCTGGCACGCCGAGATCGAATCCACGACCAGGTGCTGGGGTTGAAACTCATCCAGGGCTTTCAGGGCATGAAACAAGTGCTCCTCCACTCCCATCGCTTCCGGCAAGTAGGACCGGATCACCAACGTCCCGGTCTTGATCAGCGGCCGGAGGGCCAGGCCCGGGCTCAGCATGCTGCCGACCATCGATTCTGCCGACTCCTCGAAATTGAGATAAAGCACGCGCTCGCCGCGCAGGCAAGCGGCCTGGGTGAAGACGCAGGCCAGGGTGGTCTTTCCGCTGCCGGCGGTCCCCACGATCAGGATGGTGGCCCCACGTTTGTAGCCGCCGGCGAGCACGTCATCCAACCAAGCCTGGCCGCTGGACACTTTGGGACCGAGCGGGTGGTGCTGTATAGCAATGCTGGTGATCGGAATGACGGTGATGCCGTCCTCACTGATGATGAAGGGATATTCATTGCGGCCATATCCCGAACCACGATACTTGATCACTCTCAGGCGGCGCGTGGTGACCTGAGCCGTGACGCGCTGGTCCACGTGAATCACACAATCCGCCATGAAGTCCAGAAATGCATACCGGGAAGGAGCATCATCCCGTGGGATCGTTTTGACCGTCATGATCGTGGTCAATCCCCGGTCCAGAAGCCATTCGTGCAGCGTATATAATTCGTGGCGCTCGCGGATGAGGCTATCGTACAAATGCAAGAGCGCGTCCACTGCATCAATCATGATGCGCCGGGCTCGCATGGCCTTGGCTCGCTGATCGAGGATCGCCAGCAGACCGCTGATAGAGAAGTCACCGGAGATTACCGCCGCAGGATCCAAACGCGCATCCATCAGGTAGAGCCTGTTTTTCCGCTCCAAAGAAGCCAGGTCCCATCCCAGGCTCCAAGCGTTTTGACGCACGGCTGCGGCGCGTTCCTCGAACATGACCAGAATGCCCGGCTCGCCGGCAACGGCACCGTGTAGCAGGCTCTGCAAGCCCATCATGCTTTTGCCGCTCCCGGAACCTCCGCAGATAAGCGTCATGCGTCCGGCGGGCAGGCCGCCGCCTAACACCTTATCCAGCCCGGTAATGCCAGTCGGGGCCTTTGGGATCTCTTTCCTTCTTTTCTGCGGTCCTCCTGCTCCTCTCCCTTGTGTCCTTCGGATTGGTGTGGCCACCCCAGCCCCTCCTTGATTCGAGGTTACTTCTCAGAGTGTCAGTGCAAGCACCAGCGGAACGCCGCTTGTATGTTGGTTTATCACAATCATATCCCAAGTGAAAAGAAAAGCGTACTTCCAGGCTTTCTGACTCACGCTCGAAAGCCCCATTATGATATATCAATAGGGGGCCATTTCGTGATAGCGTCGGCTCCAAATGGAGCTACCGATATGGCAACCTGGTTCCTTGGGTGCGCATCTCTGAATGAAAAAGGGCTCAAGACTTTGGGGGGGGCGTTATGGTGACCGTCTTGCTGGTGGATGACCATACGGTCGTGAGGCAAGGGCTGCGTGCCCTGGTGGAATCGGATCCCAAATTTGTCGTTGTGGGCGAAGCGGCTGACGGGCTCGAGGCGGTTGCACTGGTCAAGCGGAAGAAGCCAAAGGTGGTAATCGTCGACCTGATGATGCCTGGCCTGAACGGTCTAGAAACCCTACGAAAGGTCTTGCGCCTGAAATTAGATACTCGTGTGATCATCCTTTCTATGTACCGGAATGAGGCGTATGTGTTGGAAGCACTGAGAAACGGTGCGGCGGGTTATGTCGTCAAAGAGTCCAGTGGAGCCGAGCTTTTCCAAGCCATGCGCACGGCCCTTGCCGGTCGGCGTTACCTGAGCCCAACGCTTTTCGAGGCTTCCATTGGCTCCTATTCCTCTATGGGAACAATTCTGCAAAAGGCTCAGACCGGTTCGGCGGCCCCCTATGACACACTGACAACCCGCGAGCGAAAGGTGCTGCAACTAGTCGCGGGGGGGGCGACCAGCTTCGATATTGGTGCCCGACTGAAGATCAGTTCCCGCGCTGTCGCATCCCATCGAGCCAGCTTGATGCGGAAGTTGGGCCTGAACACCCACCATACCCTCATCCGCTATGCACTGCAGCGCGGGATCATACCTATGGACGAGCCACAGCCTATCAGGAAAGCCATGCGATAATACTCATGTTGGTCCCTCCTGGTTCTACCCCTCTATGATGACCGCCTCTCGCCAAGGGCACGCAACAGCGAGGGGTCAGAGGCGGCGGTACGCTGACCTCCGAAGGTCGCGCCGAGGTAAAAGGTCACGCCGGGGCAAAGAAAATGTCGTTCCACGTTTGATCACGCGAAACGCCGCTCGAGCTCCGGCGATCCCCCCCTTTATATTCCTGCCCAGACCGACAAGAACAGCCTCGGCCCCCCGCCGTATAGATACTTGGACGTTGGTCACGGTCCTTCCGATGCCGGCTATGGCGTCACTGAAGCTTGCGACTCCTGCCGTGACTCGCCTTGCATTTGCCGCGGCTCTGTCCCCGCTCTGGATCAGCTGCCTGACTTCTTGAAAGAGGAACGGCAACTCTGTATTAAGTTGGCGAAGAACATGTTCAGATTCTTTCGCCACTCGTCCAACACGTATGAGGACAGGTACCAGGACGGCCACCAGTCCTAACATGACGAGGACGATGATGCCCAGTTCAATCTCGATCACCAGCATGGTGTCCTCCACACCGTTCTTCTAGACGCGGGTTTTCATCTCTTTACCAACCCCTTTCATCGCCTCCTTGCCCGTCTCGTACGCATCCTTTCCCTGTTCTTTGGCCGCCTCGAACGCCTCTCTCCCATGGGCGATCGCGGTCTTCACCGTCGCCCGAGCATCCTGGCTGCGTGCCATCAGCTCATCTGCGGCCT
>JBGPTH010000041.1:0-22985 GCA_041490525.1 Nitrospiria bacterium
AGTTCAAATCCCGCACCTTCTCCAGCCGCTTGGCCTCCTTCTCGATGTCTTTCTTCTCCGTGTTGTGGCGCTTCTCTTCCTCCCCAAACCATGTCCGCAGTTCCTCGAGCTTTTGCCGGGAGAGGGACTTCTTGGCGGGAGCCGGATCGGCCAGCTCCGCCTCCAGGCGCAGCTTCTGAGCCCGATACTGGTGCTCCCGGATGGACTTGGCTTGATAGAAGGCCCACTGGTCGGACGCCTGCTGCTGGGCAAGGAGCATATGCTTCATCGCGTTGTTGCCGCCGAGGGAGGCGATGGCGAGGATCACCGCGAAGATGGCGGTGGAGAGGGCCACCCGCCTCGTAAAGGCCTTTCCCTTCAGTTCCTCAAGTTCCTCCGGTTTCGGTAGCTCCACTTCTGCCATGGCGGTCGCTCTCCTTCTCTAGAGGTCCTTCGAGTCTTTCGGTGTCACCGGCTGGCCCGATTCAAACTCCAGATGAAATTTGTGCAGGAAGCGGTGGACGACGGGCCCAAACATGAGCCCGACGATCAGGATAAAAGCCAGTCCGCTGAACAAGGCGTACACGCCGGCGAAGAGTTTTCCGGAATCCGTCTGAAGTGGGCCGAAAGGTCCCATGCCCGACAGAATCATCGAGGCGTTCGCGAAGGAGTCGATCCACGACATGCTCTCAAAATGGTGATACCCAACCATGCCCACGACCAAGGCAATCACAATGATGGCGACTCCGAGGGCCGCGCTTTGCGCCAGGCGCGCATAAAACTTGGCTCGTGGAAGCAGCGGTGCTCGGCGATGTTCAAACATAAGATGCCTCCCGAGAATAGATTGCTTGAAAAGGGGGTCTGGCTACTTTTCAGATGTCCTGACTGTTCCGCTGCAAAAGTTGCCTAACCCCGTTTCATCCCCTGCAAAGCAAGCGTTGTAGGTCACTTTCAGGCAGTCGGCGCTGCTACTGATGAAACCACTTTCCTAATGCAGGAGATTGGGTCGCGTTCTAGTTGGTGCTGCCAGATGCGTATCACCTTCCAGCCTCGTCTTCGCAGCCTCTGAAAGTTTCTGCGATCCCGGAAACGGTTCTTGCCGATTTTCTTCTTCCAGAAGTCTGACACCTTGTCCTGCCATGCAGGGAATCGGTAGCCGTGCCAGAAATCCCCATCCACAAAGACAACTGTTTTGGATTTCAGTAGAACGATGTCGGGTTTTCCAGGAAGATGCTTTACGTGCTTCCTGAATCGAAGGCCATGCTTACGAAGTTCACGCCAAACCAGTTTCTCAAGACCCGTATCTCGACCTCGGATACGGGACATGCAGTAGCTGCGCTGTTTTCGAGTCAGGTTGTCAGCCACAAAATTTGATTAAGACTTTGAAGCCTTAACGTCGTCCAGACTTTTCAGCCTCTCATCTTGAGGAGCTCTACTCACAAGGATGTCCATAAGCTCACGCCATTCGACGATGGCGTTTTCAAAGAGAGTGTTCCAGTCTAATGCATGCATATTCTCTCTACCAAGGCTTTCTATTTTCTTCAGCGTTACCGCATCCTGTCCCAGCTTATCCGCAACGATGTAACCTGTCACATACTTAAATCGACCAGCTGTGTTGGCATCGATATTCGTCCGCAACGTAAGTGCGTACTTTTCAAAACGACTTAAATGGTCCCAGTTGATCTTTAGTCCCGGGCGCATGAACTCTAAAACCAAGAGGTGTTCCCCGCTCGACAGCACCAAATCAACTCGGCCTTGCCAATCATCCTCTTTGAATTCAGCCGACTCAGCAGCCGCCTTCGCAAGTTTGTCAATCGCAGTTTCTTTCTTGAAGGTTTCCCATTTTCCAGAAATGAGCCAAGGATTCTTGGCAATAAAATCTCGAACTGCATTTTCTAGCTCTCGGTTCTCAATACGCGCACGCAGGCCTTGCACCGTTGCTAGCTTAGTTTTTACCGCCTCTGCAACGTTCAGAGCGGTGAGAACTTTAGCCTCGAGAAGAAGCTTCATGAATTCACCTTCAGACATAGTCTCGGCTTCAGAGATGTTTACGATGAGCTCGCGGAGCCTCCCTTGTTCCCAAGTTGTCAGCACGGCCTCTCCCAAATCTTCAAATTCTTGGTCATCCAAAGTCTCTATGCTTGCAAGTTTACGCAATGCTTTTTTCACGGTTTTAGCTTCTGAGGCGGGGAGCTTATCCAGTCTGCTGGCGAATCCGACCAACTTACTGGCGATCTGCTGTTCACGTTTTTCAGACCTACGTTCTCTCCAAATACGGAGAAGTTTCTTAACCCTTTCCCTCCCCCAATCTAGCAACTGTTGGCTTTCATCGTGGTCCCAATTGATCCGTTGCCTCTCAGTTGCGATCAGGTCTTCATGTAGTGAATCCAGATAATCTGCCTGCACTTGTCCAGAAAGATACTCAACCCCATGTTGGCCGCCCAGACCGCCGGTAAGATTGAACAGGAACGGCTTCTGAGCCCACTTTCCTCTCGTAAAGATAGCTATGCCCCTCAGCTCCTCTTCGTCAATTGTCTTGATGTGGAAGAAGAACCGCCATCGAATAGTCCGCCCCGGCGCAATTTCCTCAAGTCCCCATCCCTCAGTGTCGATCTCTTTGAGATCGTCGGGCTTCTCATCGGGCTTATAATCTTTTGGAAAACAGTACTGCACGCCCATCAAGTCAAAAGAGTCCGGCAGCGGCTGCTCATTCACCAATATCCTGAAATCAGCGGCCATCTTGTGGATAAGAAAACGTCGAGCCATGCTATTACGGAATGCTTGCTCGGATGGGATGCGTTTTGTAGTGAGTCGCAGCAGCGTAATTTTAGTCCCGTGGTATTTCTTGCGGGTCTCCTCTGGTGGTTCATAGGAAAGTACCTCGATAGGCTTGCTATCCTTCCCTATATACTCTTCGCCCATCAATGTATGGATGTCCAATTGGAAGACAGTTCTCTCACCCGTTTCCTCACTTATCGTTTCAACCTTGATCACCTCAGCAATTCCAAATCCCGCGAATTTTCCTATTCCTTTTCTGCCAAGAACAGGACGATTCTTCCCTGGGGATTTTGCACCAGGGTCTTTTCCCCTCCTCGGCCAACCCACGTTCAGGAAACGGTCCTGACATTGCCCGAAAGTCATACCGGAGCCAGTGTCGCTTACAGTTATTTCCGCGGTGCTAGAGAGCTTGGGGGGAAGAACGATTCGAACCTCAGTCGCATCGGCATCCCAGGCGTTTGCAATGAGTTCCGCCAGGGCACTGACGGTACTTTGATATATCTGAATTCCGAGGTGCTCCAAGACACGCCCGTGAAAGTTCAGATAGAGTTCTTTGGCGTCAGCTTCGCTCATTTGAAAGCTTCCTCTCCGACAGGTACGCCCGAACCTTTAAGGAGATTCGTTTGATAAGTAGGGGTGGCAATGCATTCCCGATCATCTCGGCAACGGCAAACTTACCACGTCGGAGAGAAAAGAAGTATCGTGAAGGAAAAGACTGGAGCAAAGCGGCTTCCCGAAGAGTTATTGTCCTATTGGATCGTGGATGAAGGAAACGTCCTTTGGACGGATTGACGCAACCGCTTGTGACGGTTGGGGCAACCTGGTCCCAAGCCATCCTGCCATATATATCCTTGAAGCCGTCAAACTCTTGATGACATGAGAGCTGAGACTGACGGCCAAGATCAAGTCGGCTCCCTCCGTTCCTGGGAATTCTCCGGACAAGATTCAGAATCCTCTCGCTCCGTTTCTCCCCCAGTTTGTGCAAGGGATCATTGCTGTGTCGAGGGCCGGGCAACCTACCGATCGCATCTTTGACTGTGCGGCGGGTTCCCGCATGAGATGCAAAATCAATCAGTCCGAAATGCCCTGCCAGACAGATTAACCTCCTGCGACGTTGTGGCACGCCGAAATCAGCGGCATTTACAACGCGCTCTTGCACCACATAGCCGAATTCACGGAGAGCGTTACACCATATCGAATAGCGAACGTCGGCCGAAAGACCAGGCACATTCTCCATCATGATGGCTCTGGGCTTCAATCCTTCCACAAATCTGAGAAATTCGAATAGCAGATTGTTGCGCTCGTCATCTACATTGCGGCTTCCGTTTAGTGTACGCATAGCTGAAAATCCCTGACATGGAGGGCAACCAGCGAGAAGGTCTAGCTCACCTTTTTCTATCCCCAATACACGTTTTACCTCTTCCATCCCTAACAATCGAACATCAGTTTCCCAGACGTGGACCTCAGGATGATTAACCTTGTATGTTTCCACTGACAGCGGATCTATCTCGACGGCGCCGATAACCTTGAACCCTGCCTGCTTCAGTCCAAGAGTGAGACCACCACAGCCAGAAAACAAATCAATCGCTAGGACCTGCCTCTTCGAATCAAGAAGGGGGACAGGCATCTTTTCTGCGGACAGAAAACCAGCCAGTCCCCTCCTCATCATTTCGGCACCCTCACTTCGACCCGGTCGCCGAGCTTAGCTTTGGCCAGTTTGTCGGCGCGGGATTGGTTGCAGAAGAGCTCCAGCCAGCCGTCGCTGTTGACGAGCGCCGCCAGCTTTTTGGACTTCGCGTCCGCGTAGCACCGCTGAAGCCCTTTCACCGTGGTCTGACGAACCTTCACCTGTAAGTTGAGCCAGTCGTCCATGTCCACGAAGTCCCGCAGCTCGGCATAGCCGATGTTGGTGATGAGATTGCCGAAGCGATCGATGTGCTGGACTTCCCCGATTAGCTTCCCCTTCTCCATGACCGGCCGCCGGGCTTCAAACCGCACGATGGTCTCGGTCCGTGGCCCGAAGGAGTCCAGCGGCTCGCCGCGGGAGAGCCAGGCCCCCGCCGGGGCGAAGAGGTCGCGCCCGTGGAAGGTCGGCCCGATGGACCCGAGAAAGTATTTTTGCGCGGTAAGGTGCCGGATCTCGGCCCCCGGCTCTTCGGCGAGCACGTAACTCAGGAGCCCGTTGTCCGGCGTGAGGAAGTGATGGGTCGAGGTCGAGACCAGAAGAGGCCGGCGGTCGCTGCCGACTCCCGGATCCACTACGGCTACATGGATCGTGCCGGCGGGGAAATAGCGAATAGCTGAATGGAGAAGATAGGCGCCGGCGCGGATATTGTGGGCGGGGACCTCGTGGGTGAGGTCCACGATCTGCGCCTTCGGATTGATCCCGAGGATGGCCCCCTTCATGCTGCCCACGAACACATCGGCGGTCCCGAAATCGGAAAGCAGGGTGATGAGGGGGATGGGAGGCGGCGCCATGGGGCGGTGAGCTACCTGCCGTCGAAGCGGATGTCCAGGACTTCGTACTCCAGCACCTTGGCCGGCGTCTGGACTTCCAGGGTGTCCCCGACCCGCTTGCCGATGAGGGCGCGTCCGACCGGCGAATGCACGGAGATCTTCCCGTTTTTCAGGTCCCCCTCGTCTGGGCCCACCAGCATGTAGCACTGCTGCTTCTCCGTCTGGAGGTCCTTGACCGTGACGGTGGCGCCGAACACGACCTTCTCGTTCGAGAGGTTCGCGGTGTCGATGACCTGGGCCTCCGCCAGCTTGTGCCCCAGGTCGCGGATCCGCCCATCGATGTGGCCCTGCCGCTCCTTCGCCGCGTGGTATTCCGCATTCTCACTGAGGTCCCCGTGCGCCCGCGCCTCCTCGATCTCCTTGATGTTTTTGGGGCGCTCCACCTTCTTGAGGCGTTCCAGTTCGGCCTGCAGGGCCGCGTAGCCGTTCTTCGTGATCGGTGTCTTCGGCATGCTCCCTCGCTTATGACGGTGGCCCTGACGCGTAGTACTCTTGAAGCGGCTTCACGGACAACGTCCGCTTCAGGCCCGCCTCGATGCCCATCAACGCCGCGCGCGCGCCGGCCATCGTGGTGCAGTAGGGCACGGCGTGGACCAACGCGGCCCGCCGGATCGAGGCCGAGTCGGCCTGCGAGACCTTGTCCCCGACCGTATTGATGAGGAGGTGGACCTCCCCGTTCTTGATGTGGTCCACCACATGGGGCCGCCCCTCCGTGACCTTGTTCACCGTCTCGACCACCACCCCGTGCTGAGCCAGGTGCCCGGCCGTGCCCCGCGTGGCTTCAACCGTGAAGCCGAGGTCCAGGAACCGCCTGATCAGCGCGACGGTCCCCGGCTTGTCCTTGTCCTTCACGCTGATGAAGACCCGCCCGCGCGGGGGCAGGGACGAGCCCGCCCCGGCCTGCGATTTCAGGAACGCGGCGCCAAAGGTGTCCGCGATGCCCATGACCTCCCCGGTGGAGCGCATCTCAGGACCCAGGAGCACGTCGGTGGACGGAAACTTGTTGAAGGGGAACACCGCCTCTTTCACGGAATAGTGGACCGGCCGGCGCTCGACCGTGAACCCGATCTCCTCGAGCGAGCGCCCCATCATCACCTGGGTCGCCAGCTTGGCCAGGGGCGCCCCGATCGCCTTGCTGACGAACGGCACCGTCCGGGAGGCCCGCGGATTCACTTCAAGGACGTACACGACGCCGTCCTTGATCGCGAACTGCACGTTCATCAGGCCGATCACGCGAAGGTCCAGGGCCAGCGCCACCGTCTGCCGGCGGATCTCCTCGACGATCCCGGGGGAGAGGGAGAACGGGGGCAGCGAGCAGGCGGAGTCGCCCGAGTGCACGCCCGCCTCCTCGATGTGCTCCATGATGCCGCCGATCACGACCCGCCGGCCGTCCGAGAGCGCGTCCACGTCGATTTCAATCGCGTCCTCCAAATACTTGTCGATCAGCACCGGGTGCTTCGGCGAGGCCTTCACGGCCTGCCCGACGTAGCTCTTCAGGCTCTTCTCGTCATAGATGATCTCCATGGCCCGGCCGCCGAGCACGTATGAGGGCCGCACCATGACGGGATAGGTGATCCGGGCCGCGATGGCCGCCGCCTCGGCGAACGAGCGCGCGGTCCCGCTGGCCGGCTGGCGCAGGCGCAGACCGTCGAGCAAGTCCTTGAACCGCTCCCGGTCCTCGGCGCGGTCGATGGCGTCCGGCGAGGTCCCGAGGATGGGGACCCCCGCGCGTTCCAGGGGCAGGGCCAGCTTGAGGGGCGTCTGCCCGCCGAACTGCACCACGACCCCGAGGAGCGTCCCCGCCCGGCGCTCCGTGTCCACGATGTTGAGCACGTCCTCCTCGGTCAGCGGCTCAAAGTAGAGCCGGTCGGAGATGTCGTAGTCGGTGCTCACCGTCTCGGGGTTGCAATTGACCATGATGGTCTCGTAGCCCATCTCCCGCAAGGCCATCGCCGCATGGACGCAGCAGTAGTCGAATTCGATCCCCTGCCCGATCCGGTTCGGCCCGCCCCCGAGGATGATGACTTTGTCGCGGTCCGCAGGCCGGCTCTCGCACTCGCTCTCATAGGTGGAATAGAGGTACGGCGTCAGCGCCTGGAACTCGGCGCCGCACGTGTCCACGCGCTTGAAGACGGCGGTGAGGCCCTGCGCGAGCCGTTCCCGGCGCACCTCCGATTCCGGCACTCCCATTAATTGTCCCAGGCGATGGTCCGAGAAGCCCGCCTGCTTCGCCTCCCGCAGCACCGCGGCTGCGAGCGGACGAGGCTCGCGCGCCAGCCGGTCCTCGACCGCGAGGATGTCCTTCATCTGGCACAGGAACCAGGGATCGATCCCGGTCAGCGCGTGCAGTTCCTCCACGGAGATGCCCATGCGAAGCCCGTCCGCCAGGTGCCAGAGGCGGTCGGCATCCGGACGGCGCAGGCGCTCCCGAATCTGCGCCACCGTCTCCTCGGGCTCGCCCTGCGCCAGCGACGGATGCGGGTCCAACCCGTAGCGATCCACCTCCAGCGAGCGGATCGCCTTCTGCAACGCCTCCTTGAACGTGCGCCCGATGGCCATCGCCTCGCCCACCGACTTCATCTGGGTGGTCAGGGTGGGATCGGCCTGCGGGAACTTTTCGAAGGCGAAGCGGGGCATCTTGACCACCACGTAATCGATGCTGGGCTCGAAGGACGCCTTGGTCACGCGGGTGATGTCGTTGGGGATCTCATCCAGCGTGTAGCCGACGGCCAGCTTGGCGGCGATCTTGGCGATCGGAAAGCCGGTGGCCTTCGAGGCCAGCGCCGAGCTGCGGGACACCCGGGGGTTCATCTCGATCACCATGAGCTCACCGTCCGCCGGATTGACCGCGAACTGGATGTTGGACCCGCCGGTGTCCACGCCGATCTCCCGCATGATCCGGACCGACGCATCCCGCATCACCTGGTATTCCTTGTCGGTCAGGGTCTGCGCCGGCGCCACCGTGATGCTGTCCCCGGTGTGAATCCCCATGGGGTCGAAGTTTTCGATGGAACACACGATCACGACGTTGTCCTTCGTGTCGCGCATCACCTCCAGTTCGAATTCTTTCCAGCCGATGATGGAGCGCTCCACCAGGATTTCCCCGACGGGGCTCGCGCTCAGGCCCCACTCGGCGTACTCTTCGAACTCGTCCCGGTTGTAGGCGATGTTCCCGCCGGTCCCGCCGAGCGTGAACGAGGGCCGCACGATCGCGGGAAAGCCGACGAGCTCCATCACCCCCAGGGCCTCCCCCCGCGAGCGGGCCACGCCGCTCACCGGCGTGCGCAGGCCGATCCCGGCCATTGCCCGCTTGAACTGATCCCGGTCCTCGGCCTTGCGGATCGCCTCGTAGCTCGCCCCGATGAGCTGGACCCCGTACTTTTTCAGGATGCCCCGCTCGGCGAGGCCCACGGCGATGTTGAGGGCGGTCTGCCCGCCCATGGTGGGGAGCACGGCATCCGGACGCTCGAGCTGGATGACCCGCTCGACCACGTCGAGGGTGATGGGCTCGATGTACGTGCGGTCGGCCACCTCGGGGTCGGTCATGATGGTGGCCGGGTTGCTGTTGATTAGGACGACCCGGTAGCCCTCTTCCCGCAGGGCCTTACAGGCCTGGGTCCCGGAGTAGTCGAACTCGCAGCCCTGCCCGATCACGATAGGGCCGGACCCGATGAGCAGGATCGCCTGGATGTCGGAGCGTTTGGGCACCGGCGCGGCTCAGCCCATGATCTTCGACGGCGGAGGGGTCCCCTCGGGCGGGTGATAGTACTGCATGGCTTGGGGGATCCACCGTTCGATGTTCTTGATCCGGGTCTCCTCGGAGGGGTGCGTGCTCAGGAATTCCGGGATGCCCGCCCCCGACCGGAAGCAGAGCTTGCCGATCATGTTGGCGGGGCATCCGCTGAGGCGCTCCCAGAACCCGATCGCCTCATGAGGGTCGTAGCCCGCCTGCGCCATCAGGCGAAGACCGATGTAGTCCGCTTCGGACTCCTGGGTTCG
Source organism: Nitrospiria bacterium (assembly GCA_041490525.1). Lineage (GTDB taxonomy): Bacteria > Nitrospirota > Nitrospiria > Nitrospirales > NS-4 > JBGPTH01. The sequence continues at coordinate 9,274 of JBGPTH010000041.1, forward strand.
GTTGAACGGCAGGGACACCCCGACCCCGTAGGCGCTGAGCACTCCCGCGAGAACCTGTGGGTTCACGTGTCCGGTGGCCGCGCCGGCCAGGGCACCCAACTGCACCACCTGCTCGATAAGGCCGCGGCTGATGCGCTCGACGCCGTGCCGGTAAAGGGCGTGGGTGGCTTCGTGGCCCATCACCGTGGCGATGCCGGCTTCGGTCTTGGTGTGCTTGAGGATGCCGGTAAAGAAGGCCACCTTCCCGCCGGGCAGGCAGAAGGCGTTGGCGATCTTGTCGTCCTTGATGACGGCGAATTCCCACTCATACTCAGGCTTGTTGGCGGCGACGGCGATCCGCTCGCCGACCCGCCGGACCATCGCGGTGATGTCCGGGTCGTTGCTGAGAGGAAATTGGCGCAGGACGTCCCGGTAGGCCTCGATGCCCAGCTCGCGCTCCTTCTCTTCGGTATAGTTGGGAAGGATGAATTGATCGCGTCCCGTCACCGGCGCACGGGAGCACGCCGCCAGCGTCTCCAGCAGGCCTCCCGACAGACACACGCCGTACGTCCCCGCCATCAGGCGGAGGGTTCGCACCAGGGCATCGCGTCGTCCGATCATGGCATCCATAGATAAAAGAATTGCGGCCCCCCTCCGCGGACCAGTCCCATCACATCCAGCCGTGCCAGCGCTTCGAGGCTCCCCAGCCCCTGCCACTCGGAATAGATGTTGTGCTTGTAGGTTCCGGGCCGGGCATAGACCACCACCCGCGCCTCTTTGAGCCCGGCGGCCGCCGTGGCGATCGCGATCGCGTCATCGAGATAACCGATCTGGTCCACCAGGCCCAAGTCGAGGGCCTGGGGGCCGGTCAGCACGCGGCCGTCGGCCACCGTCTTGAGGCGATCGGCCGGGAGAGTGCCGCGTCCCTGCGCGACGATGGTGAGGAACCGGGCCTGGAACCCGTCGATCATCGTCTGGAAGAGCGCCCGCTCCTCTTCGGTCATCTGACGGAACGGCGAGCCGATGTCCTTCTTCGCTCCGGACTTGATGGCCTGAGTCTCCACCCCGATCTTCTGCAGCAGGCCCTCGGCGTTGACCCGCAGCATGATGACCCCCACGCTGCCGGTCACGCTGGTCGGATGGGCGATGATCAGGTCCGCCGCGGCCGAGACGTAATACCCTCCCGACGCGCCCACGCCCATGATGACGGCCACCACGGGAATTTTCCGCTTGGCTTTGAACTGGGTGATCTCGTGGTGAATCACATCCGAGGCCGTCACGGTCCCGCCCGGGCTGTTGATCCGCACCAGGAGCGCCTTGATGCGAGTGTCCTCGGCCGCCAGCGTCAACTCCTCCTTGATCCGCGCCACCATGTCCTCGTTCACGCCGAAGGAACTCCCGGTCGCCCCCTCGGTGATGACCCCCGATACGTCGATCATGAGGATTTTGTCGGCCGCGGTCCCCTGGATCGTCTTCTCCTGGAGAGGCTGGACCTGTGGAAAGAGGGAGATTGAAACGCAGCCGGCGAGGGCCAGCGCGATTCCCGTGCTGAGGATCAAGCGCAAGTACATGGGCATACGAATTCGTGTCCTTTCGCTCACAGGCTTCCCTTGGCCATGAGATTCGTGAACCGGCGAAAGTGATAGGCCGCGTCATGCGGGCCCGGAGAGGCCTCCGGATGGTACTGCACGGAGAAAGCGGGAAGATCCAGGCACTGCAATCCTTCCACGCCCTCGTCATTCAGACTCACATGACTCACCCGCACGCGGCCGAAGGGCGTGTCACAGGCTGTGCCCCTCGCGTCCTTCTCGGCGTGCTCCCCGACCCGCACGGCAAAGTTATGGTTCTGGGAGGTGATTTCCACCTTCCGGGTCGCCAGGTCAAGGACCGGATGGTTCGCCCCATGATGGCCGAACTTCAACTTATACGTGAATAATCCAAGTGCAAGTCCCATGATTTGATGGCCTAAGCAGATCCCGAATATGGGCCGTTTGCCGAGCAATCGTCGGACGGTCTCCACCGCATAGGGAACGGCCTCCGGATCGCCCGGCCCGTTGGAGAGGAAGATCCCATCGGGGTTCAAGGCCAGGACCTCGTCAGCCGTCGCGGAGGCCGGCACGACCGTCACGGCGCATCCTTCGTCCACCAGCCGCCGCAAGATATTGTACTTGATCCCGAAATCGAACGCCACGACCTTGAAGGGGGGATGGTCGCCCGGCGCGCCGTTCGGCACCTTCCACTGGCCGCTTCCCTCCGTCCACGGATAGGGTTTGTTGCAGGTCACGTCCTTGACCAGGTCGCGCCCGAGGATGCCGGGGGCTTCGCGCGCTTGTTTGATCACGCGGTCCGCTTCCAGGTCCACGTGCGAGATGCAGCCCTGCTGCGATCCGTGATCCCGAAGGTGGGTGGTCAAGGCCCGGGTGTCGAGGCCCTGAATCCCCACGATGGCGTGGGTGCGAAGATACTCGTCCAGCGACAGACGGCTCCGCCAGTTGCTGGGGTAGGGGCACGCTTCCTTCACGATATACCCTGCAAGCCACGGTTGCCGGGACTCGATGTCCTCCGGATTGATCCCGTAGTTGCCGATATGCGGATACGTCATCGTGACCATCTGGCCCCGGTACGACGGGTCGGTGAGGATCTCCTGATAGCCGGACAGCGCGGTATTGAAGACGACTTCGCCGACCGTCTCGCCCGGTGCGCCCAACGCCGTGCCGTGAAACACAGTCCCGTCCTCCAACGCCAGGAGGGCCCGCTTCACCGTGCCCATGCGCGCACCTTCAGGCAGAGGACGCTGATGCCCAGTCCCAGGTTGATCAGATAGAGCGCTCGCGCGATCCAATGCAAGCGGAAGAAGTCGCCATACGCCGCTCGTCTGGCCCCCTCCTCGCTTGCGGCAAAGGCCAGCTCCTGGAGACGCACGATTTCCGGATTGAGATACATCGTGAGAAAGCCCGCGACCGTGACCATCACTCCCACGAGGGCGACGAGAGGGATGCTCACCGCGGTTTCTCCCCCAGCCGGAAAGAAGGCCCGCAGGCCCATGCCGACGACGATGACCCCGGCCGATAGAAGGACCACGCGGTCATACCCGTGAAACATCTGAGTCAGCAGCCTCCCTCCTGCGGGAACGGGAATCGGGGCATTGAACACGGCCGGAATGACGGCCGCGACGATGATGACCAATCCTCCGACCCACACCGCCAGCGCGAGCACTTCCATACAATGGCAGATCACGCCCAGCTTACGGATAGACCACTCTCCCTCCGACGATCGTCGTGACCACCCGCCCCTTGAGTTTCCACCCGCCAAAGGGGGTGTTCCGTCCCTTGGAATAAAACTGTTCGGGGTCCACGATCCATTGCGCGTCGGGGTCCACGACCGTCACGTCGGCGTCGGCTCCCACGGCCAGCGTCCCTTTCGCCAGCCCGAAGGCGCGCGCGGGGCCGGCGGTCATAGCCGCCACCAGCTGCTCGACCGTCAGGACGCCTTCCTCGACGAGGATCAGCGAGAGCGCGAGCGCGGTTTCGAGCCCCACGATCCCGAACGGCGCGTACTCAAACTCCCGCTCTTTCTCGAAGGGAGCATGCGGCGCATGGTCGGTGGCGATGGCGTCGATGGTCCCGTCCTTCAATCCCGCCTTGATGGCCTCGACATCCTTACGGGCCCGCAACGGGGGATTCATCTTGGCGTTGGTGTTGAACTCGCGGACCGCCTCCTCGGTCAAGAGGAAGTGGTGCGGGCAGGCTTCGGCGGTCACCCGGACGCCGCGGGCCTTGGCGTCCCGCACCAGGCGGACTGAGCCCGCGGTGCTCAGATGGGCCAGGTGCAGGCGTCCCCCCGTCAGGACCGCCAGTTCGAGGTTGCGGGCCACCATCACGTCCTCGGCGGCCGCCGGAAGGCCGTGCAGGCCCAGTTCGGTGGAGACCAGCCCTTCGTTCACGCACCCGCCCTCCGAGAGATGGAGGCATTCGCAGTGGTCCACCACGGGAAGGTCGAAGGCCCTCGCGTATTCGAGCGCGCGGCGCATGACGAGCCCGTTCATCACCGGTCTTCCATCGTCCGAGACGGCCACACAGCCGGCCTTCTTCAGATCGGCGAACTCCGCCAGCTCCTTGCCCTCGGACCCTTTGGTGATCGCCCCGATGGGGAACACATGGACCAGACCCTCCTTTCGGGCGCGGTCCAGGATAAATTCGGTGACGGACTGGGTGTCGTTGACCGGCTGGGTGTTGGGCATGCAGCATACCGATGTGAAGCCCCCCGCCGCGGCCGCGGCGGTGCCGGTCTTGATCGTCTCCTTGTACTCGAACCCCGGTTCCCGCAGATGCACGTGCAGATCCACCAATCCCGGCAGTACCCATTTCCCCTGGGCTTCAAGCACGGCGGCGCCGGCCGGGGCCCTGAGAGCCCGCCCGACCGCCGCGATTTTGCCGTCCTGAACCAGAAGGTCGGCGAGTCCATTGATGCAGCCGGGATCAATGACCCGTCCCTGACGGATCAGGAGCCCGGTGGCGGACGCGCTCATTTGCCCCCCGACAGGAGATAGAGCACCGCCATGCGCACCGCGATGCCGTTCGTCACCTGCTCAAGGATGGTGGAGGCCACGCTGTCCGCCACCTCCGGCGCGATCTCGACTCCACGATTGATCGGCCCGGGGTGCATCACCAGGACATCCGGGCTGGCCAGCCGGACTCGCTCCGGCGTGAGACAATACAGCTGCGCGTATTCGCGGATGCTGGGAAAGAGCGCGATCCCCTGGCGCTCGAACTGGAGCCGCAGCATCATGATGACGTCCGCTCCCTGCAGCGCCTCATCCAGATCGAAGTGCACCGTGACGCCTAAGCGTTCGATGTCGTGGGGGATCATGGTCGGAGGCCCGACGACCCGGACTTCGGCCCCCAGCTTTGTCAGGGCAAAGATGTTGGAGCGCGCCACGCGGCTGTGGGCGATATCGCCGACGATCACCAGTCGCAGGCCTCGGAGCTCCCGCTTTTTCTCGCGGAGCGTGAAAAGGTCGAGCAGGGCCTGAGTCGGATGCTCATGGCCGCCGTCGCCCGCGTTCACGACCGAGGCGCGGAGCGACCGCGCCAGGATGTCCGGCGCGCCCGCCGCCGGATGGCGCAGGACGATGATGTCGGCCTGCATCGCCTCGATGTTCCGGGCCGTGTCCAGCAGGGTCTCCCCCTTGACCACGCTGCTGGCGGAGGCCGCGAAGTTGATGACGTCGGCGCTCAGCCGTTTCGCCGCCAGCTCAAAGGACGTCCGCGTGCGGGTGCTCGGCTCGAAGAAGAGGTTGACGACGGTCTTCCCGCGCAGGGTCGGCACTTTCTTGATGTCGCGCCCCGACACCTCCTTGAACGACTCGGCGGTTTCGAGGATCAGCGTGATCTCCTCGACCGAGAGGTCTCGGATGCCCAGCAGGTCTTTGCGCTTGAGAGCCATCGTTCAGGCCAGGATCACCACGCGATCCGCTTCTCCCATCTCTTCCAGATAGACTTCCACCGTCTCCTCCAGCGCCGTCGGGAGGTTCTTGCCCACGTACGTCGCCTTGATCGGCAACTGCCGGTGCCCGCGGTCCACGAGGACGGCCAGTTGAATCTCCCCCGGCCGGCCGAGGTCCATCAACCCGTCCATGGCGGCCCTGATCGTGCGTCCCGTGAAGAGGACATCGTCCACCAGGATGACCTTCCGGTCCGTGATGTCGAAGGGGATCTCGGTCTTGCGCAGCACCGGCTGCTCCTTGCGCGCGCTGAGATCGTCCCGGTAAAGGGTAATGTCCAGTTCTCCCACGGGGACGGAAACGCCCTCGATCTCCTGGAGCTTCCGGGCCAGGCGCTTGGCCAGATGGACGCCGCCGGTCCGGATGCCCACCAGGGCCACGTTGTCGACGCCGCGGCTTCGCTCGCTGATCTCGTGCGCGACGCGGGTCAGGGCGCGGTTGATCTCCTGGGTGTCCATGACCGTCCGTTCGACCTTCTTTACTTCCACGGGCAGGCTCGCGGGGACATAAAAAAACCTCCCGGCGAAAAGCCACCGGAAGGTGCGGGGATTGCTGAGCGTAGTTGCGCGACGGACACGAGCGCTTCCTTTCCAGCCTCACCGGACTGGTGTTAAAGGCAAATCTATCTTACTCGCCGTGGGGAATCAGTGTCAAGCGTGGTTGAACGCTCCTTTTCCATATGGTATTCTGCGCGTCGTGCCGAGGTAGCTCAGTTGGCAGAGCACAGCCCTGAAAAGGCTGGTGTCGACAGTTCAATTCTGTCCCTCGGCACCAACGCCTTCAACGACTTGCGCCACTCCCATTTCGGTAAGGTCAGCACCAGCGGTGCCACATGTGGCAGTGATTCGAGCTTTTTGACGGCTTCTCGCATTAACGCCTTCCCTCCATGCGAATATTCAAACGTGGTCCCTTTGACCCGATGTCCCAACAACATCTGTCGAACCTCTAGGGAAACCCCGCAGTCTTGTAACCACGTCGTAAAGGTATGGCGCAGGTCATGAAAGTGCAGATCAACCACCTTGGCTCGCGTGAGCAACCGATTCCAGAGCGGCTTGAACGACCCTGCATCCTTCCACCGCTGAAACACCCGCCCCCGACTGCTGGGACCGCGCAAGGCAGACACGGCAGGGGCATTTAACGGGATCAGTTCAGGGTTGTCTTTCGTTGCCGTCCGAGCATCAGGGAGTTTGAGCCACCAGCCATCCGGCAATTGCACCAGGTCAGGCACCTCCACCGCCAGGAGCTTCGATACCCGCAACCCTGTATGGAGCGCCGCCTCCATCAACCGCAGGGCATCGGCCCCCGCTTCCCGATCGCGTTTATTGCGCGCCTCCCCAAGACACCCACGAATCCTCGCAAGTTCCTCTTGGGTCGCAATCCGCTTGCGACGAGTACCTTTGGGCGAGCGGACAGACCGCAACCGATTCTTGTCCAAGCACTCGTTCTCCACCGCTGAGTTCAGGAGCGCCATCAGCACCGCCCATTCCCGTTCAATCGTTCCCTCTGCGGCCAGCTTCTTGCGACGGTGGACGATGTAATCCAGCCCATCCTCCTTTTTTAGGGAGATCAACGGACGGTCTCCGAAAAACGGCACAATGTGCACATCCAGTACGGATTTATTGCGAGACGGATCTACCCGTTGATTGACCATCATTTCTCGCTTATATACCGGCACGAATTGCGAGACCGTCATATCAGCGGGACGGCCGGCGGAGTCCACTTGACGGTGAATGTCCGCAATGGCTTCGTTCGCCACCCGCTTCTCCGCATCGGAGGAGAGGTTGACGCCTTTCAAGCGCACCCGATAGCGTTGACGTTTGTACCAATACGTCAGGATGGATTTGATGCCCTCTTTTGCCTTCACGCGCAGAATATTCATGGACGCACCTTTATCCGATAGTTCCGCTGGTTGGTCGCTGGGACAGAGACAGACGTAGCACCCGACTTGCCGAGAACCCATTGTTCTAGTTCTTCCTTGACGTACCAGACCCTTCCATCCTTAGAATGGCGAGGAATCGTTTTGTTATTGTACAGCGACATATAGTTCTTGTAGCGCAAGAACGCCGCCGCTTCTTTGGTGGTTAAAAGTATCATAGCGTAGCCATCACCCCCTTTCAGAATTCCAGACAATTAAAGTTGCTCACCCTTCCGAGCGGAATTACGCAGGTTCAATTTATCCCGTAAGTGTGTTCCAACCGCGCTGAAAATAATCTTCATCGCCTCAACATTTCCGCTGAGCGCCATATCCATAATCGCGGCCCCCCTCATAAACTCAGAGATGCCCCAGCCTTCGTCCTCAGCACACTTGGCAATCAACGCCTTTTCACGCGGCGTCACCCGAACCATAATGTTCTCCGTCCGTCCCGACTCAGTTTCCTTTTTCATGGCCCCTCCTTTGTTTACTAGTAACAACACAAGTGTATAGACAAGTTAGTAGACATGCAAGAGTTCTTTTCCTGCACGCTAACACATTGAATTATCTACCAGTATGGTTGGAGTGGAGGTTGGAACTATAAAACAGACAAGGCAGAATCACAGTGGCAGAATGTAATAGCAGCTTTACGCGCCGAGGTAGGCAATAACGTCCTTTTGGATCTGCTCGGCAGATTTGCTATTTGGTTGCTCGACCTTTTCGGCCCACGGCCTCCCAGGATGAAGCGTATCCCACGCCGATTTCTTCTGTCCCGTTCTGGACTTTCCTTGGTCATGGTGGCCGAAGCCATCAACAAGCATATTCCACACCGGCTTAAACGTCTCTATAAGCAACGACTCCCCGAGCGGTATCCAAATGTCGTCTACGAGGAGATAGCGGCATAGGAAGTCGGCGAGGTTTAGGTTTCTGGCCTCTTCGATTGAGGAGGCGTGTTCCGACAGTCTCCGATACAAAACATCAGAGGGATTGGCAGCAAGGCCATAGCCGCCCTTCCTTGACCCCGCCGGGACAGCCTTGCCAACGTAAATGGGGGTCACCTTCCTGGATATCTTTCGATAGGCAGGGAAGTCGCCGGTGTAGTAGATGGCATATATTCCGGCTCCGACGAATTGGTCTGGCGGCAACTTCCCAACCGGGCGTTTGAGTAGGTGATCCCTAACGCTCTCAGCTAGGTGCGTCTTGTCGAGGGGATTGAAAACTTCTTCGCCAAGCGGCGTCATCAACGCAACCTACCGCCCGCGAACAACAACAGCCGATTCATCCAGCGTCATCTTGCTTGTGACACTCCGCACCGATGAAGACGTGATCGAGTCGCCTACGCGCTTATGACGAAGGCGATAGATACCATCGACCGCCAAGCCATGCATCTTGGCGATGTCTCCGATCAAATCCTGAACCGGAACGTTGACTCCTTGCAAAATTGAGTTTCCTACGACGATCACGCCGGTTCCACCACGAGCAAGAACCCGCTTGAGAGCATCAAGGAAACGATCGCAATCGTTGAAGTAAGAGGCGGCGTAGTTCGCCCAACCGCGCCCGCCATATTGTCCCTTCTCCGGGCTGAGTTTCCGAAGCTGGGAAAGAATGCGCTCTAGGCCGCGGTGCTCTATGACAAGCGGAACGTGTTCTTTTACTCTGGCGACCTGCCAAAATGTCCCAAAATTTCTTTCCTCTAGCGGCTTCTGCTCCGCTGGCGAGGAAATGAGGCCCAACCAATAGAGTTGTGGCCGCGTATTCCGCGCATAGTGGTAGTTATTGAGATATGGTGGCGAAGTAACCATCAAGTCAACTGATCCGCTCTCCAACCGCCGGTTCCCCGTAAAAAAGTCTTCGTTGTAGACGCGCCCACTCCCCGGTTTAGTTTCTTTTGCTTCAGACTGGAGCCATTCAATATCGGCCCGCATGTGCCGCAATTTCTCTAGAAGCGTTGCGGCCACGTCTGCATCTTTGATAAGCGGTTTCCCTGCACCAGGGCGCGAGCCTAGAGACGGCTCATAAGTGTAGTTCGAGAATGATACCATAACAGAACCAAACGCGATCCGAAAAAGGTCCTGCACTCGGTCATCGTTGATCTTCTCTGTGAACGAGAGCGCGTGCAGCACCTGCCTCTCAATTTTCGGGCTATAAAAGGCGATACGAGAGCGGAAGGTTTCTGGCGCTACAGCCGTCGAAACTCGACCATTACGCCACGACCGCGCATCTAAACGCATCGCCTCTATGGCGGCGTCGAGGGCCTTCGTTTTCACGCAAAGCGCCTTAAGCTTTGCTTTAGCTGCAAGGGCCGCATACGGATTGATCTCGAAGCCGACGACATTATGGCCACGGAGCGCGGACTGAATAAGCGTTGTCCCAACCCCCGCGAATGGATCGAGAACAACAGCGGACTTGCGACGACCGAGGTAAGCTGTAAGGACCGAATCTACAAAGGCCCCTGAGAATCCGGCGATCCACGGAACCCACCGATGAACGGGAGCCGTTCGGTTCTCCATGAAAGCTGGATCATTGAAGGCCCCCACGTTAAACGGAAAGGATGGTTGTTCGCGTATCACTTTAATGGGCAGCATACTTTCCTGTCTTACCATGAAGCAGGGATTTTACCACAATTCAAACGGTCAGCTTCGCAATCTCTTCCAAGCTCCAAACACGAGTGAGGTATAACAGGTGCGCGCCCGGCGGAGCGCAAGGTTAGGAGATCATCTGCCACAACAAGGACAACCACCAGGAGCAGGTCCAAAATTTACTGTTAGGCTTTCACTGATGCTCTTTCTAATGGATTGCTTTACCTCGCTTGTGCCATTCAGGTACTTGTTGATTTGTGTGATTAACTCCGACCGCTCGGCATCGGTAAGCGCCAAAAACCCTCTCACCACAACTTCTACCTTCTTGTTCATAACAAGCCTCCTTAGTAGTTCCCACACATATCGCAATCAGATGCTTGCTTCGATTTAGGCGTCTGCCCGCAGGTTTGGCATGGCCTCTTGTAGTAGAACAAGGATTCATGCATAGCGTACCGTTTTTCCTTATCAGAAATATCCTGCCGCAGATCATTCATCTCTTGTTCTTGGTTTACTCGCCGCAGCTCTTGGACCTTACCTTCCAATTTTCCGTCAGGATGATCGGCTAAAGCTTTCCATTCGTTATAAAGGCGAACATTCCCTTGTACAGCGTTTGATGCCACCTCTAATTTTCCGCTCCAGCCAGCGACGAGAGCCCATATCGAGAAAACCAACTGTAAAAGAATAATTACGCTTGCCACTACGAGTACATATGAAAGATACTTCCACTCTGAACCAAAAGACAAAACAACGGCGCCGATTGAAGCAGGCACAACTATGCCAAGGAAAGCCAATAAGTTTATATATTTTCGATAAGTTCTTGCCCGCCGCTCGAATATTTTGGAAGTTCCATACGCATAGAACTCCTTTTCTCTGCACTCCCGAATCAATGTTATATTTTTTTCATCCATAGAGGCCATGTAATTTCTCGGTCGAAATTCTAGCACAGAAAAGTCAAAAAACACTTCGCTCAAATTGAGAAAATAGATTCTAGGACTCAGGCCCACTAATCTTCATCCTATATTCCCCAGACAAAAGGTTTCCTGCCCCATCTGAACAATATCCCCTCTCAACACCGATTCCCACAAATCCAGCACCAAATTAAACGATAACACCGGCCAACCTTCTTGAACACGCTGGTTATTACGCAATCGCCAAACTGAAAGCATACGCTCCCACGTTTTACGCAACGGAAAACCAAACGTCTTTTTCCATGACACCGTACTATTCACATACCCGCACTGGTCTCCTAAGTATTGCGAAATCAGATACCGCGACAACCGACGCCTCGACTGGTCTCCATATCTGTATGCCTTAATCACCACGATTTTTGCCCCGTGGATCTCTTCCCAATTCTTTGACAGCCACTTTTGCGGGATATAGAACCTGCGCGAACGCTCCCCAGGGCGAACATGCCAGCCCCACAATTCATGTAGAACCCCATTTCCTTCATCTGTCTGAATACTCAATACCTCAATATCCACATACCCCAAATGTCTAGCCACACGCTTTAACAGTACCTTGCGATCAGACCGCAAACGTGACACGTCAGCCCCTTCCGCTCCCGTCAGAGTCACAAACGCCGCCTGATTGCCTTTCGCCTCTTGCACAGTCAAGAACGATCGTACCTTCTGATACCCTCTCTTCTGACGACGGCTCCAAACCTTCTTTCCATGAACTAAAACCCCTTGAGCCTCACTCCCTTGGCTGCTTGGCCCACCTTGGCTATTATTATCAAGTGCAGCGGGGGGCAAGGCCCCCCGGCCCCCTTCCGCCCCTTCGGGACAGGGCTGGTCAACCAGCCCGAAGCCCGAAGAAGGGGCGGAACGCATCGCCTGAATATGCTTGACCCGACGATCTTGGGCTTTCTTAGCCTTAACCTCAGCAATCTTTTTCCAGTCAACCTTGAGCTCTGCTTCCGTGAGTGGCCTTCTTCGCCGCTCAAACTTCGCCGCCTCGTCACGAACCGACTCCGCTGTAATTTCGAATAGGTCTCCCATTGGTGCCTCCCTTGTTGCGGAAAGGCACCTGGGGCTTGCGTATCAACCGAGAGGAGACTAACTTGGCTTTGTGCTTAGCCTGATGCCGCAGCTGCTAACTGCGGTGTCTCTTGGGCCGGTACTTGGGCTCCCAGGTACCGGCCTTTTAACGATTCAGGTCTGTGCCACTTGTGGCACCTCCCTCTGTAACTGATTGAAATTCCGTGAGGGGTAATCGAAGGGTTGGAGTAGCTAAGTGCTTGTATTTAAAAGTTAAGTGGAGTCCTGAAAAGGCTGGTGTCGACAGTTCAATTCTGTCCCTCGGCACCAACGACGGATCTCCCGCCCGGCCCGATGGCCCCCCTCGTCCGAGCCCTTCCTGTCAGGATCGTTACTGCTGCGTGATGGCGAGATTGGGGCCGATCAGGTGGGCCAGGGCCTCTTCGATCCGGGCCCGCTCGGCCTGCCCCGCCTCCACCCATTGCTGGGCCATCGGAAGAAGCGTGTCCAGGCGGGAGACCACGACCTCGTACCGCTGGGGAAGGACGGTGACGCGTTTATACGCGACATCCATGAGGAAGGTCTCCAGCCCGTGTAAAAACTGCATGATCGCCACGGCGTCCACCCGCCGCGCCGTTTCGTGCAGGAGCGCGATTTCCCGAAGGGCCGCCTGGATGTTCCGGGTCGGGGCTTCAGGGTCGGACTCGCCCGACCGAAGCCCCTCCACGACCTGCGTGATCGCGGGCAGTCGGCGCCGGGCCTCCTCGAGAAACCGCTCATCGAGGCTCCCGAGGTCTTGCAGGATGCGGAGGACCGAAGGGGGGGAGACGGTGGCGGAGTCCTCGTCCATGATGCCGTGCAGCTTTCGCAGAACCACTTCGACGAGGTTGCGGATCGGCTGCAAGGAGGCCGACGGGGCGCGCTTGAGATCCAGGAGAGACTCGATGATGGCCGCAAGCCGGATGGCTTCGGGCTTTTCTTCGGCCTTGGCGGGGGCCGGGCTCGCCTGAGGGAACGTCGGGGCTTTGGCCACGGCCCTCTGAAGGGCATCGACGTGTTGGCGCGCGATGCTGTCGAGGTCGGCCACCGCAGACGTTTTGGTTTCCGCCACCGCCAGGACCTGGATCGCGGAGGACAGGGCCTCGACACCAAGACGCAGCGCGGCGAAGGCCTCCGACGAGGGCACGAGACTTCGGCCGGGGAGAGTCTGTAGGAGCGGCAGCAATGAGGCCGCCAGAGTTTCGACGGACGCCAGGTCGACCGCCGATGCGGATCCTTTCAGGCTGGTTAAATCACTCAGGATGCCCTCATGGAGCCGGTCCGCGCGCTCCGGAGCCGCCCCGTTCTTCAGTTCCAGCAGCGCGGCTTTGATTTTCCTCATCCACTCCAGCGCCTCGAGGGCGAAGAGCCGCAACACTTCCTCCCGAAACTGGTCCTCGATGGGATTGATGGGCATCAGGAGGGGCGCTCTGTAGACGGCGAGGCCTCCCCCCGCTTGGTTGGGAGACAGATGATTTCGGCCAGCACCTGGGCCAGTTTTTCCGCACAGGCCGCGGGATGTTCCAATTCCGCGACTCGGACCACCAACTGGGCGGAGCGTCTCTCTTCCTCCGCCGCCCGCCCTTCGAGGTCTCGCACCCGAGCGGCGGCCTGACCGGCGGCCTCCCGGAAGGCCTGCAGCTGCTCCTCGCGCTGGGACGACCGCTTCTGTTCCTCCACAAGCTGGGCTTCGAGATCCCTCACGCGGGCGGCGGCTTGGCCGG
>JBGPTH010000042.1:0-22803 GCA_041490525.1 Nitrospiria bacterium
CGAACCGCCCCGGGCGCGTCCACATCGGCTTGGATTCGTTGACATGCGCCCAGAAGGGCTGACGCGGATAGGTCCGCACCATCACGAACCAGCCCGTCTCGGATTGGATCCGGGTCTTCGCATTGTAGCCGTACGCCGTGCTGGCCGAATCGAAGATCCGCTGCAGATACACATCCACCTTGTTCTCCATGACGAACTTCCAGAGGTCTGTGAACCGCTTGTCCCCGGTCATCTCCTGCCACTTCTGGGCCACGATGACGTAGGTGTCCAGGTCGTTCCGGGTGTCGTACAGAGGCTTGATGCCGCCCTTCCATACCTGCAGCCAGGGATTCGAACACGAATTCACCATCTCCGGATACGTGAACTCCATCCAGGAGTTGATCGCCATGGCCACGTCCGCATAGTTCACGCCGGACGTCATCTCCAGGTCCTGGACCACGATGCACTCGATGTTCGGGTCCACGTTCTTGACCATGTCGTAGTGGTACTTGGAGTTATTCAACAGATTCACGTTGACCGTCCAGAGCACCTTCGTGGGCGACGGCATGTGGGTCTTGCCCGTGAAGACCTTGCGCCCGTACTTCGGCGTGTTCACGATCAACGCGCGGTCGCCGTGGTTCCAGTACGCCGGCTCTTCGCCGTAGGCGTAATACTTCGTGTGGATTTCCTTTCCGTGCGCCTTGGGGTCCAGATTCAGCTCGAAGCCGTCTTCCGCGCCCCAAGACCCGATGCCGCCGCCGGACCACGGCGTGCCCTGCATCGCGCCGGTCTTGTAGTTGCCGGACCAGTTATGCTTGCCCGAGCCAAACTTGCCGACGTTGCCGGTGATGATCTGGATCATCGCCGCCCCACGGCCGTTCGCCGTCTTGTGGAACCAGTGGTTCGTGCCTTCGCCGCTGTGGATAGCCGACGGCTTGACGGTCCCGCTGTCACGGGCCCAGCGCACGATCAAGTCCTTCGGCGAGTTCGTGATCTGATGCGCCGTGTCCAGATCGAAGTCCTGCAGGTGGATCTTGTACATCTGGAACACCGGCATCACGTCCACGTCCTTGCCGTCCAGCAGCCTCACCCGATACGTGCCCTCCAGCGCCGGATCGATCCCGGCCTTGGTCAAATGCACACCCACCATCTCCCGGTGCATCGGCACCGGCGCGTTCTTTGCGGTGTCCCACACCATGAAATCGCCCAGACGCTCCCGGTATTCGTCCTTGATCGTCTGGACTTTGTAGGTGTAGCCCTTGTGCAGGTCAAACAGCTTGTATTCCTTGATGACGTCCCTCGGGTCCAGGTATGTCAGCGTGTCGGTGCGGACCAGGATCGGCATGTCCGTGTACTGCTTGCAGAAGTCCGCGTCGTACATGTTCTCGTCGATGATGATCTTGAGGGTCCCGAGGAACAGCGCCCCATCGGCGCCGGGCCTGACCGGAATCCAGTAATCCGACTTCGAAGAAGTCGGGCTGTATTCTGGCTTAATGGTCACGAGCCGCGCGCCGCGCTCCATGGCCTCAATGAACCAGTGGGCTTCCGGCATCTTGTGCTCGACGAAGTTCTTGCCCCAGCTCGTGTGCAGTTTGGTGAAGCGCGAGTCGGAGAGGTCTATATCGGACGTCTGGGTCCCGTTCCAGAAAGGATCTTCCGGAGGCTGATCCCCGTGCCACGTGTAGCTCGACCACGTCCGCCCGCCCACCGCCTTATCCGGCCCCACCTTGCGGATGTAGGCGTCGAGGTGGGCCAGGTTCGAATTCGCCATGCGGCCGAACCCGATTTTGCCGATCTGGCCTAGGGCCGCCATGCCCGGCCGGTACTTGAAGGTCCGTGTGCCGCCGCCCTTCATGGCCTCGATCATCTCCGGCGGATACCCCTGCTCGCGCAGGCGCCGCGCGCCCGCCTCGCCCGAGTACCGCTCCGCGATCTTCAATTGGGCTTTGGCCAGGTACGTCCCCGCCGTGTCCCAGGACACGCGCAGCATGTCGTCCTCGCCGCGGCTGCTGAACTTGTACCGGTTCTTGACATCCGGCGCGAGTTCCGGGCACCCATCGTCCACCCACTGCTTCCAGCCCTTGCGCAGCATCGGGCCCTTCAGACGGTACGGCCCGTACACCCGCCGGTGATACGTGTAGCCCTTCAAGCACATGCGGGGATTCCACGCAAACGTGCCGCGGTTGCCGTACAGGTCCTCATAGGTCTGGTGATCGTAGTTCTGCTCGACCCGCATCACCACGCCGTTGCGCACGAAGGCGCGCACGCGGCACTCGTGCGTGTCGTTCGGACAGCAGCAGTACGTGAACGACGAGTCGTAGCGGTACTGATCGTGATAGACCCGCTCCCAGGAGCGGTCGGGATACTCGCCGAGGGGGTTGCCCACCTCGATGACCGGCTGCAGCGCGGTCAAGGCCAGGGCCCTGTCCGCAATCGCGATCACCGCGATCGTCCCCGCACTCGCCTTCAAAAATTGCCGTCGTGTTAAAAACATCGCTGACCTCCTAACGTTGAAAGGACGTCCACTGACTCTGCCCGCTGGGCCGCATCCGCCGTGGCGAACACGGCGCCCTCACGCACCACGTCCATCTCACCTCCCTTCAAATTGATCAACTTGTGCATTCGGTTCATACCTCACACCCTTCCCTTCCACCTTTGGGTATACCAACATGTGTGCCATAACGCCCAAATTGGTTAGCCCAGCGCGAGAATATGAAAAAGTGATTGATAAATAAAAAATAATTCTCGTTTCAGGAGGTCTGAATCGGGCAGAGCGAGAAAACAGAAGTGCCAAGAGTGCATGCCAAGACTTGCACCTTGATCGAAGAGGTCACATGAACTAATTGAATGACAAATGAAAAATTACCAGCAAGGCCATACTTGCACACCCATTAACGCGGCCTTAAAAGAAGAATTTGGAGGTCTGAAGTCGAGGCAAGATGAAGAAACGTTACCGGCATGAAACTGAACGGGAAGAAGAAAGCCAGAGACGGGACGATCACGCCCCCTTCTGTCCGCTGGAGCCCCCCCTGTTCCTGATCGGAAACAGGTTCAACCACCTAGGGTTGACTCAGGTCTTGCAACATCACTTAGCGGGTCCGAGCTTCACGCGTGAGGTCAGGCGTCGTCTTTCAGGTGGCGTTTCATGATCTGCTGGAAGTGCTGCCGGGGGATTCCGCTGTCCTGGGCCGCGTGCGTGACGTTCCCGCCGTGAGCCGCCAGTTTCCCTTTTATGTACCGGACGGTGAAGGCCTCCAGAACCTTTTGCTTGGCCTCGGAATACGGAAGGTGCAGGAAGTTGTCTTCCCCGGTGGACCGAGGACCGTTTTCCGCCGCCGCGGACGGCAGGAGCGCCGCCAGCTCCTTGTGCGAGATGCGGTCTCCCGCGCACAGCATCACCGTCCGCTCGATGACATTGCGCAACTCCCGAATGTTCCCGGGCCAGCCGTACGCCACGAGATCGGTCACGGCCGAGGGGTGAATGTCCTCCACGGGTTTGCCGAACTCACGGGCGAACCGGGCCAGGAAATGCCGGGCCAGCAACGGGATGTCCTCCTTCCGATCCCGCAGGGGCGGAACCCGCATGGTGGCGACGTTGAGCCGGTAGTAGAGGTCCTTGCGGAACTCTCCGCGGGCCACCCGCGCTTCCAGATCCTGATTGGTCGCCGCGATGAACCGAACATCCACCTTTTTGGACCGCGTGCCCCCGACGGGGCGAACCTCGCCCTCCTCCAGCACCCGCAGCAGCCGGGACTGCAGGGTCAGAGGAAGATCGCCGATTTCGTCCAGGAAGACGGTGCCGCCGTCGGCCAGCTCCAGCAGGCCCGTCTTGTCCGCCACCGCGCCGGTGAAGGAGCCCTTCACGTGGCCGAAGAGCTCGCTCTCGATCATGCCCTCCGGGAAGCGGGTGCAGTCCACCACTTGATAGGGCTGGTCCCGTTCCGAGCTCCGGTCGTGGATGGCCCGCGCGAGCAGTTCCTTGCCGGTCCCGGTCTCTCCCACGATCAGGACCGTCGAGCGGACCGCCGCCACCTCCTGGACCATCTGCAAGAGGGCCTGGAAGGCCGGACTGACCCCGATGAAGGATTCGAACCCCTCCCGGGGAATCGTCATGCGGCGGAGGGACCAATTCTGGCGCAGGATCTCGGACATGCGCATCGCCCGATGGATCCGGGCTGAGAGGACCTGGGCGTTAATGGGCTTGGTGATGTAGTCGAAAGCTCCGTGCCGGATCGCCTCCACGGCCGTGTCGATCGCCGTCAGGCCGCTGATCATGATGACGGGGATGGACAGGCCGAGAGACTGAACCCGTTTCAAAAATTCGATCCCCCCGATGCCCGGCATCCTGACGTCGGCCAGGACCAGGTGGATTTCTTCCTGTTCGAGCGCCTTGAGCGCCCCCTCGGCCCGGGACACTACCGTGAACTCGACGGTTCGGCTCTCGTCGTCGGCGAATTCCTGTTCCAGCGAGCGGAGGAGGATTTCCACGTCGGACGCCTCGTCATCCACCACCAGGATCCGGAATACGTGCTGTTTGCTCCCTTTCACGCCTCCGCCTCCTTTGACGTCTCTACCACCAGCCCCACCTCACTATACAACGGCAGCGTGAAGTAAAAGGTGCTGCCCTCGCCCGGCTCCGACTCGACCCATATCCGACCCTGATAAAATTCGATGATCTTTTTCACAATCGCCAGCCCGATCCCGGTCCCCGGCACCTCGTGATTGCCGAGGCGTTCGAACGGCTCGAAAATCCGCTCCAGATCGGAGGAGGCAATCCCGATCCCGTTGTCCCGAACGAAGAGGACCGCCTCGTTCGGCGACCCCGCGACCCCCACTTCCAAATCCGGGGCACGGCGGGGCACGGAATATTTCAAGGCGTTCCGGACCAGGTTGTCCAACACCTGGAACAGGTGGACCCGGTTGCATGCCAGGCGCGGAAATTGCTCAACTACTCGGACTCGGGCGCCCAGACGCTTTATATGCTCCTCGCATCCCTTCAACACTTCTCGGATGACCTCGGCCGGATCCACCGGCTCGACCGTCTCGCGGACCGTTCCTATCCGGGCTAACCGGAGGACCTCCTCGATCCGGGTCATCAGTTGCTGGCCGTTTTCCTTGATCCACCCGAGGTAGCGGTCGGAACGGTCATCCAAGCGGCCTTGGTAATCCCGCTGGACCAGCGAGGCCAGCTCCGCCATGCGCCGGGCCGGTCCCTTCAAGTCGTGTGCCATGTTTACCGCGTAGCGCTCCAATTCTTGCATCCGGCTGTGCAAGCCTTCGCCGCGCTGCTGCGCGGCCTCATAGAGGCGTGCATTCATGATGGCGATCGCCGCTTGATCCGCAAACTGCCCCGCCAGCCGCATTTCAAGATCACTGAAGGCCCGCGTCATGGCTGTGGGCGCGAGCGCCAGCACGCCGAAGATGCCTTCCGGCCCCCGAAGCGGCACCACCAAAAGGCTTTTGGCGCCCAGGCGATCCCGGATCTGCAAGACGGGCTCGGGTCTGGCCGAGAGGTCCTCGACCATCTGCGGGACGCCCGTGGTCAAGACTTTGCTGGAGATAGGGGTCTCCTCGCGAATCAACACCGACCGGCGAAGCAGGTCGTGCCAGGCGCCGGACGCGGCCCCCACATTCCAACAGCCTATCCGCTCATTCCAGAGCAGAACCAAACACAAGTCCACGTCCAGGACACTGCCCGCCCGTTCGGCGAGTCGCTTCAATACCCCTTCGAGCCCGCCCGGGTCGAGCGAGCTGATTTCATTGCCGATCGCATGAAAGGCCTCCATCTGGCCGATGTGCCGCTCGATCCGGCTCTGCATCTCCTCCATTGTCCTGGCGAGCGCGCCGATCTCATCCTTCGCGCTGATCGGGATCGGGGCGACGGACCGCTCACGGCCGAACTGCCGGGTCACCGTCGTGAGCAGGGCCAGGGGATCGGTGATGGTCCGGGCGAGCAAGCGGCTGGCAAGCCACCACAGGAACAGGATGCCGATGAGGACTCCGGCCAGCCCATATTGGGTCAGCGAAGCCAATCGGGCGACACGGGTCTTCTGACCGACCAGGATTTGTTTCTGGAGACTTTCAAATGCGCTCAGGTCAGCCCGGATGCGGGAGAGGGCCACTTGGCCTGCGCCTGACTCGATATGCTCCCGAACCGGCTTCATCTGGCCGATCCGGACCGCGTCAATGAGCAGTTTTTTCTTCTGGAGCAGCGCCCGAGCCTGGGCCTCGATCTCGGTAATTCGCTGAAGCTGTCCTGGATCATCCTGCACCATCTGCTTGAGCCGGTGGAAGGCAGGGTCGAAGGCCTCTTCAGCCGAATAGAACGGATCCAAGAATTTCTCGTTGCGGGTCAAAACGAACCCGCGGAATCCATCCTGAACATCCACGATCTGTTCAACAATTGAATCCGTTTGCACCTGCACTTCCAAGAGATGATCCACTTCCTCTTGGACAGCCAGCAACTGCCGGATGGTAGTCAGGTAGAGCACCATCATGCCGATGACCGGCAGGACCATGACGGCGAGGATGAAGATTACCTTGCGACGGACCGACAGGTTAAAGGTGGGCCCTGCCCGCATGACTGCTCACCTTATGCTCTCAGGGAGTCGGTTGAGCCGGCACCAGTAGAGATCCACCGCTCGGGCGATTTCGACCAACTGCTCGAAATCGCCAGGCTTGACGAGGCAGCTGTTGGCCCCGAGCGCATAGCTCTTAGTAATATCTCCGTTATATTCCGAAGTCGTCAAGACCACCACAGGAATGGCCGCCAGATCAGGCCGCACTTTCATCCGGCGCAGGAACTCGAACCCGTCCATGCGCGGCATGGCAAGATCGAGCATGATCACTGCCGGAAGCGCGGGCCCAACGCGGTCCTTGACCTGGCTCTGGGCGGTCAGGTAGTCCAGCGCCTCCTGGCCATCCACCATCGTCGCCACAGGACTCTCCACGGCAGCCCTCTCGAACGCCTGGACGATCATTTCGCGATCGACCGGATCATCCTCTACGACCAGGATGGGCTTACGTTGAGTTGGCACCAGGCATATTCCGTCAAAAAGTTGCCCTCCATCATGCATGACGGGCCTCAGAGAATCAACACCCCTAACTTGACACCCGCGATTTCATCTCCTACTGTCAGACGAGGAGACCATTCGCCATGCCGGTCCCTTCTCTAATCCTTACGGCCCTGACTCGTCCGGAAACCGCGGTTTTCACGGAAAACCAAGCACATCTGCAATCCCTCACGGCGGGCGGCGAGGCCCTCGTGGCGGCGCCTCACCACTTCGTGACGGTCTGGCATTTTCCCACCAAAACGCCCGCAACCGGGCCTCGAATCCTGGTGATCCCCACCGGCCATGGGATCATCTTGGGGGACCACGGCCTCCGCATCCTGTACCTCGATCCCGGCGGGACGCCCCTGCATGAATGCGCCTGGGACACCCGCAATCGGGAAGCCCCCCGACTTCTTCGCGCGCGGCTGCACCTCGATTGGGGACAATGGGTGGGCCTCAAGCCCGAGGGGCTGGTCAACGTCGCCGAATTCGACCTCTCCCGCAAACCCGGCTGGCAGCGGTTGACCAGGGCGGACTTGCACCGCATGGCCGCGCAGGCCATGGGGGTCACGCCGGAGGAAGTCGCCTTCTTTTACGACGAGGCCGGCCTGACCCTCGATGAACGGGGAAAGGTCACGTTGCGGCATCGGAAGGATGCGTTCTACGCGCTGGAAGACGGACGATTCGAGCGGGCGCGGTTTTTGGCCTGCATGGGCGCCATGCACTGGGCCCGGATCGACTTTCTGCCCGTCGTCGAATTATTCCAGTCGCTCCTGGTCGGGACGGGCAGCGCGGCGTTCGAATTGATCCGGGGTCTCTATGACGACCAGAACCAGGGCCGTTCTCCCCGCCTCCTCCGCTACCAGGGGATTCCGACCTATCCCTCCCCCCAGGCCTTCCAGCTCTTCTCCACCTATTTCCACCCGGAGGGACACGGCGGCGCGGACCCGTTCCCGATTTTCATGGACCCGGCGCGATCCGGCCAGGTGGTGTGGCGCCCGCGCCCCGAGGTGCCCCGCCGGTACCTGGACCCAGGCCGTGGCCTGTGTGTCACGGTCGCGGGGGGCGCGGTCCACAAGGTCACTCGGCGGGACGATCCCGCCGCGCTTCCCTATGCCCGCGTCCGGAAAGACGGCTTCGCGCCCGGAGGCCGAATGGTGGGAGCCACCAAGGAAGTCCTCCAACTGCTGGATGGTGATCGGCGGGAGGAGATTCCCCTCCAACCCGAATGGGGAGTCACGCAAGAAACCCCGCTGCCGGGAACGGCCTCAGGCTTCGGGCCGACGTGGCGGGCGTTGTTCCCGAGCGGTCCTCCTGCCCTTGATCCGAGGCGCGCCTATTTCGCGGTGTCCCTGTATCCCGAAGGCGAGGGGCTGGTCGAGGAAGTTGCCACCCAACCGTTAGTGATGGAACAGACCCTGGTCTACCTCGAGCGGATCGCGGTCGCATCGGGGAGACCAACAAAGCCGCCCACCGTCCTTTTGGATAACTGGGACGCGGTCATTGCGGAGTGCCTGGAGCCTCTCGCGGGAGCCGAGTGCACGGTCCTCTACACCCGACCCGAGTTCGCCCAGCGCCAGGCGCAACGCGTCTGGGATCAGGCCGCGACGGCGGGCCGGCTGTCGGACTTGAAGCGAGTGTCCTTTTTTCCGGCCGACCGGGATCGCGCGCGTGCCTATGCCCCCACCTACGGGCTGGTCTTTCGCTGGATTCCCTTCGACCAGTACCAGCAGAGGGACAACGCAGAGCAGGAGGCCAAGGCCCTGGCCGGCGCGCTGGAACCCGGCGGGAGCGCCATCCTGGTGGGACCCTCCTGGTTCGGAGAGGCCTGCGCGGGAGGGCGGCTCAAAATCCTAGCCTCCGATCCCGTCGGAGAGACCGCCGGGGCCCGGATGCTCGGCGCCATCCTGCCGAAGGCCCGGATCAATCCGGAAGCCACGCTGTTTCTCGTTCAGAAAATGTAGGGGCAACCCTGCGTGGTTGCCCATCTTCAGGGCAGGCACATAGGCCTGCCCCTACATTCATCAAATCGGTCTTGACTGCGAAGAACGCTCCGTCTACTCTCCACACATGGCAAATATCTGGAACGCTTGGAACCGCGAACACTATGTGAGCCTGGTTCCGTGGACCTGGATCGAGCTGGAAAGCGCGGAGCCGCCCGGCCCTTTTCCCTTCATCGGCGGCGTGGCTCCCGAGGTGGTCGCCGGCCTGCACGAGGCCCACAGCCTCATGCAGAGCGCCATTGATACCGCGATCAGCGACGTGTTCGCCCACCGGGGTCCGCTTGACGATCCACACCGCCGGGCTCGCCTGGAAGAGGCCTATGCCGAGGTGGTCCGCTCGCGCCCCCATCTGAGCGCGCACATCCGGTGCGGGCGAAAGCCGGACGGCACGTTCCAGTGGGAATATCCGCTCGACCCGGCGAAATCGGCGACGATGCAGTACGGGGGGCTTCGCGTCTTCAATGCCGTCGCGCGCCAGGCCATGCCCTTCGGCTTCGACCCGACGCCATCGCAGGCCATCGGGAAGTTCATCGGCCTGCTGGACGGCGCCCGCACGGCCAGCGAGCTCCGCGCGGCGGCGGAAGCCGCCGGGCCCGCCCACGCCGCCACCCTGACCAGGCTCCTGGAGCTTCTGAACGGCATGCAGGCCCTGGCGGTCTCCCCGCGCTCGTCGCTGCACGCGCACTGGCTTGGCGCCACGCAAGACCGCGACATCATCTACCTCGGCCACGCCGCCCTGCTGTACCGGCAGAAGGATCAGTTCTTTCTCTTCGATCCCTGGCTGATGCCGTGGCTGGCCGAATCGCCGATGCCCTCGCTCTGGGGCTCGCTGCTGCCGCGCCCGTCCGCCATTTTTCTCACGCATGACCACGACGATCACGTGGACCCGCGGACGCTGCTGACCCTCCCCAAAGATATTCCGGTCATCGTCCCGAGCCGGAAGAATCGCCGCGCGCTGTTTTACGATTACCCGGCGTTGCTGCGCGAACTGGGATTTACCCGGATCATCGAGCTGGCGCACGGCGAGACATTCCCCTTCGAGGGCGGCTGCGTCGCCTCGGTCCCGTTTTTCGGCGAAGACCCCTGCGACATCGCCATGCCGCGGAACTGCTACCTGGTCGCCGACCGGGGCCGCAACGTGCTGGCGCACGTCGACAGCGGCCCGACCAATGCCGGCCGCTCGGCCCTCTCGGAAGGGGTCATCGAAGGGCTGGTGAAGGACTACGGGCCGATCGCCACCCTCTTCGCCTCCCAGCAACAGTTGAAGGAACTGCGGACCTACGCCGCGCACGCGTGCCTCTCTCCTCCGGGAACGTGGCTGGAAGCCGGAGAGAACGGGTACTTGACCAACAAGTACCTGGCGGAGCTGGCCGTCGCCGCCAAAGCGCGGCTGTTCGTGTCGTATGCGACCGGGGGCGCCGACTGGTACCCGGATCACCTGTCCTTCACGTTCAGCCGGCGCAACCCGGCGCGCACTGCGCTCCTGACCGCCTACTGGGAGCCGCCGGAAGCGCTCAAAGGCATCCTGGCTCCGGCGGGCTGCGGGTACCACTACGCCCGCGCGCTCGACATTTTCCGGGCGACCGCCGACGGAGGGACGGAGGTGCTCTCCGCGGCCGACCGCCTCTCGCCGCTCCAGCTCTACCGGCTCGACCACGGCGACCCGCCGTTCATGAAGCGGTGAACGAGGACACCGACAAAGCGCTGAAGCTGTTCGAGCTGACTGAGCCGTTCACGCGGGAGGCCTTGGACAAGAAAAAACAGGAATTACTGCTGACCTGGCACCCGCACCGCTACGCCAACCTCACCAACAATCCCAAAAAGTACATGAAGATGTACACGCAAGCCGAGGCCAAGACCAAGGAGATCCAGGCAGCCTACGAATTGCTCATTGTCTGGCTTGAGAAGAAAGAAAACCCCAGAACTTAATCTAGGCCGGAAGCGGGTGGCGGCGGGCGCAGGGCTCCCGCCGCGCGCAGCTTCTCGGAGCACGGCGGGATGCCGAGCCGACAGGACCCCGGAGCCGCCGGAGACAGGACCCGCGTTAAGAAGGAAGAAACCTACGGCGCGGAGTGGGAGTGAACGCGGGCCATGGTCTGCTCGCCCTCTTCACCCCGCGCGACGGGCCAGGTCACCAGCCCGGAGACGCTGTCCCCGGTACGGGGCTTCGCATAGATTTGCGGCAGCTTGCTGGTGCCGAACTTTGAGATGTAGAGGAAGACGTGCTCCCGGGCGTTGACCCGGACGGCCCACGGCACAAAGTCGTTCTGGTAGAACTCCTCACAGAGCTGCATGGCTTCCAGACAGGTCACGCCGCCCGGCTCGTTCAGCGTGTAGTAGTAATCGAGCGGCAGGTCGTACTCCTCCTGCTTGTGGATCGTGATCCCGAACTTCTCCGGACTGCGCACCATGGGAGTGTGGCGGTAGGCCACGAAATAAAACAGCTCGACGGAGTTGATCTGCTCCTGATTGTCGAGGAGGAACCGGCGGGTTTCCTCGGCCTCCTCCCGGGTCTCGCCGGGGAAGCCGTAGAAGGCCATCACGTGGTTCCAGATGCCGACCTGGGCGGCCAGCCGGAGATTGTTCTCGATCACCGATTTCTTCACGTGCTTGTCCATGAGATTGAGCACGCGCTCGTTGGCCGACTCCATGCCGTAGTAGAGCGTGCAGCACCCGGATTGGGCCGCCAGCTTCCAGAGTTCCGGGTCTTGCAGGGAATCTTCGAACCGGATCAAGGTCGTCCACTTGATGCCGACATTCTGCTCGACCAACAGCTTGACGACCTTCTTGAAGAGCGCCGGCGGATAGGATTCGTCCGCGAACAGGAAATGCTCGGCGTGGTATTTGTCTTTGAGCGCCTTGACCTGGCGGACCACGTCATGGGCGGGCAACCCCCGGTACTGATCGAAGTAGCCCTGGCCGTGATCGCAGAAGGTGCAGCGGCCCCAGTAGCAGCCGCGGGTGGCGAGGTACGGCAGAATGCGGACCGGCACGAAATAGCTGTCCAGCGGGAACCCCTCGAAGTCCGGGAGCGGGAGCTCCGATGTCTTCTCGGTGTGGACCTCCTTATTCACGTGGATGCCGCGCCCGTCCCGATAGATGAGGTTCGGCACCCGGTCCATCGGCCGCTCGCCGGCCAGCGCCTCCAGCAGCCACAGGAGGGCGTGCTCGCCCTCGTACATGATGGCGGAGTCGAACACCGTGGTGAAAAACCGTTCGTGGCTCGGCAGCTCTTCCTGCAGCCGGGTGATGATGTTCCCGCCGACCGTCACATGGATCTGCGGGAAGGCCTCCTTGATCATCCGGCAGAAGGTGAGCCCGGCCAGCATCTGCATCTGGGTGCCGATCGACACGCCTATGACGTCCGGCGCCTCACGGGCGACCGCCGGCAGGACCAGTTGCCGGCACACGTCCCGGTACACGTTGACCTGCTCATCCTCGAGACAGGCGAAGACCTCCTTCGAGACGCCGGGCCGGTAGCCCAGGTTGCTCTCCATCGGATAGAAGACCAGCGACGCCGGATAGTAGGCGGCCGAGATGTACTGCATGACCTCGCGGAAGGTGTTCAGCGCCCATTCCAGTTTGTCCGCGTCGTAGAAGTCCTCGCCGCGGACGATGCGCTTCGCGGATTCGGCCTGCTCGGCCAGATGAAAGACATCGACGGCGGATTTCGCGAGCAGGACCGTTTTCTGGTCGGCCTCGCGATCGGTCAGCCCCTCCGCCTTCTCCTTGGCCTCCAGCGCGCGGAGCTGCATGGCCATGCGGGCCATGACCCAGACGAGGAAGGAGTCGCTGAAGAAGTGGTCGTACATCTCGATGTTGATGTCCTTCTGGATCACCTCGTGCCCGTTTTCCCGCAAGACGGCCGTGAGGCTGGGCAGGGCCAGGTACGGCGCGGTCGGCACCCACTCCGGGGGGAACAGCAGCATGGTCTTGAGCTTCCGCCCGCTTTGGGTAGTGGGGCGTTCGAGTTGGATCAAATCGGCGCTCATGATCGTGTCTTGCTACCCGACATTCGCTTCGAGACTGCCGGACGCCTTGAACTGAAGGGCCGGCAATCGGTTCGTGCCGAACTTCGCGACATAGAGGAAGACGTATTCCCGGATGAAGATCTTCAAATCCCAGCCGGGGTAGTGGTCGCGTTCGAATTCCTCGAAGACCCGCTCCGCCTCCTCGACGCTGAGGCCTTCGTTGACCGTAAAGTAGTAATCGAGCGCCAGGTCCCAGACCGGGTTCTTGTAGGCCGTCACCCCCCATCGCTCCGGGTTCTTGGCCACCGGGGTGTGCTTGCTCAGATCGAAGGTGCCGAACCCGACCGAGTGCACCAGATCCTTGTTCTCATGCAAAAACCCCACGGAGTCCCTGGCCTCGTCGCGGGTTTCGCCCGGGAAGCCGAAAAAGCCCATCGCGTGGTTCCAGATGCCGACGCCGGCCGACAGCTGCAGGCTGCGGTGAATCACTTCCTTGGTGGTCGCCTTGTCCATCAGCTTGAGCACGCGTTCGTTCCCCGATTCGTACCCGAAATGCAGGTAGCGACAGCCTGACTCCCAGGCGTCTTTCCAGACCGACTCGTCGAGCAAGCTCTTTTCGAAGCGCATATGGGTCTGCCAGATGATGTCGAGCTTCTGGTCGATCAGCGCCCGGCAGAGCTTTCTGAACAGGGCCGGCGGGTAGGACTCGTCCGTAAAGTGGAAGATCCGGGTGTTGTGCTTGGCCTTCAACTGCCTGATCTCTTCGATGATCTGGTCGACCTTCTTCGTCCGGTAGCCCGCCGTGTAGCCTTCGCCGTGATCGCAGAACTCGCACCGTCCCCAGTAACAGCCGCGCGTGGCGAGATAGGACAGCATGCGTTCCGGCACGAAGTATTTCTCCAGCGGAAGACCGTCAAAGTCGGGCGGGGGCAGCGACGCCATGTCTTCGGCGTAGGTCAGGCTGTTCTCGTGGATCCCGGTGGCATCGCGGTAGATCAGATTGGGGATCCGGCTCAAATCCTCGCCGGCTCCCACCGCTTCCACCAATTGGAGGAAGGCGGTCTCGCCTTCATAGACGACCGCGCTGTCGAACAGGGCGAACAGCTTCGGCGTCGTCGGGAGGACGTCCCGCAGCCGGGTCACCGTGTTGCCCCCGAGCGTGACGTGGATGTCCGGGAACTGCTGTTTGATCAGCGCGCAGAAGGTGACCGTGGAGAAGAGCTGCTGCTGGAGCACGATCGAGATGCCGATCACGTCTGGACGCTCCGCTTCGATCGCGGGCTTCACCAGATGCTCGAAGACCTCGCGGTAGATGTTGACCTGGGTGTCCTCGACCGCCTCAAGGAGTTCGGACGACATGAAGACCTTATAGGAGAGGTCGGTCTCCATCGGCGGCATGCAGATCCGCGCCGGGAAATACACGAGCGAAATGGTGGCCGTGATCTCGCGGAACGTGTTGATGGCCCATTCCAGCCTTTCGGCGTCATAGAATTCGGGGCCGCGGACGACCTGCTTGGCCTGTTCCGCCTTGGCCGCAAGCTGCGCAATCCGCTCGCGGGTCAAGTCGCACAGGCCCAGTTGTAACTCGTGCTCGGCGTCCGTCAGCTCCCTGGACCGCGCGATCTTCCGCAGGCGGTCGAGCTGCTGCGGCACCTTCTTGAGCACCCGGCGGAGGAAATCCCCGCTGAAGTACCAGTCATACATTTCCAGATTCACATCCTTCTGGACGACCTGGTGGCCGGCGGCGCGAAGGACCGCGGTCAACGACGGCAAGCTCAGGTACGGTTCCGAAGGGTACCAGTCGGGAGGAAAGATCAGCATCACCTTCATCTTCCGGTCTTCGGAAGTTCCCGCCGGGCGGGACTTGAGCTGGATGAGTTCCCCTTTGCCGTACTCGATCTTCATGCCGGACCGCCCCTCTTTTTGCGATCTTACACGTTTCTGCAACCTTACGTGCGAACCTTGATTTTAGGCCCCTTTTGCGATGGTGGTCAAGGGCTATCGGGCTGGGTAGAATATAGGCAATGAGGACGTGCACATCCCCATCCTCCCCTGTGGTCATGACCGTCGGGCACTCGACGCGGACATTGGAGGCTTTTCGCGATTTGTTGCAGGCGCATGGAGTGAAGCGGATCATCGATGTACGGACGATCCCACGCTCGCGGCATAACCCGCAATTCAATGGTGAAACGCTTCCGCAGTCGCTCCGTCACGCCGGCATCGGCTATACGCATATGCCGGAACTTGGCGGGCTCCGCCGCGCGAGCCGGGACTCGTCCAATACAGGCTGGCGCAACGCCTCGTTCCGCGGGTTCGCCGATTACATGCAGACTCCGGAATTCGAAACCGGCGTGGACAAGCTGATCGAGACCGCGGCGCATGAACGGGTTGCCATCATGTGCGCTGAAGCCGTGCCTTGGCGCTGTCATCGGTCGCTCATTGCCGATGCGCTCACCGTGCGAACGGTCCCCGTTGCGCACATTACAAGCGCGACGCGTAGCCATCCCCACGTCCTCACCCCGTTCGCGAAAGTGCGCGGCACCCGCCTCACCTATCCGGCTGAGACTCTGCCCCTTTAGTTCGCCGAAGACGGAGGGAAACGGCGCCTTGACAAACCGCCGGACCACCGCCACAATCCATTCGATTCTCAACCAGTTGCGAGGCGCGGGCGATGGATTCGGCCGAACCCGGTGAAGGCCAGGCGATGACCCCCCAGGAGGCCCGGGAACATTTTAATTACCTGATGACCCTCTGCCTCCGGAAGGAGGAGGCCTTCGGCCCGTTGGCCTTCAGTTTCGCCAAGGAGCATGACCTGGACCGGCTGGGGCTGGTTCCGGAAGAGCAGTTTAATCTCTGGATGGCCCTGTCGGAAGCCTTCGCGGATGAGCCGAAGCGCTACAAGTTCAAACTGGAGGCCCTGCAGAGGGCGGTCGAAATCCTGCACCGCACGCGCTACGCGGACCAGGGGCTGCTGCGGGAACTGCGGCGTGAAATCCAGAAAACGGAAGCCGAGCTGGGGATCTACAATGAGGCCTACCGGACGCAGCGGGCGGCGACCGGGGACAAGCAGGCGATCATCGTGGAGACGGACCTCCCGGACTACTTTCTGACGATCGCCCAGAAACGGGCCGCCGCGTACTATCAGCGGAAATTCAAGCTCAGTGCGGAGGCCCACACGGCCCAGCACTTCAAAAACCCGGGGACCGACCGCAAGTTTCAGCCCGACAATGAGACCATCCAGAAGGAATTCCCGGGGGCCTGCGCCCCCTTCATGAACGCCCGGATGAACGCCTTCCACCTCATGCTCCCATTCGATCTGAAGATCAGCCGAAGACCGGATGATCCCCTCTCCGCAGGCGTGCGGATCTGGTACGCCAAGATGGGCTATTCCTATCCCCTGCGGTATGAATGGGGCAAGATGTGCAGTTATTGGGGCGACGGTGTGCTCGACATCGCCCTGGACGATCCCAATTTGCTCTACGTGTCGGCCTCCGAGGTGAAGGAGCCCGAGTTGGGCCGCGTGGAGCGAGCCCTGCCGGCGGATGTGCCCGCCGAAGTCGGGCTCCCGCGGGCCTTCCTGGAAGGATCCAATACGCTGGGACCGTTTATCCAAATCGTGTGCAACGTGAAGGTCTGGTTCGACGCCGGGTCCATGGGGCTCCTGCTGCAGGGCGCCCCCGACCTGTACGAGTACGGCCTGAGCGGCGCCTCCGGACTGGTGGTCCGGACCTACGGCACGGAGAAGGTCGCGGCGTATGCGGAGACGGCCAAGAAGCCCTGGCAGGAAGGGCTCAGCTTCAACTTCATCAACATGCACCTGGGACTCTTGCCGGGCACCGACACCGCCGTCGTCCCGTACAACACGCCCATCTTCTCCGTCTACCCGGTATTGAATCGGCAGAGTTATACGTTCAAGGAGGCCGGCGCCCTGGAGCGGGAAGGCGCCTAGACCAGGCGTTTACACGGCTTGCAGAGGATCTGGCAGTTCGACTCCGTGGGCATGGCGTAGGGCACAACGCAATAGACCCCCACCTCCTCGGTCGCGCCGCACTTCACGCACCGCCCCTCATCCCGTTCCCACACCGTGTTCTTGAGATTTTCGGGAATGACGGGCTCCCCCGCGTTCGTCATTTCATCCAACCACCTCGGCATGACTCGGAACTCCTTTGCGACGATCGCTCCTGCTCTGCTATTTCCGTCGTTGCTTCCTGCTCAACGCTTCCGCTTCCGCCTCGGCCTTCAGATTGTCCCGGAAGCTTTGGAACAGGGCCTTGAGCGGCGGCACCAGCTTCGCCTTCAAGCTGGCGGGCACGCGATTGATCCGGTCCACGGGCCAATTCTCGACGCCGGTGATATCGAGCCCCTCGCGCGCGAAATCCTCGCGGATCGCCTCCTCATACCCGTAGATCAGCCCCTTCTCGAAAGCCTCGGCGTTCCAGGTACGCATCTCGTCCTCGTCGTTCATACCCTGCGAAAACCGGGTCTTGATCCGCTCCACGAGCGGGCCGCCGATCGCCTTCGTGTGTTCGGAGAGAACCGGTTCAAGGGTGGAATACAAAATCACAATGTCCTGGAGCTGAAAGCGGACCGCCATGCCTTCCAGGCGAGGCGGCTCCCGCATCGCCCTGCTGTCCAGGGCTTCCTTGGTCTGCTTGATCAGACGGACCGTCTCGTAGAGATAGGCCTCCGCCCATTCAGCGGAGTTGTACGTGAAGAAGCTCCGGATGTAATCGATTTTCTTGTTGGCATCCCACATCTGAAAATCGAGGGTCGGACGCCGGCGATTGCTGTAGCCGATGACGTCGCCTCCGTTCGCGTCTCCCAACGCAACGCCGTACGGCTCGAACGCCTCGGCCAAGACCTTCGAGTAGACCAGGAACATCAGCTTGAGGTTGGCGGGATCTTCCAGCCCCCGATTTTGCGGGACACACACCAGGCTGTACAGCCGCTTGAATCTGGCGCGTGTATATCCCCGCTCGTCCGCGAAGTACCAGGACCCGCCCCAGAGCCCGCCCGAGAGCGGAACGTCGGCGCCGAAGCGGCGGTGGAGCCGTGCCGAGGTCTCCTTGGCCACCGCATCGAAAAGCTCATTGAGATACACCGCGTTGGCGCGGCCGTCCGTTGAAAACACCGGGCCGGAAGCGGTGGGCGTCCTATCGCGGATGACCTTCGCGCCCATCTCGTCCTCTGGTTATCTCGTCGGCACCAAGGTCAGAAACCAGGGGGGCGCCTCCCTGGTCATCTGGCCGAACACCTGCGCGGTCTTTCCGGCCGGCACCCCGGGAAAGACCGCCCCGCGCCGAACCTCGACATAGCGAAACCCATACCGCTCGCCCCGCTTTCCCTCCTCGCCCAGCACTCGCGGGATGTCCTGACGGACCTCCTGAAGAACCGTGTTCTCCCCGACGGCCAGCCGCGCCAACCGCTCGTAGGCGGGCCCGAAGACCTTCCCCGCGTTGCTCTCAGTAAAAAATACCCCCTGGGGCCGCGCCCCTTCGTCGGGGAGCAACTGGGAGAGGAGTTCCCAGAAGACCTCCGTGTCCACGGCGCCCAAGACGCACAGCTTGCCCTTGCGGGAAAGCAGGTCCAACAACGCCAGCGGGCCGTAGATGTCGAACTTCCACGGGGGAAAAGTGAGCCGGTCCCCTCCATGGAGGACCTCGAGCGCCTCCTGCCCTTTGATCCGCACCCGCCGGAACTCCCCTTTGGTCTCGCGCAAACGGTCGTGTATCGCCTGCAGCCCGAGCCGTGCCGGCTCGTAGGCGAAGGTCGGCGATGCCGGGCTGTGGCAGACCGCCACGGTGTACCTGGTGTATCCGGTCCGCCATCCCGTGAGGTCGAACATGTCCCGGTGGCCATAATAGCTGAACTTTAAGAAGGGTGAGGGATGGTGCCGAAGCCGCTCCAGACGGTCGCGTCCCGCCTGGACCAGGTCGCCGAAGGCCTGGTGGGGGTCGAGCCGGTCGAGACCGTGCAGGACCAGGTCCCTCCCGGCCCGCTCCAGATGTGCCAAGTACTGCGCCACCACTGCCTCCTCGAAGGTCAAATCCCCGGCGCCGCAGTCTACAATCGACGCGATGTCCGCTTCCAGGAGAACATCGAACGGGTTGGCTCTGCCCCGGACGGCCGCTTCGATCGCTTCCTGGGTCATGGCCGACACGGAGTCCCCCCGGCCAAGGTCGCCGACGTCGAGCAGGAGACAGAGGTTCCTGATCGCCTTGGTGGGGTTGAGGCCCGTCAGGTCGCGAAGCGGCTCGCCCGAAATCGCCTTCAGGTCGGCTCCTGACGCGCCAGAAAGCGCCCGGAGGAGCCTTTCGCGAATGCCGGGATCGAGGGAAGAGCCGGCCACCGCCGCCGTCAGGCGCCGGAGCGTCTCGGAGGCCACGGACGGCGCGACCAACCGGCGTGAGGCCGCCCAGGCCTCGCGGTCATGTTCAACGGCCTCTCGCAACCGCCTGCGAAAGTCCGTCACCACCTTGGGATCGAGCGGCATAGCGGCGACATCGATCGCGATGGGTTCGTGAGGGGAGCGGGGGGTCACCAGATCGCGCCAGGAATGCCGGGTTATCGGCAGCACCGCCCAGGCAGAGTCCCGCTCAGCCAGGGATCTTTGCGGTCCTTCGATGTACAATTCTGTTTGCCACGAACGACTGCCAGCCAATCTTCGTTCTCGGTGACCACGCCGCCGCTCCCTCTCTCCCCAGCCGCGGCATATTCCGAATTCCTCGTCCACTCCCACTCCCCGAGCAGATTTTGAAGACCAAGCCCGGACTTCTCGTTCTCCTTGCACGCTTGTTCCCACTCCTCCGCCCAGCAGAGCCGCTTGAATTTATAAGAACACATCTTCTCGACTTCCACCCAATCACCGGACTGCGTTTCATTGAGATCAACGCAGAAGCCGCCGGTCTTGCTTCCGATCGGAATCATGCCTTCAGGGCACGCTTCGGGTTTCCCGGCCGAGGGCTCCCGATATTCCGGCTCTTTTTTTCTTGCCAGGGCCGCCAGATCGATCTGCGGTTCGATGACCGTGAGCGTGACTTTGGTCGAACCGATCGGGGTGACCACCTCAATGGTGACGGGCCCGAGATTCACCGACCCATCAACCTCGATAGGCACTCCAACCGAGGCGGCGCGGGGCGCGCTCCCCCCGAATTTGATGCCGGGAGTTTTGGAGGAGAATTTGGCGCCCACCAGATTGCGTCCTTTAAGAGTGACCACCGTGACTTTCCCGGTTTCGATCGAAGGGTGAGAGATCTCGGTGATGCGCGGCTGCAGGCTCTCCCGCGTCCCGCGCGTGACGGAAAGGGTATTGTCCAGGGCATCGGTCTCGAACATCGAGACCACCCCTTGGGCATCGATCGAATAGAGCAGGCGCCCCACTTCATCGTAAAAATCCTGAGGCTTGTCTGCGGCCGAGGCGGCAGGCGCAAAGGCCGGCCCCGTCACCAGCCCGAGACATATCACGATCCCGACGATATGAAACAATCGCAGGGTATCCATTTCGGGCTCCTCCGTCTCTCAATCCCCTTGGGTGGCTTGATGGAATTCATTGAATTTGTGACTGAGCACCTGGGACATGAGCCAGAGCATTCCCTGTTGGGCGGCGAAGTCCCAGCTCAGAGTGACCGTGGTTTTGTCGCCGAACCATTGCACGGCATTAATCATCTTGCGGTCGGCGAGGGTCACCTTGCCGTAGTGGTCTTCGACCCAGCGCATCAATTTGTCCCGGTTCTCACGCCCTGCATACCGGAGTTGAATGCTTTCCAATTGGCCGTCAATGAACCGGTAGTGGATCCTGCTCAAGGGCACTCCGTTCAAGGCGAGGGCTTCCCCGGGAATTTCATACACCCCCACGCTGCTCACGAAGTCGGTGCTTCCCAGGTCCTTGACGAGCTTGAGGGACGGGAAAGAGGCCATGGCCGCTCCCCAGGTGTATCCGTTGAACCCGTTGGGGTCGTCGATGATCCGCGCCGCGCCGGCGGGTTCGACCACCAGCCAGGCGGCCAGGAGGAAGAGGGCCCCCAGGACTTGAAGACATGGCATGAGGACGGGCCCTTTCTGCGGCTTACTTACAACACCGGCCCGCGAATTCGTCACGTTTCCATCGGGGGGAGATTTTTTTCTCCTGGCAGTCGGCCTTGCCGAGCAGGATGGACCGAATATCGGGGGTAAAGTCCATCGCCGTCATATCGGGGTCGAACTGATAGGGGTCCCATGAGCCCGTCCACTCCCAATCCCCGAGCATATTTTTTAACGGAACCTTCCCGCCGAGGGCCTGCTCGCACGCCTGTTGCCACTCCGCCGCCTGACACAGCCGTTTGCCGCCGATGGAGCAGGCCTTCTCGGCATTCCGAAAGTCTCCGGTGAACGTCTGGTCGATCTCGATGCAGAAGCCGCCCCTCTCCGCAGCCACCCCGATCATCCCGGCCGGGCAGGTAGCTGGAGCCGTCGGCGCGATCTTCGCAATCCCCGCGCCATCCCGACGGCCCGCTCCGACGCCTCCGATCTGCATGTCTTTAATCTTGATGCTGGTCTTCGTGCTGCCGATGGGCGTGGATACTTCAATGGTCACTTCTCCCGGCGACACCTCCGGCGGCACTCGGATCGGGAAATCCAACGACTTGGGCCTGCCCGAATAGGCGCCCACTTCAATTTCCCGTATGCTCAGTTTGACGGTTGCCCCGATCAGATTTTTACCTTTAAGCCGGAGCACCGCAGGAGCGCCGGCCGGAACGATGTCGGGACTGATCTCGGTAATCTGCGGCTGCATCTGCTCACGGGTTCCCCGCGTCACCGATATCGTCAGGTCGGTGGGACTGTTTTCGAACATCGAGACTATTCCATCGTCATCAATCGTGTAGAGGACCCGGCCCGCTTCATCTTTATAGGTTTCCTTGGCGCCCGCGGGCGGGACGCCCAGCCCTGCAAGCACCGCAACGGGAAGGACGGTAGCCAGGATGCCGCGCCACTGATATCTCATTCTCTCCCCCATAAACTGATTCGCTTACGACCCGGACCCTTACTCATTATAGTCTCAATAGTCTCAAGACGAAAGGTCGTCAAAAACACGAAGGGCGAGGCCCCCGTTGCCGGGAACCTCGCCCCCGTGTTGCTGTGTTAACCGTTAATCGTTATCCGTTCATCGGGAAACCTTCCCGTTTAACGGTGCGCGTTTAACGTTTAACCTCCGCCCTACAGCCAGGTCACGCGCTCGGCCGGCCGGATGTAGATCGGCTCCTCCACCTGGATGCGCACGATCTCCTTGCCCGACTTGTTGAACCCCAGCACGGTGTCGTTGTACATCTCGAACTTGCGCCCGTGGATCTGGGTCTCAAACACCTTCGGCCCCGGAATCACGTCGTACCGAAACAGGATCTGCTGGCTCGCCCGCCACAACTGCAAGACCGCCAACAACTCCCGGCTCGGCACGATGTACCGGTCGATCGCGTTGTCCACCCCCGGCCCAAACATCTGCCGGATGTACCCCCGCGGGGCATGCCGCGGCGGGAAGTAGAACCCGTTCGGCTCCGTCCCCCACTGCGGGTACAACGGCAGGGCCACCTGCTCCACCCGGATCGCAAAGTACAACGGGTGCCAGCGGTCCTCCGCCCACAGCCCGTCCTCGCCGATCTTCACCAGGCTCTGCATCCGGATCTTGCCCACGCACGCCGCCATGCACCGCGTCTCCATCGGCTCCCCACCGGTCAAGGGGTCCTTCCCCTCCACCCGCGGATAGCACGCAATGCACTTCTCGCTCACGCGCGTCGTGCCCCGGTACATCGGCTTCTTGTACGGACA
>JBGPTH010000043.1:0-21768 GCA_041490525.1 Nitrospiria bacterium
ATCGAAGATGAAGAGCATGGCCCAATCGGGAGGAAGGGAATCCCGGAAGGCGAGTCCCGCGTGCAGCATCAACGGGGTGTCCGCGACTTCCGCGCGCACTTGGGTTCCAGAGGGAAAGGTGACCAGGAGCATCTCGTTGCCCTGATCCGACCCCATGAAATAACTCCCCGCCATCAGCAAGGCGAACGCTAACAGAGCCAGCATTCCCAGCCTGGTCACTTGGGCTTTGTCCACGACCTCAGCGGCTCCCTTCACCGGCCCCTGCCGGACGTTCGGACCACGTGGATTCAGGCGTCAATCTAGGGCCTTTGGGGCTCCCCAAACGGGTCTTCAGACCTATCAGAAATCCCAAAAATCACGTTGACAATCCCAGGCTCGGGCACTTAGTATGATGCTGGGAAAAAAATGAGCCGTCGCACGCGACGGCCGAGACGGTTGATCAGGATCGTGCTGGTAGTGGGACCGGCAAGCCACTACCCATTCAGGATAGAGGAAGGAGGCGAGTGTTATGGCGCTACTCATAACGGATGAGTGTATTTCCTGCGGGGCCTGCCTCCCCGAGTGTCCCAATGAAGCAATCTTCGAAACCCGAAGCGATGCCGAGGCCAAGGGCAACCACGTTGGTGACGGCCAAGGCGTCGGAGATAGCATTTACATCATCACCCACGAGCGATGCACGGAATGCGTGGGACACTTCGACGAACCCCAATGCGCCGCGGTCTGCCCGGTGGACAATTGTTGCATTGCGGATCCCGCCTATCCGGAGACCACGGAAGTCCTTCTGGAGAGGGCCAAGCGCTTAAACCCGGACAAGGCCATCGACGAAGCCAAGGTGTGGAGCGGCGTCCGGAATTAAGGGCTCGCCTCACCCTCGCAGACTGAGAAGCCCCCTCTTCTCGCTTCGGGAAGAGGGGGCTTCCGTGTTCTGACCCCCTGAGAGTGGGCTGGACGAACCGGGTTCCGGAAGGCGGGTCTATAGCGTCCCCCAGTTTTTAAAATAGCGTAACAGGTCTCGGACGGAAAGAATCCCCACAATGGTTCCGTCTTCCGTGATCGCCAGGTGGCGAATGCCCCGCTCCGCCATCAGGTCGCTGGCCTCATGGGCCGACCGGTCGATCTCGATTGTGATGATCGGCGCCATCATCACCTCCGACACGCAAATGTGGCCGGCGTCTCCGCCCCCCGCCAGGACTTTCCGGACCAGATCGGTCTCGCTGACGACCCCGACGTACCGGGGGCCCTCGGCGACGAGCAACGCGCCGATCCGCGCCTCCCGCATGATGCGGGCCACCTCCACCACCGGCGCGGTGGGGGGCACGGTCAGGATCTGCCGGCTCATCATTACGGCCAGCGGTCTCTGGATCGCCGATCCCCCCGTCCCCATGGCCAGCCAATTCTAGAGAAGGCCCCCCGCCCAGTCAATAGGCGGGGATCACCTTGATCGCCTCCGTCCTCCTTGTGCTATACTCGGCCCTGTCAGAAAGTCCACTAAGCGGCCGGCCGGAAAGACCACCCATGAACATCAGCGTCATCGGCACAGGATACGTCGGATTGGTCACAGGGGCCTGTTTCGCCGA
The DNA here is from genome assembly GCA_041490525.1 of Nitrospiria bacterium. GTDB lineage: Bacteria > Nitrospirota > Nitrospiria > Nitrospirales > NS-4 > JBGPTH01. The sequence goes on from JBGPTH010000043.1 coordinate 1,578, forward strand.
ATACGGGGTTCAGGTCGTCTGCATGGACAAGGACGAGCGGCGGATCGCCCGGCTGGAGAAGGGCGAGATTCCCATCTATGAGCCCGGGTTGGCCGAACTCGTGGGCAAAGGCCTTGCGGAGGGCCGGCTGGCCTTCACGACCGATCTGCGCCGGGCGGTCGAATCCGGCCTGGCGATTTTCATCGCCGTGGGGACCCCCGCGAAAGACGATGGGTCGGCAAACCTGTCCTTCGTCGAGGCCGTCGGACGAGGGATCGCCGCCCACCTGACGGGCTACAAGGTCATCGTGACCAAATCCACCGTTCCGGTGGGCACCGGCGAGCGATTGCGCGAATTGATCGGGACCTACGCCGTCAGTGCCGCCCCTTTTGACATCGTGTCCAATCCGGAGTTCCTCCGGGAGGGGTCCGCCATCGAAGACTTCATGCGCCCGAACCGGGTGGTCATCGGCGCCAACAGCCCCCAGGCGATCGCCGTCATGCGGGATTTGTACCGCCCCCTCTACCTGACCGAGACCCCGTTCGTCTTCACGGACGTGGCTACGGCCGAAATGATCAAATACGCCTCCAATACCTTCCTGGCTACCAAGGTCGCGTTCATCAATGAGGTCGCCAACCTCTGCGAGCGGGTCGGTGCCGACGTCCAAGTGGTGGCCAAGGCCATGGGCCTCGACCAGCGGATCGGCCCGAAGTTCCTGCACCCCGGGCCCGGGTTCGGCGGATCGTGCTTCCCGAAAGACCTGGCCGCCCTGATCCAGACCGGGGAGCAGGCCCAGTGCCCGATGGAGATCGCCCAGGCGACCGCGCGAGCGAACGTCCGGCAACGGACGCGCATGGTGGAGAAGATCCGGGAAGCGGCCGGAGGGCAGTTGAAAGGGAAACGGGTGGGGGTGCTGGGGCTCTCCTTTAAGCCCAACACCAACGACCTGCGGGATGCGCCCTCGCTGGAGATCATCGCCCCCCTCCTGAAGGAGGGCGCGGAGGTCCAGGCCTATGATCCGGCGGCGATGGACGAGGCGCGCCAGGCGCTGCCGGGCATCACGCTCTGCGCCAACGCCTACGAGGCAGCCGCGCGCGCCGACGTCCTCGTGCTCATGACCGAATGGAACCAGTTCAGGAATCTCGACCTGGACCGCATCAAGGCCGGCCTCCGGTCACCGGTCTTCGTGGACCTGCGCAACGTGTACGAACCGGCCCGCATGGCCGCCCTGGGCTTCACTTACATCTCCGTCGGCCGGCCTACACCCAAGTAGGGCGTTTCGCGCTCACATCACCTCGGTCTTCGGCTTGGGCTTGTAGCCCATCCGATCCAGCAACTTGCGGATCCGGGCCTGGAGCGCTTCATCCGCGTCCAGCATGACCTCCGTCAGAGGCTCCACGGCGGGCTTGCCGATTTTCCGAATGATTTCGGAGGCAGCCTGACGCAGATCATCGTCCTCGTGCGTCAGGAGGCTGGCCACGGCGGTCACGCCCGGCGCGCCGATCTTGATGAGAGAGTCGTACGCCCGTTGCCGAATGTCGTTCACCTCGTCCGTGAGCGCCTCGATGAGCGGGCCCACCGCCCGCGCATCTCCCAGCGATCCCAGCACCTCCACCGCGTATTTCCGAGTGAGCCAATGGCCGTCCTGGAGCGCCGCCAGCATTTCGTCGGCGCGCGTCTTGTTCGCATCCCTCGAACGGATCGTAAAGCCTTTGACGATGCGCCGCTTGGCGGGCGCCCCGTGCAGGGTGCCCCCCGGCTCCTCCTCCACCACCCGCACCGTCACCCCGTCGCCGGGCTTCAGCTTCTTCAGGTCCTCCAGGAGTTCCTCTCCCACTTCGAGGACCACCGTCTTCCCCTCGTAGGCCAGTAGTTCAATCTCCATGGTCCTGGCCTCAAGGTCCACCTTGACCACCTTCTCGGAGATGAGATTGAACCCGTCCTTCTTGATCCCGGGGCCGCCCTTGGCGATCTGAATCAATTTGGGTGCTTCGTCAGCCATCCATGCGTCTCCTTTGCCTTACGCGTTCGGCGGGGTCCACCCGAGGCTCGAGAGCGCCCCTTCCGCCGTCTCTCGTACCATGTCGTTTTCATCTTCCAGGAGCGGCAGCAGGGCGTCCACAACCCGGCGGTCCCCGAGCCGCGCCAGCGACTCGGCGGCATTGCGCCGCACCAGCCAGTCCTCATCGCGGAGGGCCTCCGTCAAGCCGTCCACCGCCCGTTTATCCCCGATCAACCCCAAGGCCTCGGCGGCATGGCGCTTCACGATCCAATTGTCTCCCGCCAGACCCGCCAGAAGGCCGTCGACGGCCCGGGGATCGGGGATCTTCTTCAGCGCCCGGGCCGCTTCTTCACGAATCGTCTGATCGTGCAAGGCCTCCATGAGGCCTTCGACCGCCCGGGGGTCTCCGATTTTCTCGAGCGACTCGACCGCGGCAAGCCGGACCGCTCCGTCCCGGTCTTTCAGCGCGGCCAACAGTGGGGCGATGACCCGTTCGCCCTTGAGGCGTCCCAACGCCGCCGCGGCCTGTTCCCGTACCGACCATTCGTCGTCGTGCAACGCCTCAAGAAGGGGCTCGACCGCGGCGTCCCCAACCTGGACGAGGGCCTGCCGCGCCGCCTCCCGGATCACCCGATCCTCGTCGGCAAAGAGGCCGATGAGACGCTCGATCACCGACGTCCCCATCTGCCCGAGGCTGGACACCGCGTGGTCGCGCAACGCTTCGTTGTCGTCACGCAAGGCCGTCAGGAGTTGCTCGATGCGACGATCCGTGTCAGTCATCCCGCTTGCTGCCCTCCCGCGGCCTGCGGCTTGGGGACCGGCGCTTCGTCATCCCAGGGGTCGGCCTCCACTACCTGGGTCGCACCCGTGAGTTTTTCCAGCTTATCCAGCATGAGGCCGCCGAGGTAACTGACCAGCCCGTCTCGGTCCGATTTCATCGTCTGGAGGAGCTTGAGGTAGGGCACCAGGACCGTCACATCCTTGATCTTCGACAAAGCCTCCGTCGCCGCGAGGCGGGTCGTCCGATCCTCCACGGCCGCCACCAGAACCTCCACCGAACGCGAATCCCCGAACTCCCCCAGAGCTTTAATGCAGCTTTCCCGGACCCCCATGTCCCGGTCGTGTTTCGCCTTGTGAAGCAGGGGCTCGACGGCCCGCTGGTCTCCGATGATGCCGAGTGCCTGCGCGGCGGCTTCCCGGACGACCCACAGGTCGTCGTCCATCGCTTCCAGGAGGTCGGGAACGGCCGGACGACCCAGGGCGATCAGGTCCATCGACACGCCGATCCGCGCCTCTTCCAAGACCACCGTGTCCTCGTTGTCTCGCAGCCGGTCGAGGATCGCGGCGATCTGCTCCCGAAGATCGGAAATGCGTTTGAGCGAGCGAGAGGCGATGTCCCGAAGATCGGGGTCGGCCATGACCTCGATCCACGCGTCGACACTGCGGGGATCCGCCAACTGCTCCAAGGCCGATGCGGCCATCCGGCGCGCGGTCGGATCCTGGCTTTTCATCATGGCGACGAGCGGCGCTAACGCCCCCGGGTCCTTCAATCGCCCCAGGACTTCGGCGGCCGTGTCACGCTGGGCTTCCTCCTCCAGCAAACGAACCAGCGCGGCGAGGGCGTCCGCATCCGCCACGTGGCCGAGGGCCTCCGCCGCCGCTTCCCGGACGGTCGGATCGGGGTCCTTGAGGAGGCCCACGACCGCCACGCCGGCGGACCGGTCCTTGATCCGTCCCAGCATATGGGCGGCCTCGGCCCGGACCCGCACGCTCTCGTCCGACAGCGCCGTCACGAGCACCCTCACGGCCTCCGGACCGCGCTTCAGCAGCTCGGCGGTCGCGTTCATCCGCTTCCAGTCCTCCTCGTGGATCAACTCCTGGACCAGGTCTTCGGTCTTGTCTTTCTTGGCCATGGGCGCTTCGTCCCGGGATTAACTCTTGGCCTCGCCCGCAGCGGCCTCTCCGGTCGGGGCTTCCTCGGGCTGGGTCCAGCCCAGCTGCGAGAGGACATCGAGCAAGCAGGCCTGCAGGGCGGCTTGCCCGCTCGGGCGGTTGGTGGCAAACGCCATCACGTTTTCGCTGACCTCCTCCACCTTCGAGGCGCCAGGATCGTTGTAAAAGGCCACGACCTGGTCGATGACCTGCGGGCCGAGCTCCACGAGTGCCCCGGTCGCCTTCTCGCGCAGTCGGGTGTTCTTCAGGGCGTCCAGGAGGGCCGGGACACTGCGCAGGTCATTGATATGACCCAGCGCCATCGCCGCTTGTTCCCGAATCATCCACTCTTCGCTGACGATGCACCCGGGGGTCGGCGTCCCCTTCTGATAGATGCCGATGCCCTGGAGGATCCGGATCAGCGGTTCGACGGCCCGGGTGTCGCTGATCATCCCGAGGGCCATGATCGCCCGTACCTTGACTTGCCCATCCTGGAGCGCTTCGATCAGGGCCGGCACCGCGCTGGGATCCCCGATCATGCCGAGGGCGATAGCGGCGTCCTCCCGGACGGCGCGGTCCTTGTCCTTTAATAACGCGATCAGGCCCGGCACAGGCCGGGAGTCCTGCAACCACGACCGGCCGGTGGGATAGTCGCTGGTGATGCCGCCCAGGGCCTGGACCGAATGCAGGCGGACCTGAAAGTTCTCATCCTTGAGCCCCTCGAGCAACGGCTCGACGGTGGCCTCCCCGATCTGCGTGAGCGCGATGGTCGCGCTCACCCGGACCAGCTTGGAAGAGTCCTTGAACAAGGCCATCAGGCCCTTGATCGCCTTCGGGTCTCCGATACGCCCCAACGCCTCGGCCGCGATCGTCCGCACCGATCCGTCCCGGTCCTTCAGCGCGGCGATCAGACCGTCGACCGCGCGTCGGTCCCGAATCAGGCCGAGCGCTTTGGCCGCCCCCTCCCGCACCCGCCACCGCTCGTCCCGGAGGGCCGCCACCAGGCGCACGCCGGCCGCCGCGCCCTGGGTCACGAAGTCGTCCACCGCTCCGTCCCGGCACTCCTTAATGGAATCTCCGAGCATCGGAATCAGCACCTCCATGACCCGGGGGCCCCCGATTTTGGCGAGGGCGTGGCCCGCAAAGTACCGGACGGACCAGAACTCGTCCTGCAGGGCCTCGATCAGCGCATCCGTCGCGCCGGGGTCTGCCTGCCCGACCAGAGCCTGCGCGGCTTCCTCTCGGGTCGCATCGTCCGGGTCGGTCAGGGCCTCCAGCAAATCCGCAAGGGTGTCAGCCATAGTCGATACCTTCTTTCATTTCATGACCACTTTGGGACGCCATCCCACTTCCGAGAGGATGGCCCGAGCGTGAAAAAGAATGTTCGAGTCCGTCTCGGTCTTCATGGCCTCCAGCAACGGGCGGGCGACGCGGAGGCCTAACTTGCCCAGCGCACTCGCCGAGGCGGCACGAAGCCGGGTGTCCTTGAGCGCCCTGATGAGGGGAACGATCGCCCGGTCCTCGCCGATCTCAGCCAGGGCGCCGATGGCAAAGATCTGGACCTCCATTTCCTCCACGTCCAGCTCACCGGACTCATCCCCGCAGACCGTCACCTTGCGGGCGTTGGCCGGCCGGCTCTTGCCGGTCACCACATCGATCAGAATGTCCACCGCCAGGGGATCTTTCAGCTTTCCCAGGGCCTCCACCGCGAAGGGTCTCACGTCGAGATCCGCCATGGCTTTGGTGAGAGCCTCCCGCGCTGCGGCATGGCCGATCCCCCCCAGCGCCTTTGCGGCATCCTGGCGGACCGCCGCATCCCGATCGTTCAGCATCACCTGGCACAAGGGCTCCACCGCCTCGGCCGCGCCGATCTTCCCCAGAGCTTCACAGGCGTGCAACCGCAAGATCCATTCATGGTGCCGCAACGCCGCGACCAACGTCGCGAGGGCCAGCCTGCCGATGCGGGCCAACGCGTCGGTCGCCTCCACGCGCACGGCCTTCACCCGATCCACCAGAAGGGGCACCAAGGATGGGACGGCTCGTTCCTCTCCCAGGACGCCAAGCCCCCTGGTGGCGTGCATCCGCACCACCCAGTTCGGACTGGTCAGGCATCCGATCAGCGGGTCCAGGGCACGGGGGTCCGCCAGATCCTTGAGGATGGAGACCGCCGCTTCCTGCACGTTGCCGTTGGGGTGCTGTAGGACCGAGATCAGGGTCTGGACCGCCGCCTGGCCGATCTTGCGCAAGGCGGCTGTCGCGGCATCCCGGACGGCGCGGTCCTCGTCCTGGAGGACGGTCACGAGCGGGGTGACGGCCCTCGGGTCGGCGAATTCCCCCAGGAGCGTGGCCGCCTCCTCTCGAAGGGCCCAGTCTTCATCCTTGAGGGCGGCAATCTCTTCAAGCACGCGATCGCTCATATGGAATCATCCGGCAGCCCACGGTCCGGAGGGCCTCGTGAACCAATCACGTTAACACAGGGTTTTAAGGATGGTCAACAGCGCGGGGCCCTCGCCCCGAGAGCTTGGAACCGCATACCGAAACGGTTCCGCTCTGGCGCGGTAGCTGAGAGGGCTTAGGCTCTGGGGGAAGCTGAATGGGGGGAAACCGGCGGCAGGACCCGCGACCTAGTGAATTTACGGGTGGGCCTGGCGCCAGTTCCGGCCGATGCCGACGTCCACTTTGAGCGGCACCGCCAGGTCCACGACCCGTTCCATCTCCTCCGTGACCGCCTTCCGGACCGGCTCCAGTTCCGATTCGGGCACCTCGAAGATCAGCTCGTCGTGGACCTGCAGGATCATCTTCGCTCGGCGTCGCTCGGCGCTCAGGCGGCGGCGGACGGCCAGCATGGCGAGCTTGATGACGTCGGCCGCCGTCCCCTGGATGGGCGTGTTCATGGCCATGCGCTCCCCGACCCCTCGCTGCGCCGCATCGCCGCTGCGCAGCTCCGGAATCGGGCGCCGGCGGCCGAGCATGGTCGTCGTGTACCCGCTCTCCCTGGCCCCCGCGATGGTCCGGTCCAGAAAGGCCTTCACCCCTTGGAACCGCATGAAGTAGGCGTCAATATACTTCTTCGCCTCCTGCTGGGAAATCCCCAATTGAGCGGAGAGCCCGTAGGGGCTGATTCCGTAAATGGTCCCGAAGTTGACCGTCTTGGCGACCCGCCGCATGTCCTTCGTGATCTGCCCAGGGGGGAGGCCGAAGATCTCGACGGCCGTGGCCGTGTGGATATCCTCACCCCGGACGAACGCCCCGATGAGGACAGGGTCCTGGGAGAGATGCGCGAGGATACGGGGCTCAATCTGATTATAGTCAGCCGAAAGCAGGGCGTGACCCGGGTCGGCGACGAAGGCCTCGCGGATGCGCCCCCCCCACTCTCCCTTGACCGGGATGTTCTGGAGGTTCGGCTCAGAGGACGACAACCGCCCTGTCGCCGTGACCGTCTGGTTCAGCGAGGTGTGCAAACGCCCGGTTTCAGGGTTGACCAGAAGGGGGAGCGCATCCACGTAAGTGGACTTCAGCTTGTTGAGGGTCCGGTAGTTCAGGATCTCGGCCGGCAAGTCATGCTGCACCGCCAGCTGCGTCAGCACCTCTTCATCCGTGGAGTAGCCGGTTTTGGTCTTCTTGATCGGGGGCAGGTTGAGTTTCTCGAAGAGCACCTCGCTCAACTGCTTGGGGGAATTGACGTTGAACTCCGTGCCGGCCTTCCGGTAAATCCCCTCGAGGATGACGGTCAGCTGATGGTCCAGCTCTTTCGCCAGCATGGCCAGGAAAGCGGTATCCACCCGAAACCCGTTCGCCTCGATCTCGGCCAGCACGACGGTCAGCGGCAGCTCGACCCGTTCAAACAGATCCATCAGTCCGTTCGAAGCCAGCCGTTCGGCCAGGATCGGCTGCAGCCGAAAGACAGCTGAGGCGGCGGCCCCCGCCCGGGTCGCCGCCTCGTCGGGCTCCGCCTCGTCGAAGAGGTCCCCCTTTTTCGCCTTCTTGGAGGTCCGGGCGCCGCCCAAGACCTCCGCGAGATATTCCTGGGTGAGGATCTCCAAAGGGGGAGTGCGGCGGTTGGGATTCAGGAGAAACGCGGCCACCATCGTATCGAAGCTTGGGCCTGGGAGGAACACTCCAACCCGCCGCAAGGCCAGCCATGCCGTTTTAAAGTCGTGGGCGTAGATTTTCGTGGTGGGAGTTTCCAGCGCAGGTCGAAGGGCCGTGAGCCCGGCCTCCCCAGGGAGATAGACCGTCTTCCCCGGACCGAGACAGATGCCCATTCCCAACAAGCCGGCTCGGAGCGGATCCGCCCCGGTTAATTCGCACTGGATCGCCAGGCTGCCGGAGGCCCTGAGGTCCTCGCCCAGGCGCGCCCAGGCAGCGGGATCGGTAAGGACGGGGATGCCTTCCCGTGCCCCTTGCTCGGCGCCGGTTCCGGCCTGCAGGGCTTTGAGCAGACCCCAGAACTCCAGTTCCCGAAGGAGGGCGACCAGGTCGTCGGTCCGCGCGTCGCCCAGCCGGTACCGGTCCCGATCGAAGGACACCGGACAGGTCGTGACGATGGTGGCCAGCCTCCGGCTCTGGCGCGCCCCCTCGGCCTGGGTTTCCAGCAAGGCCCGCAGTTTTTCTCCCTTCACCTCCGGGAGGTGGGTCAGGAGATTTTCAATCGTGCCGAACTCGGCGATGAGCTTTTGGGCTGTCTTCTCCCCGATCCCCTTGACGCCTGGAATGTTATCGGTGGCGTCCCCCATCAGCCCCATGACCTCCACCACGCGAGCCGGCTCGACCCCGAACCGCGCCAGGCAGTCTTCCTCGGTGAAGGTCCTGTCCTTGACGGGATCAAAAATGCGGACAGCGGGGGAGAGCAACTGGAACATGTCCTTGTCCCCGGTCACGATGATCACGTCCAGGCCCTGCTCTGAGGCCTGGACGGCCAGCGTCCCGATGAGGTCGTCGGCTTCATAGCCCTGAAGCTTGATGACCGGGATTCCGTACGCGGCGACGGTCCGATGGATATAGGGAATCTGTTGTGACAGAGCGTCGGGCATCGGCGGCCGGTGAGCCTTGTACGCCTTGAACTCCTCGTGGCGCAGGGTCGGCCCTTTCTCATCGAACACGACGCCCAGATAGTCCGGTTGCCGCTCGCGGACGATCTTCTGCAGCATCGTGGTGAACCCGTACACGGCGTTGGTCGGCAAGCCGGCCGCGGTCGAAAGATCCGGAAGAGCGAAGAAGGCTCGGTAGAGGTACGCGCTGCCGTCGATGAGGTAGAGAACCGGACGGGGCTTCATCCGGGCCCATCGTAGCACCTCCCTTGGGGCAGGACAAGGCGGTTTACTCGGGTGTGTCCGGCCATGTATACTAGGTTTGGCAACCTCGCTTTTGGATGTCGTGAAGAGCGGGAACGACTGATCCCGGAGACCGGCGATGACGGGAAATTATCCAGACGGTCATGCGCGGTTCCGGAGGCTCGCGACTTTCATGCTGGCCGCCGGCCTTGGAGGAACCCTTCTGTCTACGCCCATCACCCAGGCCGGACCGGCCGCGGCATCGCCCGAGGTCGAGATCAAAAAGCACTCAACCGGGAAAGAGGCCACGGTCCGCCACGGAGAGAGAGAGTGGTTCATCCTGATCGACGTCGACCAGGACCGGACCATGATCATCCGGACCGAGTCCATCAAAGGCCAGGAAACGAAGAACCAGCCCGAAATCGTCGAGCGCCCGATGTCGAATTCCGAGGTCGACCGGGTCATCAATGACTTCGTCAGCGGCGTCCAATCTACCTTAACCCCCTGACCGACCGGATTTCTCGTGAAGAAGCCGAAATTCGTCATCTTCGCGCACGGCGGCACCTACGACAAGCTGCATCAAGTCGCCACGATCGGCATCACGGCCGCCGCGATGGGGAAAGAGGTCTACGTCTTCCTGATGTTCTGGGCCATCAAAAAGCTCGCGATGGGAGAACTGGACCGGATCGACTTCTCGCCGGCGTACGAGGCGCACGCGGACGAGGTGGCTCGCATCATGATCGAAAAGAAGGTGCCGAAGATCACCGAAATGTTCGCGGAGGCCAAGCAGGTCGGCAGCTTCAAGCTGATCGCGTGCAGCGCCGGCCTGGAATATATGAGTGTGAAGTATGAGGACCTCGCCTCGAAGGTGGATGCGGTCCTGGGCCTTCCCCTTATCCTGAATCTCGCCGCCGACGCCGAAACCACCCTCTTCATCTGAAGGAACGTTAAACGTTAAACGGGCACTCGTGAAAACGTCCGTCCTCATTTCTTTACGAATAACGTATTACGATTAACGTCCTCTCAGCGCGACTTCACGACCCCGACCCGATCGCAGTACTGGGCCAGCTTGCACTGACTGCAGAGGGGCGAGATCGGCTTGCACAGGTTCTGACCGAAGGGGACCAGCAGGTCGTTGAAGATCATCCAATACCGCCGGGGGAGCTTGCGCCGTAAGGCCTCCTCGCTCTCCTTCGGCGTCCGGGTCCGGATATACCCCCACCGATTACTGATCCGGTGCACGTGGGTATCCACGCAGATTCCCGGCTTGTGGAACCCGAGCGTCACGACCAGATTGGCGGTCTTCCGGCCCACCCCTTTCAGGGTGAGGAGGTCCTCGATCGTGTCGGGGACCCGGCCGTCATAGCGGGCCATCAAGTCCCGGCAGATCTCACGGATATGCCGCGCCTTGGTCCTGTAAAACCCGACGGGATAGATCGCGCGCTCGATCCGCCGAAGCGGAATCGACCCCAATTTCTTTGGGACCGTGGCCAGCCGGAACAGGCGTGCCGACGCCTGAGCCGTGGTCTGATCCTTTGTCCGAAGGCTTAAGACGGTGGAGAGCAGGATCCGGAACGGGTCGCCCGAGGATTTGGCCACGACCCCGACGATCGGCTCCTGCCAGCGGCGCACCTCCCGCTTGAGGATCCGGACGCAGGCATCGATCGCCGTTTCTTTCACGAAACCGCACCCGGGTCAGCCTGTGGAAGAGGACCGATCAGGTCCGCGGGAGGGAATCAGGGAGACCGATGCTTGGCCAGCCACTTCTGGCGACGCCGTTGAGCTTCACGCTCCTTATTTTTCTTCTTCAAGCTGGGCTTCTCGTAAAACCGGCGCCGTTTGAGTTCCCGGAAGAGCCCTTCGCCCGCAAGCTTTTTCTTCGCAATCTTGAGGGCCTTTTCCACATTGTTGTTGAAGACTTTAATTTCCATCCAAACGCTCTTGCCTCTCCTCTCTCAATAACCGAAGGCCACTGTATCATAAGTATTCCCGGAGGAGCAAGAGGGGCGGTAGAGCGGATTCTGACCAAAGGCAGGGGGCAAGGAGCGGGTAACACCCCCCTTGGAGCCCGTGAGCTCGGCTCGACTCTTTCCGGACGGCGCTCAGCCCCGGGCGTGGGCCATCGCGACCTGCGGGCAGCCTTTGACCGAGCAGGACGCCTCACCGCCCAGCGGGCCGGACGGGTGGTCCGGATTATCCGTCGGATGGTAGCGGTGATACCACGCGCACTCGAGGTCGAAGGCCACAGAGGGTTTCAATGTGTACTCGAACCAGAAATACCGGTATTTCCCCCCGCCGGCCGCCAGTTGGAGTTCCTTCGCGAGGTTGCCATCCGCCCGGCCCACCCGGTCGGCGATCCTCCCGTTACGTGACAGAATGTAGGCCCCCGATGAGACCTCGGTTACGAAGAGGTGGATGTACTTCAGGTTATACGGCCCCGACATACGTGCCTCCCTTCGCCATGAACTTCAAATCAGTCCTGAACCGGTGCCATCCGACCCTCTATCTGCGTGCCGGTTACCAGCACCGCGAATAGCCGCACCCGTAACATTTCTCGCAGTTCTCCGTGTATACCAAGGGGCTCTTGCAGTCCGGGCAGGGCAGGCCCTCGGGACGGGCCGCCAGGACGCCGACGCTCATCTGCTCCTGCTGGGAAGGCGGGTGATAGCTCGCCAACGCCTTGGCAATGGCGTCCCACAGCGAGAGGACCCGGTTGGCCCCCATGCCATAGGGATTGCCGTCCTGAATCCCGATCAACTGCTTGGTGATTTCGACCAGTGGGACCCGGTAGCGGAGCGCCAGACTGATGAGCCGGCAGACGCATTCAAGGTCGGCTTGGATCATGCCGCCGGCCTTGGCCACGGTCGCGAAGGTTTCGAACGGCTGTCCGTTCAAGGAATTAATGGTGAGATACATCTTGCCGTAGCTGGTATTGATGGCGATCGTTTCCCCGCTCACACGGACCGGCCGCTCGGATTTTGCGGCGTGCGGCCTCTGAGCCTGCGCCGCTCCGAGAGCCTCCCCGGCCTTGTCGGCGGCCGCATGGGCGGGGGCGGCCTCTCCCGCCGCCGGGACTGTCTCACCGGCCGGTGGGTCCGCCTTCTGCTTCGCGGAGACCCCGATGTTCATGACCTGCGCTTCGCGGCTCCCGTCGCGGTAGACCGTGATGCCCTTGCACCCGAGGTCATACGCCATCAGATACGCCTTCATGACATCGTCCACGGTGGCCTGGCCCGACAGGTTGATGGTTTTGGAAACGCCGCTGTCTGTGTACTTCTGGAAGGCCGCTTGCATCTTGACGTGCCATTCGGGGGTCACGTCGTGGGCCGTGGTGAAGACCTTCTGCCATCGCTCCGGGATCTCCGGGATCCCCCGGCCCGAGCCGTGATTGGCCAGGATTTTCTCCAGGAGCCCTTCCTTCCAGAACTTTTCTTGTCGGGCCGTTTCGATGAAATGTTCCAGCACGTACGCCAGATGCTCGCCGTCCATGACGTTCTTGTACCAGATGAGGCTGAATTCGGGCTCGCAGCCTCCGGACGTTTCGGCGATCATGCTGATCGTCCCGGTCGGGGCCACTGTGGTCACGTACGAGTTGCGCACCCGCTGGCCGCGGGCTTCATGGAGGGAGCCCTTCCAGGACGGATACACGCCGCGCTGTCCGGCCATGCGCATGGATTCGCCATAGCCGGTCTCGGAAATGAACTTCATGACCCGGGCACCCATCTCCACGCCCATCTCCGAGTCGTACTGGATCCCCAGCTTGAAGAGCATGCGGGCAAAGCCCATCACTCCCAACCCGATCTTCCGATTATCCTTCGTGCACTTTTCGATCTCCGGGATCGGGTATTTGTTCATGTCAATGACGTTGTCCAGAAAATGCACCGACGTCCGGATGGTTCGCTCGAGATGGGTCCAGTCGAATTCGTATCGCCCCTCCTCGGTCCGGATCAGATGGTTTTCGAGATTGACGCTGCCCAGATTGCAGGACTCGTAGGGGAGCAGGGGTTGTTCGCCGCACGGATTGGTGGCTTCGATCATTGCGTAGTGAGGGGTCGGGTTCGTCCGGTTGGCCTGATCGATGAAGAAAAGGCCAGGTTCGCCGTTTCGCCAGGCTGATTCCGCAATTTGGGTCAGGACCTCGCGGGCATTGAGCTGTTTGACCACCTTGCCGGTTCGGGGGCTGATCAGGTCATATTTCTCCCCGCCGAGAGCGGCCCTCATGAAGGCGTCCGTGATCGCTACGCTGATGTTGAAATTGGTGATCTCTTTCGTATTGGTCTTGCACGTGACGAATTCGAGAATGTCGGGGTGGTCCACCCGCAGGATCCCCATGTTGGCGCCCCGCCTGGTCCCCCCCTGTTTGATGTGTTCCGTGGACTGGTTGTACACCTTCATGAACGAAACGGGCCCGGAGGCCACCCCGCCGGTGCTTCGCACCATATCGTCCTTGGGACGCAGCCGCGAAAACGAGAAGCCGGTCCCCCCGCCGGTCTGATGGATGAGCGCTTGGTGCTTCAGCGTGTCGTAGATGCCGGAAATGGAGTCCTCGACAGGCAACACAAAGCAGGCGGCAAGCTGTTGCAGGGGCCGGCCGGCATTCATGAGGGTCGGAGAATTGGGAAGGAATTCCAGACGGGCCATCAGGTCATAAAACTCTTGTTCGGTCGCCTCCACCGCCTCGGGCGTGGCGCCGTACAGTCGATCGGCCTGGGCAAGGTTCTGTGCCACCCGACGGAACATCCCCTCCGGAGTCTCCACCACATTGCCGGCTTCGTCTTTGGCAAGATAACGTTTCTGTAGGACCCGCAATGCGTTCGAAGAAATGCGGAGAGGGCTCTTTACGGTCAGTTCCCTATCGGTCTCGGAACCGGCATTCATTATGATCCTCCTCTTCGATCTGAATGGTTCCCCACGCAACCCCATCGTGAACCGACACCAGGCACCGCATGCTGCATGCCTCCCCACACACCGAAGTCACTGACGTTCATAAAGGCGATCAATGTTGGTCCCGAAGACGGAGCAGATACTACATTTTGAGGATTCAGCCGATGAATGACACAATATTTAGAATGCCCTGCATGGGAGGCGAGGGGGTTATTACCATACAGACAACAGGGTGTCAATGAAAAAATACAATATATGGGGATAAAATTTAATATATGATCTACACCTTGTGGATGACGAGGTGAGTTGATCTTGGATGAATTGTGAGTAGGCCGGTTATTTCTTGGGGACTAGAGGAGGACTATTCAGAGGATGACAATCTAATCTGATTGAAAAATAATCGTTTTGATAAGGGTAACGGGAAGAGCAGCTATTTGGTTTTTTTGACGTAGGTCCGGTAGTGGATGGTTCCTTTTTGGGGTTCCTCTTCGAGGCCAAGGAATTCGTGACCGGTGGTTTCGCACCAGGCCGGCATGTCTTTTTTGATCCCTTCATCATCCGAGACCACCTCAAGAACTTGGCCCACCCTCAATTCCTTAATCTTCTTGGCGGTCTTGATGATCGGCATCGGGCAGAACAGCCCCAAGGTGTCAAGATGCACGTCCGACTGAATGGCCACGGGAATCCCTGCCGAGAGTATTTAAATGAATAGGTTGACTTGAGCGTCCTTGGCTTCAGCGAGATACGTGGAAACGCCGGCGAATTGATCAATCCCATCAATCAGGGTGTCTTTGGTGATGCCCATAAGGCCAAGCGTCGTGGTGCAGGCGATGAACCGGACACCCATATCCTTGGCCAGTTCCATCAGTTCAGGGACGCCCGGCATCTTGCTCCGCTTCATGACCAGCTTCATCATCCATGTCCCCAGGCCCCAGAAATGAAAACGGGACAAGGGCAACCGACCGGCTCCCCCCTTATTGAGGACACCGAACATCCGCCGAAGCACATCTTTATAGGTCCCAGTCACCCCAGGGCGCCTGATGGCATTCAGTCCCCAGAATGTAAAGAACATCGTGACCTGCATCCCCATCGAAGCCGCCCCGGTCGCGATGATAAAGGCCGCCATCACGCGGTCCAGATCGCCGCTCAGCACGACCAGCGTGACCCGGTCCACCTTCTTCTCCCGGAGTTCCCCCAGGGCGACCTGTGGATCGAGCTTAGTGGTACTCATGCCTTAGCCTCCCATGAAAGTCATCGGGGAGGCCAGCGTCCCACGACCCTGAAGCCTCCCCGATTCCCCTCTAGCATCGCGTGGGCTTAATGTATACCGTCGCTCTTTCGCTTGTCAAGAATGGCATGCCGGTCAAAATCAGGCCCCATTTATCATGTAAGCCATTGATTATATAAATATTTATCTGCGTCTTGGACGTGCGAGGTCTTACCCTGGCCTTTCCGAAGCGCCTTTGAGAGGGGGTCTCGGAGGTTTCGAATCTTGGAATTGGAAGAGTAAAATTTATGCTATTATTTCTCCGAAATGTCTATGTTCCTCCACCTTCTTTCCCTCATGTGGAAGGCCATGGTCTTGGTGGCCTGCATCACAGTCTCAGCCGAAGCGGCTGAGCAGCGGTACTTCGTTTCGGTCCCCACTCTCGGCGTCATCAACCAAGGCGGAAAGGTGGTCGGAGCCACCCATTACCTGGCGGTTCAGATTGATCGGCTCTCCCAACCGGTGGGGCCCGAGATCCAATTCAATGAAGGCTCTCGCTCCCTCGGCCACCTGAAAGGAGGGGCCTTGAGTCCCGATTGGAAGGAGGCCGCGCAGGTGGCGGTCCGCGCCGCCGCCCAAGCCGTGGCCGAGGACCCGCGGACATGGCAGGTCACCATCAAGAATGTCACCGACGCCTATCTCACCGACGGACCGAGCGCCAGCGCCATCCTGGCCATCGCGATCGTCGCGGCCGTGCGTGGGGTTGCCATTCTCCCCGGGATCGCATTGACGGGGGCGATCGACGGAGACGGGAACATCAAGGCGGTCGGAGGGGTGCCGGACAAAATCCAGGGTGCCGCTTCAAGCGGCTTTTCCACGGTTTTGATCCCGCCGGGACAAACCCGCACCCGGGACTGGGATGTCCGGCCCCTCTCCGAAAGCCTGCGCCTCACCATCATCGAAGTACGGACCCTCCGCGAGGCCTACGAAAGGATGACCGGCACGGCCTTTTGACCCGCCCTTAATCGTCCACGTATCGGTCATCGATCTTTTCGGTCACAATCTCTCTCCGGGCGGGACGCTCTCTGCGGAGCAAGGCATACCCTTCCTCGCGAATCCGCTCGGCCTTGTCGGCGACCACTGAGGGGGGGATATGGTAGTGCAGGAGCACGAGACTGAAAATTTCGATGGATGTCTCGAACTCTTCCGGAACCACCTGATCGGCCCCTAGGGCCCTCAGTTCGTCGATTTCCCGGAGATACCGGGTCCGCACGATGATCTGAAGGCCGGGATTGAGC
Source organism: Nitrospiria bacterium (assembly GCA_041490525.1). Taxonomy (GTDB): domain Bacteria; phylum Nitrospirota; class Nitrospiria; order Nitrospirales; family NS-4; genus JBGPTH01. Next base: position 18,153 of record JBGPTH010000043.1, read on the forward strand.
TGCCGAGCGACCTGAACCGCCCGCCGCGTGGCGAGCGGGTCCGAGATCGCCAACACCAGAGTCCGCGCATGATGAAGACCGAGGCGGCTGAGCATGGCGGGTTGCGTGACATCCCCAAAGTAAATAGGGACCCCCTTGCGCTGTTCATGGCGGACGGCCTCTCCATCGACCTCTACCACCACGAACGGAATCTCGGTCTCACGGAGGACCCGAGCGAGGTTCCTCCCGTTCACCCCATAGCCCCCGATGATGGCGTGGTCCCTGATATGGAGCGGCGGCCTCTCTGAGGGGTCGGCAGGCAGGGCCGGCAGCCAGTGGCGAAGCCGTTGGAGGGCTTCCGCCCGCCGGGCGAGCCGGGGCGACGCCTGGATCATGAAGGGAGTCAGGAGCATCGTGATCACCGAGACCGCCAGGAAGATCTGGAACGACTCTGCGGAGAGGAGACCCGCATCCTTTCCCGTTTTGGAAAGCAGGAAGGAGAACTCGCCCACCTGAGCCAGCGCGAGCCCAGTCAACACGGCTGGTCTCCAGGAATAGCCCACGGCCACCGCTGATCCCGCGGCCGTTACCGCCTTGCCGGCCACGACGGCGGCCACTAGCCCCCCGACCACCACCGGGTGCGCCAGCAAGACACGCAGGTCCAGCAGCATGCCGATGGAGATGAAAAACAAGCTGTTGAAACTGTGGCGAAACGGCAGGACTTCGGCCATCGCCTGATGACTGTATTCCGATTCGGAGATAATAAGCCCGGCGATGAATGCCCCGATGGCCAGCGAGAGGCCGGCCAGGGAGCAGAGCCAGGCGATTCCCAGGCAGACCAGGATGATGGTGATCACGAAGAGTTCCCGGCTGCGGCTCCTGACCACCCCGATCAACAGACGAGGGACCAGGACGCGGGCCGCGACGAGAATCAGAAAGACCAATAGGATAGCCTTTGCCAACGGCCACACCACCGCCACCAGGCCCCCGTCGTCGAGGTGGCCCAACACCGGAATCAGGACCATCATCGGCACCACCGCCAGGTCCTGGAAAATCAGAATCCCGATCGTGAGGCGGCCGGAAGGAGAATTGGTTTCGCCCCGGTCGGTCACCATCTTCAGGACGATCGCGGTACTGCTCATGGCGATCAAAAAACCCCAGAACACCCCTTGATTGACCGGCAGGCCAAAGGCGAGCCCCGCCAGGACCGACAAGGCGATCGCCGATCCGATCTGGAGAACGCCGCCGCCCATGACTGCCCGTAGCGAGGGGATTCGGGCCAGAGAAAACTCGACCCCGATGGTGAACAGGAGCAGGACCACGCCGATCTGGGCGAAGACCTCCACGCGAGAAACGTCCTTGACCACATCAAGGCCGTACGGGCCCAGCATCGCGCCTGCCGCCAGAAAGCCGACGACGGCAGGCACCCGGAGCAGGTGGAAGAGATAGACGACCGCGATCGAGAGGCCGAAGATCACGACCAGGTCGCGGAGGAAACCCAGCTCGTTCACAGATTTTTCCCTCGAGACGCGCCGCTCCATTCATACATGGACCGCCCCTCCGGAGCAAGAGCGAACCCGCGCCGTCAACGGATCGGACGAAAGAGGGCGGAGGCAGGGAGGTGGGAGTGTCGGGAATTCAGGCTCTGATGACTTTGGCCGTTAAGCCGCCGTCGATGGTCAGGATACTCCCCGTGATCCACGAGGCATCGTCCGAGGCCAGGTAGAGCAGCAACTTGGCCACGTCCTCAGCGGTCCCGAACCGGCCGATCGGATGGGCGGCGGCCATCGCGGCGTTCGTGGCCGGGTCCGCAAGGGCCTCGGCGACCATGGGGGTGTCCACCAGGGCCGGGCACACGCAGTTGCACCTGATCTTCTCTTTTGCATACTCGATGGCTAAACACCGCGTCAGGGCCAGCAGCGCCCCCTTCGTGCAGCTGTAGGCGGCGGTCTGGGGAATCCCCACCAACCCGGCCACCGACGACACGTTCACGATCGACCCGCCGCGTCGCAGCATGCGGGGGATCACGGCCCTCGTGAACCGGAACACCCCCGTCAGGTTGGTGTCCAGGATCTCCCCCCAGGCCCGGTCCGTGATTTCATGCAGAAACTTGCCGAACCCGCTGATCGCCGCGTTGTTGACGAGGATGTCGATTTTGCCGAAAACGCGGACCGTCTGCTCCACCGCGGATTGGACATGCGCTTCGTCCGTGACGGACCCGGCGACCGCCAGGGTCTTGCCGCCGTTCGCCACAATGGCCTTGGCCACGACCTCCAAGACATCCTTGCGGCGGCCCGTGATGGTCACGAGGGCGCCTTCCTGGGCAAACAGTTTGGCCGTGGCCGCTCCGATGCCCGTCCCGCCGCCGGTGATGAGCGCCACCTTTCCGTTCAGCCTCACATCTCCTCCTCGTGCCGGTCCGGCCCCTCGGCCTCCTCGCGAGCCCCGCCGAATCCTGTCAGGGGCGTGCCGGGCTCCACCTTGCGGGCCACGGTCAGAAACCCGCTGTGCGCCACCATCCGGTGGTCCGGCCGCACGCTCCGCGCTTCGATGTTCCAGGTGCGCAACAGGGTCTCGAAGGTCTGAATCATGACGAAGACCGTGGCGCGATGCAAGGCCTCCACCGTTTGCATCACCTGCGGGATCGTCGGCACGTAGCTGAGGTACACGCCGCCTGAGCGCAGCGCGGTCGCCGCATGGGGCACCACCTGCCAGGGCTCCGGCAGGTCCAGGACCATCCGGTCCAGGTCGGTCTCCTCGATGCCTTCATAGACGTTCCTCTGGCGGAGCGTCAGGTTGTGCACCGGTCCCAGGTAACGTTCGATGTTGGTCATCGCGGTCCGGGCGAATTCCTCCCGGGCCTCGTAACTGATGACGTGACCCCGCTCGCCCACGGCCCGGAGGAGCGTCATCGTCAGGGCTCCCGATCCGGCGCCCGCCTCGAAGACCCGCGCGCCCGGGTAGATGTCGGCCCATTGCACGATCACCCCGAGGTCCTTGGGGTAGAGTACCTGCGCTCCCCGGGGCATCTTGAGGACGTATTCCGACAGCGTCGGGCGGAGCGCGATCAGGCGGCGCCCTCGGGAAAGGGTCACCATCGAGCCGTCGGGTTTTCCGATCAGATCGTCGTGCGCGAGGGTCTCCCCGCTCAGTTGGAAGGTCTCGCCGGCCTTGAGGGTGAACGCATAGTGGCGCTCCTTCCGGTCCACTAAATGGACACGCTCACCGTTTTGCAGGCCGGTCATGGGGTCACCCTATGGCGAGATCCAGAAAGCCGTCAACTGGGCTTGATGGGGCCGGCCGCGTTGGCCCCGAGATCGACCATCTTGCGGCGAATGAGCGCCCCGCAGTGCGGACAAGAAAAGCGGATGGTGTCCGCGTCGAGCCACGCGATCGAGTCCTCCTTCACCCACATCAGCTTCCCACAGTACGGGCAGGGCTTCACCGGCAGCGGCATCGGTCTTCGCTCACGACGGTTCCTTTGTACCGCATCCGATGGCCCTCGCGCAAGCGCTCTCTCACCAGGGGTTGACGGTAAAGAAGAGGAAAGCTGTGATCGGCCCGCTGGTCAGGACCCGATTTTCGCTTGCCCGCCCTGCTGGGCCTTCGCCATCATCCGACAATAGCCGCAGACCTC
>JBGPTH010000044.1:0-19903 GCA_041490525.1 Nitrospiria bacterium
TCGAGGAAGCTCGGCCGCTGGTTCAGCCAGAGGTAGTCGCCGGGGATCCCGTTCGGACCGCCCGCGCCGCCATGCAGCCAGGCGTTGATGACCTCGGATCCGCCGAACTCCATCGTACTCACGAGATCCGCGCCGGCCATATACGGCTCGTGCTTCCACTCATGCCCCGAGATGCTGAAGAGCTGTATCTGCTCGCTGAAGGCGCCCAGCACATGGACCACCACCGCGTCGCCCACATGCGCCGCAATCGTCGGCGTCACGGGCTCGGCCCCGGTGGCCACGCAGGTGTACACCTCAGTGTATGCACAACCCTTCCCGACCCGGTAATCAGTCGGCTCGGACTTGTAGTTCACCGACGTGATACCGGCCGTCTTCTGGATATAGGGCATGAAGCTCGTCCCTATCTGATTGTCCTCATCCTGGAACAGCAGGGCGAAGGACCGGTAATTCTTCCGGTTCTCGCTCCCCACGATGCTCCGGTCGACGATGACATCCGCGCGCCACGAGCTCTTCATGCTGATGTCCTCGCCCGTGACCGGGTCACGGTACTGCGAGCCCTTCGGCCCGATGATGACGGAGCCGAACAGCCCATTGCGAGGATTCGCGACGACGTTGCCCCAATCCTGGATCAGGGCCGCATTCTCGCCGAACTCCGGATGCGCGTAGTAGGTGTACGTCCGGCTCTGGCCCGGCGCGACCGTCTGGTCGCCCGGATTGTTGCCCGCGTTGATCCCCATCGAATCCTTGGGGTCGAACGCCAGCATGTCCACGTGGAAGCCGGCGCGGTCCTTGGCCATCTCGTTCTTGAGATTGACCTTGATGCAGTCGCCGACGTTCACGTGCAGGGTCAGAGGGCTCGGCTCCAGGGAGCCGGCGGCCACTCTGCCCTTGTCGGCCTCAAGCACGTACATCTTGCCCGATTCGTTCCCGAAGACCATCTTCCGCTCAAGATCCACTTCCATCGTGCCCGGCGCTCCGCTGTTGTAGCGGATCGCCTTGTCGATGGCCGAGACGTTGAAGGTCTTCACCGGCGCACCGGCCGGGCACACCTCCTTCGCCGATTGCGGAATGTTCTCGCGACCCGGCAATGGCTTGAGCGTCTTGTCCGACTGGTCCAAGACCCGGAAGATCCCCCAGCTCCCTTCCGCAAAGTGCGAGGCCCGGCCGCTGTAATACAGGTAATCGCCGGCCATCTGTTGCGGCCCGCCCGCCGCCGGGATCGCGGCGTCGTACCGCTCGCCGATCACCACGTGCAGGGTGCTCCTCGGAATGGAGTTCGCGGAGTACCGCTCCATCGGGAACCAGTGCCCGCTGATGTGCCAGGAATGCACTTCGTTGGCGGACGATTCCATCAGCCGCACCACAATCGGATCGCCAAGGTACGCCCGCAACATGGGCGTTTCGGGATCCCCGTGAACCTTGCTACTGAACAACTGCGACGGATCCGGATTGTTCGCCAGCCGGACCGACAGCGGCTCGACCCGCATGTTGTACCCGCTGCCCGTCGTGGCTTCGCCGCCGTTCAGGAACCACATCGGCGACTTGTTGAGCGTGGCCGGATACACCGCCGACGGCGTGCCGTCCACCGAGCTCGCGTTCACCTTCGTCTGCGGATTGTCGGTCGAGATGAGTTCGGCCGTCCGCGGGTTGGAATCCATGACCTGCGTCACGATCTCGCGGAACGAGCCCTTGATGTGCGCCGAAACCGGCTCGATCGTGTGGATGTCCGCGACCGGCCCGCTCCGGATCTCCTTGCCGGTCACCGGGTCATGGTACGTGGACCGCGGCGGCTCGGCGATGAAGGTGGAGAATTGCCCGTGGCCCCACGAGTCCAATCCGAACACGTGGTCATGCCAGAAAGTGGTCCCGAAATCGGCGTCCACGTACCACCGCTCGCGGATCCACTCCACCGACACGATCTCGCCCTTCTTGTGGGCGTACTTCAGAGGACGCTCGAAGGTGATGGTGTTGCCCTCGATCTTGCTGATCCGGGCCGACTCGAATCCACCCACCTCGTCCATCCCAACGCCCAACTCGGTCTTGACGTGATACCGGGACGCATCCTTCACGGTAATGCTGCTCGCGCCCTTGGCCGCTTCCGCCTCAATCGTCGTGTTCATCGGCACGGGCATGCCCTTGCCGGGATGCTCGTCCTTCAGGATCGTGAACGGCCGCAGGGACATCTCGTACGAGAAGCCGATGATCGGGCCGTCCGACGCCTGCGTGTCGAACTGGAACATGTGCGGGTGCAGATTGGTCTTGCTCGAGAAGCCCTGCCGCACGTCGTCCTTCAACTCGCTTGAGTAGATCAGGTCGATGCAGTCATACACGTTGCCGCGAATGACCAAGGGGAACTGCTTGGCCGGGTTCTTGCGGACCTCGGCCTCTTCTTCATGAATGACGTACAGCAACCCGCCTGGATCGACGATCGCCGGCGTCTTGGCCGTCGCCTTCTTCAACGTGATCGGCAACGTGATCGCGTGAATGTTGAAGAACTTCTGCGGCGCGTTCTCCGGGCACAAGCTCCAGGGCCCCTGCTCCCCCGGCCTGGGCGGTTCGGTCGAGTTGCTGCCGTCGTCGCGGCGATGGATCGGCTCCAACCATGGCGCGCCGCTATGGCTCGGAGAGAACGGCACGCGCCGTCCCAGGTGCGGCCGCAGCCACGGCCATGCGACCTTGCCGGATCGCGGATCGAAGAGAATCTCCTGCCGCTTGCCAGGCGTGGCCGATTTGTAGTTGACCCACTCATATGCCGTCTCGGGCTCGGTCAAGGCCTTCTGGCCGTCCCAGCCCCAGTCATTGACGGTCGAGTCGTAAGCCAATGTCTGCTCTTTCTCGGTGTTTTTCTTGCCCGGCTTGCCTTGCGGCGGGAGCATCATTTCCACCCAATCCTTGATGGAAACCTTCACCGGGTTGGCTTTCCAATCGGTCTTGTCCTTCGTGATCTCGTACTTTTTGCCGCCGTACCAGTCCACCGTGGTGCCGACAAGCTTGTCCGACGGGGTGCCCGTCTTGATCTTGCCGACGCGGTCCGGCAGCTCGACCAGCGGCTTCATCACGTCGGTCTGAGAGCCCGGCTGCTGCAGCGTGTTGTACACGCGCCAGAAACCCCACATGCCTGTCACGTAGTGCTGCGGGATGTGGCAATGGAACACGAACTCGCCGGCCAGGGCCTGCAGGCCGCCTGAGCCTCCCTCGATCACCTGATCATAGATCTCCGTCGGCCCGATGGACTGCACGTCCAGCCGGTCCGAGGTGTCGGCGATGAGCGGGAACTTCACCGGCCCGTTGCTGGAAGCCGCAAAGTCCAGGCGGCTGATGCCGGGCTGGCGCGCCCAGCGGATGGACCCGCCGTGCAGATGGTGAGAGTGCACCATCTCCGAGCCCCCGGCCATCCGGAACTTGGCCGGATCGCCCAGGTAGGAACGCGGGATCGTCGTGGACGGATCACCGAACGTGTACGACCCGTAGGCCATGGACTCATCCCCGTAGAATCCCATGTGCGCCTGCAGTTCGATCCGCGTGCCGTGCGGCTCGCTCCGGTAGTTCAGGAGCCGCGCGCCCGGCCGGTAGGAATCCGTATGTGGATCGCGTTGGGGCAGCATCTCGCCCTTCTTGTTCAGAAGGCGGAAGGTCTCGTCCCCCGCCTCATGATAGAAGATGGCAAACTCACGGAAGTCCGCCCCCTTCGGGTCCTCGATCATGGCTTCCCATCCGCTCGCCATCGGCTTGCCGTCGAAGGGGCTCAGGTACTGCGAACCCTTGGGCTCCACCACCAGCATGCCGATCAGGCCCAGGCTGAACTGATCGCGCGAGGCATGAGACCGGAAAAACCGGGCCCCTTCCTGAGTGTCCGGCTTGATGTACCATTCGAATGTCTGGCTGGCCCCCGGCTTCACGGTCACGTCCTGGTTGGACGGCGAGGCCGGCTTTCCGGTGGCCTTCACGACCATGGACGAGCCGTTGATGATCAGGTTGGTGGGCTCATCCTTAATCCCGTTGCGAAGCGTGAACTGAAGGCACTCGCCCTGGTTGGCGCGGATGACGAGAGGTTGGATGATGTCCCCCTGCAATCCTTGGGAAACCGCGCCCGGATCGTTCTCCTTGTCGCGCGCCGCCTTGTTCGCGGCTTCCTCCGCACGGGCCTTTTGCACGTTCTCGGTCAGCACGTACATGTAGCCGGGATAGAAATCCAGGAACCGGCTGAGCGTGATCTCGATGCTGATGGCCGTAACATCCAGCGCCTTGACCGGAGCATTGGCCGGGCACCGTTGTCCCGCCGTCACCGAGACCTTGGTCGGATCGTCGGCCACCAACAGGACGCCCTGCTGCATCATGTGGCTGTCGGCGCCCGAGGCATATCCGCCCTTCTTGTTGATGAACTCCTGCTGCCTCTTGACCTCCTCCATCATCCGTTCGTGCAGCACCGGACCTGCCGGCTGATAAATGACCTTTTCAGCGGTGGGCTGGGACGCACTCCCGTGTTGGGCGTGTTCGTCCGCAGCGAATGCCGCCGGCAAGCATACGAGGCTACCGGCGATCGTGACCGCTTGAAGGGCAAGGCCAAATCGGCCGAAGCCTGTCCTTCTGTGCAAGGGATTACTCATATCGATGCCTCCTTATTTTGGTGAATGAACGAACTGGAATCTCTTTTACTCTAGTGGGCAGGCTCTCCCCGATGAACCATCGCTCTGGATACGCAACTGATGTGCCACAGACAATACCTTGGCCGTTGCAGACATCTCGCTCGTAAAATCAATAAGGTCTGTCCTTCTCAGAATCTTTTATTGCTTTCGTTCATGTGCTCTGTCTGTTAGGCGACTTGGACAGCCTTCATGGCCGCCAGTGAATTTTCTTTGATTTCAATTTCTTGGGGTGTCCAATTATTTAGACAGATATGACTTCAGTGCGGCGTATTGGAACAGAGCCTTTTGGCGTGTCCTCGGAAGGGATCTGGTACTCTCGGATCTTGTTGTAAAAGCTTGCCCGGCTGATTTTCAGGAAGCGGGCTGCACGCGCCTTGTTCCCGTTCGCCTGACGGAGCGCTTCCGAGATGCGCGCCCGCTCGATGATCCGCACGGCGCCCTGCCGCTCATCCCAGAGGGATGCAATAGGCGATGCCGTGATTTGCAGGCCGACGAGATCGGCAAAGAGGCGGTCGGCGGCCAACTCCGGTCCGGTGGCCGTCAGGACCCCCCGTTGGATCACGTGACGCAACTCCCGGGCATTGCCCGGCCACGAATGGTTGGTGAGGAGCTTCATGGCCTCGGGAGGCACGGACAACATGCCCCGCCCGTATCGCTCGCAGGACTCGGCCACGAAGGCCTTCACCAGGAGCGGGATGTCCTCCCGCCGGTGGCGGAGCGGCGGAATGGTCAACGGGAACACCGCCAGCCGGTAATACAGGTCCTCACGAAAGACCTTGGCGGCCACCAACGGGGCGAGCGTCTTATTGCTGGCGGCGATGACCCGCACGTTCACTTTGATGCGCCGGTTCACTCCGACCGGCTTGATCTCGCCCTCCTGGATGACCCGGAGCAGTTTCGCCTGCAGGGCGGGGCTCATGTCGGCGATCTCGTCCAGAAAGATCGTGCCCCCCTCGGCTTCCTCAAAGAGGCCGGGCTTGCCCGCGATCGCGCCGGTGAATGCCCCCCGGACATGGCCGAACAGCTCGCTTTCCAAGAGGGTGTCGGGGAGGGCGCCGCAATCGATCACCACAAATCGCCGATCGCGCCGCCTGCTGAGGTCGTGAATCGTGCGGGCCACCATTTCCTTGCCGGTCCCGCTCTCGCCCTCGAGCAGCACGGTCGCGTCGGTGGGCGCGACCAGGCGGATCATCTCGAACAGGCGCCGCATCGGCTCACTGCGGCCGATGAGAGCCCCAATCCGATCCGCCCCCGCCGAGGCCGACGTGCTCATGGATGTTGGAACGACATGCCCGTTTCGGTTCGGCGAGGGAAGGCCGGAGATCAGCGCGCAGGGGCTCGCCCCGTTGGGATCCTCGGCCAGAGCCTTTTGAGCCATCAGGGCATAGCGATGGTCGGCGGAGAGGGCTGCATAGGCCGGACAATCGCGGCAAGGCGCCTCGCGGCCGATGAATTCATAGCACTTGCATGTCGGCACCGCTCCATTCGTATCATCGGTTGCAGAATGATTGGCATACAACAGGGTTAAGTTACGGTCGACAATACGCAGCGGTTGCGGCAGCGCCTCCAGCGCCTGCTGCAAGAGTGTCGCGCGCTGCTCCAGTTCAGCAAGACGCCTTTCAATCAGGGATTGTTGAGTATTCATCTGGCCTCCTGTAAGTCACAGTTATCGGGGCTGGTTCTGGTTGTCACGCCCTCCTTGCGGGCCATCATGGTTCAAGAGGCGGCGGATGGCCGCCTTCAAATCCGCCATCCGGACCGGCTTGTTGAAATAGGCCGACGCTCCCCACTTATAGGCCAGGGATTCGGTTTCCTTGTCCCCGAAAGCCGTCATCAAGACGATAGGCGTCCTCGGCGAGGTGGCCTTGAGCCTGACCACGAGGTCCATTCCTCCATACGGCATCCGGAGATCGGTGATGATCAGATCTGGAGGGGATTGACTCACGCTGGCAAGAGCCTCCTGCCCGTCGGCCACCGGGATGACGCGGTAGCCTTCCTCTTTAAGTTCATCGATCACCAGGCTCCGCATGGCGGGATCGTCATCGGCGAGTAGAACACTCATAAATTTCCCGGTTGATTTCCCATCTAACTTCCGGTCTGTCGCCACATTAGAACTCCTTACCCCATCGGTCTGATTCGGGACCGATCACGGGAACGGAAAAGCAAAAGCCAGGCCCGACGCCGGCGGACACAAGGTCGGAAAAAATCAAGGAGTTAGGGCAGATGGAAGAAGAGGGGTCTTTGTCGAGGTGGGGAGAAATTCCTCAATAGCCAACGAGCAGTGGGGAAAGATGCGACAGCGACTCTCGGGATTTAAGACAGTGATGGATCACTAAGACGGCCGGAAGCACTAACGGCCTGCATAACTGATGGCATGCGGAGATTTCTCTCTTCGCGTTCGATCAGCATGACGTCAAGCACCGAGTCTCGGCTCGCGGTCGTCGGGATCGCTTCTTTGAGCGTCTGCATGACTAAAAACTCAATGCCACGTAGGCCCCGATCGTCCCGAAATTGTTGGTCGTCTGAGTCTGGCCTGTGGCGAGGTGGTAGCGGCCATCCAGCCCCAAGTGAAACGCCCGGAACAGATGGTACTCGATACCGGCCCCGACCTGCCCGCCGATGTCCAAGACTGTTGTGGCATTCGACGGCGGACTGATCACGTGGAAATCCAGCCCGATCGGAATGATCCAGGGCCGCAACCGCTCCCCTTCCCGGAACTTAATCTTGGGCGCCACACTCACCGTCAACATGGTGAGCTGGACCTTGTCGTTTATAACCCTGCAACCGGGGGCTGCGCCATCCAAGGCTCCGGCGCATGTTGAAGGCACCGCCACCGTCACCACCTTCGAGTTCCATCGCTTGAATTCGACGCCAATCTCCCCGAGCGCCCAGGTCTTGGACATCATCCCCCAGACATCCTTGGAGAGGACGAGGTCCAGCCCGGCGCCGACATAGTACCCGCTCGTGCCGTTGTTGCGCTGGTTGTTCCGGCCAAACACATCTGTGAACACCTCGCCGGACCGGTCACTATTCAGGAAGCCCGCGCCTCCACGAAAAAACACCTGATTTCCCACCGCCTCATCCGCCAGTACCGAGTCGGTGAGAATCCCTGCGAGCGAGATCGCGACTGCCAGCGTTATCACTACAAACTTCATCCTCATGCCGCTCTCCTTTTCATCTGTCATGCTGAGCGCAGCCAAGCATCCGGCCCGCGATGAGATTCTTCGCTTCGTTTAGAACGACAAACCGACAAATTGGGTCTGATGGAGGTTCCGTTCCCTCGAACGGATTGTGGGTCCAGGAGGCCAGTCCTTAGCGGCCCTTTCCCTCCATCAGACAAACGAGAGGAATGAGCAACCACGATGCCAGTTCATCGGCCATCGCGGAGATGCAGAAATTCCGTTTGTCAATCAATTGATTCGGTGAGAGCCGGATTATCTGGCGGGATGGAAAAGGAATCAGCAGGTGTTTTGCGATTTAGACAGATTAGGACGATGCCTAAGAAGCGAGAAAATTTTCAATGACTTGGACCGTCCACATCTCTAAACATCTATTACGGGGAAATCACCCCGGAGGTAATCGGGAGGCGGATGCGGAAGGTCGTCCCTTTCCGAAGCTCGCTCTCCACGAGAATGTGGCCTCCGTGCTCCTGGATGATCCCGTGGACCACGGTGAGGCCAAGGCCGGTTCCTTTGCCGACCGCCTTGGTGGTGAAAAACGGGTCGAAGATCTTGTCGAGGTCTTCAGGGGCGATGCCGGATCCCGTGTCGGCCACCGAGACTTCGATCATCTCGAAATACTCATCAGCAGAACCTTTGCTGATAGGGACTAAGGCGGTCCGCACGAGCAAGGTCCCCCCGTTTTCCATCGCATGGAGCGCGTTGATTGCCAGGTTCAACAGTACTTGGCCCATCTGGTCGGGGTCCGCATAGGCCAAGGGGAGTGAAGCCGCAAGCTCGGTCTTGACCTCGACGCGGTGCCGCTTGAACCGCTCCCACATCACGTCCAGCGTGTCCTCCACGACCTTGTTGAGGTTGGTGGGGCATTGCTCGATGGGCCGACGACGGGCGAAGGTCAGTAGTTGATTCATGATCTTGGTGATGCGTTCGACCTGATCGATGATGGTCTGCAGGCCCTTGGCGGTATCCGGTTCCGACGTGCGCCGCTGGAGGTATTCGGCCCGACCCAGGATCACGTTCATCGGGGTGCCGATCTCGTGGGCCATCCCCGAGGCCAGCGTGCCCAGTTCGGCCAGCTTCTCGGTCTGCCGGAGCTGCTCCTGGGACTGCACCAACTCGAGTGTGCGCGTGTCCAGTCCCTTTCCCAACTCCTTCGCCATGGCGGCCAATTCCCGATTGGCGAACTCCCGCTTCTCCCCCCCCTTCTCGATGTAGGCCTCGATGGCGAGCTGAATGTCCAGGTACACGACCTTGCGGAACGCTGAGTAGATCGCCACGAATTTGGAGGGGCGGTCCTTATACGCCTCGAAGATCAGGGGAAAGATCAACGAGCAATAGAGGGAATACGCTCCCAGGTACCATTGAGGGGTCAGGCCGATCCGCTCGTGCACCCGCCCAATGTTCAGTCGCTCCTCCTGGTAGGCGGGCCCGTAGTCGCCTCCCACGAGGCTGAGGAGATACGCGCGCTGCGCCGCCAACAGGCGCTTCGTGATCAATTCATCCGAGAGGAGCCGGCGGGTCTCGTCGAACTGGAGCAGGTGGCGGTAGAAGGCGGCGACCAGTTCGTCAGCGTGCGCGGCCATGAGCGGCTGGAGCTGGCGCACCAGGCCCTCTTCGTCCGGCGTCAGCCGGAGGAATTCCTTGCGGATCTGGGCCTTGGAATTCGCCTGGGACTCCATGTCAGGACTTGGACCGCTGTTTCTCGATCTCGTCCAGTTTCCGATACAGGGTCTTGCGGTCAATGGCAAGGATCTGCGCCGCCTGGTACTTGTTGCCGGCCGTCTTTTCGAGGACCCTCAGGATGTAGGCACGTTCGACCTCGGCGAGGGAGCGGGTCTTCTCGGCGGCCTCCTCGATCATCTGCCGGTCGCCGGCATCCCCGCGCACTGCTTGGGGGAGGTCCTCCGGGACGATCTTCTCCCCCCGCGTCAAGGTGACCCCCCGTTCGATCACATTCTCCAACTCCCGCACGTTTCCCGGCCAGGCGTAGTCCATCAGCAGCGCCAGTGCCCCCTCGGTCAACCCCGCCACGCGCTTCTTCATCGCGTCGGCGTACTTCTTGATGAAGTGCATGGCGAGGAGGGGAATGTCCTCCGTCCGCTCCCGCAGGGCCGGCATGTGCACCTCGATGACGTTCAGGCGATAGAAAAGGTCTTCGCGGAACTGCTTGGCCCGGACCTGTTCGGCCAGGTCGAGGTTCGTGGCCGCGATCACGCGGGCGTCGACCGGGGTGGAGCGGGTCCCGCCGACCCGCCGGATCTCCTTCTCCTGAAGGACCCGGAGGAGCTTGGCCTGGAGGCTCATCGGCAGCTCGCTGATCTCGTCGAGGAAGATGGTCCCGCCCTGCGCCTCCTCGAACAGGCCTCTGCGGTCCATCTTGGCGTCGGTGAAAGCCCCCCTGACATGACCGAACATCTCCGACTCCAACAGGTTCTCCGGGATGGCGGCGCAGTTGACCGGGACGAAGGGCCCCTGCGAGCGGGGGCTGTTGAAATGGACCGCGCGGGCCACCAGCTCCTTGCCGGTCCCGCTCTCGCCGGTGATGAGCACGCTGCTGGCGCTGGGCGTGATGCGCCGGATCAGCTCGAAGACGGCCTGCATGGGCTTGCTCTTGCCCAGGATCTGGTTGAAGCTGTACTCCTTCTCCACCGCCCGGCGCAGCCAGAGCAGTTCCTTCCGAAGCAGGGCCTCACGGACGGCCTTCTCCGTCGTCAACGTGATTTCTTCCGTTTTGACCGGCTTCACTACGTAATCATAGGCGCCCTGTTTCATCGCCTCGATCGCGGTCTCGACCGATCCGAAGGCGGTCATGATGATGACGTTGGTCTCCGGGTACAGCCGCTTGATTTCCCGCAGCAGGGGCAGACCCGGCATCCCTTTCATATTGAGGTCGGTGATGACGGCGGCGAACTCCCGGGCCCCCATCCGGGCCAGGGCCTGCTCGCCGGAGGTGGCGGTCTCCACGGCAAACCCCTCCCCCTTGAGGACGTCCGAGAGGAGGGCGCACATCTCGGGTTCATCGTCGACGATCAGCACCTGGGTAGCGGCTTCTTCTTTCATGCCTTTCACCTGACGGACATGGGGCCCTTCCCTCTTCCCCTGGGAGGAGGGAAAGGTAGGGGGATTCTAGCTGATCCGGCCGGCGGTGTGAAGGATAATTGCCGGGCTCAAAGGGAGGGAGTGACCGGGTCGTGTGACCGATACCCCTCGCACCGGAGGACCGGCAGCGGGGGGTACTTCGGGAATCGCGGGTCGGTGTCGGAGAGTCGGCATCGGTAGAAGGTGCCGCGGGCGGTGGTAGTAATGACGGCGGCGTGATGGCAGGTTTGACACAGACCGATTGGAACCACCGGGGCTACTCTGACGCGGCCTGCCGGATTGAACTCTGGACTTTCTCCAGTTGGCGGTAGTAGCGCCAGAAGTAGTCGTGATAGTCGTCGAGGGTGGCGAGCAGATAATGCAGCTCGACGGCGTCGTTTTCCTCAATTGCTCTGGTCAAGCGGTGTGTGAGAAACTCGGCCATGCCCCTGGTCTTCTCGAGGGCCGTGACCTGTTTCAGCGGCCCCCCGATCTTGTACTCCGACATGATTCCTCCTTCCCCGACCGGCAGCGGCCGGGTGACGGTCCCTCAACCGACCTTCTTCGGCCGCTGCAGGAACAGAATGAAGATAATCAGGGTAGGAAAAGGCGCCAACAGAAACGGGATCAGCCACGGCCAGACGTTGGCCCCGCGGACGCGGGTCTGATCGACCATCCAGATGAAGACCCAGAGCACGAGGAGACTGTAGTTCACCAGGAGGTACTGGATGGTGTGCGGGTGAATCGCGCTGGGACCTTTCCCGGACGTCTGGGTGATCAGGTAGAGTTCCAGGACCGCAAAGACGATCAGCCCCGCGACTGCGAACCGTTTGCTCCAGACCAACATATGCGCCTCCATGGGGTGGGTGAGGGGCTCTCCGGCATGATCCGGATCGGAGGCTATGTTAGAATACTGCTCGCTTTTCGTAAAGTCCACACGCGTGGGGGGCGAGGTCCATGCTGAGAAAGGTGGGGCTGGTGAGGTGGCTGGCCCTGGTGGGCTCGGCCGTGACGATGGCGGGCGCGACCTGCGAATCCCTGGCGATCACGTTTCTGCCGTACCGGATAACCGAACCCCAGAACGGGGCGGTGATCCGGCCTGGGACGATGATGAAGGTCAAGGTCGGCTATCCGTCCCCGGTCACCCCGGTCGTGACGGTGACCTACACGCTCCTGGAAGAAGACCGCGCCCTGGAGGATAAAGTCGAGGCCCCTCCCAGGGTCACGGCCGCATCGGCCCCGTTCGAGGCCGAGATCCTGATGCCGCCTGAGGCCGTGGGAGGCGTGCGCCTGCTGGCCGTGGCCGAGGTGGCGGAACGGCGGGGCTCCTATATCCTCTTTGACGAGACGACCATCCGCGTGGAGCCCGAGGCGGCGCTCGTCGCCCTTCGGGCCGAGGCCCCTGTCCGGTTCACCGAGACCCTGGGGGAGGTGCAGTTCCTGAGCGTACGGGGAACCTTCGCGGATCGGATCGTGCGGGATCTGACCCCGGGCCACGCGGGAACGACGTATGTCTCAAGCAATGAGAAAATCGTCCGGGTCAATCCGGATGGACGGGCGCAGGCGGTGGGCAACGGCCGAGCGGAGATCACGGCCCGGAACCGGACCAAGGAAGTGAAAATTCCCGTGCAGGTGAACGTGGAGAACGCCGAGAATCGGCCCCCTGTGGCCCATGCCGGAGAGGATCAGGCCGTCACGCAGGGGAAACGTGTCAGGCTGGACGCGATCCGCAGCGCGGACCCGGAGGGGGAGAACCCGGCCTACTACTGGTCTCAGGTCAAGGGCATGCCGGTCGACCTCGTGGAGCCCCTGAGCCTCCGGCCCTATTTCACGGCGCCCGTCGTGGAGGTCCCCCGAATCCTCCGCTTCCGCCTCATCGTGAAGGATAAGGAAGGAGCGGAAAGCTTCCCGGCCTACGTCAACGTGACGGTCCTGCCGTAATCAATTGATCACGCGGTGGCCGCGACCCTCCAGGCACTTGATGTAGCTGCGTTTGTACTGCTGCTCGGATCCCACGCCCTGGTGCACCCCTGCTCCCGTCCCGCCGACGGCCGCGCCCAGGGCTGCGCCGGATCCCGCGTGGCCCCCCACCGCGCCGATGACGGCTCCGGCGGCCGCTCCGACGACGGCCCCCGCTGCCGTGCCTTTGGCCGCTTCGGTGGCAGTCCCTCCTGAGGCCTTGCTGGCCAGTTCCTTGCACTCGCTCAAATCCCGATTGAGATTCTCCTGGTTGGCCCCCGCCCGTGGATCCACGGTGGGCTCCCAATTTCCGTAGGAGGCGCACCCGCCCAGCCACAAAGCGGTCATGCCCACGACAACGAGTTTCCTCATGGTCAGTCCTCCGGTGTGTCTGGAATCACTCTGTAAAATATTTTACCACAGGGATGGCCAGCCTTCGACCCGTTTACACTGGGGAGGATTTCTGTTAAGGAAAGCGAACCGGGAGGCCAACATGGACGAGCGAAATCGGCGGCGGGGGATCGTCATCTTCATGGGAGGGGCCCTTGCATGGTGGGCCCTGGCTGCGTCTCTCTATGCGGCCGATCTGTTTGAGTTTCCTGTTCCGCTCGGTGTCGACGGGGTGCAACGGGCCACTGTCGAGGCGGACAGCTATAGCTTCACCCCGAGCCATCTCGTGGTGAAAGCCGGGGTGCCGGTCGAACTGACCTTCAAGAGCCTTACCATCTTCGTTCCTCACAATGTGGTCCTGGACGATCCCCGTCTGGGCGTGTCCATCCGTGAGGAGGTTCCCGCCGGAGAGACCGTCACGGTCAAGTTCACGCCCATGGTGATGGGATCCTTCTCGATCTATTGTGACAAGAAGCTGCTGTTCTTCAAAAGCCATCGGGAGAAGGGCATGGAAGCCGTGCTGGAGGTCAGGTAAAGAACGACTTGATCCGATCCACGATCCGCTTGATCGCTCCGGGCGCTTTCGCCGCGACTGAGCGCGACGACGCTACTATCGGCCTGGCCTGTAAGACATACAGGAGCCCGCCGGCGAAGGCCCACTCCATGTCGATGGGGCGGCCGTACAGCCGCTCAATGGCCAGAAGGGTTTCGGTGAGGGCCTGGAGTTGGCCGTCCTGCAGGGTGAGCTGGTCGTGCCGGGGGTCCTCCCGTTCATGCGTCCCGCCTCCGCCCAGAATGACCACGGACCGTTCTTTGCGGCCCAGCCGCCGCTCCGAAACCGTGTGGGTCGCCTTGGCCACGACGAACCGGTCGGGGGACGCCCGGCCGGCCATGACGGTCTCGCCCAGTCCCCAATTCGACTCAAAGACCGCTTCATCCGGGGCGTCGGTCATAGGATTGACCGAAAAGCCGACCCCCGACACGTCGCTCGCGATCTGCTCCTGGACGACGATCGCGATGCGGGGCCGGGTCGTCTCCAGCCCCCGCTCGCGTTTGTACGCCACGAGGCGGGCGTCAAGGCAGGAGGCGAACGTGGCGCGGAGCGCCGTTTCCAAACGGCCCGACGTCACACCGAGGACCGTCTTGTAGATTCCCGCGTAAGAGGACTCCGTCAGGTCCTCCTCCGGTGAGGAGGATCGGACGGCAAACAGAGTCTTCTCGTTGAAGGCAATCAGACCCTCCCGCAACGCCTTCTTCTGGTCGCTCGCCAGTTCATAGCCCGCGCTCACGTCCTGGAGCCGCCGGCAGACGTCCGGGAGGTCGGCTGGCCCGGCGACCAGAAATTTCTTCCACGCCGGGGTCGCCCTCAGCAGAACGAGCCAGGGTTCAAAAAACGCCACCGTCAACACGAAGCCGGCCGGAACGGGGAGCCCGGCCTGGAACATCGTGATGAGGGAGCGCCCCTTGCCGCCGACCTCCTCGATGGACGGAGGCGGAGCCTCGCTGAACCGATAGAACAGCTTTACGGGCGACATCCCTGGCCCTTTGTGGCGTCCCGGCTCCTAAACAGACAGGGGGACAGGTGTGACCCCGTCCCCCTGTTCTTCCGGACTCTTGGTATGACGTTATCCCAACCGCCGCAGGGCCGCGATGCGTTCCTCGATGGGCGGGTGGGTGGCGAAGAGGTGTAGCCACCCTCCGGTGTTCCCGGAAATCTTCATCGTGGCCAGCGCGTCCTGGGTGGCGGGCTCCAACTGAGCCGCCTCGACGTATCGCTGAATGCCCTCCAGCGCCGAGATCATCGGGGCGGGCCCATAGGCCTTGCCCGAGAACCGGTCCGCTTCGAATTCCCGCCGCCGGGAGAACCAGTTGACCACGATCATGGCCAGAATGCCCAGGACGACCTGGACGATGAGGGACGCGACGAAGCCCAGCATGGCCTGGTCCCGTTGCGCAAACAGCCGGCGCACCCACATGGCGGCGAAATACACGAAGGTATTCATCAGGCCCGCCAGGACGGTGGTGGTAAACATGTCGCCGTTCCACACGTGGCCCATCTCGTGCGCCAGAACCGACCGGACTTCCGCTTCGTTGAGGTTCTCCAGCAGTCCGGTTGAGACCGCCACCATGGCGTTGTTCTTGGTCGGACCCGTGGCAAAGGCGTTAGGATCGGGCGCCTCATAGACCCAGACCTCCGGCATGCGGACATGGAGCCGGCTGGATAACTCGCGCACGGTTTGGAAGACCACTTCCTCCTGCCGGGTACGGGGCTCGGTGATTTGTTGGCAGTCCAGCATGGCGCGCGCCATCTGCTTGGAGAAGGCCAGAGAGATAAAAGCTCCCCCGAAGCCGAGGACGGCCGCATACAAGAGAATATATTCGTTGACGGACCCGCGGATATCGATGCCAAAGGCCGGCAAGACGACGTTCGCCAGCACCTGGAAGACCACGTACAGCGTGATCATGATCAAAAAGTTGGAGATCAGCAGTAACCCAATCCCCTTTAATTTCCTGAACATCTGGTCTCTTCCTCCTTTATGTGCGTGGTTAGGGGGCCTCGTCGACACTCCCGGTCCGCACAAATTCCTCTTTATATTCTTACCACATATTCTTACCATCGTTCCACGCAGAGTCAAGGGCCTCGGTCTCGCCTGTCTTGACCGCCTGGACCCGACCGTGTAGAAATCTTTCGTATGATGCGGCGGGTCAACTCGCATTCTCACCTCCACGCAGTCCTCAAATCCGTGTCGCGCTCCTTTTTCCTGACCTTGAAGGTCGTCCCCGCCGACGTGCGCGACCAGGTGGGGCTGGCCTACCTCCTGGCCCGGGCGGCGGATACCATCGTGGACACCGATCTGATCGAGCGCGACTGCCGGCTCCACTATCTGGCCCGTTTCCGGACATGGATTATGGAGCCGACTCGGGAGAGGGATGTGGTGCGGGAGATACAGACCGCCCTCCTGGCCACCCAATCCCATTCAGGGGAACGGCTCCTTCTGGAGCGCCTGGAGGATTGTCGAGGAATACTCGAAGCCTTCTCGGCAGAAGACCAGGGGCTGGTCCGTGGCGTCCTGGGTACGTTGACACAGGGAATGGTGAATGACCTGACGGTCTTCCCGGGGGGCACGGCCCAGACCCTCACGGCGTTGAAGAGCCTTGAGGAATTGGACCAGTACACCTATGACGTCGCGGGCTGTGTGGGGGATTTCTGGACCCGGATGATGTGCACCCACCGGAGGGCGTTGCGCGGATGGGATGTCGAGGCCATGGCGACGGTGGGAATCCGGTTCGGCAAGGGCCTCCAACTCACGAACGTCCTCCGGGACACGGCGACGGACCTTCGGCGCGGGCGTTGTTACATCCCCGAAGAATTGCTGGCGGAGGCGGGGCTGACACCGGGGGATCTGCTCGATCCCGGGGCGCTGCTGAAGTTCAGGCCGGTGCTGACGCGGCTTCTCCGGATTGCCGTGGACCACCTCGACCAGGGGTGGCTCTACACGATGGCCATCCCCCGACAGGAGCTCCGCCTGCGCCTGGCGTGCGTGTGGCCGATCCTGTTTGCGGTGAAAACCCTGCAGCGGGTGAGCGTTTCCGAGGACCTGCTGGATCCGGCGACCACGCTCAAAATGACAAGAGGGGAGGTCTATCGGGTCATGGCGTTGACGGTGGGGGCGCTGGGCTGCGGGAGCACGCTCACCGCCTACTACGGGCACCTCCGAAAAGGGGTCGCGTGCTGAGGTAGGGGCACGGCATGCCGTGCCCCTACCTCTGGGTTGATTGGGGCTTGGTCGGCTCCAGAATCTTTTCGCCTTTCCGGAAGACGGCATAGATGGCCTGCGAGGGGCAGGCGTCGAGGCAGAGGCGACAGCTTTCGAGGCAGCGGGACGAATCGAATTTGAACGGCGGCGTGGACAGCCAGGCCCCGGTGGGGCAGACCGGAATGCACAGCGCGTTGTGGGTGCAGCGGTCGGGATGACGGACGAGGTGGTCTCTGATCACCATCATGGGTTTGACTCCTTCGAAGAGAGCCCGCGAAAAGAGCTCGAAGATGTCCTTGGCCGGGGTGGTCACGAATGCAGCAGCGCGGAACGATCTATGGCCCCGGCGGCTTGTGGCCGGGCATCAGGAGCCGTTCGACGATCTGCCCCCCTACAATGTGCTTTTCCATGATTTCCGTCACGTCGGCCTCGGTGCCGGCCCAGTACCAGATCCCTTCAGGATACACCACGATGCTGGGGCCGTACTCGCAGTGGTCCAGGCACCCCGCCTTGTTGGCCCGGACGATCCCTTTGAGGCCCAGCCGGTCCACTTCCTTCTTCATGAATTCTTGTAGCTCCACCGACCCGCTGTCGGCGCAGCATCCTCGGGGATCTCCCTTCGGGCGCTGGTTGATGCACATGAAAATGTGGTGCTTGAAGGTGGACATCTCAGGTTGTGGGGGTGGCGCGGCGGGTCTCCAGGGAGCGGCCGAGAGCCGTGACCTCGTCCGCCTTCAGCAGCGCCTGCGTGAGCGAAGGGCCGGCGATCAAGGCGGCAATCTCCTTCAACCGGAGGGACGCCCGTTGAAGCTGGTCGGCCTGGTCGAGCGCCGAAGTCTCCCCCTTGCCCAACTTGGCGAATTCCCCCTTGATGTCGCGAAAGTCGCGCTGAAGGTTTTTCTCGACGGAACAACGGTCGCAATACCACTTCGGGCTGAGGTCGGCGTTCGGGGACAGGCGGTCATACGCCCGCCCGAAGAAGTCCCGGCCGAGGGACACCTTCATGATCGGGACCCCCGTGGCCCCGCAGGCGTCGCACCGGCCGGCGAACGACGCCCCGATGTGGGGTTCCTCCATCGTCGCTGAGCCCTCCCAAGGAAATCGGATGATACACCATAGCCCGGAATGGTGTCCATATTGTGGTTCCGCGCCGGATCGGCGAGAATAAGACATGCGACTCCCAAGCTGGACGGGGTTTTCCCTGAGTCTCCTCCTCGGTGTCTCCTCGGCGGACGCGCTCGCGCTGGAGCTGGACCCCGTGGCGGAGGCCAAGCGCCTGGAGGCCGGCCTGGCCCGGCTGTGCGGTGTCTGGGAGTGGACGGTCCACTCCCACACGATGAGCCATCGGGAGTCCAAAGCGAAGATCGTTCTGCCGAATGCGGAAGCCGCGGGGGTTGAGGGTCCGTCCCCCACGGAGATCCGCGTGTACGGCGACGCCGTGTACTTCCGCTGGGATTTCCCGGGTGGCTTCCAGGAGGACAGCATGCTGCTCGTGGAGAACCGGCGCTTGGAGGGCACCTTCCGCGCGTCAACCGGGTCGGTCGGCGCGGTCAACGGGAAGCGGGTGGCTGCATGCCAACCGAAAGGGAACGAGGGCAAACCATGATCATCGGCGTTCCCAAGGAAATCAAGGACCATGAATTCCGGGTTTCGCTGACGCCCGGAGGGGTCCGTGTGCTGGTGGACGCGGGCCACCGGGTGCTCGTGGAGGCGGGGGCCGGACTGGGGAGCGGATTCGAGGACGAGGCGTATCAATCGGCCGGCGCCGAGGTGCTGGCCGACAAGCCGGCGCTCTTCGAGCGTGCCGACTTGATCGTCAAAGTGAAGGAGCCGCTCCCGCCGGAATATCCGCTCTTCCGGAAAGGCCAGGCGCTGTTCACCTTTCTCCACCTGGCCGGAGATCGCCGGTTGACCGACGCCTTGCTCGAGCGCCAGGTGTTCGCCATCGCGTACGAGACGGTCGAGCGGCCGGATCGCACTCTGCCCCTCCTCCGGCCCATGAGCGAGGTGGCCGGCCGCCTGGCAGTGCAGATCGGGGCCCACTATCTGGAACGCACGCAGGGGGGCTGCGGGGTGTTGCTCGGCGGCGTGCCCGGCGTCCCCCCCGGCAAGGTCGTGATCCTCGGGGCCGGCGTGGTCGGGACGGAGGCGACCCGGATCGCAGTGGGCCTGGGCGCGCAGGTGACCGTCTTCAACCTGGATCGGGGCCGTCTGGAGGCGTTGGATGCGCTCTACCGGGGACGGGTGGTGACGATGGCCTCGAATCCCGCATGGATCGAGGAAGCGGTCATCGTGGCCGACCTGGTGATCGGCGCCGTGCTGGTCCCCGGCGGGCGGACGCCCAAGGTGGTCAATCGTCAG
This sequence comes from Nitrospiria bacterium, assembly GCA_041490525.1. GTDB lineage: Bacteria > Nitrospirota > Nitrospiria > Nitrospirales > NS-4 > JBGPTH01. Next base: position 19,372 of record JBGPTH010000044.1, read on the forward strand.
ACCGTCGGCCGGATGAAGCAGGGGGCGGTCATCGTGGACGTCTCGGTCGATCAGGGCGGATGCGTCGAGACGACGCGCCCCACATCGCATTCGGATCCGGTCTATGTGGTGGACGACGTCATTCATTACGCCGTGCCGAACATTCCGGGGATCGTGCCGCAGACCTCGACTTTGGCCTTGACCAACGCCTCATTTCCCTTTATCCTGCGACTAGCCGATGCGGGCCCGGAGCAGGTGGTCCGGACCGACCCGGCTCTCGCCAAGGGCCTGAACCTCGCACATGGTCGAGTGACCTGCCGGGCGGTGGCCGAGGCGTTCGGTATGGCGTTCAATCCCTGAATCGGGGCGTAGCGCAGCCTGGTAGCGCACTGCGTTCGGGACGCAGGAGTCGGAGGTTCAAATCCTCTCGCCCCGACCAAACCTCCCTGGTGTAGACGTTAATCGTTAAACGTTATTCGTTTGGGCTGGATTACCGTTTAACGTTTCACGTTTAACGTAGAATGTGCCTTCCGTGATTTCTCCATCCCCCGAA
>JBGPTH010000045.1:0-17835 GCA_041490525.1 Nitrospiria bacterium
CTTCATCCGTTCCCCCTTGCGGAAGTCGCGTGCCCCGGCCTTCACGGGCTTACCGTCCTTGCCGTGGCAGGAGGAGCAATTCACGTCGATGTTCTTCACCCCCTCGAAGATCTCCTTGCCCTCGGCGATGATCTTCTCGTCAGCCCACCACCCGGCCGGCATGTGCTTGTCGGCGTACTCCGGCGGCGCCGGCGGCGGCGGCCCGGTGCTCTCCTGCTCCTCGGCACACCCCGCCAGCAGGAACCCCGCACACCCAAGCACCGCTACTCCCAAGAGGCCTTTGAATCTCATAAATCCCCCCGTCCATAAAAAAAACGCTTTCCCTGAGGGAGCTGGTCTCCCCCCAGTCAAAGCGCCTTCCCCACTCCCCCCACCCCGGTCATCGGTTTTTTTTCTTGCCCTGCCGGGTCGAAACCTTCTGGGCCTTCCGGCGCCGAGACCAGGCAACCGCAACACCAATCGCCCCACTGACAAGCAATCCTCCCGCTCCGTACACCCAGTAATTGCCCGCGCCCGTCTCGGCCGGACCCTTCAGCCCGCTCTCCGACACCTTGTCAGGATCGGTCCCGAAATCTACTCGCCCCTGCCGGTCGGTCTTCCGGTCGGTCGGATCAAACTCCGCGCGAATCTTTTTGGTCTCGTCCAGTCCGGATTTGTCGTCTTTAACCGCGACTTGAAGAGGATCGCCGGCATTATCGTTGTGGAGGTGGATGATCGCCTTGAAAAACCCGCTGCCGTCCGTATAGGTGGACACGGGTTCGATGTGCTGGTCCCGCAAGTTCCGAACATGCACCCGGACATCTGCAACCGGCCTGCCTTCCTTATCCCGTACGTATCCGGAGACCGTGAACCGGTGTTCCGGTTCGTGAGTGGCCCAGGCCCCACTCGGGATCCCCGCTTCCAGACCGAGCAGCCCGGCCAGACCGAACACCACCGCCGCGCTTCTGCGCATCGGTCTCCAAGCCATCAGCGTGAAATAGTTCCACCTGCCCGGAAAAAGAATGGCCTATCTAACATAGGGTTGCGGCCTTTGTCAATTAATTCCTTTCCTTGACAGACCTTCCGTCTTTGAGTAGCCTCCGCCCCGGTGAAAAAAATCAAGCGAAAGGCCGGGGGTTCCCTTGGGAAACTCCCGACGTATGTCGTCGGGTACGCCGCTCCAGACCCCCTTCCGCCGGGATTCCTCTCCGCGTGGTTCAACCAGGAATACGGCGGGCCCCTCACGATCAAGCTCGTTCGCGACCCCGAATCACCTTTTTCCTTCGAGGCGCACCACGGTCCCTGGGCCGCGCAGGTAGACACGAACCTGCCTCCCGCCATCGCCGATCCGTGGCATGAACGCTTGGGATGGGGACACCGCCGGGCCGGGCAGGTCCTGCCTCTCCATCTCACCGGCCAAGACAGTCGGGACCTCGTCCTCCACGTGGCGCGATTGGCGCGGGGGTGCACCCTGCTGACCGGAGGCACCGCGCACGATGTCGCGACCGACACCTACCTCAACCCCTCGGACTGGATCGAGCGCGGGCTACGCTCGTTTCAGGTCGCAGACCATCTACGGATCGACGAGGTCGCCGGGCGTGACGACGGCCGGGTGTGGTTCCACACCCGCGGCTTGTCGAAATTCGGTCTGGAGGACCTCGAAACCTACCGGCCGATCGGCCTCTCCGAACGACCGGTGATCGAGGCTCTGACCGAGATCGCGGAAGAGTTGATCGTGAAGGGAAAAGCCCCTAAGGTCGGCGAGCAGGTCCTGGTGGAGACCCTTAACCGCGTCGTCCGGGTCGTCCGCCATCGGACCGATCAGTCTTATGGAATCCGCCTGAACTTACGAGAAGTAGAGTGGGATTAGGCCGCTTCCGAGCGCTCGGAAGCCAGACCGAAAATGTCCGCATAGGCTGCCCCCAGCATGCACCCGGCGAGAGCCACCCCCAAGCCTCCCCCGACCATCATTCCGCTGACAAGTCCGATCAGCAACCCCAGATTGAGCGTGAGGCCCGTCGGGGGCAACCCCAGGGACAGATCGTCCAAGCTCACCGTGGGGAAGAAACCGGATAGCCCATATCCTATCGGAAGGCCAAGCACGCCAGCGCCAATCACCCCGCCACCACCGAATAACACCAGCATCATCACCGTCAGGCTGAATACCCCCCACCAGTTCTTGCCCACCACCCGTCGGCTTCCTTCCAGCGCCTGCCAGACTCCGAGGCGGCGGTCCACGACGAGCATGTAGGAAAACGAGTAGGCGACCGCCAGGTAGATGCCCGGAATCACCAGGAGGAACAGCCCCACCACGATGAACAGGAGGCCGACGACGGTGCAGAGGACCACCTGGGCCATCGTGTGCCACTCCAGGAAGAAGTCGCCGAAGGTGGTGCGCCGGTTCCGCAAGTGCGCCCAGGTCACGATCGCAATGCCGGCCAGCATGAGGACCTGAATCGTAATACTGAGCAACTGTCCCGACATCGGGGCGAGGAGCGGGAGCGCTTGGGCGAGGAGGGTGCACGCGAGGGCAAACCCGACGAAGCCGACCGGGTTGCCGGCAAAAGCGACCCAGCCCTCGTGCAGGTACTCCCCGATCTTGACCGAATACCCGCGGGCCAGAATGTCCTCGATGGATCGCGGCGCGCTGGATGCGGTTATGACATTGCCGTCGGGCACGTCCCCCTCTTCAGAGATGGCCGCGGGCCCTCGCCTCGGCCTCCACACGCGCGGCGTCGGCCTTCCGCTCCGTCTCTTTTTTCCTGACCCACCCCTCCCAGGATTTCCCGGAGGCGGGGTCCTCCCCGGACAACACGATGGCCGCAATGTCGGCGTACCGGATGAGGCGCACACCGGACTCTCCCCGGGGAAAGATGAAGAGGATGGGAGGGTCGGCGGCGGCGTCCCGGTTGAACAGATACCCTTCGACGGTCTCCCCGGAGGTCAGATCCAGCGTCACATCGCCCCGGTAGTCGAAGGCCAAGTCCACGGCCTGGGAGAGTTCGGAAAGGTTCATCGGCCTGAAGATCCGGCCTTCCGGAGTGCCCTCGGGCGTGGAATCGCGCATCGGGTCGGCCACGGCAGGCGACCCACGCGCTACCGGGTCGTCGGCAGGAGGGTGGCCTTGACCGTCCTGCCAAAGCCCTTGAGGGAGCCGAAGGTATCGTTCACGGCCGAGGCCTCGTATCCGCAGTGCACCATGCAATCGGCGCATTTCTCATGCCGGCCGGTCCCATAATTCTCCCACTTCGTATCCTCGATGAGCTCCCTGAACGTGGCGGCATAGCCCTCCTGGAGGAGATAACAGGGCTTCTGCCACCCAAAGATGTTGTAGGTGGGGTTCCCCCAAGGCGTGCATTGGTAGTCCACCTCGCCCATGAGGAAGTCGAGAAAGAGCGGGGACTGATTGAACCGCCACCCCCGCTTGGGCTTGTGCAGGATGCGGGAGAACAGTTGGCGGGTGCGCTCCCGCTTGAGGAAATTCTTCTTGTCGGGCGCCTTCTCGTAGCTGTACCCGGGCGAGACCATCATGCCCTCCACGCCAAGCTCCATCATGGCATCGAAGAAGCCTCGCACCCGTTCGGGGTCGGCATCATTGAACAGGGTGGTGTTCGTGGTGACCCGGAACCCCCGGTTCAGGGCCGCCTTGATGGCTTTCACCGCCACGTCATAGACGCCGTCGCGGCAGACCGCCAGGTCATGCTCGGCCTGGAGTCCATCCATGTGGATGCTGAACGTGAGGTACTTGGAGGGGGTGTAGTCGTCGAGCTTGCGTTCCAAGAGGATCGCGTTGGTGCAGAGGTAGACGTATTTCTTGCGGTCCACCAACACCTTCACGATCGCGGCCATCTCGGGATGGATCAGGGGTTCCCCGCCGGGAATGCTCACGATCGGCGCGCCGCACTCCTCCGCGGCGGCCCAGCACTCCTCCGGGGTCAAGCGCCGGTCCAGGACATGGTCAGGGTACTGGATCTTCCCGCACCCCGCGCACGCGAGATTGCACCGGAAGAGCGGCTCCAGCATCAGGACGAGCGGATAGCGCTTGACCCCTGTGATCTTCTGGGTCAGCACGTACTTGGCTACGGTGAACATCTGAGAGACAGGAACGGCCATGCGCGGTCTCCTTCGTTGCGCGATGGAAAAAGACTTTATCACCTCGGAGGGAGCATCGTCAATGATTGCGCATCGGAACCAGCGGGACGGTGTGCTAGACTCTAATCCCTATGGTCGATCCCAAGACCGTGCCAGCGGGTCCCGACCTTGACGCGCTGATCGCGGCCAGGGTGATGGGCATCCGAGGCGAGGCCCTCATCCATCCCTATTCCACGGACATCGCGGCAGCCTGGACCGTCGTGGAGACGATGATTCGCCAGGAAGGGGTGTATTTCGGCGCGCCGCACTTCAAGCACAAACACCAGAGCCTGGCCTCGCTGGGCTATCCCGAAGGGACGGAGTGCTGGTACTGCGTGATCAACACCAAGCTTCTCAACAAGGTCGTCGTCTGCGCCGAGACCGCCCCGCTCGCCATCTGCCGCGCGGCGCTCCTCTGGGCCATGAAGCACGGGGCCTGAGCGGCACCCCGGCCTGGCCGAAGGGCATGAAGGTCGTTAGAGGGTTCTCTCACGGAAGGGTGGGGTTCCCGCCCGGCACCGATGGTGGCCGGGTCTCCGTAGCTCTTCGCCGCCTTGTGGGACCCAGCGCCGGAGCACGGCCTCAAGGTCCTCGAGCTTCACGGGCTTGCTCAGGTAATCATCCATCCCCGCCCCCAGACACCGCTCGCGATCCCCTTGCATGGCGTTGGCCGTCATGGCGAGGATGGGGGTATGGCGCGCCGGTGCCCGCTGGCTCTCGCGCCGTCGAATCTCGGCGCACGCTTCATAGCCGTCCATCTCTGGCATCTGGCAATCCATCAGGACCGCGGCATAGGGCGCACGCGAGAGCGCTTCAAGCACTTCCCGCCCGTTGGCGGCGACGTCCACCCGGAAGCCGAGTTTTTCCAGCATCCGCACGGCCACCTTCTGGTTCACCAGATTGTCTTCGGCGAGGAGGAGGCGGCAGCGCGACCGGCTCGTGGCCTCCGCGAGCGTGTGGCGGGTGACGAGGGAGGCCGGCACGGCCTGAGGGGACCCTGACCCTGCGGCCGGCTGCGGCGGAGGACCGGGCATGCCCATCACCGTCGCGAGGCAATCGAAGAGCTGGGATTGGCGCGTGGGCTTCGTCAGGTAGGCGGCGATGCCGGCCTGGCGTGCCTCCTCGCCGTGGCCCGGCCGGCCGTAGGAGGTCAGCAGGACCAGCCGCAGGGGGGCCAGGAGGGGGTCGGTCTTGATCGTGCGGGCCAGGTCCAATCCGTTCATGCCGGGCATCATCATATCCAGAATGGCCAGGTCGTAGGGTTCGCCGCGCTCGGCCGCGTCGCGCAGCAGGGTCAGCGCGCGCGAGGCATTCTCGGCACACCCATGCCGCATGCCCCAGGAATTGATCTGCTGGGTCAGGACGATACGGTTGGTCGCGTTGTCGTCCACGATGAGGACCCGGAGGCCGTGCAGATCGGCGCGGGCCGTCTCCGCCGACTGCGCGACCGTTCCCTGCTTTTCCAGTTTCGCGGTGAACCAGAACGTGCTGCCCCGGCCGGGCTCGCTCTCGACGCCGTTTGCCCGCCCATCAGTTCGGTGAGTTGCTTGCTGATGGCGAGCCCCAGCCCCGTCCCTCCATATTTGCGCGTGGTCGAGCCGTCCCCTTGGGTGAAGGGCTGGAACAGGCGAGCGCGTACCTCAGGGGCCATCCCGATGCCGGTATCAGTCACCTCGAAGCGTACCACTACCCCGCCCGCGGTTTCCTCCGCCACGGCCGCGTGCACCACCACCTCGCCTTTTCCAGTGAACTTGATCGCGTTGCCCACGAGATTGGTGAGCACCTGCCTGAGGCGGCCGGGATCCCCGCGCAACGCGGTCGGCACATCCGCGCGGATCAGGCACGCTACTTCCAACCCCTTTGCATGGGCCTGCTCGGCGAGCAGCCCGATCACCCCCTCGACCGCGGTCCGTAGATCGAAGGCGATCACCTCGAGGGACATCTTCCCTGCTTCGACCTTGGAAAAGTCCAGGACGTCGTTGATGATCGTAAGCAGGGTCTCGCCAGAGCTGCGCACGGCGTCCGCGTACTCGCGCTGCTCGGCCGTCAGCGGCGTCTCGAGCAGAAGGGCCCCCATGCCGAGGATGCCGTTCATCGGCGTGCGGATCTCGTGGCTCATCGTGGCCAGGAACTCGGACTTGACCCGCGCGGCCTCCAGCGCCTGGTCGCGGGCGGAAGCCAGCTCCTGCTCGGTCTGCTTGCGCTCCGTGATGTCCCGAAGGAGCACGGTGAAGAGGCGCCGTGTGCCCGCCCGCGTCTCGTTGACCGCCAAGTCCATCGGGAAGGTCATGCCGTCCTTGCGGCGCCCGATCAGTTCTCTCCTGACCCCGAGCGGCCCGGCCTCGCCGGCGTCGAAGAACGTATGCAGATTGTCATCGAGGTGTGTGCGGTGGGGCTCCGGCACCAGCATCGCGATGGGCCGGCCGAGGACCTCCTCGCTTCGATAGCCGAACATCCGTTCGGCTGCGGGATTAAGGTATTCGATGGTCCCGCGCTCGTCCATGGCGATCATGCCGTCGACGAGCGCGTCCATGAGGGCGCGGAATGGGGCATCGGGTCCTTGCCTCCCCGCCTCCCCCGGCCTCGCCGGCGCGCTTTTCTTTGAAGAGGATTTCCGCATAACCTCCAGATTCCACAAGCCCTAGTGGGACCAAGACACCACATGGACCTGTGCAGTTTTGGTATCGGTTTCCGGACCGGAAAACTTGATATGGTGTCCGGAGGCAGGCCGGCAGGACCCGCAGTCAAGCAGATGAACCAACCCTTTTTCAGCGGGACGGGGGCGAGGTGTGGAGGCGCCGAGCGGGGTCGAACCGCTGCATCGCAGTTTTGCAGACTGCTCCCTTAACCACTTGGGTACGGCGCCTTGGGGGGGATTATAAACGGATCGTCGCGATCCGCACAAGGACGGCGGCACCGACGAGCGCCTGCCGATCAGATTTTCAGGATGGGAATCTCTTTGTTTGCGGATTGGGGAAGGGCAGCCGATCCGCCGATGGGGGCGTCGCCTCCATTGCCTCCGTGACCGGAAAGCTCCGCCTCTTTCTCCTTCGCCATGAGTTCCACTTCGGCCAGCAGGGTCTCCATCAACTCCTCGGATTTGACCTTTCGGACCAGCTTGCCCTGCTTGAAGAGAATCCCGTGGCCCTCGCCGCCGGCAATGCCGATGTCCGCTTCCTTGCCCTCGCCGATGCCGTTGACGACGCAGCCGAGCACGGACACGGTGAGTGGCACCCGGATATGCCCCAACCGCTTCTCGAGTTCGTTGGCCAGTTTGACCACGTCGATCTCCACCCGGCCGCACGTCGGGCAGGCGATGACGTTGACCCCGCGGTGGCGCAGCTCCAGGGCCTTGAGGATCTCGAATCCGACCTTAACTTCTTCCACCGGATCCGCCGCCAGCGAGACGCGGATCGTGTCCCCGATCCCGTCGGCCAGCAGCAACCCGATGCCGAGCGCCGACTTGATGGACCCGGTGAGCAGAGTCCCCGCTTCCGTGACCCCCAGGTGCAACGGGTAGTCGGACTGCAACGCGAAGAGCCGGTACGCATCCACCATCAAGTGCACGTCCGACGCCTTCAAGGACACCTTCATGTTCGTGAACCCGATGTCCTCCAGGGCGTGCACCGCGTTGAGGGCGGACTCGGCCAGGGCCTCGGCCGTGGGATACCCGTATTTCACCAGCAGCTCCCGCTCGAGCGAGCCGCCGTTCACCCCGATGCGCAACGGGATGCCCCGGTCCCGCACGGCCTTGACGACTTCCTCCACCTTCCACCAGGCCCCGATGTTACCGGGATTGATCCGCACGCAATCGACCACTTCCGCGGCCTTGAGGGCCAGCCGGTGATCGAAGTGGATGTCGGCGATGAGGGGGACGGCAGTCTGGGCCTTGATGGCGGGCAGCGCCCGCGCCGCCTCCGGCGTGTTGACCGTGACCCGGACGATCTCGCACCCCACCTGCTCCAGTTGGTGGATCTGCTCGACCGTGGCCTTCACGTCCGCGGTGTCGGGGGTGGTCATGGACTGCACCACCACCGGCGCTCCGCCGCCGATGGGCACCCGCCCCACGCGAATCTGCTTCGTCTTGCGGCGGGTGATGAACATGCTTATCCGCGCCGCTCCACGCCCAGGCTCGCGGTCGTCAGGAGGGCCTTGGCCTCCTCATAGATGCCCTCCGCCGTTAGCCCGTACTGGACGCGCAAGAGGTTCTGGGGCCCCTGTTCAATGAAGCGATCGGGCAGGCCGATCACCTTCGTCGGGAGGTGGACGATCCCCTGATCGGAGAGCGACTCCAGCACGGCGGACCCGAACCCGCCCATGCGGCACCCTTCCTCCACCGTCACCAGGCATTTCACGCCCCCGGCGAGGCGGCGGATCATCGCATGGTCCAGAGGCTTGACGAAGCGCGCATTCATCACGGCCGCCGAGATGCCCTCCTCCGCCAGCCGGTCGGCCGCCTGGAGCGCCGGGACGACCGTGACCCCGATGGCGATCAAGGCGACATCGCTGCCGTCCCGCAGCAACTCCCCCTGCCCGATCGGCAGGGCGTTCGGATACGGGTCCAGGGGCACACCCAATCCGCTCCCCCGCGAGTACCGGACGGAGGCCGGACCGTTGTAGCTCAAACAGGTCTTGACCATGTGCTGCAGCTCGTTCTCGTCCTTCGGGGCCATCACGACCATGTTGGGCACGTGACGGAGGTACGCATAGTCGAAGGCGCCGTGGTGGGTCGTCCCGTCCTCCGCGACCAGGCCGCCGCGGTCGATGAAGAGGGTGACGGGCAGGTTCTGGGTGGCGACGTCATGGACCACCTGGTCGTAAGCGCGCTGCAGAAAAGTGGAGTACATCGCCACGACGGGCCGGACGCCCTGCGTCGCCAGCCCCGCCGCGAAAGTCAGCGCGTGCTGCTCGGCGATCCCGACATCGAAAATTCGATCCGGGAACTCCTTCGCGAACGCGGTCATGCCCGTGCCCTCGGTCATAGCCGCCGTGATCGCGACGATGCGCCGGTCCTGCCGCGCGGCACGGCATAAGGCGTTGATCGCCACCGAGGTATACGAGGGCGTCGAACTTTTCTTAGCCGGAGCCCCGGTCTCCCGGACGAAGGCCGGACAGGCGTGGAACCAGACCGGATCCTTCATGGCGGGCTCGTATCCCAGGCCCTTCTTCGTGATCACGTGGAGGAGCGTGGGCCCTTTCAATTTGAGCACATTCTCCAAGGTCGGCAGGAGTTGCTCGAAATTGTGCCCGTCGATCGGCCCGACGTACCGGAACCCCAACTCCTCGAAGAGCAGCCCCGGGAGGATGAGCCCCTTGGCGAGCTCCTCCGCGCGGTGCGCCATCTTGCTGATCGGCCCGCCGATGTGGGGGATCGCCTTGAGGAGATGGCTCGTCTCCTCCCGCACCCGGGTCATGAACTCCCCGGTGAAGGTCCGGTTCAGATAGGCCGATAGCGCCCCGACGTTCTTGGAGATGGACATCTGATTGTCGTTGAGGATGACGACCAGATCCTTGGCGAGCCCTCCGGCGTGCTCCATGGCTTCCAAGGTCATCCCCGAGGTCATCGCCCCATCGCCGACCACGCACACCACGCGGTGCCCCTGCCCCTCGAGGTCCCGCGCCACGGCCATCCCCAGGGCCGCGGACACCCCAGTGCCGGCGTGGCCCGCATTGAACGTATCGTAGATGCTCTCCTCGCGCTTGCAGAAGCCACTCAGGCCTCCGTACTGCCGGAGCGTGTGGAACTGCTCGCGGCGGCCGGTCAGCAGTTTGTGGGCATACCCCTGGTTGCTCGTATCCCAGACGATCTTGTCCACGGGGGTCCACAAGAGGTAATGCAGCGCAAGGGTGAGTTCGACCACCCCCAGGTTGGAGGCCAGGTGTCCCCCGTTCGCGGCCGTCACGGAGATGATCTGCTCGCGGATCTCCTCGGCCAGGAGGGGCAGGTGTTCCACCGGTACCCGTTTCAAATCGCCGGGGCTATTGATCGTGTTCAGGATGGGCACGGAATAGACCTCCCTGAGTCGGTGCCGGACGTGTTCGGACACCGGCTAAAAGATGTTGGAATTCTCAGCATTTTCACACGGCATGCCACGGGTGTCAAGAAATGCAGCCTCAATCAGAGAGGAACGGTGCGGAGTAGCCGCCTAGAAGGGAAAATCCAACCCTGCATAGACGGTCTTCCCCTCGTTGCCGGACGCAAAGTCCACCCGGCTCACGACGTTTGGCCTGGAAATCCCCCGAAAGCCGATGCCGGGATTGGCCTCATATTGGGAGAAGGCCCGGTACCGGAATGTGCCGGTCACCTTGCCCACGTCGAGGAACGGCGCGGTTTCAACCTCGGTGGTGGTGCCGAAGATCCTCAAGTGAAACAACTGGATCCGCTCCTCAAAGTTGAAGACGATCGAGTGGTCGTCCACGAACCGGCCCTCTCCAAAGCCCCGCAGGGTGTTCGGCCCGCCCAGGCTGCTGCGCTCGAAGAAAGGAATTTCATTTCCGCCGACCGTGGCCTCCAGCCGTGCCCGAAACGCGAAGGTGTACCGCTTGGTCTCATTCGGCATCAGTTTCCGGTACTCAATCCCGTATCGGCTGAATACCGTGTGGGTGTCGGCCGTTAAAGTCTGCGCCAGTTCCACAAACATCGTGAAAACGGTACCGATTGTCGGGGTCGCCGTGTCGTCACGCGAATCGCTGAGGAAGGCCAGCTTGTGGCCCCAGACCGTCGCCCCGCCCGTTCCCTTGACCGCGGGAAACACCGATCGCGTGAAGGGCAGCGCGGGCAATCCCCCGACCTGCATCTCCACATTGCGGAGCCGTTCGGTCAGCAACACCCGCGAGTCAGGCCCGACGTACACTCCCCCCGTGACCGACCCGTAGAGCTCGCGATCGGTGTAGTTGGTCTCATTGGCCTCCGAGGTTTGATTGCCCAGCCCGAAAAACCGCGCCGTGGCGTTCTTGAAAAAGCCGACATTGCCTTCGAGACTGAACCGGCCGTCCGAGAGATAGAGGTTTTTATAATTCAAAATGGCCTTCCGCTCGATTTTTTCCGTGATCGACCCGACGAGTTTAATTTCCTCCCCCCGCGCCGGATACCGGAACAGATTGAGGGTCCCCCGCGAGCCCAGAAACTCGTTGTGGAGATACAGCGGCGCTACGATGTTGACGATCCGGTGCTCATCGTCGGCAAAGAGGATGGGAACGATGAATCCGATGTCCGTGCCGTCGTTTTTCGACGTGGAGACCGCCGGGATGACGAAAAAGGACCGCTCCGCGGCGTGCCCGTGGGTCCCCGTGAGCAGGCCCAAGACCAGCGCGCACCCCGCCAGCACTCTGCGGACGTGACGTGGGTGTTCCACCTCGATCCATTCGCCTCTGGATGGGCCGGCCGCGGAGCGTTACGGGGCCTTGATGGTCTCCGTCTTCTTGCGCAGCTGTTTGGCAAGGTCCTGGAACGAGTCCTTGTTGAGGATCCGCTTGAACTGTTCGCGATAGTTCTGGACCAGGCTAGTACCCTCCACGACCACGTCGTAGACGCGCCAGTCCCCCGACCCGTTCATCAGGAGCCGGTAATCGATATCGATGGTCGTCTTGCCGTTATCGACCTTGGTCCGGACCTCCGCGAAGTCGTCGCTGTGGATCTCCTTGAGGTACTGCACTTTTTCGCCGGAGTAGGCCTCGATCCTGCCGATGTAGGTGTTGGCCAGCAAGGTCTGAAAATCAGCCACGAAATCCTTCTGTTCCTCCGGCGTGCGCTTCGCCCACTCCCCCCCGAGGGTCCGTTTGGCCATCTCGGCGTAGTTGAAGCGCTGGCCGATCACCTGCTCCAGCATCTTCCTCCGCTCCTGCTTCTTTTCCGGCTTCTTCCAATTCTGATCCTCCAGGATGCGGATCACCTCGTCGATGGTGGTCTTCAAGGATTCGGCGGGCGGGCCGGCCCAGACCGGCGCCACCGCCCAGGCGATCCCGCCGGCCACCATGCCGCTCATCACGATTCTGGCCCAGGTCTGCGAATTGTGTGGTCTCATCTTCCCCCTCACCATAAGAAATAGGCCGCGCAGGTCGCGGGCCGGCTTATTTGACGTTCCCGTGTATGAACTCCCCGATCAAGGACTCCAGATCGACCCCTGATTCCGTGTCGCGAATCTTCCCGCCGGAGGCCAGCTCTTTCTGGGACCCCCCCGGAGTGATCGACACGTACTTATCGCCGATCAGCCCGCGGGTTTTGATCGAGGCGATGGCATCGCCGAAGACCTTCACGTCCGGCTGGAGCGCGAAGACCACCACCGCCCGATCGCTGTTCAACCCGATCCGCTTGACCTGGCCGACCTGAACCCCTGCGATTTCGACCGGCGCCCCCTTCTTGAGGCCCGCCACCGAATCGAATTCCGCCAAAATCTCCTTCTGATTGCCGCCCCCGATCACTTCCAGCTTGCCGAGTTTGATCGCCAGGTACGACAAGGCGGCGATCCCGACCAGGACAAAGACCCCGACGATCAACTCCAGCTTGATCTCGTTGGTGGTCACCGCGCCTCCTGTGGGCCCCTCACCCTCTCCCCGTGGGCAGCGGGGAGGGAGCGGGGGTTTCGGTCCCGCCTCCGACATTGATGAACTCCCGCACGGCGGGATTCTGCGTCCGCTGGAACTGCTCCGGCGGGGCCATCTCGACGATTTTTCCGTCCAGCAGCATCGCCACGTAGTCCGAGATGCCGAAGATCTCGGGAATCTCGTGGCTCACCATGACGGCCGTGAACCCGAACCGGCGCTGGGTCTCGATGATCAGGTCGTGGATGGTGCGCGCCAGGAGCGGGTCCAGTCCCGTCGTCGGCTCATCGAAGAGGATGATCTCCGGCCCCATCACAAGGGCGCGCGCCAGTCCCGCCCGTTTGCGCATGCCCCCGCTGAGCTCGGCGGGGAACTTGTGCCCCATCCCCGTCAGCCCGACCTGCTCCAGCATGTCGAGCACCTTCCGTTCGATCTCCGCCTCTTTCAGTTTCGTCTTTTCCCGTAGGGGAAAGGCCACGTTGTCGAAGACGGAGAGCGAGTCGAACAGCGCAGCGCCCTGAAACAGCATGGCGAATTTTTTCCGCACCTCATTGAGCTCACGCGCGCCCAGGCGGGTGATGTCGGTTCCCTCCACCAGGACCTGGCCGCGGTCCGGCCTCATGAGCCCGATGAGATGCTTGAGCAGGACGCTCTTGCCGCCTCCGCTCTTGCCAATGATCGTGGTCACCTTGCCTCGAGGAATCGCCAGATTGAGCCCATCCAGGACCGGTTGCTCCCCCAGCGCCTTCTCTACCCCTACGAGACGAATGACCGGCGCGGATGCGTCCATCTCTCTCTCACATCAGCACGGAGGTCAGAAAATAGTCCCAGATCAGGATGAGCACGGAGGACAGGACGACGGCTTCGGTGGTGGCCTTCCCTAGGCCTTCGGCGCTCATGGTGGTGTGGTACCCCTTGTAGGTGCACACCCAGGCCACGATCACCCCGAAGCTGAGGGCTTTGAGGAATCCGCCATAGACGTCCTTCCATTCCACGCTGGATTCCATCGAGCTGATATAAGCGCCCGAGCTCACCCCGAGGAGATCCACCCCGATCAGATAGCCTCCATATATCCCGATCACATCGAAGATCGAGGCCAGCAAGGGCATGACAAGCACGCTGGCCAGCACTTTGGGCGCCACCAGGTACTGGATCGGGTTAACCGCCATGGTGTCGAGGGCGTCGATTTGTTCGGTGATCCGCATGATCCCGATCTCCGCCGTCATGGCGGACCCGGCCCGGCCCGTCACCATCAGCGCGGACAGGACCGGCCCCAGTTCGCGGATCATGCTCAGGGCCACCGCGGACCCCAAGAGGCCCTCCGCCCCAAATTTTCGGAGCGAATAATACCCTTGTAAGCCCAGGACCATCCCCGTGAAGGAACCCGTGAGCGCGATGACGAAGAGGGATTTTACCCCGATGAAGTGGATCTGTTTGAGCACCTGTATGAACCGGAAGGGCGGGCGCACCATCCAGGCCACGGTGCCGATAAGGAACACCATCATGCGGCCCATTTCGCGGGTGATCCAGAGGGTGTCCCGGCCACATCGGGCGACCGCCGCGACGACCATCAGCGAGCTCCTGCCGCGACCGGGTATTCCAAATCCGTAGGAGAAGGGTGGCCTTGGAAGGCCAGAAACAGGGCCCGGAAGAATCGCGCGAGAGTCTCGGACGCCTGCTCCTCGTGGCGCTCCAGCCGATAGAGGCTGGAAAGGATGGACGGGCGACGAAGGATTTCCATGAACACCCGTGCGGCCCCCCAGGGGGCAAACCACAGGTTGAAGTCCATGGGGAGATCGTCCCCGACCCGGTCAAAGACCGTGCGGGCCACGAGGCACGGCACCGCGGCCTCCGCAGCGGCCTGCGCGATCACGGCGCTTTCCATGTCCATCGCAACAGCCCCGCTCGCCTCCGAAAGCGCGTGCTTCTCGGCGGCCCGCCAGATCACGGTCCCGACCGTGACGACCGGCCCCTGCGTCCAGACCAACCCACTCTCACGGACAGCCATCCGAGCGACTTGGAGCAATCCGGAATCGGCCGGCGTCGCCGGCCGTGACCGGTCCCGTGTCCAATCGTGCACCTCAGTGCCGAGGATCACCTCGCCGACTCCGGCCGGACCCAACGCCCCGGCATACCCGGTAGAAATGGCGGCCTCCGGAGAGAGGGCCTTGAAGGCCGCCTGGCTCGCGGCGCGAGCCCGGTCAGGTCCGACGCCCATCCTAATGAGATGAACCTCAAGATCGCCTGCCCGGCCGATTTCATGGCGGAATTGTCCGAGAGGACCTCGGCGACACTCCTGGAGCGCCGCCCGAACCGGGGTCAGCTCTCGTCCGGTCGCGGCCAAGATCGCCACCCGCCGCATCGCTTAATGTCCCAGCCGGAACTGTCCGTCTCGGCGGTTCTGCTCCCGGATCTCGTCCGCGCGGGCCCGACCCCGGACCTTGAGCGACCGATACATTGCCAGCGCCCACAGGGGGAAGTAGTGGCAGTACCCGTGGTAGCGCAGGTAAAACACCCGCGGGAAGCCGGTCCCGGTGTGATGGCGTTCGGACCAGAAGCCGCGGGGATCCTGGTGCCGGAGGAGATAGTTCAGGCCCCGTGCCACACTGATCGTGTCCACCTCGCCGGCGCAGAACAGCCCGATGAGCGCCCACGCGGTCTGGGACGGGGTGCTCTCCCCGACCCCATGCGCCTCGGGCTGCGCATAGGAGAGACAGGACTCCCCCCATCCGCCGTCGGAGTTCTGCTTGGAAACCAGCCAGGCCACCGCCCGGCGGACGTAGTCGGCCCGCATATCCTCCCCGATCGCTTTCAACCCTGCAAGGACAGACCAGGTTCCGTAGATGTAATTGACGCCCCAGCGACCGTACCAGGACCCGTCTTCCTCCTGGTTCTCGCGCAGGAACCGCAAGGCTTTCACGGCGGCCGGATGGGAGCAGTCAAAGCCCAGGGAACCGAGCATTTCCAGTCCCCGCCCCGCGAGGTCGGCGGTGCTGGGATCGAGCAGGGCACGATGGTCGGCAAAGGGAATCTGATTGAAGATCATCTTGTTGTTGTCTTTGTCATACGAGCCCCAGCCGCCGTCCCGTCCCTGCATCGCCAGGGTCCAACTCAAGCCTTTCTCGATGCCCGCACGGTGGAGGTCCGCCTCCGGGGTCTTGATCTTCGCCAAGGCAACCACCACGGCCGCGGTGTCGTCATTGTCGGGATAAAACTCGTTTTCGAACTGGAAATACCAGCCCCCGGGCTTGGCCTGAGGCGAGGAGACGATCCAGTCCCCCACTCTACGGCACTGCTTGGACAGGACCCAGCGGGCAGCCCGCACGAATGCCGGGTCGTCCTGCGGCAGTCCGGACTCGACCAGCGCGCTGATCGTCAGCGGGGTGTCCCAGATCGGAGAATAGCAGGGCTGCAGGTGCAGAGCCTCCCCCGTGTCCACTTCCAGGGCCTCAATTTTCCGGAGGGCCTCCCGCAGGCGAGGATGGTCGACGGCATAGCCCAGGCAGCGCAGGGCGACCACCGAGTTCGCCATGGCCGGATAAATGGCGCCCAACCCGCCTTCTCCCTCCATGCGCTCGAGCATCCACTCGGCCGCCCGCGCGACGGCTTTCTTTCTGAGCCAGCGAGGGACGACCCGATCATACAGCTTCAGTCCCGCGTCGAGGGCGATGAAGAGGTTCCGCCAGGTGAACCAGTGGGGGTCCTTGCGGAATGGGGGGACGTGCCTGAAGTTGACTCGGTCGCGAGGCGTGCAATAGAGCTCATCGATGCCCTGCTCGTGGGGGATCCGGCAGAGGGGCTTCGCATCGAAAATAATCAGGAGCGGCACGAGGACCGTCCGTGACCAGTATGAGAGGGCATAGAGGCTGAAATAGAACCGCGCCGGCAGCAGGATGATTTCGGCCGGCATCGTCGGGATTCCTCTCCAGTCGTACTGGTTGAAGAGCGTCAGGGCGATCTT
Organism: Nitrospiria bacterium; assembly: GCA_041490525.1. Lineage (GTDB taxonomy): Bacteria > Nitrospirota > Nitrospiria > Nitrospirales > NS-4 > JBGPTH01. The sequence continues at coordinate 16,613 of JBGPTH010000045.1, forward strand.
GGTGAAGACGTTCGCCCCGACGACGCCGCCTTTGCTCAGGATCACCGCCCGGGCCTTCTGCATGAAGGGCTCCTCAGCCGACACCCCGGCCAGCTTCAGGGCAAAGTAGGCCTTCACGGACGCGCTGACCTCGGGAGGGCCGCCGTGGTAGATCGGCCATCCTCCCTCGGGGAGCTGGGCGTCAATCAGGGACCGGACGGCTTTGCGTTCCTTTTCCTGATCCTCCAGGCCCAGGAACCGGCGCAGCATGAGGTATTCAGAGGTAAGCGTGGTGTCGGCTTCCAGCTCATGGACCCAGTATCCCTCCGGGGATTGGCGCTTGAGCAGCCACTGCTGAGCCCGCCTGACAGCGTCGTCAACGGTCACACCCAGGTGAGGCGCATGGCCGGCATCCAAGCGTCGGGGCGAGGCGGGCGTGCTGGTCAACGCGGTCGGATTGCCGCCGACCAGCCGCAGGAGGCGATGGGCGTTTCGGCGTGCGCGCTGCTGGACGCGGGGGGGCGCCACCGAGAGGAGCCTCTCAGACCAACTGGTAAGAAGACCAATCAACCGCTTCATGGGATCCTTCCGCTTCGTATAAGCAGGGTTAACAGCTCATCAGGTCGGGGCAAGAACCGGGTTCGGCCATCGATGAGAAGAACATATAATGGTGGGCTTATAGCAAACAGGCCCCGGAGTGTCAAGATTTCTACTCATTTGTGGTTCCCGCTTCATGCAGATCTTTCATTGTAATAGGAGGGGAACGGGGCCGCTAGACCGGTTCGAGGAGCTTGTTCAAGCGGACCGAGACCAGGGAGGAGACTCCGGCTTCCTCCATCGTGACTCCGTAGAGCGAGTCTGCCATTTCCATGGTCGGTTTGCTGTGAGTGATCACGATGAACTGGGAGCGCGAGGACATGTCCCTCAAAACCCTGGTGAATCGGACCGTATTTTCCTCATCCAAGGGAGCATCGATCTCGTCGAGGACGCAAAACGGCGTCGGCCGGATCAAAAAGCTGGCAAAAATGAGCGCCATCGCCGTGAGGGCTCGCTCACCCCCCGACAGCATCGAGATATTTTTTAACCGCTTTCCAGGAGGCTGAGCCACGATGTCCACGCCCGGCTCGGAGGCCTCTTCATCCTCCACCAGCACCAGTTCGGCGCGACCGCCTTCGAAGAAGCTCCTGAACATCTCGTTGAACTTGGCCTGGAGATGCTCGAAGGTGTCCAGAAAGAGCTGCTTC
>JBGPTH010000046.1:0-17599 GCA_041490525.1 Nitrospiria bacterium
CCGACCGCAAGCGCTTCACGGTCACCGAGTCCGGCCTGGTCGTCATCTCCAAAGGCATGAAGCTCGAACCCGTCCCCACGGCCTGACGCCCCTGACTCCCGAAGGGTAGGACACCTTCTTCCCGAACCGGGATCACATAGAGAACGAAAGGGGAGAACTGTGAACGATCATCTGCGTGACATTCAGCACATGCTGGAGGCCATCCCGAAGGCGGAAGTGACGCGGCGCGGGTTCGTCATGACGGCGCTCGCCACGGGATTTGCGCTGGCCGTTCGGCCGGTCTCGGCCCAGACGGTGACGACGGATGCCGACGGTCTGACGGCGGGAGAGGTCAAGGTCCCGACGAGCGACGGCAGCATCCCCGCCTACCGGGCCATGCCGGCCCGCGGCGGACCTTTCTCGGTGGTCCTCGTCGTCCAGGAGATCTTCGGCGTGCACGAGCACATCAAGGACGTCTGCCGTCGCTTCGCCAAACTGGGCTACCTGGCCGTGGCGCCCGAGCTGTATGCGCGGCAGGGCGATGTCTCCAAGCTGTCCGACATCAACGACATCATCACGAAGGTCGTGTCCAAAGTCCCGGACTCGCAGGTCATGGCTGATCTGGACGCCACGGTCGCGTGGGCCAAGCAGTCAGGGGCCGGCGATATCCAGCGGCTGGGGATCACGGGCTTCTGCTGGGGCGGGCGCATCGTCTGGCTGTACGCGGCGCACAGCCCCCAGCTCAAGGCCGGGGTGGCCTGGTACGGCCGGCTCGCCGGCAAGCAGTCCGAGACGCAGCCGAAACATCCCCTTGACGTGGCCGCGTCCCTCAAAGCCCCCGTGCTGGGACTGTACGGCGGAAACGATCAGGGCATTTCGCTGGAGGATGTCGAGCAGATGCAGAAAGCGTTGAAGGCCGCCGGCAATCCCTCCCAGATCATCGTCTATCCGGACACGCCGCATGGCTTTCATGCCGACTACCGGCCGAGCTATCGCAAGGAGCAGGCGCAGGACGGCTGGAAGCGCCTGCAGGCCTGGTTCAAACAATACGGCGCCGCGTAAAGGGGACCGGCGCCCTTCCTTAGCCTGACCCCTTTTCTACCCCACTAGTCATAACGCCTGCTCAGATTTTTTCTACGGTTCGACCCTAAACTGCCTTGACAGATTGTGGATGGTCTGGTAAAAACCATAAGTGCTTGTTGCCAGAGGCTGCCAGAAATCAGATGGCGCTCAAAGCTCTTAACCGTGGGAACCCTTATGGATAGCGACGGTAGTAGGTGTTGCCACTCATCGTTCCATTTTCTCCAACAGTTCCAGGCCGGGACTGAGAGACTTGGAGTTCTCCTGCTGATCCTGCATCGGTAGGAGCCTGCCTCCACGCCCCTCCTCCCAGCCTAGGGAAAGGAGGGATCATGTACAGTTTTGCTTGCAAGTCCCACAACCAGAACGTGTTCGTCGTCGTGCACAAACCGATAAGGAATGTCACATGACTTTCCTCGGGACGAAATTCAATGGAGGCGCCAAGGCCCAAGGCGACGCATCTACACGTGCGTCCGGTCTGTTGCTGGCCCTTTCCAAGGCTGATTCCACGATGGCCCTTCGTGCCATGCAAACCTCGGAGAAGGGCTTGACGGAAATCCACGTCGAGCTCCGCCTCAAGAAGTACGGCAAGAACGAGGTGGCGCACGAGAGACCGCTGTCTTGGTACTGGATGTTGCTGGGGAACTTCAAGAACCCTTTCGTGCTGGTGCTCTTGGTGCTCGGCGCTGTCTCGTATCTGACCGGCGATTTGAAAGCCACGATCATCGTGTCGATCATGGTCGGGCTGAGCGTGCTGATGCGCTTCCTGCAGGAGTTTCGTTCCTCCAAGGCTGCAGAGAACTTGCGCTCAATGGTTCTAAACACTGCGACCGTAACGCGGCAGTATAACGCGATCCTCGAAGACGGGAGCATCAAGCCGGCCAGTGAGAGACGGGAGGTCCCGTTTGACAGCCTGGTCCCCGGGGACATCGTGCACCTGTCTGCCGGCGACATGATCCCGGCCGATGTCCGTCTGCTCTCCGCCAAAGATCTCTTTGTGAGCCAATCCGTGCTGACCGGGGAAGCGATGCCGGCGGAGAAGTCGTCCGCGTTCAGCAACGGAGAACAGGGCGGCAATCCACTGGAGCGGAACAACCTCTGCTTCATGGGGACCACCGTCATCAGCGGGACCGGCACGGCCGTTGTGGTCAATACGGGCAATCGCACGGTTTTCGGCGCAACGGCGAGTTCGGTCATCGGCCATCGCAGCCTGACAAGCTTCGACAAAGGGATCAACAATGTCACGTCGGTCCTGATCCGGTTCATGGTGGTTATGGTCCCGGTCATTTTTGCGTTGAATGGGATCGTCAAGGGAGACTGGACGGAGGCCTTGCTCTTCAGTATCGCAGTGGCCGTGGGCTTGACGCCTGAGATGCTCCCGATGATCGTCACCGCGAATCTGGCGAGAGGCGCGGTGGCCATGTCTCGCCGGAAAGTCATCGTGAAGCGGCTCAATGCGATCCAAAACTTTGGTGCGATGGATATCCTGTGTACGGACAAAACCGGGACTCTGACGCAGGACAAGATCGTTCTTGAAGAGTATCTCGACATCCGTGGGGACGAGAGCCTCCATGTGCTGGAACTGGCCTACCTCAACAGCTACTACCAAACGGGGCTCAAGAGCCTCTTGGACCGCGCCGTCCTGAATCATGTGGAAGTCGAGCTACGGCTGCATCTCCCGCAGGACTATGCGAAGGTGGACGAGATTCCGTTCGACTTCACACGACGCCGCATGTCGGTGGTTGTGGAGAAGGAGCACCATGAGCATGTCTTGATCTGCAAGGGAGCGGTCGAGGAACTCCTAAGAATCTGCACCTCCGTCGAAGATGCGAGTGCACATGTGCCACTCAACGACGATCTCCGAAAACAGGTCGCGGCTCTGGCGATGCGACTGAACGAGGAGGGGTTGCGAGTGGTCGCGGTGGCTACAAAGACTCTCCCGGCCGCCGGAAGGCTCTATTCGGTATCAGACGAACGTGAACTTGTGCTGGTTGGCTTCATCGCCTTCCTCGATCCGCCGAAAGAAACGGCTACGGAAGCGATTGCCGCCTTGAGAGACAACGGCGTTCAGGTGAAGGTCCTGACGGGAGACAACGACATTGTCACCCGTCGCGTCTGCCGAATGGTCGGCCTTCCGGTCGACCACCTCGCTCTTGGGAGCGACATTGAGCATCTGTCGGAAGAGGCCCTCGCGGACCTTGCCGAACGCACCACGGTCTTTGCCAAACTGACGCCACTTCAAAAGGCGCGTATCATCCGGGCCCTTCAACGGAACGGCCACACCGTCGGCTATCTGGGCGATGGCATTAATGACGCCCCAGCGTTGCGTGATGCCGATGTCGGTATTTCGGTCGACTCCGCCGCGGACATTGCCAAGGAGTCGGCCGACATCATTTTGTTGGAGAAGAGCCTGTTGGTGCTGGAGGAGGGGGCGCTCAAAGGGAGAGAGGTCTATGGCAACATCATCAAGTATATCAAGATGACGGCCAGCTCCAATTTTGGCAACGTGTTCAGTGTGCTCGCCGCCAGCGCGTTCCTCCCGTTTTTGCCGATGCTCCCGATCCAGCTGTTGATTCAAAATCTGTGCTACGACTTCTCGCAGCTCTCGCTCCCCTGGGACCGCATGGACAAGGAGTTTCTGGAGAAGCCGCGCACATGGGAACCACAGGGCATCGCCCGCTTCATGATCGTCATCGGTCCGATCAGCTCTCTCTTCGACATCGCCACCTTCCTCGTGATGTGGTTTGTGTTCCAGGCCAATTCGGTTGAACACCAGGCCTTGTTCCAGTCCGGCTGGTTCGTCGAGGGATTGCTCTCCCAGACACTCATCGTGCACATGATTCGAACCCAACGAATTCCGTTCATTCAGAGCACGGCAGCCGCACCCGTCATGCTGCTGACCGGAGCCATCATCGCGGTCGGCATGTACATTCCCTTCTCCCACCTGGGCGCGGGGGTCGGCATGGCGCCTCTACCTGCCAGCTATTTCCTCTGGCTGGGGGCGATCCTGCTCACTTACTCGGTTCTGACCCAGCTTGTGAAGGCGTGGTACATCAAGCGCTTCAAGGACTGGCTGTGATGGCTCGCCCGCTCAGCGTTCTCATTGCGCTTCTTACTATGTTATTTTTAGCGCCATCACTTTCCATTGCGCTGGAGAAAACCGGTCGGGTCGAGGTGGAAGAGAGCCGCCCCCCGGCCGTGCAATTCTCACTGATCGTCTCGGACTTCGTCGACAACTCCTCGTTTACCGCCCGCCCGGATAACAGCGGCCTGGTAAAACACCGCTACCTCGGCCATCTTGAGCTGACCCCGGGGTGGTCGCCCGTCACGCTGGTCATTGATTCCAATTTCTTTACCGACAAAACCCGGGATGAATTCAGACCCTCCGAATGGGACCAGACGGTCGGCTTGTTATACCGCTACCAGCAATGGGCAGGTTTGCTCCGTTATGAACGGGACATGCCGATTGACAAGAGCGGGCTTGTGCAGGCCTACGGGGAACTTCAAGGCCTCTGGCATCAGGACGACCTGCTGGTCAAGCAGTCCGATTTCTATGCCGGTCTCGGCTGGCTGTTCTCGACCCAGAACTACTTCGCCAGGCCCAACAACACCGGCCGGGCGCTCTTACGTTATGTCCTGCACGGCGAGGTCCCGGTCTACGACGATTGGCTCTGGCTCGTCGGCGACACCAATTTCTTTACGAATCGGCAGGAGCCCAATCCCTTTGCGCCGAGCGAGCTCGATTGGATCATAGGCGTCGCCTTCCGGTGGAAGGCCTGGGAAGTGATGGCCTTTCAAGAAACGGACCAGGCCATAGATCAAGGCGGCTTGACGCAGAAATACTTCGCGATTCAATTGAAATGGTCGTGGGAAACGCAAACCGTGCCGGAGATCCACACATTGAGGAGCCCTGGGCGGCTTTCCGCCCAGGGATGGCGCTAAGGCTTTAAAGCGAGCGGTCTTGAATTCCGTAATGAGAGGCCCGCGAACAGAAGGGCGGCGAGCGCGGCCGTCGCCGCGCCGAACCAGAAGGGTGCGGCCGGCCCGATGCCATCCCACAGCAACCCCGCGATCAGACTGGCCGGCAAAATTCCGGCGCCCACGACCAGATGATAGAGGCCAAAGCCCGTGGCCTTCCGCATCTCCGGCACCAGCGTCGCGAGATAGGCACGCTGCACGCCTTCGGTTAATCCCATATAGACCCCGTACAGCACGAATAATCCCGCGATCGGCCAGGGCGTGTCGGCCAGCGCGAACCCCCCATACACGCCCGCGAACAGCGCAAAGCCGCTCAAGATCACCCGTCGCTTGCCGAACCGATCCGCCAGCATCCCCCCTGGGACCGACACCAGGACGTACACCGCGTTGAAGGCCAGGTAGAATCCCGAAATCCAAGCCGGACTGACGCCGGCATGCTCCGCTTTGAGAATGAGAAAGGCGTTGCTGGAGTTCCCCAGGGAGAACAGGCCGACCACCAGGATGAACCCGGCAAAGCGCGCATCGAACCCCTTGAGCGACCACGTGAAGGTCTCCCGCATCGCGGGTGCCGGCCGATCGGCCGTGATGAACCACACGATCAACGCGACGGCCAGCACGCCCGGGATGATGGACAACCAGAAGACCAGACGATAGTCGGCCGCCCAAATGGCCAGAATGAGGAGGGCGACGGCAGGGCCCACGACCGCCCCCGCCGTGTCCAGGGCCCGATGGAACCCGAAGGCCAGGCCCAGCCGCTCCGGCGGCGTGGACGCGGCGATGATCGCATCCCGGGGCGCGGTGCGGACCCCCTTGCCGACCCGGTCCGTGAACCGCGCGACCAGCACCCAGCCCCACCCGCCCGCCAACGCCAGCACAGGTCGAGAGGCCGTGGAGATGCCGTAGCCGAGCCCCATCAAGAGCTTGTGCCTGCCGAACCGGTCGGCCAGCGCCCCGGAGAACAGCTTGAGCACGCTGGCGGCGGCCTCGGCGATCCCCTCAATCAGCCCGACGACGGATTTACTGGCGCCCAGCGTGGAGGAGAGAAACAGCGGCACCAGCGGATAGACCATCTCGGAGCTGACGTCCATGAAGAAACTGACCCAGCCGGTCACCCAGACATTGCGGGGGATCCGTCCGAGCGTCACTTCACGACCAGCACCGTGCAGGGGGAGAGCTTGGCGAGGTTCTGGGACGTGCTGCCCCAGATACGGCCGAAGATCCTCGAGTGCCCCATGAAGCCGATGACCAGCAGGTCGAAGCCGTGGTCCTTGGCGAAGGTCACGATCGCCTCCACTTCGTGCCCCGGGAGCACATGCGAGGTGATCGGCACGTCCTGAGCCAGAGCGGCCGCCTCGGCGTCTTGCGTCACCTTCCGAAAAAAGTCCGCCGCTTCCTGTTTCGCTTCGACGACCTCCCCGACCGTGGCCGCATAATGCGGCAACCGTTCCTCGACCGAGATCGCATGCAGCTCGGACCCATAGCGCTTGGCCAGATCAATCGCCGCCTGGACCGCCTTCTTCGCACCTTCGGATCCGTCGTTGGCCACCAGGATTTTACGAAACATGAAGGGTCCTCCTTGCCTGAGGCTGACTGCAGCCGGTCTCTCCTATGCCCCGGGTGAGATGGGATCCGACGAACGCCGGGTCAATGTCTCCTCCGGAGGCTCCACACCAGGATCAAACCAACGCTCGGCGATCACGGTCGGTACGATCGCACTCAAGATGACGGCGGTCACGAGAATCGCGTATTGCTCCTGGGTGATCAATTCATGGCTGAGGCCATACAGGGCCGAGATCGTTCCGAATGTCAACCCCGTGGACATGAGGAGCGTCGTGTACATCGCCTCCCGTCTCCCGAAGCTGAAGGCGTGCGCCAGGGGCCAGACGCCCAGAAACTTGGCCCCCATCTTCACGCCAAGGAAAATCGCGATCAAGGCGGCGCTCGCCAGGACCGCCCGAAGGCTGACGAGCACCCCCGCCTTGAGAAAGTAGAACGGGGTAAGGATCGAAAAAGCGATCACGCGCATCCGCTGCGCCAGGGTCCGATTGGCCAGGAACAGCGGGGCCAGAACCATTCCGACGAGGTAGGCCGGCAGCACCGCCTCGCTCTGAGCGGCTTGTGCCAATGCCCCCAACGCGAACAGGATCACCAGGATGAACTTGGTTTCCGGCTCGCTGATCTTCGTCCCCACCCTGGCAAAGAACCACGCCGTGACCGCATGCAGCTTCCACAGCGTCGCGGCCATGACCAGCACGAACGCCACCAGCCACCAATTGTATTGGGCAAAAAGCAGCCCCAGCGCCAGGACCGTTCCGAGGTCGGTGATGAAACAGGCGGCGAGAATCACCTTGCCGAGCTCCGTGGCATTGTAGCCGCGCTCGACCATCACCGCATAGACCACGGCGACGGACGTCGTGGACAGCGCGATGCCCGCGATTTCGGAGGCTTCCAGCGACCACCCGGCGACCCAGTACGCGTAGGCCATGGCCCCCAAGAACGGCGCGAGGAACGAGGCCATGCCGATCCCCAGCGTCTCCTTCCATTTGCGCTTCACGATCTCCAGATCGATTTCCGCGCCCGCCAGGAAAGTCAGCAGCACGCTCCCCACGGCGGCCAGGAAGTCGATCCACGCCGTCGAGTGAAGACTCAGCAGATTGCCCCCGGCGATCCCCACGCAAATCTCGACCAACGCCACTGAGATCCCGATCCGGACTGAAATCAGCGTCGCCACCAGCGCCATGCCGATCCAGATTGCCGCAACCGCCCAAAGTGATTCAGTCATCGCTCATTGTCGTCCTTCCTGGTGCAAGCAATAAAAAACCCCTACCGGGTCACCTCGGTAGGGGTCATCAGCCGTGGATACGGCGGTTACAGGCGAACCCCATCGCCTCACAGCTACCGCATCTTATCGGTCGCGTGTCACCCCGTCAAGCTACGGTTTGGATATCGCGAGGGCGCGGAGGTACAGCTTCACATATTCCTGGGCCGAATGCCGCCAGGAGAAATCCTGGAGCATGCCGCGGCGCATGAGAGCGCGCCACGTGTGCCAGTCCCGATAGACTTGTAGTCCCAGCAAGAGCGCGCTCAGAAAGCTCTCCGGCTGAGGGGGCTCGAAGACAAAGCCCGTCGCCGTGCCCCGGCTCGCCGGATCGTCCGGCAGATAGGGGATCACGGTGTCGGCCAGCCCGCCCGTCTTCCGGACCACGGGCACGGTCCCGTACCGGAGGCTGTACATTTGATTGAGCCCGCACGGTTCGTAGCGGGAGGGCATGAGGAAAAGATCCGCTCCCGCTTCGATCCGGTGCGCCAGCCCCTCATCGAACCCGAGGCGCACGGCCAGCTTGTCTGGAAACCGCTCGCTCAGGCTGTTCAATTTCGCCTGGGACGCCGGGTCGCCGCTGCCCAGGGCCACCATCTGGACATCCGACGCCAGCACCTTGGGCAGGATGTCCACGATCAAGTCGATCCCTTTCTGCGGGACCAGCCTGGAAACCAGCCCCAGCACCGGGGCGCCGCGCGCGGGCAGCTTCATCTCGCGCTGAAGGGCCCGCTTGCAGTCCTTCTTCCCGGATAGATCCTTTGTTGAGTAGTGGGCCGGCAGATGCGGATCGGTCGCCGGGTCCCACACCGCGTAGTCGATCCCGTTCAGGATCCCGAAGAGCTTCTCCGTCCGTTCCCGGAGCACCCCGTCCAGCCCGCATCCGAACTCCGCCGTCTGGATTTCCCTGGCGTACGTCGGACTGACGGTGTTCAGGAGATCCGCGTAGACCAGTCCCCCCTTGAGCAGATTCACCTGTCCGTAGAACTCCAGCCGGTCAGGGGTGAATTCCGACCTCGGCAGGCCCGTGGCGCCATAGTCCGCGACGGGAAAGTGCCCCTGATAGCTCAGGTTGTGGAGGGTCAAGAGGGCGCGGGACGCGGCCCAGGCGGGATCGGCCCGATAGAGGGTCTTGAGGTACACCACGGCGAGCGCCGTCTGCCAGTCATGCGCGTGGACCACGTCCGGCAGCCAGGCGGTGTACCGGCAGGCTTCCAGGGCCGCGCGGCAGAAGAGGGCGAACCGCTCCAGGTTGTCGGGGTAGTCGCCGCCTTCCTCGCCGTAGAGCCCGCGCCGGGCGAAGAAGGGATCGTGCCGGATGCAGAGGAGCGAGACCTTTCCGGCCCCCAGCGTCCCGGTTTCGAGTCCGACCTCGATGGTCCCCGAGCGTGACGGCACCGGAATCGTTCTGGCCGCCCGGAGATCAGGGACGCTCGCCTCGATCCCCGCGTACCGGGGCACGATCAGCCGGACCTCGTGCCCCTGGCCGGCCAGTTCGACCGAGAGCGCCCCGACGACGTCCGCGAGGCCGCCCGTCTTGGCCAGCGGAACCGCCTCGCTCGCCAGCATGAGGATCTTCACGCCGATTACTCGGGGGATTTGATCTGCTCGTAGTACTTCTTGCCCCACCCCGCCAGGCGCTCGGTCACGAACCCCAACGGCAGGTAGGTGCGCCCGTCGTCCCGCGTGACGACATCCCCCCCGATTGGGCCCGCCTGGAGCTTGAGCAAATCCTTGCCTTCGTTCTCAAAGAACAGGAAGAACACCGCCTGGCCCTTGGCATTCAGCCATTCGATCGCGTCGGGTTGCCCGAACGCCTGCACCGCCTCGTTGAGCGTCAGGCCTGGCTTCAGCGCGCTCCGGTCGAGGTCGCGGGCCCCCGCGGCCGCGGCCGCCAGGCCCACGACCAGCACGGTCAGGAGGAACCCGGTCACCCAGGACGGTCGTCGCCGTATCACTCGTCGCATGCTTGTTGTCCCCCTCCTCCCATTGCCGAGGAAATCCCCTTCACCCTCCTCACCACTCCGGACCGATGTCGGCCAACAGCTTGAGCGTCGCTTCCGCCAGATCCGCCAGTTGCTCCTCAGTGACGGGCGTCCGCCGGAATCCCAACAGCGGGGCAGGATCGATGATATCAGGCTTGAGCGGAATTTCGTAGGCCCCCTCGATGAGCAGCCGCTGGCCCTCCGGGGACAGCACGTAATCGATGAACCGCCTGGCCGCGCCCGGATTCGGCGCCCCCTTGACGAGCGCGATCGCATTCAGGTTCAACAGGGTCCCGAGGCCGCCGTCCTCCTGATCCGGATACACCACCCCGACCGGATAGTCCGCTTTGCGGGCCAAAAAATAATTGGGCGAGTTGGTGAGCCCGAGGGTGAACTCGCCGCGGCCCACCCCTTGCCAGACGTCCGTGTTGTCCGGCACGATGTGCAGGCCATTGGCATAGAGTCTGGTCAGGAAGTCCCTGGTAAAGGCGCTCCCCTTGGTCGCGACCAGCGAGGACACCCAGCTCAACGTCGTCCGCTCCCGTGTGGCGGCGATCGCGATCTTCCCCTTCCACCGGGGGTCGGTCAACTGGAAGACCGAGCGCGGCACGTCCTTTTCCGCGACCAGGTTCTTGTTGTAGATGAGGACCCGCGCGCGGGAGGAGATGCCGGTCCACTGCCCGTCCGCGGCGCGCAGGCCCGGCTCCAGATCTTTCGCGGCGGGCGACGCATAGCGAGCCAGGACGCCCTTCTTCGACAGGATCTCCATCACGCCGGCCTCGGTCGCGATGAAGACGGCCCCGCGCGGGCGAGCCTTCTCCTGGATCAGTTCGTTCGCCAACCCGGACGTCTTGCCGACCTTGAGCTTGACCGGGATGCCGGTCTTTGCCTGGAAGGCCTCTACGACCGGCTTGATCGCGCTCTCCTTGCGCCCGGAATAGACGACGAGGTCATCCGCCGCCAGCGCGGCCGGAGAGCGAACGCCGCCGTCCAGCGCGAACATTCCCAGCAAGAGGGCGATGACCAGCAGACGAGTCATGCATTCCTGTCTCTTATCCGGCTTCCTGCCAGGTCCGTACGCGGCGGGCCTGGAGCACGCCGTCGATCCGTTCGATGGCCTTGAGCACGCGGTCGAGATGCGCCGTGTTCTGAATCTCCACGATGAAGTCGAGCTGGGCCTTGCGGTCCTCCCGGGTCGTGATCTCGGCCCGGGTGATGTTGGCTTCGGCGTTCGTGATGGCCGCCGAAACGTTGGCCAGCACACCGGGCTTGTCGAGGGTCAGGGTGGTGATTTTCACCCGCACGATGGAGGGATGCGCCGCCTCCCAGTCCACCTCCACCAGGCGCGCCTTGTCGTAGTCGAGCGCGTCCAGGTTGGGGCAATCCATGGTATGGATGGTCAGACCGCGCCCGCGGGTGATGTAGCCGATGATGCGATCCCCGGGGACGGGTCCGCAGCATTTGGAGAGATGCATCATGAGGTCGTTGACCCCGCGGACCTTGACGCCCTTTTCCTCCATGGCCGCGGCCCGCTTCGCGGTCGCCTTCTCCTCCGCCTCCAGGACGGCGCCGGGCGGGGCGGCCGGCCGCTCCTCCCCTTCGGGACACAGCCGGTTGGCGACGTGGATGGCGGAGACCCGACCGTACCCGATCGCCGTTATCAGCTCGTCGGGGCCGGCCAGGCCCGATTCCTGGGCCACCTCCTGGATGCGGGGAGTCTTCAGCAAGGACCCCAGCGTGAGGTTGCGCCGGCGGAGCTCCCGTTCCAGCAGCCGCTTGCCGACCTCCAGGCTGCGCTTGCCCTCTTCGATCCGCAGCCAGTGCTTGATCTTGTTCTTGGCGCGCGGGGTCTTGACGACCTTGAGCCAGTCCTTGTGGGGCGTCTGGGAGGGAGTCGTCAGAATCTCCACGGAATCGCCGCTGCTGAGCTGGTGCTTGAGCGGGACCATCTTGCCGTTGACCTTGGCGCCCGTGCAGCGATCGCCGATTTCGGTGTGGATGGCGTAGGCAAAATCAATGGGCGTCGAGCCCTTCACCAGTTCCTTCACGGCCCCCTTCGGAGTGAAGACATAGACGAGGTCCGAGTAGAGGTCCAGCTTGACGGACTCCATGAACTGGCGGTTGTCGGCCAGGTCCTGGTGCGACTCGAGGAGCTGGCGGAGCCAGGTGAACACGCGCTTCTCCGTCTCATCGATCTCGCCCCGTTCCTTGTAGGTCCAGTGGGCCGCGATGCCTTCTTCGGCGATCCGGTGCATCTCCCAGGTCCGGATCTGAAACTCCACGTGCTCGCCCTTCGGTCCGACCACAGTGGTGTGCAGGGACTGGTAGTGGTTGAACTTGGGGACTCCGATGTAGTCCTTGAAGCGCCCCGGGACCGGCCGCCAGAGGGAGTGGATGAGTCCCATGATGGCATAGCAGTTCATCTGGGTGTCGGTGATGATCCGGATCGCGGTCAGGTCGTACACCTCTTCGAAGGCGACCCCCTGGAGTTCCATCTTCTGATAAACAGAATAGAGATGTTTGGACCGGCCGGCGACCTCCCCGGCGAGCCCGTGTTCAGCCAATTTGGCGCGCACGATGGTGAGGACTTCCTTGATGTACTGTTCGTGCTCCTCGATGCGCTTGGCCACCCGCTCGGCAAGGGCGGCATAGACGTCGGGCTTGAGGGCCTTGAAGCAGAGGTCCTCCAGCTCCGCCTTCATCCAGTTGATGCCCAGGCGGTTGGCCAGCGGGGCGTAGATCTCCTTGGTCTCCTGGGCGATCTTCTTCTGATGGGACGGCGTGAGGTGCTCCAGGGTCCGCATGTTATGGAGGCGATCGGCGAGCTTGATCAGGATGATCCGGATGTCGTCGGCCATCGAGATCAGCATCTTGCGGAAGTTCTCGGCCTGCGTCTCCTCGTAGCTCTTGAAGCGGATCTGGCTGATCTTGGTGACGCCGTCCACGAGGCGGGCCACCTCCTTCCCGAATTCCTCCTCGATCTGCTCCTTGGTGCAGACCGTATCCTCGACCGTATCGTGAAGAAGCCCGGCGACGATGCTCGGGACGTCCAGCTTCAGGGCGGTCAGGACCTCGGCGACGGCCAGGGGATGCTGCAGGTAGGGCTCGCCGGACCGGCGCACCTGGCCCTCGTGCGCCCGGGCCGAGAAATCGTAGGCGCGCCGGATCAGGTCCACCTGCGCGCCGGGGTTATAGCGCTGGACCTTCTCAATCAGGTCGTGAATGTCGATGACGGTCGTCGTCGCCATGCGTGGGTTACCCGTCCCTGCTCTGTCGCACGTCTTTCAGCCGGATCTGCACCCGCTCGGTGCCGTTCCAGATGTTAGTCTCCAGCGCGCCGGCCACATCGACCGGATCGGCCTGCGAGAGCCCCAGGGAGGCCAGGGAACCCATGCGGAACCCGATCGCGTCCAGAAAGGCCCCCCCGTCGCGTCTCACCGTCAGCTTCAGATGGTCGGCGCCGACCACCCGCGCCGAGGCGATCCGAAGGCTTCTCAGCACCAGCATGGGCTCGGGATTGCCCGCCCCGAACGGCCCGAGGCGCGCCAGTTCGCTCGCGGCCCCGAGCGACAGGGTATGGGGTTCCACTTCGGCGTCGCAGACCAGCCGGGGACGCGCGCCCGCGCTGCCGAGCGGCCCCTCCAGCACCTCCGCGAGGCGCGCGCGAAAGCCGGGGATGCGATCTTCACGGACGGTCAGCCCGGCCGCCGCCGCATGGCCCCCGAACGCGTCGAGGTGGTCCCGGCACTGCGCAATCGCCTCGAAGATATTGACGCCCGTGATGGTGCGCGCCGAGCCCCGTCCGACACCCTGCTCGTTCACCGCGATCAGGACGGTGGGCCTGTGACAGCGCTCCGCGAGCCGCCCCGCGACGATCCCCACGACCCCCGGATGCCAACCGCGGGAGGCAAGCACGATCGGGCCCTGCGTCGATCCATCGAGCGCCTGGAGAGCCTCGGCGGTGACCTTCTCTTCAATCATCTGCCGGTCCCGGTTCAGGCGGTCGAGGACGCGAGCCAGGTCTTCGGCTTCACGCGCATCGTCGGCGAGCAGCAACCGCACCGCGAGCGCCGCCTCGCCCAGGCGGCCCGCGGCATTCAAGCGTGGAGCCAGCGTGAACCCGACCGTCCCCACACCACATGCGCCGGTGACCCCTGCCACGGCCTTGAGGGCCCGGATTCCGAGACGGGTTCCCTGCGAGATCGCGCGCAGCCCCCGTCGGACCATCGTCCGATTCTCGGCCTGCAGGGGGGCGACGTCCGCGATGGTGGCGAGGGCCACCAGGTCAAGCCACGCATCGGAATTCATCTCCGCGCGCCCCATTCCATACCTCGCGAGGTAGGCCGTCGCCACCTTGTAGGCCAGCCCGCCCGAACAGAGCCCGCGGAACGGATACCCGGAGTCGGTCCGGCAGGGATTGACCACCGCGAGGGCCGGCGGAAGGGTCTCCTCCGGCAGATGGTGATCGGTGACGATGACATCCACGCCCAGGGACTGCGCCAGGGCGATCTCCGCGTGCGAGGTGGTGCCGCAATCGGCCGTGATGAGGAGGGAGACCCCCGAGGCGGCGATCCCCCTGACGGCGGATTCGTTGAGGCCGTAGCCCTCGGTCAGCCGGTGGGGGATATAGAGGCCTGCGGGATGGCCCAGGCCCTTGAAAAATTCCAGATAAAGACTCGCGGCGGAGGCCCCGTCTACGTCATAATCGGCGTAGACCAGGATGCGCTCGTGGTTGTGAAGCGCGCGGTGTACCCGGTCCACCGCCCGGTCCATGCCGGGGAGCAGGAAGGGATCGGGGTCAGGTACCTCCTCGCCGGCCAGGGCCGACCGCGCCTCCTCTAGGGAGCACCGGCCCCGGGCCGCGAGCACCGCCGCCGTAACGGCGTGCAGGTTCAGGCCTTCGGCCAGGATCCGGCACGCCACGGGATCGGAAGGCCGGATCACCCATTCCCTGGAAGCCGGAACGGACATGCGCGCTCCTTTCGAGGACCCTGGCAGAACTGCCTAGAGAGCCATCCGCATCATAATCTTCAAATCATAGTCCAGCGGGATATCAATGTCAAAGTCCGCCTTGAGACGAGTTCCCCTTAGGAAAGCCGCCCGAAGGCACTTCCGCTCTGCGAGGAATCGCGGAGGAAACGATCGTCTAGGAAGAAGTCTTGGCGGGGAGCACTTTGAACCGCAGGGTGCCGACCTTGCTGATGTCCGAAATCTTGAACCCCACGTGGATTTCGACCCGGTATTCCCCCTTGGGCCATCCGGAGCTCGGCCGTTTCAACGAGAGGTACCCGAAATCATCCTCGAGCGCCAGCAGCATCACGTCCTGGCCGAGGACGGAGTCCGGAGCGATCCCCTCGCCCTTCTCCACGACCCATCGTCCCCAGACCTGGTAATTGCTGAGGTGAGGCAGGACCTGAAAGACCACGAAGATTTCCGGCACGTCGGCGGTGAAGGTATCGGTCGGCTTGACCGACACGATTTCATAACTGCGGTTCTTGCCCATGACCAGCTCCTGGCCGTGGGCCGTGACGATGGAAATGAACAATCCCTCGGGATGGCGGTCTTCGAAGCCGTTCCGGTCTTCCGGATTGGCAGCAGGGGGGTCTGACAGCGCGAGAGAGGGGTAGACGAGGAAGACGGCGAAGGCCAGGCCGATGGAGGGAACTCTCACTGACCTCCCTTTTGCACGTAGTTTTTAATGAACTCCTCGGCGTTCTCTTCCAGGACGTCGTCGATCTCGTCCACCAGCTTGTCCATCTCGTCCTTCAGCTTCTTCCCGCCGTCGACGACCTTCGGGTTGGCCTTCACATCTTCTTTGGCCTCGGCGCCTCCCCGCTTCGACTCGGTCTTTTTTTCCTGTTTCTCCATTGCCCTCTCCCCCGCGCCGCGGCGGCTGGTGATTCACGCGGGTGCCTTGACGAGGCAGCCACACCATCAGCATACCCCACGCGGGAAACACCCGTCAAGGCTGGGAAGGTGAGCGGACTCCGCGGTTGCCTCAGATGATCAGGGACACGATTAGCAGCGCGACGATGTTGATGACCTTGATCATCGGGTTGATGGCGGGGCCGGCCGTGTCCTTGTAGGGATCGCCGACCGTATCGCCGGTGACGGCGGCTTTATGCGTGTCGCTCCCCTTCTTGCCCTGCTCTTCGATGAACTTCTTGGCGTTGTCCCAGGCCCCGCCGCCGCTGGTCATGGAGATGGCCACGAAGAGACCCGTCACGATGGTCCCGACCAGCACCCCGCCGAGCACCTTGGGCCCGAGGATAAAGCCAACCAGCAGTGGAGCGATCACCGGGATCGCCCCCGGAATCATCATCTTCTGAATGGCGGCCTTCGTGACGATGTCCACGCAGGTGCCGTACTCCGGCTTGCCCGTCCCGTCCATGATGCCCTTGATCTCCCGGAACTGCCGGCGGACCTCGGCGACGACTTCGCCGGCGGCCACGCCGACCGCCTTCATGCACAGCGATGCGAACAGGTACGGCAGCATGCCGCCGAGGAACAGGCCGACCAGGACCCTGGGATCCGTGAGGTCGAACCCGCCGGTCGAGCCTCCCCCGCCGACCGAGCGCGCGAATTCGGCGAACAGGACGATGGCCGCCAGGCCGGCCGAGCCGATGGCATACCCCTTCGTAACGGCCTTGGTGGTGTTGCCGACCGCGTCCAGCGGGTCCGTGATATTGCGCACCTCCTTGCCGAGGTGAGCCATCTCCGCGATCCCCCCGGCATTGTCCGTGATTGGGCCGAAAGCGTCGATCACCACCACGATGCCGGACATCGAGAGCATGGAGACGGCCGCCACGCCGACTCCGTACAGGCCCGCGAAGGCGTAACTGGCCATGATGGCCGCGCCGATCACCACCACCGGCAAGGCGGTCGCCTGCATGCCGACCGCCAGGCCCGCGATGATGTTGGTGGCATGGCCCGACTCACTGGCCTTGGCGATCTCCTGGACCGGCTTGTAGCTCTTGGACGTGTAGTAGTCGGTGATGAAGACCAGCGCGATGGTGACGGCCAGGCCGATCAGAGCGCTGCCGTAGTAGGCCGCGCCGCTCACGCCCCCGACGCCGTGCATCAGCCAGGTCGTGGCGGGATAGAAGGCCACCGCGGCGACGCCCCCGGCCCAGAACAGCCCCTTGTACAGGGCGCCCATGATGCTGCCGCTTGCGCCCACCTTGACGAACCAGATGCCGAGGATCGTGGCGAAAATGGTGATCCCCCCCAGGAGCAGCGGATAGAGCAGCGGTTCCGCGGCGCCTTTGAAGAGCGTGAAGCCCAGCACCATCACCGCGACGGTCGTGACGGCGTAGGTCTCGAAGAGGTCCGCGGCCATCCCCGCGCAGTCTCCCACGTTGTCGCCCACGTTGTCGGCGATCACGGCGGGATTCCGGGGGTCGTCCTCGGGGATTCCCGCCTCCACCTTCCCGACGAGATCGGCGCCCACGTCCGCCGCCTTGGTAAAGATGCCGCCTCCCACCCGGGCGAACACCGAAATCAGGCTCCCCCCGAACCCGAGCGAGAGCAGCGCGTGCACGGCCCGCCCGGTCCCGGCCACCGCCGACGCCACGTAATAGAACCCGGCGACCGCGAGCAATCCCAAGCCGATCAGGAGCAGCCCCGTCACCGCGCCCCCCTTGAAGGCGACTTGCAGCGCCGCGTTGAGGCCGCCGTGCGCGGCCTGGGCCGTGCGGACGTTGGCCCGGACGGCGACGACCATCCCCACATACCCGGCGGTGGCCGACGCGGCGGCGCC
>JBGPTH010000047.1:0-16610 GCA_041490525.1 Nitrospiria bacterium
CGACTCGATCTTGGTCCTGAACGCTGGATCGTGCTCGATGAGGTAATCGCTCAGATCCTCTTCAGTGATGTGGTGCAAGACGGCTTTGGGCTTGCCGTGAGCCGTGATGATGATGTCCCCTTTTTCGGTCTCTTTGAGCAGTTTCATCGTTTGCTGTTTCAGTTCCTTGACGCCGGCTAATCGCATGTTCCTCTCTCCCGGTGAAGTGACACTTTAGTGTAACTTCTTCTGCGTTGAAGGTCAAGGCGATTATGCGCGGAAGCCGATACGGCGGGACTGGATCTATGGCGCGAACATCTCGCCCAGAGTCGTCAGGACCTTGTCGGCGGTCGGCTTATTGATGGTGCCGAGCCGCTTGACCAGCCGGATTTTGTCCACGGTTCGGATTTGATCCAGGACGATCTGTCCGGTTTTTCTCTGGAACCGAACAGGCACCCGGGTCGGATAGGCGCGGCCCTGCATGGTCATGGGCGCGACGATGACGGTGTCAATATGCCGGTTCATCTCATCGGGAGAGATGATGAGGCACGGGCGGATCTTGCGGATCTCGCGCCCGACGGTCGGGTCCAGGCGCACGAGGTGAACTTCGAAACGCGAGGCTACCAGCGCCACTCGGCCCTATCCCATTTGGTCGCCGGCAGCGACTCCCGATCCAGGACCACATCATCGCCGTGCTGGTGCATCCGGCGGAAGGCCTCGTCCCATCCCCTGCGGGGCTTGGCGAGAGAACGGATGACCAGATGGTCGTCCTGGACGTCCAGCTCCACGGCGTCCGTGAGGCGACAGTGTTCCAGCACTGTCTTGGGTATGCGGATACCGCGCGAATTGCCGATGCGCACGACATTGGCTCTCATGGCTCAAACACCCTCCCGATTCCAAAGTGATTACGAAGTAATTACATCAGATTCTCCTGGAAGTCAAGTCGCCGGGTCCGCAGGGAACCTTTGGCTGTGTTCAAGGTTACGGACTGCGGGGGGCGAGGGGGCAGGCGGGACAACGGATGGCGTCAGTCACCGTTTCATCGGACTGAAACGGTGACAGACCCCGCGTCACGGACGGTGGGGGGGTATGGGCTGGGCGCGCGGAACGAAAAGGATACAGGTCGCTAAACTTTGGGAATGCGTAACGTTTTGCTGATCATCAAGGTTCCGGATAGGACGAACAGCAAGGCCAACGGGTGCAGGTCCCAAGGCCCGAATGTCCACACGCCCCAGTAAAGGTTCTCGCCTAGCCGACCCTGCCAGGCGGCCAGGGCCAGCACGCCGATCAGCAGCAAGCTCGTGGGAATGGGCGTGCCTTCGAAGTAGGCAACCGCGTCCCTGCCCTCCGAGAGACTCTCGGCGGTCACGTTGAACCTGGCCAATCGGCTTACCCCACAGCAGACGAAGTAAATCAGCGCTATCCAGTCCCAACCTCCGCGCAAGCCGGCGGCGAATCCGAGTGCCGCTGGAGCGACCCCAAATGAGATGATGTCCGCCAGCGAATCCAACTCGCGCCCGAGCGCCGAATGCTGGCGCCGCCATCGGGCTATACGGCCATCGAGCGCGTCGAATACCAAGGCCACCGGTACCAAGGCCGTGGCGGCGAAGAAATGGGCCAACGACTGGCTGCTCACGTAGATCATGGTGAAAAAAACTGCCGCCATCCCGCAGGCTGCGTTGGCCAGAGTGAAAAAGTCGGCCAAGTGAAACTCGCGAATCATCGAGAAGTGTTTGGGGGAATTGGCGGGGGGACGGGAGGCCACGGCTACCCTGTCCTCAACGGAAGAAACTGGTGTCTGGCCTTCATTGGGGTATTAGGCGGCTTTGTCCGTCCGCGAGTATAGCCATTCCCTTATGAATTGTCACGGACAGCGCGGGGCGGAAGCGGGTGGTTAGGATGGACTCATTCGACAAGTCCGGTGGCGGGAAGTTACAATAGGTTCATGAAACCGTTCACGCACATCGCCGTCGGGGTCTTCGCGCTGATGGCGCTGCTGCACGTGCTCCGGCTGCTCTTCGGATGGGAAGCCACGATCGCCGGCCTGGTCGTGCCCCTGTGGCTCAGTCTTCTCGGCGCGGTCATCGCGGGAGGGCTCGCCGTCATGGTCTGGCGCGAGTCCCGGGGCTGACCGTCCACTCCCTACGTGCGGAAGCCGATGCGGGGGGCGGGGGAGGCTGAGGGGGGAAAGGGGCGGAAAACTACGGCGCGGAAAAGTCGGCCAGCAGCGCGATGGCGCCGTGCCGCCTGGCCTTTCGATAGTAGCGCCGGTCGGCCGTCACCAGCGTGGTGTCGCGCAGATCGAGCGCGACGGCGTGGTACAGCGTGTCGAACACATGGTGGTCCAGCTCGACCGCCAGCACGCAGGCATGGCGGTAGACGTCGACGCTGTTTCGGACGGGGATCTCCATGGCGTAGAGCAAGCCCGTCGCCTGCGCCGCAAGGTCCGGCCTGAGGCGCACACAGACCGCGGCCACCTCTGCCAGCCAGTGAACGGGCTGCACGAGGTTGATGCGGCCCGCTCGAACGCCCTCGGACAGCGCGAGGGCCTGCGCGGTGTCCGGCTCGCTGCCGTCGTCCTGGAGGATCCATTTCACCAGGACGCTCGCATCCAGCACGAGCCGACTCATGGGCGCCCGTACTCGCGCGCCGCCCGGATGGCCGCGTCACTGAAACCGGGCTTCTTGCCTCGTAGCTTCAACAAGCCCTCCATCGCCTTCACCCGGCGCTTGTGCAAGGCCCGCTCCTCCACCGCCCGCATCATCAACTCCGCGATGACCCGGCTCTTGTTCCTGCCGGCAAACACCTTGTTGAACTTCTGCTTGACCTCTTCCGGCACGCTGAAATTGACCGTCGCCATAAAACCTCCGCGTTGTTGAAAGTTTCAACAATGCTATTGTCGGTCAACTTGCACGGGAAGTCAATGCGCGGTCAAACCCTTTGACACGGGCTCCCCTGCAAAAGTTACTTCGACTGTAGATGGGACCAAAAAGGGGGACAGGCAACTTTTCAAAGTCGAAAAGTAGCCAGTCCCCTCGCTATGCGCGGGACGCGTTACTCGGACTCTTCGGGCAGCTTGAGGTGGTACTTCGCCATGCGGTAGCGCAGGGTGTTGCGGGTGATTTTCAGCAAGCGCGCGGCCTCCGAGACATTGCCCTTCGCTCGCTCCAGAGCTTCCTGGAGCATGGCCTTCTCGAGCTCCTCGACGGACAGACCGAAGGAGAGCAAGGAGGGGCGCTCACCGGCCTGGGCCGGCGGCGCGCCGGCCCTCAGGTAGCTGGGCAGATGCTCCACGTCCACCTGCTCCTTTTTGCAGGTGATGGTGACCCACTCCACCATGTTCTGGAGTTCCCGGACATTGCCCGGCCACGGATAGACTTCGACGAGGCGCATGGCGTCGGGGGTCAACCCCACGATGCGGGTCCCGCGCTCCCGGTTATAGCGGGCGAGGAAGCGCTCCAGGAGGACGGGAATGTCGCCCGTGCGTTCCCGCAGCGGCGGCAGGTGCAGGGGACAGACACTGAGCCGGTAGAAGAGGTCTTCCCGGAACCGGCCCTTCTGGACCAGGCCGCGCAGGTCCTGGTTGGTCGCCGCCATCACGCGCAAATTCACTTTGATCCCCTTGACCCCGCCCAGCGGATCGATCGTATGGTCCTCCAGCACGCGCAACAGCTTGGCCTGCGTGGCGGGGCTCATCTCGGAGATTTCGTCCAGAAAGAGGGTGCCTCGATGCGCCAGGAGAATCCGGCCCGGCTTGGCCTTGACGGCGTCCGTGAAGGCGCCTTTCTCGTACCCGAACAATTCGGATTCGAGCAGGTGCTCGGGGATCGCCGCGCAATTGATCGTGACCAGCGGCCCCCCGGCCCGGGGGCCGGCATAGTGGATGGCCCGCGCCAGCAGCTCCTTCCCGGTCCCGCTCTCCCCGGTGATCAGGACCGTGGAGTCCGTGGCCGCGACGTCGCGCGCCAGCGCCTTGACCGCGGCCAGTTCCGGGGACCGGCCCACGATATTCTCGAACCCGTACTGGTCGCGCAGCCCCTGACTCAGGTCGAGGTTCTCCTGCGCCAACCGCCGCATGTCCAGGGCGCGCTTGACGACGATCTTCAACTCGTCGTTGTCGATCGGCTTGCTGATGTAGTCGAACGCCCCTTTCTTGATCGCCTCGACCGCCGACTTCACCGTGCCGTACCCGGTGATGATGACGACCGGCACATCGGGGCACTTCTTGGTGGCCTGCTCGAGGACCTCCAGCCCCCCCACCGGCCCCATCTGGAGATCGGTCAGGATCAGGTCGATGCCGCCCTCCTCCACCAGCCGGATGCCGGCCTCTCCGGAGTCGGCCATGACCAGACGATAGCCCTCCGGGCGCAGGACGAAGTCCAGCACGTTGCGCATCCGTTCCTCGTCCTCGATGAGCAGGATGGTCGAATCAGGCATGGGCTTCCTTTTCGGGTTGCCGCACCATGGCCGGCAACCGGACCACGACCTCGGTCCCTTTGCCCTCCGTGCTCTGGATCGTCAGGCTCCCGCCGTTATCCTCCACGAGGCGTTTGACATTCGTCAAGCCCAGACCGGTCCCGTACTCCTTGGTGGTGAAGAACGGATCGAAGACATGGGTGAGGTGCTCGGGGCTGATCCCGACGCCGGTGTCGGCGATCCGGACTTCCACCATCGGCGGGGCTCCCCCATTGGCGGCCGCACCGGCCGACACCGTCAGGATGCCTCCGTGGGGCATGCCCTCCCGGGCATTGATCAGGAGATTGACCACGGCCTCCTTGACCTGGTCCGGATCGACGAGCAATTCCGGGATCCCGGAAGGGACGTTGAACTGGAGCGTGATGGGCTCGTCCTTCCCGAGCGCGCGCCATTCCCGCAAGGCGGCCTCGAGCAGGATGGCCGCGGCGACGGGCCGTGCCTCGGGGGGCTTCTGCCTGGCGAAGCGCAGGAAATGATTGATCCGGTTCGTGAGCCGGTCCACTTCGTCGATCACGTACTGCGCCACCTCGCGCTTGACCGCATCGGTCTGTTTCTCATCCAGCGCCAGCTGGGCCGAGCCGCGGATCACGCCGAGCGGATTCTTGATGTCGTGGGCGAGCGCCGCCAGGAGCTGGCCGACGGACGCCAGTTTTTCCTTCCGAACCAGTTCGTCTTGTTGGTCATGGATGGTCTTCAGGCTCTCCTCGAGAGTCTCCGCCATCTGGTTGAAGGCCTGGGCGAGCGACTCCAATTCGTCCCCGGTCCGGATCACCACCCGGCGGTCGGCCGGTCCTCTGAAGGCCCGGTCGAACCGTGCCGCGGAGGCCAGATCGCGTACGCCGCGCCGGATGGCGTCGGCCTGCTCCTGCAGCATGAGGATGGGCTTCACGATCAGGCGGCCGATGAAGAACCCCAACGAGGCCAGCACGATCACCATCCCGAACCCGATCAGGCCGACCGTCCGCAGCAGGGTGTACACCGGGGCGTAGGTCTCGGCCGGGTCCTGCCGGACGAAGGCGTACCACTCGTGCCCGCCCAGGCTGGAGTCCGCCAGGGGATGCGAGAACCGGACCGGCGCGTATCCCACGATCGAATTGCGCCCGCCGTGCGCGTCGTCCTCGGCGACCACCCACCCCGGCTTGGGCCGCATCAGTTGGCGCATCAAGGGGTCGTTGATGAGGTGCGCCTTGGGCGGAAGGACCGGACAGATCAGGGGGGTCCCCTCGGTATTGAGCAGCATGCCGTGGCCCCGCTCCCCCACCTTGATCTCCATGATAACCTTCATGAGGCTGTCCCGCCGCAATTCGAGCTTCACCACGCCGATGGCGCGGGTCCCCTCAGCGTCCAGCACGGGGACCGCGATATCCAGGAGAAACTCCCCGGGCGCCGTCTCGTAGAGATCGCTGACGTAGGCACGGCCGCGCCCGCCGTCGAAGGCCGCTCGCCACCATAACTCGTCCCCATGCAGGAAGCCGGTGTTGGGCTCCCAGCTCGCGACGAGCGCGCCGCGCTCATCCGTCACCAGGATGTTCTTATACGCGCCGGTGCGGATGAGGGCCCAGTCCCGGAGGTAGAAGTACGTGGCCCGGTCGAAGAACTCCGGCGGGGTCCGGGCGGAGCCGGTGCGATACCCCTCCCAGCGACCGCTGCGCTCCACCAGCAGGGCGCGCACCTCCTGGGCGTCCCCGGCGCGATAGGAGCGGTTGGCGACCTCCACCGAGGCGCGCACCGCCAACGGCGTCGCCGCGACATGGCGCGCCCCGTCGATCTCATCGTCGACCATCACTCCGATGCGGTCGGCGGTGGAAGCCGCGATTTGCTGGAAGCTGTCCCCGATGGCGCCCTTAAGCGCCTGCGTGCTGTAGAGGTAGGTTGCGAAGAGGGCGACGATCCCGGGCAGGAATCCGACGATCAGGAGCGAGGCGACGAACTTTTTCTGGAGCCCCCGTCGCGGGCGGCTGAGTTCCATCAAGGCCCCCCGCCGTCATTTGATAACCCGCTCCAACGTCCCCTTCTTCAGGGGGCCCAACGCGGTCACCGTCAGATAGCGGTCGTCGAACAGATTCCGGCTGAGGCCCCAGATCTGGTCCGCGGACACGCGATCGATGGCCTTCATGACCTCCGCCAACGGAATGTGGCGGCCCAGATAGATTTCATCCTTGGCGGCCTTGCTCATCCGGCTGCTGGTGCTTTCCAACCCCAGCATGAGGTTGCCCTTCATCTGGCTCCTGGCCCGCGCCAGCTCGGCCCGCCCGACCGGCCGGGCCCTCAACCGGCGGAGTTCCCCCTGAATGAGTCCCAGGACCCGCGGCGCCGCGTCGGGCCGCGCTCCCGCGTACACGGTCATCAGGCCGCTGTCGGTAAAACACTGGAGCGAGGAATAAATCGAATACGCCAGGCCTCGTTTCTCCCGCACCTCCTGGAACAGACGGGAGCTGACGCCGCCCCCCAGGATCACGTTCAGGGCGTAGGCGGCGTACCGGTCGGGGTCGGCCTGGGAGACCCCTTTCAGGCCGATACACAGGTGGACCTGCTCCAACCGCTTCGGGCGCAGGTGAAGCCCCGGTCGGATAGTGGGGGGCCTCCGGCCGCCGGCCGCGGGCCCCGTTCCCCACCGGCCCCCGAACGCGGAGGCGAGCCGTTCCAGCAAGGGTCCGAACTGAAAGTTGCCCGCCACCGAGACCACGACCTGGGACGGCCGGTAGTGGTGGGACCGATAGGCCACCAACTGATCCCGCCGGAGCGCCTCGATGGTGGCCGCCTCGCCCAGGATCGGCCGGCCCAGGGGATGCGCCCGGAAGGCGTTCTTCGTGTGGAGATCGTGCAGAAATTCTTCGGGGTCGTCCTCGACCATCCGGATCTCATCGAGCACGACCTGCTTTTCCTTGGTCAGCTCCTTGGGATCGAACCGCGAGTGGTGAAAGAGGTCGGCCAATAAGTCGATCCCCGGCCCCACGTGCTCGTCCAGGACCTTGGCGTAGAAGGTGGTGCACTCCCGCGAGGTGAAGGCGTTGAGCTCGCCCCCCAGCGCGTCGATCTCGCGCGAGATGGCCTCGGCCGACCGGCGGCGCGTCCCCTTGAAGACCATGTGCTCGATAAAGTGGGAGAGGCCTTCTTCCCCGCGCCGTTCGTCCCGCGAGCCGACGTCCACCCAGATGCCGATCGACACCGACCGCACCGAGGGCAGCCGCTCGGAGACCACGCGCACCCCATTGTCCAGGACTTGCCTTCGGAACATAGCGCCCTCGACTCCTACGACTGGGCGGAGGCCTTGGGGTCCGGCATCGCATCTTTGCGGCTGAGCCGGATCTTCCCCTGCCGGTCCACTTCCAGCACCTTGACGAGGAACTCGTCGCCCTCCTTGACCTCGTCCGTCACGGCCTTCACGCGATGATGCGCGAGCTGGGAGATATGCACCAGGCCGTCGACCCCGGGCAGGACTTCGACGAACGCGCCGAAATCCATGATCTTCCTGACCTTGCCCAGGTACAGTTTGCCGACCTCGACTTCTTCGGTGATCTGGTTGACCCGCTCGATGGCCTTCTTGGCCGAGGCTTCGTCGTTCGAGGCGATCGTCACCGTGCCGTCGTCCTGCACGTCCATCTTCACCCCGCAGGTGGCGACGATGTCGCGGATGACCTTGCCTCCCGGGCCGATCACCTCACGGATCTTGTCCACCTTGATCTTGAGCGTATAGATGCGGGGGGCATACTGGGACATCTGCTGGCGGGGCGCGGACAGGGCCGCGCGCATCCGTTCGAGGATATACAAGCGCCCCTCGCGCGCCTGGGCCAGGGCCTGCTCCATCAATTGGGCCGTGATGCCGGCGATCTTGATGTCCATCTGGAGCGCCGTCACGCCCTGCGCGGTCCCGCAGACCTTGAAGTCCATGTCCCCGAGATGGTCCTCCAGGCCCAGAATGTCGGAGAGGACCATGACCTGCCCGCCCTCCTTGATGAGCCCCATCGCGATGCCGGCCACCGGTTCCTTGATGGGCACACCGGCATCCATAAAGGCCAGACTCCCGCCGCACACCGTGGCCATGGAAGACGACCCGTTGGATTCCAGGATGTCCGAGACCAACCGGATCGTGTAGGGAAACTCCTCTTTCGTCGGCAGGACCGGTTTCACGGCCCGCTCCGCCAGGGCGCCGTGACCGATCTCCCGACGGCCCGGGGATCGCAGCGGGCGGGCCTCCCCCACGCTGAACGGGGGGAAGTTGTAATGGAGCATGAATTTCCGGTAGTACTCGCCCTCCAGGGCATCGATCTTCTGCTCGTTCTCGGAGGTCCCCAGCGTCACGACCGCCAGGGCCTGCGTCTCCCCCCGCGTAAAGAGCGCGGAGCCGTGCGCCCGCGGCAGAATGCCCACCTCGCAGGTGATCGCCCGGATGTCGGCGGGGCCGCGCCCGTCGGCCCGCTTGCCGCGCTCCAGGATCATCTTCCGGACTTCGGTGTACTCCAGCTCGTGGAAGACCAGCTTGACGTGGCGCGCACGGTCGGGGTCGTCCTCTTTTTTGAGCGCCTCCACCGCGGCCGCCCGGACCGCATCCAAGCGCTCCTGCCGGGCCGTCTTGTTCGGGATCAGGATCGCCTCGCGGATCTGCGCGGCCGTCAGGGTCTTGACCTCCGCCGCCAGCGCGGGGGCGATCTGTTCCGTCACCGGCGCGCGTTTGGGTTTGCCGCAGAGCCCCGCGAGCCGTTGGATCACCTCGACGATCTTCTTAATCTCCTGGTGGGCCCGCTCGATGGCCGCGATCATCACCGCTTCAGGAAGGCCGTTGGCCCCGCCTTCCACCATCATCACGGCATCCGCCGTGCCGGCCACGACCAGGCTCAGGTCGCACTCCTCCAACATCGACAACGCCGGGTTGATCACAAACTCGCCGTCGCGGCGGCCCACCCGGACCGCCCCCACCGGGCCGTTGAAGGGGATGTTCGACACGGCGAGGGCCGCCGAGGAGGCGATCATGCCGATGACGTCCGAGGTCCCGGACTGGTCCGCGGAGATCACCATCGCGATGACCTGGGTCTCGAAATACCACCCCTTCGGGAACAGCGGCCGGAAGGGCCGGTCGATCAACCGGCTGGAGAGCTTTTCTTTCTCCGACGGCTGGCCTTCCCGCCTGAAGAAGCCGCCCGGAATCTTGCCTGCGGCATAGGCTTTTTCCTGGTAGTCCACCGTCAGCGGGAGGAAGTCGACATCCCGCTTGGGGGTCGTGGAGGCCACCGCGGTGGCGAGGACGTAGGTGTCTCCGTACGTGGCGAGCACCGCCCCGTCGGCCTGTTTGGCCATGTGGCCGCTCTCGAGCCTGAGCGTCCGGCCGCCTAGTTCGAGTTCAACTGTGTGCGCCATGCTATTGGAATTCTCCTTCCTGGTGCGCCCACAGATGTCCACGGATATAGCCTGCGGCCGTTGCGGAAGCAGGCCAGACCTGTGTCCATCTGTAGGGCATGGTTATCGGGGCCCTCCTCGGTCGTCCCCGGGACCGCTGGCCTACCGACGGATGCCGAGCCGGGCGATGAGGGCCTTGTACCGCCCCTCGGCATGCCGGCGGAGATAATCCAGCAACCGGCGGCGCCGGCTGACCATCATAAGCAGCCCGCGCCGGGAGTGATGGTCTTTTTTGTGCCCCTGAAAATGCTCCGTCAAATAGGTAATTCGATTCGTCAGCACCGCAACCTGGACCTCGGGCGATCCGGTGTCCGTCTCGTGGGTCCGGTAGTCCTGAATCACGGTGCTCTTCGCCTCTTTCGTCAGCGCCATCGCGTCGGTCTCCTTTCTGCCATTTTACACCAATACTTTTTCCACCTTGTACACGACCCCGGAGGCCGCCCCCGTAGGGTCCTCCGCTCCCGGGGGAATCCTTCCAATTCCAAGTAGTTGTCCGTCCGGGCCGTGTACGCGGACCAGGGCCCCGATCGCCCATGGTCCGTCCCCTCCCCGCACGCAGCCCGCCGGGACCGCCCCGCCATGACGGACCCCTTCGGCCGCGGCCTCATCCACGGTGATCGCCGGCAGGTCCGCCAGCATCTCGGTCAACGAGAGGAGCCGTGTGCCCACGGCGTCCCTGGCCGCCAACTCGGCAAGCTCCTCAAGGCTCAGGGCCTCTTCGATGCCGAACCGCCCCACCATGCGCCGCTCCAGACCAGCCAGATGCCCTCCCACGCCCAGCGTCTCCCCGATATCCGCGCAAAGGGTCCGGATGTAGGTCCCCTTGCTGCACACGACGTCGAACAGGACATCAATAGTGGGAGGGTGGTCTTCGCTCTCTTCCCTGCCCGAAGACGGCGTGGGGGCGATGCCCAGGACCTGAAGCGAGCGGACCGTCACCTCCCTGGCCTGGCGCGCGACGGTCCGGCCGGCCCGGGCCGATTTGTACAGCGGGACGCCCTTGACCTTGACCGCCGAGTACATCGGCGGCACCTGCCGGTGGACCCCCACCAGGCCGCCCATCACCGCTCGAATCGCCGCGTCATCGGGGAGCCCGCCCGTGTGCCGGCGGACCACGGTCCCGGTCGCGTCCTGTGTGTCGGTGGAGACGCCGAGGCGCAGCACCGCGCGGTAGGCCTTGTCGCTGTTCAAGAGATATTCGGCAATCCGCGTGGCCTTGCCGAGGCACAGCACGAGGACTCCGGTCGCGGACGGATCGAGTGTGCCCGTATGGCCGGCCTTACGCGTCCGGGTCAGGGTCCGCACTTTGGCCACGACGTCATGCGAGGTCCAGCCGAGGGGCTTGGCCAGCACTAGCACCCCGTCCAAGGCGGTCCCCGCTTGCGGTATGGAGAGGTCAAGAGCCATTCAATCGCCTCGCTCGTCCTTTCCTTGTGCCGGGGCCTCTTCGGCCCGGTGGACCCCCTCAATGAGATTGAGCACCCGCATGGCGCGATCGACCGAGGTGTCCTTGACGAAGGTCAGGTCAGGGACCGATCGGAGCTGGAGCCGCCGGCCCAGCTCGGTCCGGATGAAGCCGCAGGCCCGCCCCAGCGCCGCCAGCGTTTCGGCCTCCCGTTCGCCTTCGGCCAGCACGGTCAGGTATACCCAGGCATGCTTCAGGTCCGCGCTCAGATCCACCCCGGTGACCGTCACGAAGCCGACCCGGGGGTCCTTGACCCGGCGCATCAGGATGTCGGCGATCTCCATCCGGATCTGATCGCCCACCCGGTCGGTCCGCTTGTACCCCGTCATCGCCTTACAGGAGCTCCAGCTGATGCCGGATCAGTTCGACGGAGGGGTTCGCGCGAATGTGGTTGAGCACCGAGTCCAGGACCTGATTCGCGTAGCGCCCGTCGTTGGCCACGCAGGCGACGCCAAGGACCGCTCGCTGCCACATGTCGTTGGCGTCCACTTCGGCGATCGAGACGTTGAACGCGGTCTGAATCCGTTTCTTCAGGCTCGAGAGAATCTGTCGTTTTCCCTTGAGCGAGCCGATCCCCGGCAGATGAAGGTCGATCGTGCAGACGCCCACAACCATCGGGGGATCGTCAGAGTTTGGTGGCGATCTTGTCGAGCGTGTAAACTTCGAGGCGGTCGCCGGGTTTGAGGTCATTGAAGTTCTCCACGCTGATCCCGCACTCGTACCCGGTCTGCACCTCCTTCACGTCATCCTTAAAGCGGCGCAGGGACCCGATCTTGCCTTCGTAGGCGACGACGCCGTCCCGGACCACGCGGATGCCGGAGCTGGCACGGGCGATCGTCCCATCCGTCACGTAGCATCCCGCGACGGCGCCCACTTTCGGAATCATGAACACCTGCCGGACCTCGGCCCGCCCCAGGATCCGCTCCTTCAGCGTGGGCTCCAACAGCCCTTCCATCGCGGCCCTGATGTCGTCCAGCGCCTCGTAAATCACGTTATACGCGCGGATGTCGACCCCTTCGCGCTCGGCCAGCGCAGCGGCCTTGGGTTCCGGCCGGACATTAAATCCAATGATGATGGCATTGGACGCGGACGCGAGCAGGACGTCGTTTTCGGTGATGCCGCCGACCCCCTTGAGGAGAACCTGGGGCTTGACGCTCTCGGTGCCCAGCCGTTCGACCGCGTCGCCGAGGGCTTCGGCGGACCCCTGCACGTCCGCCCGGATGAGGATCCCGAGTTCCTTGACCGCGCCGGCGGCGACCTGGGCAAAGAGGTCGTCCAGGGTCACCTTCCGGACCGGGGCCATCTCGGCCGTGCGCTGCTTGCGGAGGCGCGACTCGGCGATCTCGCGGGCGATCCGCTCGTCTTTGGTCACCACGAACTCGTCGCCGGCCATCGGGGCGCCGAGCAGGCCGACCACCTCCACGGGGATCGAGGGCCCCGCCTCCATGACGGACTGTCCTGCGTCGTTGAAGAGCGCCCGAACCCGGCCGCTGAAGGTCCCCACCACGAAGGGGTCCCCCACCCGGAGGGTGCCCGTCTCGACGAGCACGGTCGCGACCGGACCTCGCCCGCGGTCGATCTTGGCCTCCACCACAATGCCCTTCGCGGGCCGATCGGCATTCGCGCGCAGCTCCAGCACTTCCGCTTGAAGCAGGATCATCTCCAGCAGCGTATCCAGTCCGGTTTTCTTCTTGGCCGAGACTTCCACGTAGATGGTGTCTCCCCCCCACGCCTCGGGGACCAGGCCCCGTTCCGCCAGCGTGTTTTTCACCCGGTCCGCATTCGCGCTGGGCTTATCCATCTTATTGACGGCCACGATGATCGGCACGCCGGCCGCGCGCGCGTGGTCCATCGCCTCGAGGGTCTGGGGCATGACCCCGTCGTCGGCGGCCACGACCAGCACGACGATGTCGGTCACCTTGGCCCCCCGAGCCCGCATGGCCGTGAAGGCCTCGTGACCCGGCGTATCCAGGAACGTGATGGGCTTGCCGCGCGCCTGGACGACGTAGGCGCCGATGTGCTGGGTGATCCCTCCGGCTTCTCCCTCGGTCACCTTGGTTTCGCGGATCGCGTCAAGCAGCGAGGTCTTGCCGTGGTCCACGTGGCCCATGATGGTGACCACGGGCGGTCGGGCGCCTCCCTCTTCCTGCTCCGGAGGCTCTTCAAGCAACTCTTCGGCCGGCCGCTCGGCCGACATCTCCACCTTCACGCCGAAGGACTCCGCTACGAGCGTGGCCGCTTCGGGGCGGATCGGCTGATTCATGGTCACGAGGATGCCCAGGTCCATGAGCTTGCGGATCACGTCCGCCGGCTTTTGGCCGACCGCCTCCGCAAAGTCCTTGACGGTGAGCCCTTCCTCCAGCTTGACCGCTTTCAGGCGGGGCTTGGTGACCTCGGCGGAGACGCCGGTCGACGTGTGCCGGGGCTTCTCCTCACGCCGGTGCATGGGCATGGCCCGCAAGTCCAGCCAGCGGGCGGCGTCCTCCCGCATCGGGACCGCCTCAGCTTCCCGGCCCCGAGCCGGCCGACGGGTTTTCTTGGTTTTGTCTTTCAGGCCGATCGCATCCGGAGGGGGCGCGAACGCGGGGCCCTTCTTCCCTCCCGGGCGGCGTTCAGCCTCCACCGGCGGCTGAGCGATCGGAGGCCGCTCGGACAGAGCCGGCCCAGGGGACCGCGGAGCGAGCGGGGAGGAGGGCGGATGCGGCTCCGGTGCCGTCGGGAGACTCCCTGGCGGCGGAGTCTCCACGGGGACGGGCCCCATGGTAACCGGATGAGCCTCCAGGGGGAGTTCCGACAGACTGGAAATGCTCGCCGCCGGCTCCTCCAGCTGCAGAGGGGCCAGGTCGGCCGCCAGGCGGGCATCGCTCGGCCGGCGCTTGATCAGGATCAGCTTCTTTTCCTCTTTCGGCGGCGGGACCTCCGGCGGGGCGGCCTTGCTGAGCGCGTGCGCGCGGAGGGCGGCGCCCCCGGCCTTGGGAATCTTGGCGGAGGCCTTGGGAGGCTTTCCCCCGGCCTTGGCCAAAATCCGCTTGACCGTGTCCTCCTCCAGCGCGGCCATGTGGTTGGACACCGTCACGCCGTGTGTCTTGAGGTCGGCAATGAGATCCTTGCTGGCGATTCCCAGTTGTTTGGCTAGCTCGAAAACCCGCATATCCTTCGCGTACCCTCGGCTACTCCCCAGCCGACGCCGCCTGTCCGGTGTCGGCGGGATGATCGGCCGCGGTCGTCTCAGCCGGGTTGGCCTGGCTCGCTGCGCCCACGGCCGCCGTTTCGGCTTCAACCAGGCGCGCATGTTGATCCTGCAATTGCTGAGCGATGGCGGCTCGCGTTTCCAGGTCCCGGACCGCTTTTTCCTTCTCGTACTCGCTGGCGCCGATGATATCGATCTTCCACCCGGTCAGCTTGGCGGCCAGACGGACGTTCTGGCCGTTGCGCCCGATGGCCAGGGAGAGCTGGGTGTCCGCGACCACCACCAGCGCGGACTTCTTTTCCTCGTCCACCCCGACCTTCTCGATGACCGCCGGATTCAAGGCCTCCGCGATAAACACCCGGGGATCCTGGGTCCAGGCGATGATGTCGATTTTCTCGCCCCGCAACTCGCGCACCACCGCTTGCACCCGCGACCCCTTCATCCCCACGCAGGCCCCCACCGGGTCCACGGCGCGGTCCCGGGACACCACGGCGATCTTGGTCCGATCGCCGGGTTCCCGCACCACCCCTTTGATCTCCACGATCTTCTCGGCGATCTCCGGGACCTCCATCTCGAACAACTTGACGATGAGGTTCGGATGGGTTCGGGAGAGGATCACCTGGACGTCGCGCAGAGTCCGTTTCACCTCCACGAGGAGGGCCTTGATGCGGTCGCCTCGTCGGTAGGTCTCGCGCGGAATCTGCTCGTGAGCCGGCAGGATCGCTTCGGTCTTGCCGAGGTCCACGATGTAGTTCCGGCGCTCCTGCCCCAGGATGATCCCGTTGACCAATTCCCCCTGTCGGGTGGAATACTCACGCAACACGGCTTCCCATTCGGCCTCGCGGACCTTTTGGAAGATCACCTGCTTGGCGGCCTGGGCCGCGATGCGCCCGAAGTCATCGATCTGGATCAGGGACCCGATTTCATCTCCGAGCTCGGCCCCACTGTCCACTTTGCGGGCCTCTTCCAGCGAAACCTCGGACTTGGGGTTCGTCACCTGGGAGACGATCTTCTTCAGGGAAATGGCTTCGATCTCGCCGCTCTTGCGGTCAATTTTGACCTGGATGCTCTCGGCCGCGCCATAGCGTTTCTTCGCGGCGGTGAGCAGGGCCGTCTCGACGGCCTCAAGAATGCGCCCCGTGTCGATGCCCTTCTCCCGTCCGATCTGTTCGATGACTGTAATAAGCTCCCGACCCATGCTCCTCCTGCTCCGATTCCGTCAGAATTCTACTTCGAGCCTGGCCTCCCGGATGTCCCCCAGCGGGAGCGCGATCGGCGTCGGCTCCCCCCGGCCCCGGCCGGCGGGCACCGCATCCACCCACACGACCGATCCCTCCAGCTTCTGGATCCGGCCGATCAGCACCGATTGCCCCAACACCGGCCGGGCCAGCTTGAACCGCGCCAATCGTCCTTTGAACCGCTCATAGTCGCCCGAACCCAGGATCGGACGGTCCAAACCCGGGGACGACACTTCCAATACGTAGGCGTGGGGAATCGGATCCTCCACATCCAGCGCGGGCCCGAGCAGACCGTGGACCCGCTCGCAGTCCCCGAGGAAAATCCCTTCGGCTTCCCCCACCGCCGATCCCAGCCGTTCGATGACCACACGGATGAGGGTCTTTGGACCGCGGCCCCTGACCTCCACCGCGACCAGCGTCAAACCCAGGGAGGCAAGAATCGGCTCAACGACCCGCCGGACGGCAGAGGCTATCCCCTCCGACCCTCGGAGAGTATTTCCGAGAATCCCTTCCGCTGGCACATGAGGGTGATCGCGACCGGCCATGGAAATAAAAAAAGTGGGATTTCGCCCACTTTTGAGCGTTTCAAAATAACACAGGCGGGGCCTTCAAAGCAAGAGTAGCTTAGGCGCGAGCTTCCCCGAAACGCGCCATGAGAGACCTCGTGACCGGACCCGGAGCGCCGGCGCCGATCCGTCGCCCATCGACTCGTGCCACAGGGAGCACTTCAATCGTGGTCCCCGTCAAGAAGACCTCGTCGGCGGCATACAGGTCGGCCTCGCTCAGGGAGAGTTCACTGACCGGAATGCCCGCCTTTTGGGCCACCGCCAAGGTCACCTGGCGCGTGATCCCGGACAGAAGATAGGGC
>JBGPTH010000048.1:0-15971 GCA_041490525.1 Nitrospiria bacterium
ACGGTCACGACCCCAACTTCGGGGATGGGATTGGCGGGAGCGGAGCCGGTCTCTTTGGTACAGCCCGGCAACCCGGCCACCCCCATGCACACGAGGAGGCCTACGGCGAGTCTCACTGTTCCGGCACCGTGAACCATGTTTTCTCCTAAACGGAATGCGCTGCCAATGGAGCGAAAAATCGTATACCTCTTTGCTGGGAACGGGTCAACACAGGATGAGCGTTGCGCGCGACAAAAAGCAAGCCACCTGCCCCTATCATATCGGTCGCTCCCTACTCCGGTCGATCACGCCGCAGCGTGGACAAGTACGCCAAGAGATCGAAGATTTCCTCGTCCTTCAGTTTGGTATCAGGAAGCATCCCTGTTCCTGAGTGACCCTCGCGGATTGTCCTGAAGCGCTCTTGGTCGGTTTTCGTTTTTAGAGCGCGCGGATTACGCAGATCGGACGGCTTCGGATCGAGGCGAGCGATAATTTCGGTTGTTTGCGGGGACAACTGCGGGAGCTGGTCAATGCGCCCGTCTTTTCCATGGCAAAAGAAGCAGATGCCTTTGCCATTGAACACAGCCCTGCCCCGTTCCACATCGCCCTGCCCGATCGCTGCCGCCTCAGAGGCCGGACCCGCAGAGATCTGGCGATCGGTCGCGAGCGCGGATTCGATCAGGACCCCTCCAAGAAGAGAAATTGTAATGGCAGCCGGCATTAATTTCATAGAGCCTCCTCGCGTCATGAAAAGGAGCCTCCCCCTAATCTGCTTTGTCAGAATCACCACTAGGGGAATACTTGTTTTACTCATCATTGGGAACCGGATCGATACAGTCTGGAGGCTGTTGCACTCCCAATGCAAGCTCTACGCGATGGAGCGAGGAGTCCTTAGAATAAGCCTTCCAGCGTTGCAGTTTCACTTGGTCTTGCCAATCAATAGCCAAGAGTTAGATAATTGCACCCTCAATTCGGGGGCCATGATCCATGACACCCTGCAGTGGTGATCATCCTCCGCCCAAGACTTTGTAAAGAAGGAGCATAGCCATGCACATGATGCAGAAAGTCCTGCTGGCAGCGCTGGCGCTGTCCTGCGCGCTCGGCACGGGCTGCATGAAGGCCGAGGTTACACATTGAAAAGACGACTCCTTGTTTGCGGCCTGGCCTCGTTCGCGTTGGCCATCGGTTCAACCCTTGCTGCCTCTGAGGAAGGGGTCCCGCGGGTCCAGGAATATTCCGTGCCGGCCGGGTCGCACCCGCACGATGTCGCGCCCGCTCAGGACGGCGGTGTCTGGTACGTCGCGCAGGCCTCGGGCGAGCTGGGCCGGCTGGATCCGTCAACCGGCCGGGTCCATCGCCTCAAGCTCGGCGAGAAGTCGCGGCCGCATGGCGTAATCGTCGGTCCGGACGGCGCGCCGTGGATCACGGACAGCGGCCTGAACGCCATTGTGCGGGTCGATCCCGCGACGGAGAAAGTAGGCGTTTATCCTCTGCCGTCCGGGCGGGAGGGCGCGAACCTGAACACCGCCACGTTCGATAAGCGCGGCGTGCTGTGGTTCACGGGACAGAGCGGCGTCTACGGGCGGCTGAATCCCAAAGTGGGTCGGGTCGAGGTGTTCGATGCCCCAAAAGGCCGGGGACCTTACGGCATCGCGACCGCTCCTGATGGAACCGTGTACTACGCGTCGCTCGCGGGAAACTACATCGCGCGCCTCGACCCGGACACCGGGGCCGCGACCGTGATCGAACCGCCGACGCCGAAGCAGGGCGCACGCCGGGTGTGGGCGGATTCGAAAGGCAACCTTTGGGTCAGCGAATGGAATGTGGGGCAACTGGGTCGATACGACCCGGCCGCCAACGCGTGGAAGGAATGGCGGCTGCCGGGCAAGAACCCGGGCGCCTATGCGGTCTATGTGGACGAGCAGGACAAGGTGTGGCTGACCGATTTCGGCGCGAATGCCTTCGTGCGGTTCGATCCGGCGACCGAGAAGTTCGATTCCTTTACCCTGCCGAGCGGCGACGCGCAGGTGCGCCAGCTTCTGGGCCGTCCTGGTGAGGTGTGGGGCGCGGAGTCGGGGACGGACAAGCTGGTGGTGATCCGAACGCGGTAACCGCGCCGGCGGCTATGGTTGCGGCCGGATTCTAACAGAGCCCGCATGCCGCGAACAACACTGCTGGTCGAACGTGGGGGGGGCGTGAGTCGGTTCAGGAAAGGGGAAGCCACCGGAACACCGGAGTTATGCCCGTGTCCCGGTGGCTGATCGGCACCGGATAGGGAATGACTTGTCGCTAGCCTAGCCGCGGATTACAGACCGGCGCATATTCTCGAAGCAGTTGCTTCTCGCGATTCATGGAATCGTCGGTTACCTCAGCTCTAAAGTGAGTGGGAGAGTTTGTGTTGATAGAGGGGATATCCCCGTTCAGATGATCCAGCAAGCGCTGTCGAATATCCCCCCGCCCGATATAAATCCATCTCTGAGCATTGTAGATCGCGTAAACACCTGTTTGGCCTGAATCGAAGGATTCAATGGCTTGTCGATCGAACAACCATGGCTTGTCATTATCAAACGGCATGTTATGCCCCGCTTTCTCCTTCGCCGGACAAGAGGGAGGACGACCAAGTCCGCCCTCCCTCTTGAACGACAAGGCCCGTCGGCTTTAGGCTGCTATGGCAGCAGCAATCTTGTGGGAGGTCGAATTCAACACTTCCCAGGTTTGAACCTGAGGCGTTCCGTCAAGCACTTTCGCCAGGGCCTTCAGCACTTCTTGATAGGTTCCGCGGGTATAGGCTTCCGCATTCTCTTGCTTGTCCCAGAAACTGATTCCAACCACGTCCCGTCCGCCCGGGACGAGGAACGTGATTTCGTCCTGGAAGCCCTTCTGTTTGCGAAGCAGGGGAATGATTTCCTTCTCGAGCGTCTGGGTAAACTCAGCAACGCTATTGGCCTTCAGATGCATGGTAACGTTTCTTGCAATCATGGCAACCTCCTTGGTTTGGGACGATTAAAGTGTGATTTCAGATGACCTGGCTTGGTTCAGACAACCTGAAGAGCGAGTGTGAACTCTCATCACGGGACGCATCATAAGTTAATTCACTTGTTTTAGTCAAGTTAAATGTGAGATAATTTTCAACATGTTGATAATTTTAATCAAAACTAGTTAACCATAAGGAGGACATGCAGTGGACCTTGCTTTAGTGATAAGGCAGCGGCTGGAAGAATTGGGTCTTGAGCAGAGAGATCTGGCACGTGCCGCTCAAGTGACGGAATCCTATATTTCACAGTTGCTGACTCAGAAAAAACTGCCCCCCGCGCCCAACCGGACCGATATTTACGGCAAGGTGGGCAAATTGTTGAAGCTCCCGAGCGGTGAACTTGCAAAGCTGGCCGACCTCCAGCGCAGGGAACAATTGAAGAGAAAATTGGGGGACCCGCCCAGTCCCTTGTTTAAAGAAGTTCGAAAGTTGATTCTCCGCAAATGCAACCCCGACAAGCGAACACAAATAGGCACCATTTTTGAGAAGCACCCCTTCGGCGAACTCGAATGCTTCGTCACCCAGAAACTGTTGGACGTGGTCAAGGGAGTTGCCAGGCGAGAACTGGAAAGTGAGCAATGGCTGCGTCGGGTGGCTCGACTCAGCCACCGAAGCTATGAGCAAATGCGGATCCTTGTTCTCGAGTTCTTGGACACGACTATCTTGAA
This sequence comes from Nitrospiria bacterium, assembly GCA_041490525.1. Taxonomy (GTDB): domain Bacteria; phylum Nitrospirota; class Nitrospiria; order Nitrospirales; family NS-4; genus JBGPTH01. The sequence continues at coordinate 3,682 of JBGPTH010000048.1, forward strand.
CCTGTCGAGTGAAAACTGCGTCTCCTTCTTGGATCCGTTGATTGAATCCTGGGACATCGACATCGCGACGTTTGGGATGGAAATTGTCTTAAACCGAAGAGTGGTCTCGGGGCACCTGAAGAAATTTGAGTTTGTTGAAAGGGAGCCCGAAAAACCTTTAGACGAAGAGCCGGGGTTGAAAGAATTTCTTCAGGATACCTCTCTCAACGGCGATGCGACCGGGGAGGAAATCGAATTTCTCAGAAAGTTGAGATTCAAGAAAAAACGTCCTACTCCGCTCTATTATTACCGGGAGTTACAAAACCTCAGGGACCCGCTCCATTTTCGCACCTCGCAGACCAAAATAAATAGAAAAATGCACCCAAGGCCGTCCCGCAGGGGAGCAAGGTCTTCTCGAGCGGTTTGAAAGGCTGGAGAGGCGAGCTCCTTCACTGAGAAGAAACGGAGGATGTCCTCTTTAATGCGACCGGCTGTCTTCGGGCTCGAGGTGGGGCAGGGAGGCGGGCTGAGTGGCGTCAGGTAATGTGCTCTCCTACTCCTTCAAGAGGAAAGTTTCGCGCACGCCAGGCGTCGACCCCGCCGACGAGAGGGCGGACCCGTGTAATGCCGTTCTTCTTGAGAAGGATGGCCATCTGGGCGCTCGTGACTTCATTGGGGCAGGCGCAGAACAGGACCACATCCCGGTCTCGCGGGATTTCATGGTGCCGGGTTTCCAGTTCTTCCACGGCCATGCGAACGGCGCCGGGGATGGTGTAGGGATCGACCTCGATCTCGAGGGACTGACGCAGGTCCACGATTGTCACGTCATGACCGTCGTCCAGCATCTTCTTGAGCTCATCCGGCATGATCCGCGCGATGCGCAATTCACGCAAGAGGAGTTGCCGGCGGACGTATTTGTAGGCAATGTACAGGGCCAAGACGCCCACGACCAGCACCACGAGCGAGCTGCCTAAACGAGCGGCCTGCGCGGCGACCCGCTCGAGCTGATCGGCCAATAGATATCCTGGCGCGATGAAGGCTGCCGTCCAGAGCAGCGCGCCGAGGCCATTGTAGAGCATGAAGCGCTCGAGGCTCACGCCGAAGAGGCCCGCGAGGGCCGGGGTCACGGTGCTCAGGCCCGGAATGAACTTGGCGAGGATGAGCGACCGTGTTCCGTGCCGGATGAAAAAGGTTTCCGTGCGGCGCACGCAGGAGTCCGGCTCGAGCGAGATGCGGCAGAGCACTTTGAGGACCTGCGCCCCGCGTTGGCGGCCCAGGTAGTACCACACCAGGTCACCGATGAGACACGCGACGACCCCCAGGCCGACGGCCATGCCGAGGTTCATCTTGCCGGCCCCGGCCAGTGCCCCGGCGGCAAGCAGCACCGGAACCGCGGGAATCGGCAATCCAACCTGCTCCGCGAGCACCGTCGCGAAGAGGACGACTCCGCCATGCCGCACCAAAAAATCGATGATCTCGTTCACTTTGAGCCTCCGTTAGCGTTTCTTCTCGCTGCCGAACCGGTCACTTCTCATCCTTACAGGCGCAGAGGTTTGACCGGCGCAACCACGGCTTCGGGATTCTTTTTCCAGGTTGAGGGATCGGCGTCCACATACAGTTCGACTTCGTTGCCGTCGGGATCGGCCAGATAGAGACTTTGGCTGACGGTATGGTCGCTCATGCCGGTGATGGACACACCCGCTTGCTCCAGATCTCTCTTTGCCGCTCGAAGTTCATCCAGGGAATCTCCGATTTTGATCCCGATGTGATAGAGACCGAGCCTCCGGCCGGGCGGCGGGCCGGGAGCGGCGCCGACTTCGATCAGCAGCAGTTCGTGGTGCGTGCGCCCGGATGTCAGCGCCGCGGCCTTCCCGCCGAAGATCCGGCCGACCTCTTGAAATCCCAACAGATCGCGATAAAACGCCAGTGACCGTTGCAGGTCTCGTACATAAAACACCACGTGGCCCAAGTAGTGCGCTTTCATGCGACCCACGGCGACGCCTGGCCCCAGCGTCCTGAGAACACGAACTCGGGGAAGGGCTTCCGCTCCCTGGGCGCCAATTCGCGCTGCTTGAGCCTTTCGGGCAAACCCTCCGGATCGCCGGGATAGCCCAGCGCGATCGCCGCCACCGGCTCGAACGGTTCCGGTACGCCGTAGAGCGCTCTCACCTTGTCCGGGTGGAAGCCGGCCATCTGATGCACCACCAATCCGAGCGCCGTCGCCTGAACAGAGAGACCGGCGACCGCCTGCCCGACATCGTACAACGCATGGCGGTTCGGCTTCCCGTCGTCCTCAAAGGACATTCTCGCCACCGAGACCATCAGCACCGGCGCGCGCTGCGCCCACAGAACATTGCCGTCCACCAGGCAGCTTAACAATCGGGCATGCTCGGGGGGATCGTCCTTGGTCGCCACGATGAAGCTCCAGGGCTGCTCGTTGTTGGAGGAGGGCGCCCATCGGGCGGCTTCCATCAGACTGCGCAAGGTGTCCGGCTCGACCCGGCGATCGGAGAACGCCCGCGGGCTCCACCGCCGCTTTATTAGGTCATGTATTGGATACTGCGCGTCCGCCGGTTTTTCCATGTCGATCTCCCAGAAGATAGTTCGGGCTCGGTTCACGTTGTGACGAATGTTCCCTGGCGGAGTTCGAGCAGCGTCTGCTCGATCTCCTCTTCTGTGTTCATCACGAATGGGCCATACCGCGCTATGGGCTCGTGCAGCGGTTTCCCGGAGACCAGCAAATAGCGAACCGGGATCGCCCCCGTGACCACCTTCACATAATCGCCGTCACCCAACACGACGAGCCTTGGAGATGAGACTTCTGTTCCGTCTTCTTTATCATCGCCGGCGAATTTCGCCTCGCCCTCAAACACATAGGCAAATGCCGTGTGCCCCCGGTGAATCGGTTGAATAAATGAGGCATGAGCCGGCACGGACACATCCAGGTAGATGGGATTGGCGGCGATGCCGGTCACCGGACCGCTGACCCCATCAACGGTTCCGGTAATCACCCGAATCCGTACCCCGCCTTCCTTTGTGACTTCTGGGATCTCGCCCGACCGGATATCCTGGTAGCGCGGCTTGGTCATCTTGAGCTTCGCCGGTAGGTTAACCCAGAGCTGGAATCCCGCAATCCCCTCCGGACGTACCTGCGGCATCTCCTCGTGCATGAGGCCGCGTCCGGCCGTCATCCACTGAACGTCCCCTGCCCCGATGCGCCCGGAGTTGCCGAGCGTATCCTTGTGATGCACCTCTCCCCGCAGCACGTAGGTCACCGTTTCGATCCCTCGATGGGGATGCATGGGGAATCCGGCTTCATAATCACGCGGATCGCTGGATGCAAAGTGGTCCAGCAACAGGAATGGATCAAGATAGTCCAGGCTTCGCGTCGCAATACTTCGTTTGAGCCTGACTCCTGCGCCTTCCGTGACCGGTTCAGGCTCAATGATCGTTTCGATTCTTCTGGGTAATGACTTCGTCATTGGTCATTCCTCCCTTTTCCTTCAGCGGTGCTGATACATGATCCCTTCAACGAATATCGCAAGCTTCATGCTGTCCTCCTTCGAGATCGACCCCGACTGAGACAATCAATTTCTCCGCTTGTTTTGATGAGCCGCAAACGTGATCCCGGCCTCCTGCACTTCGCTGTAGGGAAGCATCCAGACCAGCGACTCGTCATGGAGGTCCCCCACTTGGATGCGGTTGCCCCACGGATCGCGGAAATCGCAGCGGAAGCCGGGGACCAGCTTGAGCCCGTACTTCCTCCTTAGCTTCCTCCGAACTTCCTTGATCTGCGCCTCGTCGCGTACCATGAGACCGAAATGTTTGACGCGATCCGGCTGGAGCTTTTTTACCTCGAAGATCGCCATGAATTGATGTTCGCCGAGTTTGCACCACGCGGCTCCCTCGCCTCCGCGAAGCATCTTCAAGCCGAACACATCAGAGTAGAACTTCACGGCTTTCTTGGCGTCACTCACCTCGATAACAATGTGGTTGCAACCATAGACCTGGACCGCCATCGTCAATCCCTCCTCTCACGTAGCCGGCCTCGGCATCACGGACGACCGAATTGCGACCTGTTCCCAAGCGTCTGCCCCAAAACCTTTAAATAGCTGCCCAGTTCGAGTTGCGCGGATTCCCACTGTTCCAGAGCCGCAACGACATCTACCTGTGACGCGCCGATCCCTTCCGCAAGTGTGATGGCATTGGTGACCGCCTTTGACGTGCTCGCCGCTGTATGGGGACGTGGCACAAACGCCGCATCTCCGAGCAGACACACACGCCCAAAAACCATGCGTGGGACCGACAAGTCAAAGATTGGCTGCACGAACGGCTCTTTGGTCGCTTTGACCAGTTGCTGAAAGACTTCCGGCAACACTCTCTCGGCCACGGCCCGCTGCTGCTCCGCGAGATCTTCGCGAATTGCTCCTTGGGGCACAGAATAGCCACGGAATAAACCAACCTTGTCCGTCATCAGTGCCCGCAACGGTTCACCTTCCTGCACATTCCAATACCACACCCAATTGAGACGGCGTTTGCCTTTCATCACCTCGCCCCCGGAACCAGGAATCAGGTAGCAAAGAATGTGACTGTTGGGCATTTGGAAAAACGTAAACTTCTCCGCGAACACACCCGCCACCGAGGTTGCCACCGCGTTTTCCTCCACCACCCCTCGCCATGCGACATAGCCCGCGTATTGCGGCGACACGTCGGGCAGGAGCTGACTCCGACACGTCGAGTTGGCACCATCAGCGCCGACCAGCAAGTCACAGATTTCTTCGCGACTATTCTCGAAACGGGCAATGACAGAGGACGCATTCTGCTCAAAGCCAACCAGCTTGTGGCTGTGATGGTAGTGCTCGTCCGGAAACACGTCTCGGAGTTGTCGGTAGACCGTGTTCCATGCCGTCATCAACTGATAACTCGCCTCTCCCCAGGTAACGCCGCCTTCCCGCGCTAAGTACTGCCTATAGCGGGAAGGGACGCTGATCGCCTCGCGCGTCGCAATGCCATGCCGTTCCAGGTACTGCAAGAGTTCCATCTGGACGACGAGCCCGGCACCACGATCCTTCAGTTCGCTCGACGATCGCTCAAAGATCTCGACGTCGCAACCGACGCACCGTAACGCCAAACCGGCACAGAGGCCTCCCAGCGACCCACCGACGACCACCACACGAAGTCGCCGCGCCCTGTCGCCACTTCGTTGGTTTTGGTCTGTCTTTGTCATATGAGGCGGCCTTCAAACGTTGGTGGGTTTCATCGCCCGGTCGAAGATTGACACGAACGTTTCCGAGGGTTGCGCACCAGACAAGGCGTAGGCGTCATTAATGACGAAGTGCGGTACGCCGCTGATGCCCATGCGCCGTGCCTTTTCTTGCTCTTCGCGCACCGAAGCGACATCCTCGTTGCCTGTAAGAAAGCGTTCAACTCGTCCTGTATCCAGGCCGGCTGCGCCCGCAATGTTAATGAGAGTCTGCCTGTTTCCGATGTCCAGACCTTCGATAAAGTAGCCCTGGAACAGCGCCTCGACGACCACGTCCTGGGAGCTTTCCTGCTGCGCGAGCCAGATGAGTCGATGGGCATCGAAGGTATTGGGCGTTCGTTGTATACGATCAAAGGCAAAGGGGATGCCATCTGTTGTGCCAACGGCTGCAACCTGCGAATCAAGTTTCTCCGATGCCTCCCAACTGCCGAACTTGGCCGCCCGGTATGTTTTCCTATCCATGCCTTCTCGGGGCAAATCCGGATTCAGCTCGAATGGATGCCACGTGATGCTACGGTCGTATCGTCCGGCCGGCTCGCACAACGCCTTCTCCAACCGCCGCTTACCGATGAAGCACCATGGGCAAATCACATCGGAATAGATATCAACGCGCAGCATCATCGCCCTCCTTTTCGCCGCTTCTGGTTCAGTTCATCTCCCAAATCAGCACTTCGGCGCCGGTAGCCGCATCAGCCGTCAATCGCGGGGAACCCACAGCCGTCAAACGAACGGCATCGCCGGCAGCCAGGCGGCCGGCTTCTTCCAGCTCCGCTGCGCCTTTGGCGATGTAGAGGTGCGTATGCGGCGCGTCGGGGACCTGCACGGATTCTCCCGGCTTGAGCCGCCCGCCCCATAACACCGCTCCGCGCTGGCGGATCTTGATGGTCGCGTCATGCCCCCGCCCCGAGGCAATAGGAACAAGCCCTCCGCGATCCAGTTGCGCATTGATGTCCAGTTGCTCATAGCTGGGCGCGATCCGTTCCTGGTCCGGCAGCACCCACATCTGGACCAGGTGCACATCTGTATCGCCGCGCGGGTTCATTTCCGAGTGCCAGATCCCGCTCCCCGCGCTCATGCGCTGGGCGAGGCCCGGGTAGATGATCCCCTTGTTGCCGACCGAATCCTTGTGCTCGATCTCACCGTCCAGCACCCATGTGACGATCTCCATATCCTGATGGGGATGGGTCCGGAACCCGGTGTCGGCCTTGATGATGTCGTCGTTGCTCACCAGCAGCAGCCCGTGGTGCGTGTTCGCCGGATCGTGATGGTCCGCAAAGCTGAAGCTGTGGTACGAGTCGAGCCAGTCGATCTTTGTATGAAATCGCTCACCGCTCCGGCGGATGTCGACCATGGGCGTCTTCTTTGCGCTAGCTTGAATGGTTGCCATGGGATGTCCCTCCTCTCTCCTTATCCCCTCGTCGGGGATTCTTCCGGCACGATAGCCAGCACCCGTTTTTCAGAACGCCGGACGATGGTCATCGGGGCCCGCACACCGACCTTCTCCTCGACGAGCAGCCGATGCAGGTCATCGACGCCGGCCGTCGGATGCTCCCCATAGGCCACGATGACGTCGCCCGCCCGCAGGCCCGCGCGCTCCGCCGGGCTGTTCGGCTCGACAGCCACGACCTGGATGCCGCTCTCGACCGGCAAGTTGTGTTCCCGCACGAGACGGCGCGGGAGCGGCACGTTCTGTCCGCTGACGCCGATGAAGCCGCGCCGGATCTTGCCATCCTTGATAAGGCGGCCTGCGACGAACTTGGCGGTATTGATGCCGATGGCAAAACAGATCCCCTGTGCCGGCAGGATCACGGCGGTGTTGACGCCGATGACGTCTCCACGCGAGTTCACCAAGGGACCGCCGGAATTGCCGGGGTTGAGCGCGGCGTCCGTCTGGAGCACGCTGTCGATCAGCCGCCCAGACGTCGAGCGAAGCGACCGGCCGAGCGCGCTCACCACGCCCGCCGTCACCGTGCATTGAAAGCCGTATGGGTTCCCGACCGCGATCGCCAACTGCCCCACCCGGATGGCGTTCGAGTCCCCGAGCGACGCGGCGACTATGTTCGGCGCGTCGATCCGGACGACCGCGAGATCGGTGTCCGAATCGTCCCCGACGAGGTCGGCGATGACCCGCCGCCCGTCCGGAAGGATGACGTCAATGCGGCTGGCCCCGTGCACCACGTGGCTGTTCGTCAGAATGAACCCGTCCGGCGTGAAGATGAAACCGGAGCCGCTGCCCTGCGCCTCTCGCGGGAACCGCGGATCGGCCGCCCGGCGGCTCCTCAGCCGGTGCAGCACGTCGATATTGACGACCGATGGGCTGACCCTTCCCGCTGCGCTGATGACCGCCTGCGAATAGGCGTCCAGCAATTCATCATCAGATGGGGAAACCGCCTCGCGGGTTCCCATCCCGTCCGCGGCCAGCCCGTCATTCGCAACCAGTTGCAAATGCCGCTTCATGGTCCAAACACCTCCGTTATCCGCGCAGCCTCTCGACGATCAGCCTGTCCACCGACCATCGGCCTGCGCCCGCGATCATCAGCGCGACGCTCATGCCGATGACCAACAGATGATACTCGAATCCCTCACCCGCTTGCTTGCCGAACCAGTTCATGAAAAAACCGTTGGGCCAGTGGACCATCGAGATCGCTCCCAGCATGATGCAGGTCAGCCCAAACGCGGCGAACCGCGTGAGGAAGCCTGTGATCAACCCCAGGGAGCCGAAGGACTCTCCCATGATCACCAGGAAGGCCAGCGCCGCCGGGACATGCATCTGGTCGGTGAAGAAGCCCATCGTCCCGGCGAACCCAAATCCGCCGAACCAGCCCAGCAACTTCTGCGCGCCGTGAGGAAACATCACGATTCCCAGCGTCACCCGAAGGATCAAACTGGACCACGCCTCATCCGTCTGAAATAGGGTCTTCATCACGCCCCTCCTTGGTTAGTCTTTCTCGAAGCTGTCCTTGAGCCGCAGGAGCAACTCGCGCAACTGCTTTGCCTCCGAGGCCGTGAGTGCCCGCTCGAAATACGGCTTCATATAATGGATGTGGGCCGGAAAGACTTTTTGAAAGAGTTGGTCCCCTTTTGCCGTCAACCGGATGGAAATGCAGCGGCGGTCCTTCCGGGACCGGACGCGCTCGATCAGGCCCTTTTTCTCCAGTCGGTCCAGGACGCCGGTGAGCGTGCCCTTCGTGACCAGCGTTTTCTCCGACAGCTCCTTGCATGTCATCCCCTCGGTATCCCCCAGCGTGGCGATCACATCGAACTGAGATGAGGTGAGCCCCAGCGCCCGGATGTGGGAAGCGCCCTTGTCCATGAATGCAAAGTAGGTCTCCACGAGCGGCCTCAGTGCCTTCAAGAATGGTTCATCTCCAGGATCGGATTTCAGGGCCCGTGCCATAGCGCCTCCAAATTGTAAGACGTAGGATAGTCCTAGTTAGAACAAATGTCAAGCGGGTTCAGAACATTTTGTTTGGTGCCGGTTTCATTGAATAACAAGTTGTAGTAGAACAGCAAATGTGGCGCGGATCTTGATCGGAACCTCGGGCTGGACCTATCCGAGTTGGCGGGGGCCTTTCTACCCTGAGGACCTGCCGAGCCGCCGATATCTGGAATACTATTCCCGTGAATTCCCCACCGTGGAGGTAAACTACTCTTTCTATCATCTGCCTCGGCCCCAGACCTATGCCAACTGGGCGAAGCAGGTTCCGGACTCCTTCGTCTTTGCCCTGAAAGCCAGCCGTCTCATCACGCATACCAAGCGCCTCCTGGGGGTGAAGGACGCCTGGCAGGTCTTTGTCGAGCATGCACGGGATCTGCAACACCACCTCGGGCCGATCCTGTTGCAGTTTCCGGCCTCCTTCCAGCGCGAGCGGGATCGCCTGAAACGGTTCCTCGAGATGGCCCAGGATGTGACCGCCGATGCTCCATCGCTCCGCCTGGTCTTTGAGTTTCGGCACGACTCGTGGTTTGTCGAGGAGATTTACCGCCTGCTGAAGTGCTACGGCGCCGCTTTGTGCATCGCTGATTCGCCCGATTATCCCCGCAGGGATGTGCTCACGACCGACTTCACCTATTTTCGGTTTCACGGCCGGACCCAATTGTTTGCTTCCCGGTACACCAAGGCCGAACTAACCCAGGAGGCGCGGAAGATGAAGGGGTACCTACGGGACGGGATTGACGTCTATGTGTACTTCAACAACGATGCGCAAGGGCACGCGATCAAGAATGCCCGCACCCTGCGGACGCTGCTTGGAATGTGAAAGGGAAGAGAGGAAGAGCTATCGCATTGGAAGGATCGCGCTCTGAGCGGCTTTGACGAGGGGGTCGGGGTACACGCCGAGGAGGAGGACCCCCGCCGCGGCCACCAGGAGGACCGCGGCCACGGCGGGCGAGAGGGCGATGCGCACGCCGTAACCGGGCGCGCCGGCCGCCTCACCGGGCTCCCGCATGTACATGACCATGACCACCCGCAGATAGAAGTACGCCGAGACGGCGGCGAAGATGACCGCAATCACCGCGAGCCAGGTCAGGTGCGCGCCCACGGCCGCCATGAAGATGTAGAACTTCGCGATGAACCCCGCCGTCGGCGGGAGGCCTGCCAGGGAGATCATGAAGAGCAGCATGAGGAGGGCCGCCCACTTGTTGCGCTTGGCCAGGCCGGTGAAGTCCTCGATCGCATCCCCCTCCAGCCCGCCTTTTCGGAGGATCGCCACGACGGTGAAGGCGCCCATGGTCATGAAGGCGTACAGCGCCATGTAGAGCATGACCCCGGCAACCCCGGAGGCATCTGCGACGACCAGGCCGATCAGGGCGTAGCCGGCGTGCGCGATGCTGGAATAGGCCAGCATGCGCTTGATGTTGGTCTGGACGATCGCGACGACGTTGCCCAGAATCATGGTCGCGATGCAGACGGCGACGAGCAGCATCTGCCAGTCCGTTTTAAGCCCGCCCAGCGCCTCCAGAAAGACCCGCATGAAGGCCGCGAAGCTGGCGGCCTTGGAGGCCACGGACAGGTAGGCCGTCACCGTCGTGGGCGCGCCTTCATAGACGTCCGGCGTCCACATGTGGAAGGGAACGGCCGCGACCTTGAAGCCGAACCCCACGATCAGCAACACCATGGCCAGGAGAAGGACCGGGTCCCCCGCCGGGAGCCCGGCGATCCCCGCGCGAATGCCCGCCAGGGTGGTGCTTCCGGTGCGGCCGAAGAGAAGGGAGATGCCGTAGAGCAGGATGCCGGAGGAGAACGAGCCCAGAATAAAATACTTGGCTGCGGCTTCCAGCGAACGGCGTTCGAAGCGCTTGAACCCGACCATGATGTACAGCGAGATGGACATCAATTCCAGGCCGAGATAAATGACGAGGAGGTCGGTCCCGGACACCATGACCATCATGCCGGAGAGCGACAGCAGGATGAAGGCGTAGAACTCGCCCAGATCGATCGCTTCCAGCTTCAGGTGGGATTGGGCGAGCAGGATGACGAGGGCGGCGACGGCGAGCAGCAGCAGCTTCCAGAAGGTCCCGTAGGCGTCCAGGGTATAGAGCCCACTGAACACCGGCCGCGAAAGGCCCATGAACCAATAACTCGCCACGAAGGCGGCGCCCAGCGCGCCCAGGCTCAAATAGGCGAGCCGGTCCTTCCGGTCACTGGCGGTCAACGGATCGAGGACGAGCACGAGGCAGCCCGCGCCCGCCACCAGCAGTTCGGGCAGGACAGCGAGCAGGTCGCCGAGTGAGACGATGGTCACGGCAGGGCCTCCGGGGGAATGCCGGTGAGAACTCCCACAACGGGAGCAACGGTATTCGCGCCACGGCCCATCTGGGCGAAGACGTGCGCCACGCTCGCGTGCATGGGGGTCAGGAAGGGATTTGGGAAGACGCCGATCCAGAAGATCAGCACGATGAGCGGGACCAAGGTGGCCATCTCGCGCCAGTCCAGATCTCCGAGGCGCGCCGTCTTGTCGGAGGGGACCCCGAAGACGATCCGCTGGACCATCCAGAGGAGGTACACCGCCGCCAGAATGATGCCCAGGGTCGCCGCCGCGGCAAGGACTTTATTGACCAGGAAGCTCCCCACGAGCACCAGAAACTCGCCGACAAAGCTGTTCGTCCCGGGCAGGCCGAGCGAGGACAGGGCGAAGATCACCAGGCAGGCGGCATAGCGAGGCATCGGCTTTGCCAGGCCCCCGTTGTCGGCGATCAGCCGGCTGTGCGTGCGCTCATAGATGAGGCCGACGCAGAGGAAGAGCCCCCCGGTGGTGATGCCGTGGTTGAGCATCTGGAGGAGCGCCCCCTCGACTCCCTGGGTGTTGAAGACGAAGATGCCCAGGGTCACGAATCCCATGTGGCTCACGCTGGAGTAGGCGATGAGCTTTTTGAGGTCGCTCTGGGCCAGTGCCATGTAGGCGCCGTAGAGGATGGCGACCACCGACAGCGTGAGAATCACCGGCGTGAAGCGGACCGAGGCGTTGGGGAGCATCGGCAGGCTGAACCGGAGGAAGCCGTACGCCCCCATCTTCAACAGGACGCTGGCCAGGATCACGCTGCCCGCGGTGGGGGCCTCGACGTGGGCGTCGGGCAGCCAGGTGTGGAGCGGGAACATCGGGACCTTGACGGCGAAGGCGGCGAAGAAAGCCCAGAAGAGCCAGGCTTGCAAGGTGTCGCTGTAGTGCCCCCGGCTCAGGGCCAGGATGTCGAACGTATGGCCGCCCTGGACGAACAGCACGATGATGGCGACCAGCAGCAGGAAGCTTCCGGCGAGGGTGAAGAGGAAAAACTTGATCGCGGCATAGATCCGGTTGGGGCCGCCCCAGACCCCGATGAGGAGGTACATGGGGATCAGCATGGCCTCCCAGAAGACATAGAAGAGCACGAAGTTCAGGGCGCAGAAGACCCCCACCATGGCGGTCTCCATGACCAGCAGCGCGATCATGAACTCCCGCACGCGGGACGTGATCGCGGTCCAGGAGCAGACCACACAGATCGGCGTGAGCAGGGTCGTCAGCAGCACCAGCCACAGGCTGATCCCGTCAATGCCGACGGCGTAGCTGAT
>JBGPTH010000049.1:0-14116 GCA_041490525.1 Nitrospiria bacterium
CAGTATCGCCGTCACTGGACTGGACGCCCACCTCGTGGAGGTGGAAGTGGATCTGGCCCCCGGGCTTCCGATGTTTTCGGTGGTGGGGCTTCCGGACCCCACGGTTCGGGAAAGCCGCGATCGGGTCCGGTCGGCGCTGCGCAACAGCGGATTCAGCTTTCCCCAGCGCAGGGTCACCGTCAATCTGGCTCCGGCCGATCTTCCCAAGGAGGGCGCCGGCTTCGATCTGCCCATAGCGGTCGGGATCCTGGCGGCCGAGGGGCTGATCCCGCGGGAGGCGCTGGTGGATCATGTCTTCGTCGGGGAGGTCTCGCTCGAAGGGGGCATCAAGCCGGTGCGGGGGGTCCTCTCCATGGCCCTCTACTGCCGGCAACGCCCGATCAAGGGCTTGCTGGTGCCGGCTGAGAACGCGGCCGAGGCGTCCGTCGTGGACGGCGTCACGATCTATCCGGTGGCGACGATCCCTCAAGTGGTCGAGCATTTGACCGGGGCGCAGCTCCTGGCGCCGGCGGACCGGGTGTCCATGCAATCTCTCCCGTCGCAATCCGGCATCCCCGATTTCGGGGACGTACGCGGCCAGCAGCATGCGAAGCGCGCCTTGGAGGTGGCGGCCGCCGGCGGGCACAATGTGCTGCTCGTCGGCCCCCCCGGGTCCGGCAAGACCATGCTGGCGCAACGCCTGCCGGGGATTCTTCCCCCGATGACGCTCGAGGAGGCCATCGAGAGCACCCGCATCCATAGCGTGGCGGGGCTGCTTCCCCCGGGGCAGCCGCTCTTGCGCGCGCGCCCGTTCCGGGCTCCCCATCACTCAATCTCGGATGCCGGCCTCATCGGCGGGGGACCCGTGCCGCGGCCGGGTGAGGTCTCGCTGGCGCATAACGGGGTCCTCTTCCTCGACGAGCTTGCCGAGTTCCGGCGCAATGTCCTGGAAGGGCTCCGGCAGCCGTTGGAGGAGGGGCGCATCGCCATTACAAGGGTGGCCTGCGCCCTCTCCTATCCGGCGCGGGTGATGCTGATCGCGGCTATGAACCCCTGTCCGTGCGGATTTCTGGGCGACCGTGTCCGGCCGTGCGTGTGCAGCCCGGTTCAGATCCAGCGGTATCGAGCGAGGGTCTCCGGGCCACTGCTTGACCGGCTCGACCTGCATGTGGAGGTGCCGGCCGTGCCTTTTCGTGACCTTGCGGCCGATGAGCGAGGCGAGGACGGGCAGGCGATCCGGGAACGGGTTCTGGCGGCGCGCGCGAAGCAGACGGAGCGCTACCAGGGCACGCCGACCCATTGCAACGCCCAGCTTCGTCCCATCCAGCTCAAAAAGTACGGCAAGCTCGATGGACCCGGGCGCGCGTTGATCGAGCAGGCGATGGCGCGATTAGGACTTTCCGCGCGGGCCTACATGCGGGTGATCAAGGTGGCCCGGACGATCGCGGATCTTGACGGTGGGGAGACGATCGAGGCGAGGCACGTGGCGGAGGCCATTCAATACCGGAGCCTCGACCGGCCGGTAATTTGATTGAAGAATTTCTTGCCAATTACCCCAATTCCTCTCTACAGGAGGGTCAGGGCTGTAGGTGCTATAATAGTAGCGATGAGAAAGGAAGGTGGGTAATGCGCACAACCGCTGTGATCGTAGGGATGCTGATGCTGGGACTGAGTCCGGCGGCAGGAGCTGCATCGGACACTGCCGATACTCAGAAGACGGAGAGGAGCAAAGGGTTTACAGTAGAAGACCTCGGGCGCGGATTGAAAAGCGCCGCACAGAATATTGAGAGGGAGATTCCCAAGATCGGCCCGGCCATCGTGGACACATTCAAGAAGATAACCGGGAAAGAGTCGGAGAAACAGTCGTCTCAGAGTCCTGAGAAGCAAAAGAAATAGCTCGGTGCTTCGTGCAATTTGGAGCTGGCGAGAGGAATCGAACCTCCAACCTGCGGTTTACAAAACCGCTGCTCTGCCGTTGAGCTACGCCAGCCCCGCGCTCCGCCTGCCCACACGAAACAGTCTAGCGGAAAGCCTGGAGGAGAACAAGATTAGGGCGCGAAACCATTGACGGGAGGGGAGGCGGCATGGGATAGTACATTATCCAACGGCTGTCAGAGGGGAAGGAATGGTCACCGTCCGCTTATTGGGAAATCTGGCCGCGGCCACCGGCGAGCGCGTGCTGGAATGGAAGCTCAACGAGCCGACGCCCTTGCGGAAACTGCTGGAGGAGCATCAAAGAGACATTCCCGAGGTGCTGGCGCTGCTGGATCAGAACGAATGCTTCCTGACGGTGGGAGTCCGCATCGCCTCCAATCAGACCATGGTGAAAGACGGCGACGTCATCAAGGTCGCCTCGCACAACAACGAGCTCCATTCCGCCGACTTCCCCACGTGGCATGGGGGCTCCATCTAGCCTCCCCCCCGTTCGCGGCAGCGTCAGCGGTTCTTTCTGGATTTCCGGCGTTCTTCAGGGTCCAGCAGGCGCTTGCGGATGCGCAGGTGGGTGGGGGTGACCTCGACCAGCTCGTCCGGCCCGAGATACTCCAGCGCGAACTCCAGCGTCATTTCCCGGGGCGGGGTCAGGACGATGGCCTCGTCCGACCCGGATGCGCGCATGTTCGTGAGGTGCTTGGCTTTGCAGACATTGACATCCAGGTCCTCGTCCCGCGCGTTCTCACCGACCACCATCCCCTGATAGACCTCCACTTGCGATCCGATGAACAGGGCGCCGCGCTCCTGGGCGATGTTGAGCCCGTACGCGCTGCTGATGCCCGTTTCATGGGCGATCAGGGAGCCGTGGGTATTGACCTGCGGGAGGCGGGACTCGACCTTCTCGTACCGGGAAAAGAGGTGATGCAGGATGACGGTCCCCTTGGTCTTGGTCAGGAGCGCGTTCTTGAGGCCGATCACCCCGCGGGTCGTGATGTGATATTCGAGGTGGACGTCCTCGTGGGAGGTCAGCTTCATGTGCCGGAGCTCCCCCCGGCGGCGCCCGATTTCTTCGATCACCGGCCCTTGAAACTCGACGGGCACCTCGACCATTAGATCTTCGTATGGCTCCAGCGTCACGCCGGCCTCCTCCTTGAGGATGACTTTGGGCTGGGAGACCTGAAGCTCGTAGCCTTCCCGACGCATCGTTTCGATCAGGACTCCCAGGTGCAGCTCGCCTCGCCCGGCGACCAGGAACTGCTCGGCGGACTCCGTTTCCTCGGCGCGCAGGGAGACGTTGGTCTCCAGCTCCTTGAACAGACGATCGCGCAGATGGCGGGAGGTCACGTACTTCCCCTCGCGCCCGGCAAAGGGGCTGGTATTGACCGAAAAGGTCATCTGGACGGTCGGCTCGTCGATGGCCACGGGCGGCAGCGCCATCGGCCGGTCGGGGTCGGCGATGGTTTCCCCGATGCCGATGTCGGGGAACCCGGCCACGGCGACGATCTCGCCGGCGTCCACGCGGTCCACCTCCACGCGCTCGAGGCCTTCGAAGATGAGGAGATCGGTGGCCTTGCCCGGCACGTGGGTGCCGTCGCGGGTGATCCGCGTGAGGGCCTGGCGCGTGGTCAACGTTCCGGAGAGGAGCTTTCCGATGCCCATCTTGCCCTTGTAGGGATCATGGACGAGCGCGAGGACCAGCAGCTGCAACGGTCGATCCGGAAACACCGGAGAGGGCGGAATTTTGTTCAGGATCGTGTCGAGCAGGGGCGCGATGTCCACGCCGGGCTTCTCGGCGTCCAGCGAGGCGGTCCCGTTGATGGCGGAGGTATAGACGATGGGGAAATCCAACTGGTCGTCGGTGGCCCCCAAGTGGCCGAAGAGGTCGAACGTGCGATTGACGACGTCCTGGATCTGGGCGTCGTGGCGGTCGATTTTATTGACCACCACGATGGCCTTGTGCCCCAGGGCCAAGGCCTTGCGCAGGACGAAGGTCGTTTGCGGCATGGGGCCTTCCTTGGCGTCCACCAGCAGGAGGACCCCGTCCACCATGCGCAGCGTCCGTTCGACCTCGCCGCCGAAATCGGCGTGGCCGGGCGTGTCGACGATGTTGATCTTGACCCCCTTGTATACGACGCTGGCGTTCTTGGCCTTGATCGTGATCCCGCGCTCGCGCTCCTGATCCATCGAATCCAGGATGCGCTCGCCCATGGAGGCGATGTTGCGGTGCACGTGGGTCTGGCGCAGGATGGCGTCCACCAGGGTCGTCTTCCCATGGTCCACATGGGCGATGATTGCGATGTTGCGGATGTCGGAACGGCGCATGCCGGGTCTCCGTCCTCAGGGCATAAAAAAAGCCGTCTGCACGCCGCAGACGACGTTAAGTTCTTATACTGTACAGTATGGACCCGAGGGAGTCAAAGGGCGTTTTCCCCGTCCTTGTGATTTCGCGGGGGACGGGGTATCATGACATGTGATTGCCACGGTGAGTGATGCCGCACTCTGAGCGCCCCTCGGGCCTTCGACGCCTTCGACCATTCTGGAAACTCCTCCTGCTGGGCACCCTCGGGGCGCTCGCTCTGGGGTTCGGCGTGGCGGGCGGCACGATCTGGTATCTCCTTCAAGACCTGCCTCCCCTGACCGGCCTCCGCGATTACCAGCCCAGCCTGGTCACCCGCGTGTACTCGGCCGACAAGCACATAATCGGCCAGTTCTTCGTGGAGCGGCGCATCCTGGTGCCGCTCGCGCAGATCCCCAAGCACATGGTCAATGCCGTCGTGGCGGTCGAGGACGCCCGGTTCTTCGAACACCAGGGGCTGGACTATGTGGGCATCCTCCGCGCGTCGCTGACCAATCTTCTGTCGGGAAGGATCCGGCAGGGAGCGAGCACGATCACACAGCAGCTGGCCCGCTCGCTCTTTCTGACTCCGAAACGGGATCTCGACCGCAAGCTCCGAGAGGCGCTCCTGGCGCTCAAGATCGAGCAGATCCTGGGCAAGGAGCAGATCCTCGAGCTGTACCTCAATCAGATTTATTTCGGGCACGGAGCCTATGGGGTGCAAGCCGCCGCCCAGACCTACTTCGGGAAAGAGATCGGCGAGGTGACCCTCCCCGAAGCCGCGTTTCTCGTGGGGCTGCCCAAGGGGCCCTCCGACTACTCACCCTACAATCATCCCGAGGCGGCCAAGCGGCGTCAGGCCGCGGTCCTCAGGCGCATGGTCGAAGAGGGCTTCCTCTCCGCCCCGGACTCTGCGCGCGCCGCCTCTGTTCCGCTCCTCTTCCGGCGTCTGGTTCGAGAGGAGCCGGCTCCGTATTTCGTGGAACGGGTCCGGCTGCAGTTGGGGGCCGCCTACGGTGAGACGATGGTCTACAAGGGAGGCCTTCAAGTCTACACGACGATGTCCCCCAAGGTGCAGGAGTCCGCGACAGCCGCCCTGCAAGACGGGCTCCGGCAGTTGGATAAGCGGCAGGGCTTCCGCGGTCCGCTGAGGCGGGAGGGGGCGCCCGCCAAGGTCGCCGACGAGCGCCTGATCGGGATGGCCGGGTCGGGGCCGCCCAAGGAAGGCGAGATCCTTGAGGGCACGGTGCTGAAGATCGGAGGGAACGATGTCACGGTGGCGGCCCGGGGGCTGACGGGGAGGATCGCGGCCGAGGATCTGGCCTGGGCGCGCCGGCGCCTGCGCGGCCCGGATCCCACCAAGGACGCCAAGGACATCGGGTCGGCGTCGTTGGGGGCCATCCTCAAGGTGGGCGACGTCATCGAGGTCGGGGTCAAGAAGCTGGGAGGTATCGTCGCGCAGTTTACCCTGGAACAGACGCCGCTCGTCGAAGGGGCGCTGCTCTCCCTCGACCCTCGCACCGGTGCCGTGCTCGCCATGGTGGGCGGGTACGATTATCGGCGCAGTGAGTTCAACCGCGCCACGCTGGCCCGGCGGCAGCCGGGGTCGGCCTTCAAGCCGATCATCTACGCCACGGCGGTCAACCAGGGATTCTCACCCGGGACCCCCATCGTGGATTCCGGGGCCGTGTACAACGAAAACGATGCCGAGCTGACCTGGCGGCCGGAGAATTACGAGCAAAAGTTCTACGGGCAGATCACCGTGCGGGACGCCCTGACCCATTCCCGCAATGCGGCCACGGTCCGTCTCCTGGAGAAGGTCGGAATCCGCCCGGTCCTCGAGACCGCCGAACATCTCGGGATCGCGTCGCCCCTTGCCCCGGACCTCTCCCTGGCGCTGGGTTCCTCGGGGGTCACGCTCCAGGAATTGACCGCGGCGTACGGGACCTTTGTCAACCAGGGGATCAAGCTGGAGCCCTATCTGATCGAATCCGTGCTGGACGCCAACGGCAACGTCCTGGAGACCCACCTGCCGGAGCCGCGCGAGGCCCTCTCGAAGGAGACCGCCTATCTCGTCACCAACATGATGGAGGACGTCATCCAGCGGGGCACGGCTCAGTTGGCGCGTGGCATGGGGCGGCCGCTGGCCGGCAAGACGGGCACCACCAACGACTTCACGGATGCCTGGTTTCTCGGCGGCGCGCCCAATCTGGTCACCGGGGTCTGGGTCGGGTTCGACGACATCCGGACGCTGGGGGCCAAGGAGGCCGGCTCGCGCGCGGCCCTGCCGATCTGGATGGCCCACATGAAAACGGTGCTCGCGCCCCTGCCGGTCATCCCCTTCACGATTCCCGAGAACATCGTGTTCGCCAAGATCGATCCCGAAACCGGCCTGCTCGCCCCGGAGGGGGCGGAACATCCCACCGTGGAAGTCTTCCGGAAGGGGACCGAACCCACCCAGCAGGCCGCGGTCAAATCCTCGCCGTCGCAGTTCTTCAAATTCGACCAGATGTAATTGGGCGGCGGGTCCTGTCGCCGAAATACCGGGGCACCCGTTGCTCTTCAGATGCAACGGGTCACCAGCTCGCGCTCCGCCTTCGACCCGTTGCAGTCGAGCGGGTGACACCGCATGGGTGCCCAGATGCAGCGCGGGGCGTACAGCCGGGTCTGCGGGGCCTCGACGGCGAAACGCCCAGCTGCGATGGGCTATGCGGGGGCAGGACCCGCTCAAAGAGCAACGGGTCCCCTCGGCAAGTCACGCTGCGCTCCGCCAGGGTCCCATTCGGCGCCACCCGCGGGCTTGCAATTCGTTCGCCCTGAGGTTCTCGAAGGGTGCCTAACGGACTTGCGCTATAATAAAACCAAGGAGGACTCAAGCCATGGCCCGCCGCATCTGCGCCGCTCTCCTCGTCCTACTCCTTCCCGGCGTCCTTCTGGGTTTCCAACTCTCCTCACGAACGCTCGAAGAGCGTGTACACGACGCCTCCCTCATCGTGGTCGGCAGGGTCGCAGCGACGCATTCGCGCGCACCTTCTCCCATCATGGGCGTCGGGGATACCCGGCGGGTCAGTCTTCGCATTTCGGCGGTGCTCAAGGGGAAGGCCCCGGAAGCCTTGCAAGTGACCTTTGCGGACGTCGCCGTTCAGGACTTCCCTTCGTTTCGTCCGGACCAGGAGCGTGTGTGGCTACTCACGGCCACCTCTGAGCCCGGCCTGTTCAGTGCACCCGCGTCCTACGAGAGCGTCCTCGTGGCGACTGAGGCCGCTCAGATCCGAACCCTCCTATCCGCTCCAGGTCCGTCGGTCCGCCGTCCGTGACAATTCATAAGAGCTTGGCTATACTCTTGATCGGGATGCCGGCCCTCTTTGTCGGCGAAGAAAGGGCGATATCATGACGCTGGTGATTGAGGAAAAGGATCTCAAGCGGTTGCCGATCACCGTTGACCCTGAGATTGTCAGCGGGGCGCCGGTGTTTCGGGGAACGCGGGTGCCGGTGGAATCCCTCATCAACAACCTTGAGCAGGGGCTCACGCTGGACGAGTTTCTTGAAAATTTCCCCACCGTCACACGCGAGCAAGCCGTTCAGGTGTTGGAGTTCTCCAAGGCCACGCTGTTGAAACTGGGCAAGGCCAATTGAGGGTCTTGTTGGACGAGTCCGCGCCTCGCCTGATTCAGGCGAGGCTACCAGAGTTTGAGATCAGAACGGTGCAGGAAATGGGCTGGACCGGTCTGAAGAATGGAGAGCTGCTCAAGCGGGCCGAGGAACAGTTTGATGTGTTCGTCACCGCCGACAAGAATCTCCGCTTTCAACAGAGTCTCTCGGGCAAACGGCTGTCGGTGATTGTTCTCCCCGGCAACCAGGTTCCTGTCGTGGCGTCACTCCTGCCCACGATCGCTGAAGCGTTCAGAAGAGTTCAACCGGGAACTTTTGTAGAGATTCCGGTCTCTCCGGCTCAGTAAGGAGACATCGGTCCCACCCCCCCGGCGTCCGTGACAATTCATAAGAGCTTGGCTATACTTCCTTGCGATCCGGGGTCCTGAGGGGGAGGGTCAATCACAAAAAGGGGGCTGGCCCTTCAAACGTGAAACGTGCCAAACTTGACACCAACGAAGATGTGTGTTTTCTTCTTAGGTGAGGCGTTAAGACAATCGCATGCCTAAGATCGCCCATCCTCATATCACCAGTGACCCCACGGTCTGCGGAGGGAGTGCCATTATCGGCAATACCCGATTCCCTGTCCGATCGGTGGTGGCCTACGTTCTGCGCCACGGCCTGACTCCGGAAGAACTTGTGGCACGGTTCCCGCACCTTTCGCTTGCCCAAGTCCACGACGCCCTCGCCTACTACTACGACAACCGCGAGGAGATTGAGCGGGATCTCGCGGAGAATGCCGAAGAAAAAGCCCGGCGGCAGCCATAAAGCTCTATCTCGACGAGGACGTTGATCCCCTCCTGGCCACGGTGCTCCGCGACCGTGGTGTGGACTGTCTGTCGACACAGCAAGCCGGTAACCTGGGTTGTTCAGATTCCGATCAACTTGCTTTTGCGACCAGTCAAGAACGAGTCATCCTGACGTTCAACGTGAGAGACTTCGTTCGGCGGGCGCAAGAATACGCCGCCGCCGGGAGCCATCATGGAGGGATCATCGTCTCGGATCACCTGCCGTTTCGCGAGTTGTTGCGGCGGGTCCTCGCACTGATCCAGCGCCATCCCCACGAAGCCTTTACCGACAGCCTGCTTTGGCTCCAAGACTACAAGACACCTGCGGCGCCCTAGCGGGGGGCTTGCCACTTTCCCAGCTTCCCGTCGCATCGGCTTCCACCCCCTCCGCACCCAGCCGTCCGTGACAATTCATAAGGGCTTGGCTATACTTCTACAGCGATTGCAGGCTCTCAGAGGTGTTTATAACGCGCTTCGAAGCGGCGCATGGGTAAACTGCGTGTTCTCTCGAGGACTCAGGCCATGACCCGCCGCATCTGCGCCGCACTCCTCGTCCTATTCCTTCCCGGCGTCATTCTGGGTGTCGAGCTAGCCTCACGAACGCTCGACGAGCGTGTCCGCGACGCCTCCCTCATCGTGGTCGGCAGGGTCGCCGCGACGCATTCGCGCGCACCTTCTCTCATCATGGGCGTTGGGGATACCTGGCGGGTCAGTCTTCGCATTTCGGCGGTGCTCAAGGGGAAGGCCCCGGAAGCCTTGCAAGTGACCTTTGCGGACGTCGCCGTTCAGGACTTCCCTTCGTTTCGTCCAGACCAGGAGCGTGTGTGGCTGCTCACGGCCACCTCTGAGCCCGGCCTGTTCAGTGCACCCGTGTGGTACGAGAGCGTCCTCGTGGCGACCGAGGCCGCTCAGATCCGAACCCTCCTCTCCGCTCCAGGTCCGTCGGTCCCTCCGGAACCGCGCCATTGAACGCCAATAAGAAGAAAACGGGACAGAATGTGATGGACGGTGACTGACCCCGTTTCATTCCAGAAGAATCCCAGCAAACAGGAGAAACGGCACGGGACGTTTCTTGGGTTCTTGCTTGTGGCGTACGTCTTGTCCTTTGGTTTGCCGGCTCTCGTGAACCCCAGGCCAGACCCTGCGAAGATACTCGGGGGGGTCGAGTTGTGGGGATTCCAGGCTGCATTCTGGGCGGTATTGGTTCTGATGGCTCTTAGGGATGGATCGCCAATCGGACTCGTCACGGCACCGTCAAATCCTCTGTTCTTGCTTGCCATGGCAGCAGTCCGAAAGGGTCGGTACAAGCGTGCGGTTGTTCTCAGCTTGTGTTCTATTAGTTCAATGGTTGGAACGGTGTTTTTTGTACCAGACCAGCCGACCCACGATTATTTCAACTTTCCGGGTGGTAAGTTGGCGGTTGGGTACTACCTGTGGCTCGCCTGCGGTATCGCTTTGAGTCTCTTCGCGTTCGCGAAGTGGCTCACCGAGGAGCAATAAGAGTCAGGCTCGATTTTCTGAGGGTCGGGATGCGAGTCGTCGTAGCGATGTTTAGACACGCCGTATTAATCGCTCTCATCGCGATGGCACCTGTGGCGCAGGCCGACGGCCCAATTTGCGGGCCGCATCCAAGGAGTTGGGACAAGGAACATGCCTTGATAGAGGAAGCAGACTTAACACCTGAGGAGGTGAAAAAGGCTAAAGCTTGGATTGAAAGGGCGAAGCATCCGCCGCCAAACCCACCGGGAGAGATGGAAATGCTCGCGGGGGCCGGGGAAAACATCATCGAAGGCTACAAGCTAAAACGAGAGTATGAGCGTCATCCTTCGACTGCGACGAAGCAGAAGTTCTGCAAATGGATGGCAACTGATGCTTTCTGGCCAGAGTGATGCGCCTAACCGCCATGAAAGAAAGCAGTCGATTCTTGTTGTGGGTTCTGGCAATAGTCTTGGTTTGCCTGCCCGCGGCGTTTGTTGTTACTATTGCCCTCTTCCCGCTTTGGTCGTGGATAGAAGCCACTTTCGGTATAGAGGCCGTCGGTCACTCCGGGCCAGCGGATTGGTGTTTCTGGACCATCTATGCTCTGTTGGTTCTTGTTGGCGTCTTCGTCCTTTGGCTTGCACGCAAGGAGGTCGCACCTGATAAGCAGTAGGTTTTCTATAGGGAGTCTCGTCATCGGGTCCCTTGTTGGGTTGGCGGATCTCTGTCACGCGACGAAGCCCTGCCCGCCCTCACCATGCGTCGACGAGTACAACCAATTCGATGAAGCCGCATGCAGAGCGAAGTCCGACTGGATCGCCGTGGGCACCATTTCAAATGTTGTTCATAAGCGCGAGGGTCAGCCCACCAACAAGGATTTCGCGACGTTTACGGTGCGGGTCCAGAAATGGGAACTGGGCGGCAAGAACCAAAGAGACAAACTGACCTTTCGGGTGGGCTGGTGCGAGAACCAGCAAGAGCTCCCCCCAGACACATCCGGCTTATTCCGATTTTACGGCACGCTCAAACCCGCCCCGGTTTCCGGAAGCAAGCAGTACTATTATTTCGAAGCCCTAAAAAGGTAAAATCAATTTGGCTTGACGGGGAGGAGGCTAAATGATTCCGGGGTGGACCCTCTATGATCAACTCATGCTTATCTTCGCGGTGTTGACGACGCTCGGGGCAGTCTGGACATACTTCTACACCCACCCTCGCAAGAAAACGAAGTAAGTCGGAAAACCTCGGGCGGGGTCTGAAACCTCGGGCGGGGTCTGTCACCATTTCATTCTGATGACAATGGTGACTGACGCCATGCTTTAAGTGGCAGGACCCATCCTTCTCCACGGTGACTGACGCCGTATTTCCTACCTGCATCCTCTGAAACCGCAAGCGGTTCGCCGCGTAAGAAAGACGGTTCCATTGCCGTTCCATTTGTATCCTTATTGATACCAGAAGTATCTGTCCGGATACACGGACACCATCCTGTTCTCAGACGATCATGTTGCCTCTGCAAGGAAATTAGCGCGTAAGGACCTGGCGCAAGTCTTGCGTATTTATGCGATTGGGTTCGGATGCTACACAGTTCGAATACCTTTCTGAGGAGGACAGATGAAGACCGCAAGACCGACATTCGGCGCATTCAACCAGGGAGGAGTTCCCACAATCGCGTGCTTCAACAAGGCGACGATGCCCCTCGGCGTCGACTTAAACGCCCTGATCGCGGCCATGCAGGCGTTCGTGAATCAATACGTGATGCCCGTGTGGGCAACGCCCGCGAAGCTGATCAAGTCCACAGGATACGTGAAAGGCGCCTGGGCGATGGTCTTCCTCGACAATGCCGATCAGCCGGGCGCCCTCGCGTATCATGATCTCACCCCCGATGGGCTGCCGCAGTCCAAGGTCTTCGTCAAGACCACGCTGGATAATCATGACCTGGTGAGCGTGTCGGCGTCTCACGAACTCGTCGAGATGCTGGTCGACCCAGCCATCAACCTGATGACGACAGGTCCCGACCCGAAGCTGGTGTACGCGTACGAGAGTGCGGATCCCGTCGAGGCACTCAGCTTCAACGTCAACGGCATTCCGATGACCGACTTTGTATACCCGGCCTACTTCGAAGTTTTTCACAAAGCCGGCTCGGTGCAGTTCGACCGTCTCAAGAAGGTCAAGAAGCCGTTTGAGATCCTTTCCGGCGGTTATCAGATCATCTTGAAGAACGGGAAGTGGAGCCAAGTCTTCGGCTCAGCTTCGAAGAAGAAGCGCTTTGCCCGCGAAGACCGCCGCGGCCACCGGAGCGAGCAGCGCCCGCGCGCAGCGAAGAACAAGCTGAAGCGTGCCGATGAAAAGGCGCTCGCCCGGTTGAAGCGCGGGCGCTAGCGGAACCGCAATTGCATCGTTCCCAATCCTAGCGGAGGGTCGCACCAGATGAAATGGTGGACAAAAAAGTAATTAGGGTCAGACTCGTTTTTCTGAGGGTCCGGGGGATGGGATACGGTGGTGGCTTGGTTCTCCTCAGCGTTCTTGTTTTCACCGGCTGTGCGATGAACCACCCAACACCGGAACAAATTGCAACTGCATCCTATGGACAGTACCCAGATAACTACCAGGAGATCATACAGAGTTACATGTCGAGCATCCTGTTTGATCCACCCAGCGTCATGTACTCGGAATGGCGCGGACCGTCTAAAGGATACTTCCAGGACGACGGGAAAGCAGTTTTTGGCTACCGCGTGTGGGTAGAGGTGAATGCCAAGAATCGGATGGGTGGCTATACAGGGTGGCAAGTTCAATTTTTCATGATCAAGGACGGACGGGTCATCCACAGTGAGGGTGCGTACAGGTATGGAATCGCAGGCGAGGAGATGATATTCAATGCCTACTAGAGTCAGACTCTATTTTCTGAGGGTTCGGGGATGGGATACGGTGGTAGCTCTTAAAAGTCGAGTCTGACCCTAATTACCGTCATCGCCAATCCTAGCGGAGGGTCACACCAGATGAAATGGTGGACAAGCGTAGGACTGCGTAGTAGGCTTGCCCCAACGGATTGCTGAGGCTGCCTTGCTATGCTGCAACGGCCAGCCGCAGCAGACGGACTAGTTAGATTTCGCGATGCAACGACGCAAGCCACGACGATTTGAGCTTCCTGATGGGAGCGGCACCATCACTGCTTCTGAGCTTCGGCGCGCAGGGCGCGATACCCAGCTCGATGTGATGCGTCATTGGTTTAGTGCGAACTACGAAGACCCCGTCGAAAACACTCCGTACGAATCGGCAGAAGGTGGCTACATCTATATATGGGGTGGCCCTTACGACCCTCGGGAAGAGCTTGATGGTGAATTTGTTGGGGTTATACCGGACAAGCTAATCGAAGACCTTGCGAAGGAGCTTCACGAAATATCGTGGGAATGGACTGGCCACCCAGATAGTGCCGATATTGATGACTACCTCTATGACTCGATCGCCGCCTTTTCTAAGCAACTAGACGCCTTCCATAGCAGCGTACTCGATATTCAGAAGCTGCTTAAGACAAAGGTTGACGAACCACTCCAGCAGTGTTTTCGTAGGCTTCTTTATGTCAACGTTATCACTGCGCTCGAAACGTACTTATCTGATTTGTTTATTTCGTCGATTAGTGCCGACCGAAATCTTCTCAGGCGATTTGTCGAAACTAACCCAGAGTTCAAGTCGGAGAAGATCTCGGTTAGTGACGTATTCAAGGCATCCGAGGAGATCGAACAGAAAGTTAAATCCTATCTCATGGATGTTGTATGGCACCACTTGGCCCGAATCAAGCCGATGTTTCGGGATACGCTCGGTGTACTGCCCCCCTTAAATTTGGACAGGTAGTGTCTTGTTTTTGACTAACCAATCCGCATAGAACTCGGCCGGTGCCTGCATCCCCAAGGCGCTGTGCGGTGCCTCCCGGTTGTAGTGTTCGATCCACTGCGGCACC
>JBGPTH010000050.1:0-13079 GCA_041490525.1 Nitrospiria bacterium
AGGTGCCGCAGTGGATCGAACACTACAACCGGGAGGCACCGCACAGCGCCTTGGGGATGCAGGCACCGGCCGAGTTCTATGCGGATTGGTTAGTCAAAAACAAGACACTACCTGTCCAAATTTAAGGGGGGCAGTACAATCCATCTAAGGATGTCCATACTGGAAAGCTGATTTGGCTTTTGCAGTATACGCTTCCAGCCACGGCGATAGACCATCGACCGAACAATATGTCTAGTGAATAAATCCAAGCGATTGCCTGGCTGTTTAACCCCTTGCGCAGAGAGAAGGTAAGCTATCCGCTTTTTGAGCTTTGGATGAGATGGGTAACTACGAGCACTCACCTGCAAGCATCTATTAGCCGGCAACGGCTCGCATTTAGATGTCATGAAAACATCATTCGGATTGGATGATGAGTACATTGTACTCTTGAACACTTTTCTTAGCGGGTGACACCGCGTGGGCGCCCAGATGCAGCGCGGGGCGTACAGCCGGGTTCCGGGACTTCGACGGCGAAACGCCCAGCTGCGCTGGGCTATGCGGGGGCAGAACCCGCTCTATAATAAACTTAATACGGGGACAGGCATCTTTTCTGAAGACAGAAAAGCAGCCAGTCCCCTCCGGAGCCAGGCCCCGCCGCTAGCCTTCCGGGCGGACTTCGATGCCGAGGAGCTTGATCTTGCGGTGCAGGTGGCTGCGCTCGACTTGCAGGGTCTCGGCGGTCTTCGAGACGTTCCACCCCAACTCGCGCAGCTTGCGGCCGATGTACTCGCGCTCGAACGCGGCGCGCGCCTCTTTCAGGGAGGCATAGTCGAAGGCGGACGGGACCTGGGGAGGATGGAACCCGCCGGCCTGCCGCACGAGCGGTTCCACGTCGCTGGCCTCGATGACCGGCCCCCGGGCCATGATCATCACGCGCTCCACCAGGTTGCGGAGTTCACGCACGTTCCCCGGCCAGTCGTGCCGGGCCAGGACGTCCAGGGCCTCCGGGGTGATGTCACGCGGGCGCAGGCCCTGTTCTTCCACGTTCATATGCATGAAGTGCCGGACCAGATCCGGGATGTCCTCGAGCCGCTCCCGCAGCGGCGGCACATCCAGTTGAAGCACCGCGAGCCGGAAGTAGAGGTCCTCGCGGAACGTGCCTTTGCGGATCGCCTCCACGAGATTTTTGTTGGAGGCCGCGATGACCCGGACGTCCACCGTGATCAGCTTCGTCCCGCCGAGCCGGTGGAACCGCTGCTCCTGCAGCACGCGTAAGACCTTGGCCTGCGTGGCCAGGCTCATGTCCCCGACCTCGTCGAGAAACAGCGTCCCTCCGTCTGCCAGTTCAAACTGCCCCCGGTGCATCGCGCTCGCCCCGGTAAACGCCCCTTTCTCGTGCCCGAACAGCTCGCTCTCGATCAACGTCTCGGGGATGGCGGCGCAATTGACCTCGATGAAGGGGCGGTCGGCCCGAGGGCTTTGGAGATGGATCGCCCGCGCCACCAGTTCCTTGCCGGTCCCGTTTTCGCCGGAGATCAGCACGCGGCTGGGGGCCGGCCCGGCGGTCGCGATCTGGCGCCGCAGCTCCATTAGGACGGCGCTGTCCCCCACCATCTTGATCCGCCGCGCCGCCTGCTCTTTGAGGGACCGGTTTTCCTGCTCCAGGCTCCGCTCATGCAGGGCGTGTTGGACCAGCAGCGTGATCTTTTCGAGGGACAGCGGCTTCTCGATGTAATCGTAGGCCCCGAGCTTGATGGCCTTGACGGCCGATTCGATGGACCCGTGGCCGGACATCATCACCACAAGCAGGCGCGGGACGGCCTCCATCGCCTGCCGGAGGGTCTCAATGCCGTCGAGGTCGGGCATCCAGATGTCGAGTAACACGAGGTCCGGCGGATCGGCTTTGATGAGCTTGAGCGCGTCCTGGCCGCCCTTGGTCACCGCGATGTCGTAACCCTCATCCTCGAGCACGCCTGACAGCGCGTCGAGGATCGCCGGTTCGTCATCCACGATGAGGATTCTGGTCGCCATGGCGGTGAGGGTCGTCAAGCCGGCAGTTCGATGGTGAAGATGGCCCCCTTCGGGGTGTGGTTGGCCGCACGAATCGAGCCGTTATGGTCCGAAATAATGCGGTGCACGATGGCCAGACCGAGCCCGGTGCCGGTCTTCTTCTTGGAAAAATACGGCAGGAAGAGATTTTCCGCGTCGCCGGGCTGGATGCCGGCGCCCTCGTCGGCGACCTCGATCACGATCTTCCGGTCCCTCGCCTGATGGCGGGTGGTGACCCAGAGACGGCCCTTGCCGTTCATGGCCTGGATGGCATTGTCGAACAGGTTCACGAAGGCGCGCTTGATCTGCTCCCGGTCCATCATGATCCAGGGCAGGGTCTCATCGAGGGTGGTGACGAACTCGATATCCCGGTGCGCCCCCGTGTACAGGAGGATGATGTCCCGGAGGGCATCGTGCAACGACTGGCGCTCCATGACGGGGACCGGCATCCGGGCGAAGGTCGAGAACTCGTCCACCATGCGCTTGAGGCTGTTGACCTCGTTCACGATGGTCATCGTGCACTGATCGAAGATGGTGTGCAGGTCGGGGGCGTTTTCGAAGAACTTCTTGCGCAGGCGCTGAGCCGACAGCTGGATTGGAGTCAATGGATTCTTGATCTCGTGGGCGATGCGCTGGGCCACTTCCTGCCAGGCCGCGGACTTCTGGGCCTTGATGAGGGCGGAGAGGTCTTCAAAGACGATCACCACCCCGAGGTCGCGCCCCACCTCGTTCCGCAGGCGCGATCCGTTCAATCCCAGCACCAGGACGCTGCCTCCGACCTCGGCCTGGCCTTCGTACGTCACCGTGTCCCGCCCGCCCGTCCGCACCCGTTCGACCAGATCCGTGAACATGCTCAATCCGAGCGGCTTGAAGACGTCCTGCAGCAGCACCCCGCGAATCTCCTCCCCTTTCAAACGGAGGATGCGCTCGGCCGTGCGGTTGAAGGTCGTGATCCGTCCCTCGGCATCGACGGAGATAACCCCGCTCCCGATGTTTTCCAGGACCGTCTCGGTGTAGGCCCGCCGGCGCTCCAGTTCGAGGTTGGACCGTTGCAGCGAGACGTTGGCCTGCTCCAATTCCGCCTTGCTCACCTTGAGGTCTTGGGTCATGCGGTTGAAGGAGTCCACCAGGACTCCGATTTCGTCGCTCGCCTTCACCGAGATCCTGAAATTGAGGTCCCCCGCCGCGACGGCCTTGGTGCCTTCCGCCAACTTTTGAATGGGCACGGTGATGCCCTTGGCGATCAGGAACCCGAACCAGGTGCCCGACAGGATGATCACCAGCGCCAGTCCGACCACCAGCGAGATGTACTGCGCTTTGACCGGATTCTTGTACCCTTTCGCCTCTTTGAAGTCATTGTAGGACTGCATGACCCGGTCCATCTTGGCCACCAGGGCCTCCGGCAGGTAGGTGTCCACGACCACCACCCCCCCGACCTGGTCCGGGTCCTTGAGGGAGGGAATGGTCACGGCGACCCGGATGAGGTCCCCCGTCTCCGTGGACCTGAAGGAGTTGATCTCGCCGCTGGTCAACGCCTTCTCCACGATCCGGTTCTCGGGGTCGTCCAGGAAGCCCAGCGGAATTTGGGGGTCCACCGACCGGGTCAGCACCTCTTTCTCGACCGAATAGACTTCCACCCCTCCGACACCGTATTCCATCCGCTTCCGCTGCATGGCCAGCGTGAGGGTCTCCCGGTGCTCCGAGGCCAGCAGGCCGTCGGCATAGATTTCCCGGCTGATGGCCCGAGCCGAGTTGATGGCCAGTAATTCATGGCCGCGCCGGTGGGCCTGGGCGACGTCCTGCGAATCCTTGAGCGCATGTTCCACTTCCCCGCCGAACCAGTTGTCGATGGTCTCCGACAGGAGCCCGCTGGCCAGCCCCACCAGCAACAGCGACGGGATCAGCGTGAACCCCGCGAAGGCGGCGATCAGCTTGGTTCGAAAGCCGGATCCCAGCAGCCGCTGGCGACGTTCAAAGTACGCCTTCACGAGATTCCGGGACAGGAGCAGGATCAGCACGACGAGGAGGATGACGTCCACGTTCAGGAGCGCCAGGACCAGGATATTGCTGGGGACGAACGGCGTGGGCTGGCTCTTATCGGAGTAATAGATGGTCAGGTAGACCATCGGGGCCAGGAAGGCCAGGACGGTCAGGACCGGACGCAGGTGATGCCCTGAACGCTCGCCGTCCGTTTTGTGGGAGGCCTTGGGGTCGGCGCCTGGTTTCACAGAGGCCATTTTAGCCCCCGCCAGGCTCTGGGTCAAACGAAGGGGGAGAAACGATCGGACTTAGGCGGGTTTCCTGCCGCTGGCCCGCTCGACGAACTTGACGCGAAGGGTATAGAGCATTTCCTCCAGCAGCGTCTCTTCGTCCTTGGTGAGGTTGCCCTTGGTCTTGGATTCCAGCATCGTCAGGATATCGATGATCTCCTGGGCGTGGACAAGGTTGGGCGCGGGATCGGCAGCAGCCTGTCCCGGGGTTTCCCCGAGTATCATCAGGGCGGACGTCCCCATCGAGTAGACGAAGGAAAGGAAATCGACCGGGGGGGGCGGCTTCGCCTGGGCTTGATCAGCCTGCTCAGATCGACGCGGCCGCGCGCCGCCGGCCCCCGCGGCCTCGGCGCCGGCGGGTTCGGTGGCCGACCCGCCCGAGGGCTCGCCCCCTCCCACCCGCCGGTCCCTGATGACAAAGCCTTTTTCCTCTTCAGCCATCTTTCTGCCTCAGCCGCAGTCTTGCTTGAAGGAGAAAATACCATACTGGAGTGGGGATGCTCAAGCCACCAGTCGCTCACGGCGCCTTGGGCCCACGGGTCCTTCGCGCTCACCTTCGCCTTCTTGAGATGTTATAATGGGCCCCCTCAGGGCAGGAGACGGCATGTCGGAGCGGTTTGACCACCTCGTTCAGATCATGGCCAGGCTGCGCGGGGAAGGCGGGTGCCCGTGGGACCGCACACAGACCCGCGACTCGCTCAAGCCCTATCTGGTCGAAGAGGCCTACGAGGTCCTCGACACGATCGATGCGAAGGACGACGCCAAGCTGAAAGAAGAGCTGGGTGACGTGCTGCTGCAAGTCCTCTTTCATGCCGAAATCGGCCGGGAACTCCACACCTTCACCATCGACGACGTCCTCGAGACTCTGGCCGAAAAGCTGATCCGCCGCCATCCGCACGTCTTCGGCGAGCCAACCTCGAATTCTCCCGTCGTAAAGACTGCCGCCGAAGTCGTCCACCGATGGGAGGAAATCAAGCGCAAGGAGAAGACCGACCGGGCGGGCAACGGCGAGGAAGAATCGGCGCTCGAGGGGGTACCGCGCGCGCTCCCGTCGCTCCTGCGCGCCTATCAATTGCAGGTCCGGGCGGCCCGGGTCGGCTTTGATTGGCCCGCCGGCGAGAACGGGTATGACCAGGTCGTGGCGAAGGTGCACGAGGAGTTGAAGGAAGTGGACGAAGCCCGCGGCGACGCGCTCCGTTCCGAATCAGACGCGGCGCGGCGACGGCTGGAGGACGAGGTCGGCGATCTCCTCTTCTCCCTGGTCAACCTTGCGCGCCGCCTCACCGTCAATCCGGAGGAGGCCCTGCGCGGAGCCGCCAACCGGTTCGCCGACCGGTTCATCTACATGGAGCGCGCCGCCAGGGCCGAAGGGCGCGCGTTGGGCGCCATGACCGCAACGGACATGGATCGCTTGTGGAACGCGGCCAAGGCCGCCGAACGGGAAAGGCCGGCGAACCGCGAAGGACCCCCCTCATGACCGACGAGGCCCCGCGCGAGCCATCCTCCTATCGAGCCCCCGGCGGGCCCGCCCCTGACCAGCCGACCGGAGGGCATCCCGTCGCCGCCGTGGTCGGCGGAATCGGCCTCCTGTGGCTGGTCCTGTGGATCATCATTCCAAACCCCAAGGAACAGCCGATCGATCCGAAAACAGGCGTCACCAAGAGCACACCCGGAATGACCGCGGGGACCCCCTCCGCCCCGCACGTCACATCCCGCACCGTCGCGGTCTTGCCGGAATACAATGCCGTCGCGGTCCTGGTTCCCCCGGACACCACCGACGATCAGGTGGCGCAACTGCTCGAGCGGTTCAAGAAGGCCCGGCGCGACGAAACCCTGGTCCAGTACATTCCCCCCACGAGTAAGGGGGACAAGCAGGGGCCCCACGCCATCGCCGACATCTATGTGTTCTCGGACACGGAGTGGGCCACCGCAAACGCGCTCCGGACCATTGCTCGAGGCCCCCACGCCGCCCAAGAGGCCCAGAAGAACGGGCCGACCTTCCAGGAGCTCATCGGCCGCATCCGCGGCCATTACGTCATCAACCTGCACGACGCCGAGCGGCGGGACCGCGCCTCGCTCGGCTACGCCGACGAGGACGGCTCCACCCACGGGCCGAACTACCAAGAGCTGTTCTGATACGCTAGATACGGAACTGGGCGTCGTGGAGGGTGCGGTAGAGGCCGCCGCGGGCCAGGAGGGTCTCGTGCGTGCCTTCTTCGACGAGACGGCCGGCGTCCAGGACGAGGATGCGGTGCACTTCGCGAAGCGTCGAGAGGCGGTGCGCGATGATGAAGGTGGTCCGATTGCGGGTCAGCTCCACGAGGGCCTCCCGGATTTTGACCTCCGTCTCGGTGTCGATGTTGGAGGTGGCCTCATCGAAGATGATGATCGGGGGATCCTTCAGCAGGACACGGGCGATCGAGACCCGCTGCTTTTGACCGACCGACAGCTTCACCCCGCGCTCCCCGATCCAGGTGTCGTACTTCTCCGGCAACTCGACGACGAACTCATGCGCGCGCGCCGCTCGGGCCGCCTCCTCGATGCGCGCCTGGCTCGCTGAGAGATCGCCATAGGCGATGTTCTCCCGCACCGTGCCGTTGAACAAGAACGGCTCCTGCTGCACCAGCCCGATCTGGTCTCGCACGTACCCCAACGGCAGGTCGCGCAGATCGTGCCCGTCGAGCGTGATCGCCCCGTCCTGCACATCGTAGAACCGCATCAGCAGCTTGATCAGGGTGCTCTTGCCGGCGCCGGAGGGCCCCACCAGCGCGATGCGCTCTCCGGCCTTGACCTCAAAGCTGACGCCCTTCAGCACCGGAATGTCCGGCCGGTAATGGAAGGAGACGTTGCGGACGGCCACATCCCCGTGCAATTTGCCCGTGGGCCGGACGGCCCCCGGCCGGTCCGCCACCTCGGGCTTGGTGTCCAGGATCTCGAAGACCCGCTCGCTTGCCGCCAGCGCGTGTTGGAGCATGTGGTTGACCGAGTGGATCTGGTTAACCGGCACGTAGAACAGGGCGAGATAGCCCACAAACGCCACCAACTCCCCCACGGTCATGGTTCCGTTCAGGACCTCCCCGCTCCCGTACCAGAGGATGATCACGCTGCCGAGGCTCCCCACCACGATCATGCTGGGCGAGTACACGGACCAGAGCGTCATGACCCGGAGGTTGCTGTCGCAATACGCCTTGCTCCGTTGATTGAACCGCCCGCGCTCGTGGGCCTCCCGGTTGAACCCCATGGTCTCCCGGATGCCGGAGAGCGCATCTTGAAGATAGGCGTTCAGCTCCGCCGAACTCTGGCGGACCCCGTGATAAAACTTGTGCACCTTGTTGGTAAAGTAGGAGGCGGCGTACACGAGCACCGGGATGGGCAGCAGCGACAGGCAGGCCAATTTCCAGTTGAGCGAGAACAGAATGACCGAGATCCCGACCAGGGTCAGCGACGACATCAGCAGGGACTCGATGCCGTCGATGAAGATGCGCTCGACGTGCTCCACGTCGTTGTTGACCCGGTTCATGATTTCGCCGGTCGAGCGATTCTCGTAATAGCTGATCGAGAGGCGCTGGAGGGCCGAGAAGACCTGGTCGCGCAGGTCGTAGATGACCCGTTGCTCCAGCGTGTTGTTGAACCGGATCCGCAGCGACGAGGCCAGGTTCTTGCCGACGTGGGCGAGCAGCAGGCCGCCGATGATCCACGGCAGAAGACCCGGCCGGTTGCTCCCGATGACGTCGTCAATGATGATCTTGAAGAGCCAGGGGGGCAGGAGTTCGATGGCCGCGGCCGCCGCCGCCGCGAAGAAGGTCAGGACGGCCAGATGCCCGTATGGCCGGATGAAGGTGAGGACGCGCAGCAGGGATTTCAAGGGGGGTGGCTAAATCACTTCGGCGTGTTCCGTCCGCCAGTACTTGTCGAATTCTTCCAGTTGCGTCAGCGTCGAGACATCGGTCATGCGATCCAGGAAAAGCTTGCCCTGCAGGTGGTCCAATTCGTGCTGGATGCAGACGGCAAAGAGGCCGGAGGCATCCAGCTCCACGTTCTTCCCGTCCCGATCCAGAAATTTCACCCGCACCCCGATCGCCCGTCTCACTTTTCCCCGCAACCCATCCACGCTGAGACACCCCTCCCATCCTTCGATGGTGGCGGGCGAATAGCCGACGATCGCCGGATTGATCATGATGGTCTGCGGAAACGTGTTTTCCCCTTTGCACTCCATGACCACGATTTGCTCCGAGCGGGAGACTTGCGGAGCGGCCAGGCCGATCCCCTCGTTCGCCGTCATGGTCTCCAGCATGTCGTCAAGGAACTGTTGAAACGCGTGCTTGGCG
Source organism: Nitrospiria bacterium (assembly GCA_041490525.1). Classification (GTDB taxonomy): domain Bacteria; phylum Nitrospirota; class Nitrospiria; order Nitrospirales; family NS-4; genus JBGPTH01. The sequence continues at coordinate 8,627 of JBGPTH010000050.1, forward strand.
ATCTTCTCCACCTCCACCGGCTCGGCGACCTGCCGAAGGACCGGGTTGCCCATCTTTGCTATCTTCAGGACGGCCATCTCTGCTCTCCTCGAGGTTGGTTCAGGAGCCTGCTTCTCCCCTCCCACATGATTGAAATCGTACCACAGGCCGACACGGAGGACAACGCGCCGGTCGTGCTCAGTTGACCTTTCCGGGGTCTTTGGGAAGGGGGCTGGGCTGAAGATCCGGCACGGGGGGCATCGGAAACCCGCCGGGAGGCATGTAGGGCTCAACGCGTCGGACAGGCTGTTCCGGTTCGAATTGGAACTTGTCCCGATAGCCCGCCCACCACTGCGCCCACTCTTTGGACCAGGCCGCTCGTTGTTCCTTCGTCGATTGGACGAAGTCCTGCCCCTCCACATGCCGGCTGGTGAACTCCCAGAGGGTCCGGGACGCCCCGTCGGCGACGCTTCGGGCGTCGTCGGCCAGGAGCGTGATCAAGAGATCGATCACGGCCTTGTCTTTGACGTGGCGAGCCTCGTGCGCCACCGCATTCCGGATGCTCTCGTTCGGGTCCTGGGCCATTGCCTGGAGCGCCGGCAGCGCGTTCGCGGGATCCAGTTGAATGGCCACCCGAAGGGCCTTCTCGCGGACCGCCGGGATTTCCTCACTGTTCGAAGCCACCCCGTTGAGGGAGGACACGGCCGATTTGTCCTTGATCAGGTACAGCGCCTCGATGGCATTGGTGCGGACCCGCCGGCTTGGGTGCTGGAGCCCTTTGGCCAGGATCGGGACCGCCGGAGGCCCGAGATGGACAAACTCGCCGATGGCCCAAAACTCTTGCGGCCCCTCCAAGAGCGGGATCACGGCCTCCGCCCGCTTGGTCTCCTCCTCGGTGAGGGCCAGTGTCACCGAGGCCGGCACGAGCGCCAGCGCCACGCCGAGCACAAGCACCAGTAATAAGGGGACCGGCGGCTTTTCGGTTTCAGTGATCTCGTTCTTCATGATTCCCTCGCATGACATCGAAAAGCCACCTCTCCCCTTTCGACGCTATTTGATGATGGTGGTCTCCGTCCCGCCCAGAGCCTGGCTCCCGGTTCCCTCATCCATCGCCGTAAATCGGAGATTGTCGAAATAGGTCACGGCAGCGCCCCGCGCCCATAAACCGAGTTTGCCCTTCTTGTAGGACCCATGCTGCCAGGCGTCCTCGCGCGCCGAGAGGAACACGCGGTTGTCGAAGATTGCCTCCAAAAGAGGCCCGTGGATCGACAGGCGTAAGGAATGCCATTTACCGACCTCGGCAGTCTCGACCTTGAGATCCTGGAGCGGCTTCGTCTCCCCATTGACGACCTTGTCCAGGCGGACCAGCTTCTCCTGGGGGCTCAGCCAGACCACGTAGTAGTTCCGATCGTCCTGCGCCCGGAAGACGACGCCACCCCCCTGGCCGCTGCCGCCCGGCACCGCCTTGATGCGCACCGTCAGGTCGAGGTTGCCGGCCTCGGCGCCCTCGATGAAGATCACCTGGGGTCCCGCGCCTGCCTGATCCGATCCGATAAGCGCCAGCACATGAGGAAGGGACGTCGCCTTTGGGTCAGTCGTGACCTCCCACCGCCCGGCCTCCCCGGTCGCCTTTCCGGCGACAAATCCGGCGGGAAAACTCCCGGGCGCGTCGCGATCGAAACCCCAGTCCAGAATCTTAACGTCGGCCCGCGCCGGGCCTGCCACCCCCAGAAGGACCAGCATGGACAACAGCACCTGACCCAGCATCATAAGTCCCTCATAATAAGTCTCTCGCCGAATGTGCGTTATTCTAGCTTACCGATTCCCCGCCAGGCGAGGGGCCTATTTCACCTTCAGCTCGGTCCACGCCCGGTCGTAGAGTTTAATGGCTTCCCCCACGTCCTTGATCCATTCGAGCCGGGCCACCACCTCCGCGGAAGGATACACCGCGGGGTTCTGGGCGATCTCCTTGGGAACGAAGGCCCGGGCGGCCTCGTTGGCGCTGGCATATTTCACCTTGGCGGTGATCCGGGCGGCGGTCTGCGGCTCCAGCAGAAAGTTCATGAAGGTCATCGCCTCTTCTTTGTGCACGGAGGTCTTGAGCACGCACAGGTTATCCTGCCAGATCGTCCCGCCCTCCTTCGGGACCACGTATTTGATGCTCGGGCGCTCCGCCGCCGCTCTGAGAATCGTCCCGCTCCACCCGTGGGCCAAGGCCACTTCGCCGGAGACCAGGAGCTGGTCGTAGTTCTCGCTCGTGTAAGTCTTGACTAGGGCTTTTTGGGCCATCAGCCGTCCCTTCGCCTCACTCAGCTTGACGGGATTCGTCGTGTTGAGGGACTCTCCCGCCGCAAGCAGCGCCATGCCGAAGACTTCGCGTTCGTCGTTGAGGAGGCTGATCTTCCCTTTGTACCGCTCATCCCAGAGGATCCGCCAGCTTTCCGGGGGCGGCGAGACCATCTCGGAATTGTAGCCGATTCCCGTGGTCCCCCACAGATACGGAACCGAATAGGTGTTCCGGGGATCGTAATAGAGCCCCTTGAGGTGCGGATAGACCTGGGCGAGGTTCGGAATCTTTGCGGGCTCGATCTCGGCCAGGAGGCCCTGCTTGATCATGATCGAGACCATGTAGTCGGAGGGCACCACCACGTCGTACCCCGCCGCGCCCCCCTGGATCTTCGCCAGTAGCTCCTCGTTCGACCCGAAGGTGTCGGTCACCACCTTGATGCCAAACCGCCGCTCGAACTCCTTGACGACCGTCTCCTCGGTATAGTCCGACCACGTAAACAGATGCAGCGTGACCTGCTTTGCCTTCCCCTGCTCGTTCGCCCCCGGCGAACAGGCCGCAAGGCACGTCATCAGCACACAGACGAAAAGCCACTGCAACGGAGAAGCCTTCATTTTCTCTGCACCCATGTCGCCGCAGCGACGAGCGCCATCGAAACCAGCACCAGGATCGCCGAGAGGGCGTTGACCTCCGGCGTCACGGCCGTCTTGAGCATGCCGTACACCTTGATCGGCAGGGTGGTGGACCCGACGCCGGCCGTGAAGAAGCTGATGATGAAGTCGTCCAACGAGAGGGTGAACGCCATCAACAGCGCCCCGATGATGCCGGGCATCAGCAGCGGCAGCGTCACCCGCCGGAAGGCGACCCAGGGCGTGGCGCCGAGATCGCGGGCCGCCTCTTCCAGCCGCGGGTCCAGCTTGTGCAGCCGGGCACGGACGATCAGCGCCACCACGGGGAAGTTGAAGACCGTATGGGCGATCGTCATCGTGACCAGCGAGAGCGGCAGACGGATCATCACGAAGAACAGGAGCATCGCCACCCCCATCATGATCTCGGGGATGACGATGGGCATGAGCAGCAGCCCTTCAAACGCGGCCTGGCCGCGAAACGGCCGGCGCTCCAGCGCCACCGCCGTCAGGACGCCCAGGACCCCGGCGAGGACCGTCGAGACCGCCGCGATGATCAGGCTGTTGAGGGCGGAGGCGAGCAGCGCCTCATCCGAGAACAGCTTGCCGTACCACTGGATCGAGAAGCCTTGCCAGCGCGCCGACAGCTTCGAGGCATTAAACGAGAACACGACCAGGATCCCGATGGGAAGGTAAAGGAACAGCAAATCGGCCGCGCTCGCCGCGATCAACCAGCGACCCGTCTTCATGTCAGGCTCCTCGCGCCCCCGGCACGGAGATAGTACAGCACCGCCGCCAGCACGCAGGCCATAAGGACGAACGACAGGGCCGACCCGAACGGCCAATCGCGGACCACCAGATATTGGTGCTGGATCAGATTGCCGATCATCAGCGTCCGCGCCCCGCCCAATAGATCAGGCGTCACGTAGGCCCCCAGCGAGGGGATGAACACCAGGACACAGCCGGCGACGACACCCGGCTTGACCAGCGGCAGGACGACGCGGGTGAAGACCTGAAACGGCTTCGCGTAGAGATCCCACGCGGCTTCGATCAACGAGGGGTCCATCCGCTCCAGGGCCGCATAGAGCGGCAGGACCATGAACGGCAGGTATCCATAGACCAGCCCGATCAGGACGGCCGTGTCGGTGAACAGGATGTTGAGGGGCTCGTGGATGAGGCCGAGCCCTGCCAGCGTCGTATTGAGCAGGCCCTCGGTTCTTAAAATAAACATCCAGGCGTAGGTGCGGACGAGAAAGTTTGTCCAGAACGGGAGGATGACGAACAGGAGCAATGCGCCCTGCCATCGCCGGGGAGCCCGCGCGATGACGTAGGCGAGCGGGAACCCGAGCGCCAGGCAGATGACCGTGGTGAGGACGGCCATCCAGAGGGAGCGCCAGAAGATGCGCAGGTATAGCGGGTCGGCGATGCTGGTGTAGTTTTCAAGGGTGGCGATCCACTCGATCCCGCCGTAGGTGCCCCGCGAGAGGAAGCTGACCGCCAGGACCAACGTCAAAGGGATGAGGAAGAACAGGAGCAGCGTGGCGGCCGGGGGCAGGATCAG
>JBGPTH010000051.1:0-12943 GCA_041490525.1 Nitrospiria bacterium
GGAGATGGTGATGCCGGGGGACAACGTGTCGGTGACGGCGGAGCTGATCTCGCCGATCGCGATGGACCAGGGGCTGCGGTTCGCGATCCGCGAGGGCGGCAAGACCGTCGGCTCCGGCGTCGTCACCCAGATCGTGGCGTAGACCGCGACCGGAAGGAGTGGCAGGCATGCGAGAGATCATCACGTTGGCGTGCACCGATTGCAAGCGGCGCAATTATTCCACCATGAAAAACAAGAAGAACGATCCTGATCGGTTGGAGCGACGCAAGTACTGCCGGTTCTGTCGCAAGCACACACCCCACAAGGAAACGAAGTAGGGTTCGAAGCGAAGTGACCGACGCCAGAGAGGGGCATGGTGTTCAACGGTTAGCACGTCGGTCTCCAAAACCGAAGGTCTGGGTTCAATTCCTAGTGCCCCTGCCACACCGAACGTGTTCGACCCGGAATGCCCCCAACGATGCACGAGTGGTTCACACCTCGATGGCTGAGGTGAGGAGGCCGGAAAGGTCCCGATTATGACACGACTCTGGAACAGCGTGGTCGAGTTCCTGCTCGACGTGAGGTCGGAGCTGAAGAAAATCACCTATCCGGCCCGCAGCGAGACGATCGGGTCCACGACCGTCGTGATCGTCCTGGTTGTGATCGTCTCCGTGTTCCTGGCGCTGGCGGATCTCCTGCTCGTCCGGTTGGTCGGGAAAATCATTTGACCCGAAGCAAGGCCATGCCTAAGTACTGGTACGTCGTCCACACCTACGCCGGGTTTGAGAAGAGGGTCCGGGACAGCATTCTCGAGCAGGCCAGCCACATGGGATTGCAGGACTCGATCACCCAGGTGTTGATGCCGACCGAAGACGTGATCGAGATCAAGGACGGCAAGAAGCGGACCTCGACGCGCAAGTTCTTCCCGGGATACGTCTTGGTGGAGATGGACATGTCCCCCCAGTCCTGGGAGATGATCAAGAAGACCCCCAAAGTGACGGGGTTCGTCGGGGGAGGGACGCAGCCGATCCCGCTGACCTCGGAGGAAGTGGAGACGCTCCTGAAGCAAATCGACACCGGCACGGCGGTGCCCCGGCAGAAGGAGGAGTTCCACAAAGGCGACAATGTCCGGATCATCGACGGGCCGTTCCTGGGGTTCAACGGCATGGTCGACGACGTGGACCTGGAGCGCAGTCGGGTCAAGGTCCTGGTGAGCATCTTTGGCCGCGGCACCCCGGTCGAACTGGGGTTCCTGCAGGTCGAACGGCTCTAACGAGACGAAAGAGGAGCCAGTATGGCAAAGGAAGTCAAAAGCATGGTCAAGCTGCAGATCCCCGCCGGCAAGGCGAACCCGGCTCCTCCGGTGGGCCCGGCGCTGGGTCAGCACGGCGTGAACATCATGGAGTTCTGCAAGCAATTCAACGCCAAGACCCAGGCCCAGGAAGGGTCCATCATCCCGGTCATCATCTCGGTGTACACCGACCGGAGTTTCTCCTTCATCACCAAGACCCCTCCGGCCTCAGATCTATTGAAGAAAGCCGCCGGCATCATCAAAGGGTCCGGAGCCCCGAACAAGGACAAGGTGGGCAAGGTGACCCAGGCCCAGGTCAACGAGATCGCCCGGGTCAAGATCGCCGATCTCAATGCGGCTGACCTGACGGCAGCGGCCCGGATCATCGAGGGCACCGCGCGAAGCATGGGAATCACGGTTTCTTAACAGCGGGAGAGTGGGATCATGGGCAAGAAATGGAAGACATCGGCCGCGCTCGTCGAACCCCGTCCCTACGGGCTTCCGGAGGCGGTCGAACTGGTGAAACGGACCGCCTACGCGAAGTTCGATGAGACGGTGGAGCTGGCGTTCCACCTCGGCGTGGATCCGAAGCGGTCGGACCAGATGGTGCGCGGCTCGGCCGTGCTCCCGCATGGCACGGGTGTGAAGGTGCGGATCCTCGTGTTCGCCAAAGGGGACAAGGAGCGGGAGGCCCGGGAGGCCGGCGCGGACATCGTGGGGGGCGACGAATTGATCGAGAAGGTGAAAGGCGGATGGCTGGAGTTCGACAAGGCGATCGCCACGCCGGACCTCATGGGGGTTGTGGGCAAGCTGGGGAAGGTGTTGGGGCCACGCGGGCTCATGCCGAACCCCAAGACCGGCACCGTGACCTTCGAGGTCGCCAAAGCCATCAATGAGATCCGAAAGGGCCGGGTGGAATACAAAATCGAAAAAGCCGGGATCGTCCATGTGCGGGTCGGCAAGGTCTCCTTCGACGCGGAGAAGCTGCGCGAGAATGCCATGGTTCTGGTGGAGTCCGTGCTCAAGGCCAAGCCGGCGTCGAGCAAAGGGCGATACCTCAAGTCCGTGACCCTCTCGTCCACGATGGGCCCGGGGATCCCGCTGGATACGGTGGCGCTCGGGAAGATGGCCGCCGGACCGGCGGCCTGAGGAGACGACACGATGCGTAAGGAAGCGAAGGCGCAGGCTATCGAGGCCCTGCGGGAGAAATTCAGCCGGGCCCGGGTGGCCGTCCTGACCGAATGCATCGGGATGGGGGCCAATGAGATCACCGAGCTGCGGCGGCAGCTGCGGGCCGTCGGGGCCGAACTCAGGGTCGTGAAGAACACCCTGGCGGTGCTGGCTGCTGAGGGGACCCCGGTGGCCGCCGCGAAGGAGTACTTCCGTGGCCCGCTGTCCGTGGCGATCGGGTATGACGATCCCGCCTTGCCCGCGAAGGTCCTCCGCGACTTCATCGCGAAGGACAAGCGCGAGAAGAAGATGCGGATCACCCTCGGGCTGATCGAGGGCAAGATCCTGGACCCGGCCCGCCTGAAGGCGGTGGCGGACCTGCCGTCCCGGAAGGTGCTGCTCGCGCAGCTGCTGGCGGGGATGCAGGGCCCGCTGGGCGGGCTCGTCGGGACGATGAACGGTATTCTGAGCAACTTTGTCGGGACATTGATCGCGATCAAGGAACAACCGAAGGAGGAGTCCATGGCAAGCGCAACGGCGACGAAGCTGACGAAAGAGGACTTTATCAAGATGATCGAGGGCATGACGGTCCTCGAACTGGACGACTACGTCAAGGCATTGCAAGAGCGGTTCGGCGTTACGGCGGCGGCGCCGGTGGCCGCGGGCGGGGGTGGCGGCGGGGTGGCGGCGGCGCCAGCCGAGGAGAAAACGGCGTTCGATGTGATGCTGACCAGCGCCGGTGACAAGAAGATCCAGGTCATCAAGGTGGTGCGCGAGTTGACCAATCTGGGATTGAAGGAAGCCAAGGATCTGGTCGAGGGCGCGCCCAAGGCGGTCAAGACCGGGGTGACGAAGGAGGAGGCCGAGACCATCAAGAAGAAGCTGGAAGAGCAGGGGGCCAAGGCCGAGATCAAATAGCCCCTCCGCAGTGGGCGACGTCAGTCATCCGCGGTCCACCGGCCGGCTCCCCGGCAACGTGAGGGGAGAGGGCCAATCCACGTGGGGGGCATTGCATGTCGGAATCGGGTAGTAGCACGCTGATCGAACGCAAAGATTTCTCCAAGATCTCGCGCAACATCGACATCCCGGACCTGATCGAGATCCAGAAGCGGTCGTACGACCACTTCCTGCAGATGGAGGCGGATCCCGACCGGCGCGAGGACAAAGGGCTGCAGGCGGCGCTCACGAGCGTATTCCCCATCGCCGATTACAACAATACGGCGGTGCTGGAGTTCGTCAGCTACAGCCTGGGGACACCCAAATACGACGTCCGCGAGTGCGGGGAGCAGGGGATGAGCTATGCGGCGCCCCTCAAGATCCGCGTCCGCCTGGTGGTCCTCGACAAGGAAGACAAGTCGCCGACCCGGAAAGTCCTCGACGTGCGCGAGCAGGAGGTCTACGTCGGAGAGCTGCCGCTGATGACGGACCGCGGCACGTTCATCATCAACGGGACCGAGCGGGTCGTCGTCAGCCAGCTCCATCGTTCCCCGGGCGTCTTCTTCACGCACGACAAGGGCCGCACCCATGCCAGCGGGAAGATCCTCTATTCCGCCCGGATCATTCCGTACCGGGGATCCTGGCTCGACTTCGAGTTCGACCTGCGCGACATCCTCTATGTGCGGATTGACCGGCGGCGGAAGATGCCGGCGACCATCCTCCTCAAGGCCTTCGGCTATTCCACCGACGATCTCCTGCGGATGTACTATCCGGTGGAGGAGATCCTGGTCCAGAAAGGGAAACTGTGGCGGAAGCTCGACCCGGAGATCCATGCGGGGCTCCGCGTCACCAGCGACTTGACGGAAAAAGGGGCCAAGGAGCCGATCGTGCGCGAAGGGTCGAAGCTCACGAAGACGACCATCGGGCGCCTGAAGGCGGCCGGGATCCGGGAGATCGAGGCGAACCCGAAGGACCTCGAAGGCCGCACGGTCCTCGTCGATCTGGTCGAAGGCTCCTCCAAGGAGAAGCTCCTGGAGAAGAACCACAAGCTGACCAAAGAAGTCCTGGACAAGGTCCGGCTGAGCAAGATCGAGTCCTTTAAGGCGGTGTATCTCGATCCGTCGGCGACGGCCTCGGTCATCGAAGATACCCTGGAGAGCGAGAAAACGACCTCCAAGGACGAGGCCATGGTAGAGATCTACCGGCGGCTCCGCCCGGGGGAGACCCCTTCCCTCGAGACCGCGCGGGTGCTGTTCGAGAACCTGTTCTTCAATGCCAAGCGGTACGACCTGTCGCCGGTCGGGCGGCTCAAGCTGAACAAGAAGCTGGGGCTGGACCTGCCGCTCGACAAGCGGACGCTCATGGCCCAGGACATCATCGAGGTGGTGCGGTATCTGGTCACCCTGAAGGCCGGCAAGGGGGAGGTCGACGACATCGACCATCTCGGGAACCGGCGCGTCCGGTCGGTCGGCGAACTGCTGGAGAACCAGTTCCGGTTGGGGCTGGTGCGGATGGAGCGCAGCATCCGGGAGCGGATGAACTTGCTGGATATGGAAGCGGTGCTCCCGCACGATCTGATCAACGCCAAGCCGGTCATCGCCGCCATCAAGGAGTTCTTCGGGAGCAGCCAGTTGTCGCAGTTCATGGACCAGACCAATCCCCTGGCGGAGATCACCCACAAACGCCGCCTCTCCGCGCTCGGTCCCGGCGGCCTCACCCGCGAGCGGGCCGGGTTCGAGGTCCGCGACGTGCACCCGTCCCACTACAGCCGGATCTGCCCGATCGAGACGCCCGAAGGGCCGAACATCGGCCTCATCACCTCGCTGGCCACCTACGCGCGCGTGAACGAGTTCGGGTTCATCGAAGCGCCCTACCGGAAAATCCAGAAGGGCCGGGTCACGGAGACCATCGAATACCTGTCGGCCATCGACGGCGAGCGCTTCACCATCGCCCAGGCGAATTCGGAAGTGGACGGCTCTCAGCGGCTCATCGCCGAAAACGTGTCGGCGCGCGTCGGCGGGGACTTCGTGACCGTCTCGCCCGACAAGGTGGAGTACATGGACGTGTCCCCCAAGCAGGTCGTCAGCGTGGCCACCGCCCTGGTCCCGTTCCTCGAGCACGACGACGCCAATCGCGCGCTCATGGGCTCCAACATGCAGCGGCAGGCCGTGCCGCTCATCCAGTCGGAAGCGCCCCTGGTCGGGACGGGCATGGAGGCGATCGTGGCCCGGGACTCGGGCTACGTCGTCCTGGCCCACCGGGCGGGCGTCGTGGAAAGCGTGGACGCCACGCGCCTTGTGGTGAAAACCGATCTGCGCAAGAAGGAGCCGGGGAGCAAGAAGCACGAGGTCTGCCTCGACACCTACGACCTGATCAAGTTCAAGCGGTCCAATCAGAACACCTGCATCAACCAGAAGCCGGTGGTGGCCGTCGGGGAGCCGGTCAAGAAAGGGCAGGTCCTGGCGGACGGGCCCGCGATCGACCGGGGGGATCTCGCGCTGGGGCGGAACGTCCTGGTGGCCTTCATGCCCTGGGGCGGGTACAACTTCGAGGACGCCATCCTGCTCAGCGAGCGGGTCGTCAGGGAGGACGTCTTCACGTCCATCCACATCGAGGAGTTCGAGGTCGAGGCCCGCGACACCAAGCTGGGCAAGGAGGACATCACCCGGGACATCCCCAACGTCGGAGAAGACATGCTCCGGGACCTGGACGAGAGCGGCATCATCCGCATCGGGGCCGAGGTCAAGCAGGGGGGCATCCTCGCCGGCAAGGTCACGCCGAAGGGGGAGACCCAGCTCACGCCGGAGGAGAAGCTCCTGCGGGCCATCTTCGGGGAGAAGGCGGGCGACGTCAAAGACACCTCCCTCACGGTCCCGCCCGGCGTGGAGGGGATCGTGGTGGACGTCAAGATCTTCTCCCGGAAGGGCCTGGACAAGGACGAACGCTCCCGCAGCATCGAGAGCGACGACGTGCTCAAGATCCAGCGCGAACACCAGGACAGCCTGCGCATTGTGGGGGAGGAGAAGAGCAAAAAGACCCGCAAGCTCCTGCTCGGCAAGGTCGTGGCGCGCGACCTGATGGACGGGGACTCCGGCGAGATCATCCTGAAGCGGAAGGGGAAGATCACCGCGGACATCCTCAAGAAGCTGAGCGACGAGGAGATCCGGCGGATCACCCTCAGCGATCCGGAGGACCAGGCCGAGATCGAGGAGACCGAGCGGACGGCCAAAGAGCAGATGGAGAGTCTCCAGACGCTTTACGACGAGAAGGTCGGTCGCCTCCGGCGGGGCGATGAACTCCCGCCCGGGGTCATCAAGCTCGTCAAGGTCTACATCGCGATGAAGCGGAAAATCTCGGTCGGCGACAAGATGGCGGGCCGCCACGGCAACAAAGGCGTGGTCTCGCGCATCCTGCCCGAGGAGGATATGCCCTATCTGCCGGACGGCACGCCCGTGGACGTGGTGCTGAACCCCTTGGGAGTGCCCTCCCGGATGAACGTGGGGCAGATCCTCGAAACCCATCTGGGGTGGGCGGCGAAGGCCCTGGGGATCTGGGTGGCGAGCCCCGTGTTCGAAGGCGCCACCGAGACGGAGATCAAGGCCTTGTTGAAGAAGGCAAAGCTGCCGGAGTCCGGGCAGACCGCCCTGTACGACGGCCGGACCGGCGAAGTCTTCAAGAGCCCGGTCACCGTGGGCCACATGTACGTGATGAAGCTCCATCACCTGGTGGACGACAAGATTCACGCGCGGTCGATCGGACCGTACTCGCTGGTGACCCAGCAGCCGCTGAGCGGCAAGGCCCAGTTCGGCGGGCAACGGCTGGGGGAGATGGAAGTCTGGGCGCTCCAGGCCTATGGGGCGGCCTCGACGCTGCAAGAGTTCCTCACGGTCAAATCGGACGACGTGCCGGGCCGCTCCCGCATGTATGAGGCGATCGTCAAGGGGGAGAATTTCCTGGAGCCGGGCCTGCCCGAGTCCTTCAACGTGCTGGTCAAGGAGCTCCAGAGCCTGGGCCTGGACGTGGAATTGAACAAGGCGAAGGTCTAAACGGTCTAAAGGGGGTAGAACCTTGGAAGGCATCTCCACGGTGTTCGAAAAGCAGCCTGACGGCGTGTCGTTCGACTCCATCCGCATCCGGTTGGCGTCTCCCGACAAGATCCGGTCGTGGTCGTACGGCGAGGTGAAGAAGCCGGAGACCATCAATTACCGGTCGTTCAAGCCGGAGAAAGACGGGCTGTTCTGCGCCAAAATCTTTGGCCCGACCAAGGACTGGGAGTGCAACTGCGGCAAGTACAAGCGGATGAAGCACCGCGGCATCGTGTGCGACAAGTGCGGGGTCGAGGTCATTCAGTCCAAGGTGCGCCGCGAGCGCATGGGCCACATCGAACTGGCCGCGCCGGTGGCGCACATCTGGTACCTGAAGGGCCTCCCCAGCCGGATCGGCACGCTGCTCGACATGAGCCTGAAGCAGCTGGAGCGCATCCTCTATTTTGAGAGCTACGTGGTGGTCGAGCCCGGTACCACGCCGTTGAAGGAGAAGGAGCTTGTCTCAGAGGAGCGCTATCGGGCGCTGATGCAGGAGCAGCCGGCGGGATTCAAGGCCGGGATCGGCGCGGAAGTCATCCGGGAGCTGCTGCGGCGCATCGACATCGATGCGCTCTGGGCCGAACTCCACGTGAAGGTCAAGGAGACGAACTCCCTCGCCCAGAAGAAAAAGCACACCAAGCGCATGAAGGTCCTCGAGGCCTTCCGGAAATCAGGGAATAAGCCGGAGTGGATGATTCTGGACGTCATCCCGGTGCTCCCGCCGGAACTGCGCCCGCTGGTTCCGCTGGACGGGGGCCGCTTCGCCACCTCCGATCTCAACGACCTCTATCGGCGGGTCATCAACCGGAACAACCGGCTGAAGCGCCTGATGGAGCTGAAGGCGCCGGGCGTCATCATCCGCAACGAGATGCGGATGCTCCAGGAGGCCGTGGACGCGCTGTTCGACAACGGGCGCCGCGGGCGCGCGATCCGCGGGGCGAACAAGCGCCCCCTGAAGTCGCTGAGCGACATGCTGAAGGGCAAGCAGGGGCGGTTCCGCCAGAATTTGTTGGGCAAGCGCGTCGATTACTCGGGCCGGACCGTCATCGTGGTCGGGCCGGAGCTCCGCCTGTACCAGTGCGGGCTCCCGAAGAAGATGGCCCTCGAGCTGTTCAAGCCGTTCATCTTCCACAAGCTGGAAGAGCGGGGCGCGGCGACGACCATCAAGAGCGCGAAGCGCCTGGTGGAGCATGAAAAGCCCGAGGTTTGGGACGTCCTGGACGAGGTCATCAAGGAGCACCCCATCCTCTTGAATCGGGCGCCCACGCTGCATCGGCTCGGCATCCAGGCCTTCGACCCGATCCTCGTCGAGGGCAAGGCGATCCGTCTCCACCCGCTCGTCTGCGCGGCCTTCAACGCCGATTTCGACGGCGACCAGATGGCGGTCCACGTGCCGCTGTCGGTCGAGGCGCAGATCGAAGCGCGCGTCCTCATGATGTCGATCAACAACATCCTCTCCCCCGCCAGCGGCAAGCCGATCACGGTCCCGTCGCAGGATATGGTGCTGGGCTGCTATTGGCTCACCCTCGAACAGCCGGGCGCGAAAGGCGAGGGCAAGATCTTCAGCTCCCCGGAGGAAGTGCGCATGGCCTACGACCTCGGGGAGGTCGCGGAGCATGCCCGGATCAAGGTCCGGGGACTCACCCAGGTCACCGAGCCCGGGATGACGGAAATCCAGCTGCGCGACCCGGCCCAGTGGAAGCACTCGACCACTGTGGGCCGGGTCCTGTTCGGGGACATCCTGCCACCCGGCACCCCCTTCGAGGCCGTGAATATGGTGATGACCAAAAAGGAGATGACCAAGCTGATCGACACCTGCTATCGCCGGGCCGGCCACCGCGAGACGGTCGTCATGCTGGACCGGATCAAGGACCTCGGGTTCTACTACGCCACCCGGGCCGGCATCTCCATTTGCATCGACGACATGCACATCCCCACCAAGAAGGGGGAGCTGATCCGCAAGGCCCAGGGGGAGGTCCACGAAATCGAGCGGCAATACGGCGACGGGCTGATCACCAACGGCGAGCGCTACAACAAGGTGATCGACATCTGGGCCCACGTGGGCGAGCAGGTGGCCACCGAGATGATGAAGGAGCTCGGGGCGGAGGGTCGGGGCGCCGAGGGGCGGGGCTTCAATCCGATCTTCATGATGGCGGATTCGGGGGCCCGCGGCAGCTCGCAACAGATCCGCCAGCTCGGCGGCATGCGGGGCTTGATGGCCAAGCCGTCGGGGGTGATCATCGAGACCCCCATCACGGCGAATTTCCGCGAGGGGCTGACGGTCCTCCAGTATTTCATCTCGACCCACGGGGCCCGCAAAGGCCTGGCGGACACCGCGCTGAAGACCGCCAACTCGGGGTACCTCACCCGCCGGCTCGTGGACATCGCCCAGGACGTGATCGTCAGTGAGGATGACTGCGGGACGGCCGATGGGATCCTGGTGACGGCGCTGGTCGAAGGCGGCGAAGTCATCCAGCAGCTCGGCGAGCGCATCCTGGGCCGCATCGCGGCCGATGACGTGCGGGACCCCGTGACCGGGGAGTTGATCGTCGGGGCAAACGAGGAGATCACGGAGGACCGGGCCATCAATATCGTCGAAGCCGGGCTCGACGGGGTCAAGATCCGGTCGGTGCTGACCTGTGAGTCCCGGCGAGGGGTCTGCGTCCGGTGCTACGGGCGGGACCTCGGGCGGGGGAAGATGGTGGACCGCGGCGAGCCGGTCGGGGTCATCGCCGCGCAATCGATCGGGGAGCCAGGCACGCAGCTGACGATGCGGACCTTCCACATCGGCGGGACGGCCAGCAAGGTGGTGGAGCAGACCACGCTGGAGTCCAAGCACGCGGGGACCGTCCAGTACCTGAGCTTCGACTCCAAGAAGAATGCCGACCTGCCGAGCAACGCGATCGCCGTCCGCAACAAGGAAGGGGACTGGGTCGTGATGAGCCGCAATGCCAAGATCGCCGTGCATGACGACACAGGGCGCGAACGCGAGAAGTATCCGGTGGTGTACGGCGCCAAGATCAAGGTGAAGAACGGCGGGGCGGTCACCGTCGGCCAGCGCCTCGTCGAGTGGGACCCCTATTCGCTCTTCATCCTCACCGAGGTGGGGGGCAAGGTGGCCTTCGGCGACATCACCGAAGGGGTCACCATGAAGGAAGAACTGGATGAGGTGACCGGGCTGTCGCGTAAGGTCATCATCGACCATCCCGGGGGGACCTACCGGCCGCGCATCTCCATCAAGGACGACACCGGGAAGACCGCCAAGATTGCGCCGACCAGCGCGGTGGCCCGGTACATGCTTCCGGTGGGGGCGCACATCTTCGTCGAGAAGGGCCAGAGCGTCTATGCGGGCGATGTGCTCGCGAAGATCCCGCGCGAGACCACGAAGACCAAGGACATCACGGGCGGCCTGCCGCGCGTCGCCGAGCTCTTCGAGGCCCGGAAGCCCAAGGAGCACGCCATCATCAACGAGATCGACGGCACGGTGGAATACGGCGGCTACGTGAAGGGGATGCGCAAGATTGTGGTCAAGAATGATATGGGGGACACCAAAGAATACCTGATCCCCAAAGGCAAGCACATCAACGTTCAGGAGGGGGATTGGGTGAAGGCCGGGGAGCCCCTCATGGACGGGTCCGCGAATCCGCACGACATTCTGGACATCAAGGGGCCCAAGGAGCTCCAGAAGTATCTCGTCGACGAAGTCCAGGAGGTGTACCGGCTCCAGGGCGTGACCATCAACGACAAACACATCGAGATCATCGTGCGCCAGATGCTGCGCAAGGTCCGTGTGGAGGAACCGGGGGACACGGAGTTTCTCTCCGGCACCCAGGTGGACAAGTTCGTCTTCGCCGAGGAGAACGACAAGGTGATCGCCAAAGGGGGACGGCCGGCCGTGGCGAAGCCGGTGCTCTTGGGGATCACGCGCGCCGCCTTGACGACCGACAGCTTCATCTCGGCCGCGTCGTTTCAGGAGACGACACGGGTGCTTACGGAGGCCGCCATCAACGGGAAGGTGGACAATCTGCTGGGCCTGAAGGAAAACGTGATCGTGGGGCGGCTGATTCCCGCCGGCACCGGGCTTTCCGAATACCGCGACACCTACGTGGTGAGCGAGAAGCCCCCGGTTCCAGGCCTGGCCGAAGCGGGCGCGGAACCGGCCACGCTGCTCGTGGGCGAGTCGGGAGGGTAGGGGGGAGCTTTCCCCTTGACAGGTGAGCGGGGAATCTATAAACTCTCACAGTTTCATGCCTTTTGACGGGAAGTTATTCGTTCATCGGAGCCGGGATCAGATATGCCGACGATCAATCAGTTGGTGAGGCACGGGCGCACGCTCGGCACGGGGAAGACGAAAAGTCCGGCGCTGATGGGCTCTCCGCAGAAGCGGGGCGTCTGCATCAGGGTCTATACCACGACCCCCAAGAAGCCGAACTCGGCGTTGAGGAAAGTGGCGCGCGTGCGGCTGACCAACGGCATGGAAGTCACATCCTATATCCCGGGCGTCGGGCATAATTTGCAGGAGCACTCCATCGTGCTGGTGCGGGGGGGCCGCGTGAAGGATCTGCCGGGGGTGCGCTATCACCTGGTTCGCGGCGCCCTCGATGCCGTGGGGGTTCAGAACCGCCGGCAGAGCCGCTCGAAGTATGGGGCGAAGCGGCTGAAGGCGGCGGCCGCTACCTAAAGGATTGGAGAGGGAACGATGTCTCGGCGTCGCAGCATTGCCCCGCGGGAAGGGGCCCCGGATCCGCGGTTTCGTGACAAGCTGATCGGGAAATTCGTCAATACGATGATGCGGAGCGGTAAGAAGAGCACCGCCGAGCGCGTGTGCTATGGCGCCTTTGAACTGATCCAGGAACGGACGAACGGGGATCCCTTGAAGGTCTTCAAAGCGGCAGTGGAGAACGTGAAGCCCGTGGTGGAGGTCAAATCCCGGCGCGTGGGCGGCGCCTCGTATCAAGTCCCCGTCGAGATCCGACCGGTTCGCCGCACGGCCCTGGCCTTCCGGTGGATCCGGGATTACTCCAAGGCGCGGGCCGGCAAGAGCATGGAGGAGAAGCTGGCCGGGGAGTTGCTGGACGCCGCCAACAACACCGGCGCGTCGGTAAAGAAGAAAGAGGACGTCCACCGGATGGCCGAGGCCAATAAGGCCTTCGCCCATTACCGCTGGTGAGCTGACAAGGAAGGATCGGACGCGAGCGGCCACAGGTCACGTGGCGGATTAGTCGACACGCCTATCCGGACGACTCACTTCGAGATCCTCGCACAAGTCAAGGGCTGGTGATGGCGGGTCCTATTGGGTCGTGTCCCGCCGTTGGGTGATGTGGCGTAATGAGGGGGGAGTATGGCGAAGGCGAAGTATGAGCGGCGCAAGCCGCACGTGAACATTGGGACGATCGGCCATGTGGACCACGGCAAGACGACCTTGACCTCCGCCTTGACGAAGGTGGCGTCGGAGCGGGGGCTGGCGAAGTACATCTCCTAC
>JBGPTH010000052.1:0-11904 GCA_041490525.1 Nitrospiria bacterium
ACGTTGCTGGAGGCCGCCGGCGTCCAACGCGGCGCGAGCTGGATGCTGGCGGAGGGCAGCGACGCCGCGGGCATGGACCGGAGCGTGCCGCTGACCGATGAAGTCCTGAACGAGGCCATGATCTGCTACGGCCAGAACGGCGAGGCACTGCGGCCGGAGCAGGGCTTTCCGTTGCGACTCCTCCTCCCCGGCTATGAAGGCAATATCAACGTGAAGTGGCTCCGGCGGCTGAAGCTCGGCAGCGCGCCGTTCATGACGCGCGAGGAGACGTCCAAATACACCGATCTCATGCCGGACGGCAAGGCGTATCAATTCAGCCTGGTGATGGAGGCGAAGTCGGTGATCACGTCCCCCTCGGGTCAACAGCAGATCCACCCCGGCTTTCAGGAGATCCGCGGGCTGGCCTGGAGCGGCCGCGGCCGCGTGGCCAAAGTCGAGGTCAGTGTGGATGGCGGTCGCACCTGGCAACCGGCTCGCCTGCAGGAGCCGGTCCTGCCGAAATGCCATACGCGCTTCCTGTTGCCGTGGCGATGGAACGGCCAGGAGGCGATCTTGCAAAGCCGTTGCACCGACGAGACGGGCTATGTCCAGCCGACGCGCCAGGAGCTCGTGAAGGTGCGCGGCTACAATTCAGTCTTTCACTATAACGCCATTCAAAGCTGGAGGGTGGAACGCGATGGACGAGTACGGAACATCTACGCGTAAGTCTCTGCTGATCGGCCTCGGCGCGCTGGCCGTGGCCCTCGCCTGCGCCTGGACGTCTGTATCCGCTGAAGAGAGTGGCGGGTATGGAATCGGACGGGCGGCCACCGACGAGGAGATCCGGGCCTGGAACATCGACGTGTCGCCGACCGGGGAAGGCCTGCCGCCCGGGCAGGGCACGGTGAAGCAGGGCGCGCAGGTATTTGCGGCCAAGTGCGCCATGTGCCATGGGCCGACGGGCAAGGAGGGGCCCAAGGACCGATTGGTCGGCGGGCAAGGCACCTTGAAGGACGCCAAGCCGATCAAGACGATCGGCAGCTACTGGCCGTACGCGACGACGATGTACGACTTCATCAATCGGGCGATGCCGTTCAACGCGCCGGGCTCGCTCAATCCAGACGAAATCTACTCGGTGATCGCCTGGCTGCTGTTTCAGAACGGCATCGTCAAGGACGATGCCGTGATCGATGCGCGGACGCTTCCACAAGTGCAGATGCCGAACCGGAGCGGCTTTATCCCGGACCCACGACCGGACGTACAGGGTCGGTAGAAGGAGAAGTGCAATACACACAGACAGGAAAACATAGGGCTTTCCCAGGGCCGTGATCTCCTTGACTTTTCGAGAGAGGCCACAGAGAATGTAACGATTAGGTAACAGTGGTGATTACACGATTTTTAAATCGCCCCCGGAGTCTTCAGCGCCAGATCATCACCGCCATGGTGTTGATCGGGCTTCTGCCCCTGACCTTCGCCTTCGTCATCACCTACCTCGAAGAGCGCCGCGCGATCCAGGACACGATCGGCACGGACTTCCGCCAGATCGCCGTCGAGGCGGCCGGCAAGGTCGAATTGCAAGTGATGCGGGGGACCAGCGAGGCCCGGCAACTGGCGACGATTCCGATCCTGCGCGGGGCGGTCATTGACTCCAACCGAAGCTATGCGGGACGGGGCGAGGCGGCCGTCGGCCGGATGGTGCGCGAATGGGAGCGCCGGTGGGACCGGGGCCGGAGCCAGAACAAGTTCCCCGACTTCGTCAACAAGATGGCGGCCGATTATTTGATCGGGTGGCACCAGATCCGGAAAGCCGAGTATGTCTCCATTTTCGTCACGGACAGCCAAGGGGCCCTCATCGTCAGTTCCACCCCGCGGGCCCGGTATGATCAGAGTCAGGCGCTGTGGTGGCGGGCGGCCTACAACGGGGGAAAGGGCCAGATCTATGTCAGCGATCTCGTGTACGACGGGGATCTGGGGTTCCATGTCCTGGACGTCGCGGTTCCCATCCTGGACGATGAGCAGAAGGAGGCGGTCGGCGCGATCAATCTGCGGTTGAGGCGGGACGAGCTCTTCAAGGCGATCCAGGAGGTCCGGATCGGCGAGCGGGGGCACGCGATGCTGCTGAATACCGCCGGGCGGCCGATGATCTGTCCGGTGCTCTCGCCCGACAGGCACACCATCAACGCCGCTCTGATGCGGCAGATCACGCAGCCGAAACCCGGCTGGGTGGTGGCCGAGGACGATTCGCACGGGGGGAAGAACTCGATCGTGGGATTCGCGCCGATCCGGTTTCCGGTCCCCCTCGCTCCCGAAAGCCTTGGGGGCGGCGGGATCCAATGGATCGCCTTCGTGCGACAGGACCCGGCGGAGACGTTCGCGCCGTTGAAACAGCTCCAGTGGAAGGTGCTGGCGGGCGCCGGGGCGGTCTTTCTCCTCATGCTGTTGGCCGGACGCGTCCTGGCCAAACGGATCGTGCGGCCCATCCAAGCCCTCCAAAGCGGGGCGGCCTCGATCGGCCGGGGCGACCTCGACCAACGGCTCCACATCAGGACGGGCGACGAGATCGAAACGCTTGCGGAGGCTTTCAACCAGATGGCGTCCAGCCTCAGCCATTCGTTCCGGGAATTGGAGCGCCAGATGGCCGAGATCGCCCGTCTGGAAGAGAACTACCGGGACCTCATCGAAAACTCTCCGGAGATGATCCAGAAGCTGGACCAGGAGGGGCGCTTCGTGCACGTCAATTCGACGGCGCTCGACAAGCTCGGCTATTCGCAGGAAGAGATGTCCCGAAAGCGCCTCTGGGACATCGTGCCCATAGACTGCCAGCAGGGCGTCCAGGAGTACGTCGCCCGTCTGGCCGCGGAGGGACGGGGCACGCTGGAGACCGCCTTCCTGACCAAGGGGGGCAATCGTCTCGACGTCGAAATCCACGCCACCGTCCTGTTCGACCGGGGCAGCGGCGGCTTCGTGTACACCCGGGCCTTCGTGCGGGACATCACCGCCCGGAAAGCCCTGGAAGCGCAGATCCGCCAGTACACCGAGGGGCTCGAGCACGAGGTGGTGCGCCGGACGAAGGATCTTATGGACTCCCAGGAACGGTACAAGATCCTCTTCGACGAGGCGGCGGACTCGGTCATCATGGTGAACCCCGGCGGGGGCATCATCGCGGTGAACCGGCGCCAGGAAGCCATTCTCAAGTATCCCGAGGAGCAGCTCGTGGGGCGCCCCTTCATGGACCTGATCCTGCCCAAGTACCAGCCGGTGGTCTCCGCCCAGATCGAGGAGATTCTCGGTGGGGCGCAGAAGACCCCGACGCTGGAGGTCAAGGTCTTCGACCGGGCCGGCCGGCCGGTCTCCATGGAGCTCGACCTCACGGGCATTAAGGCCGGCGCGATGACCTACATCATGGTCCAGCTCCGCGACATCACGGAGCGCAAGCACCTGGAACTCCAGCTCCAGGAATACAGCGAGGCCCTGGAATTGAAAGTGCTGGAGCGGACGCGCGAGATCGCCGAGACGAAGACGTATCTCGAAAATCTCCTGGAGAACGCCAATGACGTGATCTATACGCTGGACCTGGACCAGCGGTTCACCTATGTGAACAGCAAGATCGAGATCTGGGGCTACCGCAAGGAGGACCTGCTCGGGCGACCGTATCTCTCCCTCATGTCCCGCCGCCATCGCGGGAAGCGCCTGCGGTCGACCCTGGACATCGGCACCAAGCAGGCCTATGAGGTGGAGCTGCTGACCCGCGCCGGAGAGCCGCGCGAGGCCCTCGTCAGCGTCTCGCCGCTGTACGACAACGACGGAAAGATCATCGGGGTGCTGGGGATCGCCCGCGACATGACGGAGAAGAAACGGCTGGAACAACAAGTCTTGAACGCCGAGAAACTTGCCTCCATCGGAAAACTGGCCGCCGGGGTGGCCCACGAGATCAACAATCCGCTGGGAGGGATCCTGAACTGTCTCTACAACATCCGGAAGGGGAGCCTCTCGGCGGACCGGCAGGCCGAGTACCTGGTCTCGATGGAAGACGGGCTCCGGCGGGTGCAGACGATCGTGCGGCAGCTCCTGGACTTCTCCCAGCAGCATGAGCCCGAGCTCTCCTCGACCGAGGTCAATCCGATGATCGAGCGGGTCCTCGCGCTGACCAATTACGTCTTCGTGGGGACCGACGTGTCCCTTCGCCAGGAACTGGCGGGCGATCTTCCGCCGCTCATGGCGGACCGGCACATGATCGAGCAGGTCTTGATGAACCTGATCCTCAACGCCGTCCAGGCCATCCGGGGGGAGGGCGCCGTGACGGTCCGGTCCGGGAAGGATGACAAGTGGTTCACCATCGAGGTGGAGGACACCGGCTCTGGGATTCCGCCCGACGTGCTTCCGAAGATCTTCGACCCGTTCTTCACCACCAAGGGCCAGGGCGAGGGGACCGGGTTGGGGCTTTCGGTCAGCCTGGGCATCGTCGAGCGCCATGGGGGGGAGATTCTGGTTCGCAGCCAGGTCGGGAAAGGGACGGTGTTTACCGTGCGCCTGCCCGCCGTGAACGTCCGGTCCGTGGTGGGGAAGGGGGCCTGACGCCATGGCGCAGCCGCACGTCCTGATCATCGACGACGAGCCCCTGATGCGCATCTCGATCGCCGATGCCATGAAGGCGGAGGGGTATCAGGCCAAGGTCGCCTCCACCGGGCCGGAAGGCATGGAGCTGATCAAAAAGGAGCCGTTCGAGATCGTGATCTCCGACCTGCGGCTGCCCGGCCTGGACGGACTCCGGATTCTTCAGACCTGCAAGGAGGTCTCGCCCCGCACCGGCGTGATCGTGATCACCGCCCACGGGTCCGTCGAGACGGCGGTCGAGGCCATGAAAATGGGGGCCTACGACTACGTCACCAAGCCCTTCTCGATGGACGAGCTGATTCTGATCGTGAAGCGCCTGGTCAAGGTCCTGGAATTGGAGGACGAGAATCGCTCGCTGCGCGAGGAGTTGGAAGGGCGGTTCAGCTTCAAAGGGCTGCTCGGCAAGAACGACCGGATGCGGGAGGTGCTGGAGAAGGTCAAGCTGGTAGCCCCGACCGACTCGACGGTGCTGATCGTCGGGGAGAGCGGGACCGGCAAGGAACTGGTGGCCAACGCGATTCACCACAACAGTGCGCGCCGGGAGGGGGCCTACATCAAGGTGAGCTGCGCCGCCCTGCCGGAGTCCCTGCTGGAGACCGAACTCTTCGGGCATGAGCGGGGCGCCTTCACCGGGGCGCTGCGGCAGCGGAAGGGGCGATTCGAGCTGGCTCACCACGGCACGCTGTTCCTGGACGAGATCGGGGAGATCTCTCCGGTCGTCCAGGTGAAGCTCCTGCGGGTGCTCCAGGAGCGGCAGTTCGAGCGGGTCGGGGGCACGGACACCATCGAGGTGGACGTCCGTCTCATCTGCGCGACCCAGCGAGATTTGAAGAAGGAGGTGCAGGCCGGGCGGTTTCGGGAGGACCTCTACTACCGTCTGAGCGTCGTCCCGATTTACATCCCGCCCCTGCGGGACCGCAAAGAGGACGTGCTCATCCTGGCCAACCATTTCCTGGAGGTGTTCGCGGCCCGCCTGGGCAAGCGGCCCGCGTCGCTTGCCCAGCGGTCCAAGGAGCTTCTGCTCCGCTACTCCTTCCCGGGGAACATCCGCGAACTGGAGCACGCCCTGGAGCGCGCCGTGACGCTGAGCCATGAAGGGGACGAGATCCAGCCCTGGGACCTCTGCGGGTTCCC
The DNA here is from genome assembly GCA_041490525.1 of Nitrospiria bacterium. Taxonomy (GTDB): domain Bacteria; phylum Nitrospirota; class Nitrospiria; order Nitrospirales; family NS-4; genus JBGPTH01. The sequence goes on from JBGPTH010000052.1 coordinate 5,728, forward strand.
GGTCTGTCCGTATCTCGGGGGCCCGCCGCAACCGGGCTGCGGCTTTTGCAGCGAAGGCGTGCCCGCCAGCACGGCGAAGGCCGCGGTGATCGCGCCCTTGGCCGACGCCCGCGAGCAGTTCGAGCGCCAGTACATCCTCAAGGTGCTTGATCGGACCAAGGACAACAAGACCGAGGCGGCCCGCATCCTGGGCATGTCGCGCAAAGCCCTCTGGGAGAAGTGCAAGCGCTACGGCATCACGAAAGGGGAGTAATGGGCAGGAGGAGTGAGCCTAGATCGGCCTTTTCCGTTCGAGATGCTCCACGCGCTGACGGAATTGCTCGTCTTGCTGCCTGAGCCCGTCATAGACTGATCGGATGAGCGTACGAGTCTCCCGATGCTGCTGCTCATGGTATTCCCGCTCTTCCACATGCTGAACTTGAATGTGCATGGCGAGGCCTTCGGCCACGAGGTGAAGCTCGTGCCTGATGCCTTCGACCAGCACGCCGGTATGCCGCTTGACCTCTTCCAGCCGTTCATTCATCTCCCTACGCAACTCTTGGAATTGCCTGTTAACCGATTGGAATCGGCTATCGAGATACTGAACCAGTTCCTGGTCCATGGTGCCTCCGCGGGGTGGAAGCGTATGACGAACGTGTCTCCCTGTCAATGAGACACGGCGATTTGGAAAAAGTTAAAAGGGCGGGCTAGACTGAGACGGGGGGCGCTGCGCCGCCTTCCCAGAGCTTGACGGTGCGGTCGAGACCCCCGCTGATCAACCGGCGGCCGTCGGGGGAGAAGGCGATGGCCCGCACGGGCTCGCGGTGGGCCTTCAGGGTGCGAAGCAGGCGGCCGGTGGCGGCATCCCAGAATTTGATCGTGTTGTCGTCCGAGCAGGACGCCACGACCTTGCCGTCGGGGGCATACGCGACCGCCCGGACCCACCCAGAGTGAGCCTTCACGGTCCGCATCAACCGGCCGCCGGGCACTTCCCAGTACTTCAGGGTCTTGTCCCGGCTTCCGCTGACCAGCACGCTCCCATCCGGGGAGAAGGCCACGCCCCCGATCCAATTTTCAAACGCCACCTCCCAGCCGGTCTGCTCTTCAAACCATTGGCCGCGCCGCTCGATGGTCCCATCGAAGGGGTCCGATTTATGTCCTTCCAGGACGCAGAGTTCCTGGCCGCTGGGTAGAACTTCGAAGAGCGTCATACCGCCGACGTCGTTGCCGGTGGCCAACAGGCGGCCGTCGGGCGAAAACGTGGACACGATGTTCCAATGGAGGTCATAGACGTCGCGGGGTAAGAGGGAGAGGAGCTCCGTGGCCGTGCCGACCTCCCAGATTTTGATGTCCTTGTTCTCGTTGCCCCGCGCCAGCATGAGGCCGTCGGGGGAGAACGAGATGGAGTGGACGGCATGGTCGTACCGCCCGAAGAGCATCCGGATAAATTCGCCGGTCTTGGGGTTCCAGAGCCGGATCGTCCGGTCGGTGGAACCGCTGGCCAGCATCTGTCCGTCGGGCGAGAAGGCCACACAGCGCACCGAGTCCGTATGGCCGCGGAGAATGCGGAGCATCCGGCCCGTCTCGATTTCCCAGAGGCGGATCGTGTGGTCCACGCTGCCGCTGGCCACCATCGTCCCTTCGGGGTGGTAGGCGACGGCCCAGACGGGATCGTGGTGCCCACGGAAGACGCGGATCTCTCGCGCGCCCGCTCGCCAGTGGGCAAGGCAATCAATGGCCGGCTGGGCGGGGGCCGGTCCTCCCTGGGGGCCTGCGGACGGCGCGGACCCCATCGTCGGGGTTGCTGGATGGTCAGCCATCAATGGTTCCCTTGTGGCGCTTGCGAGGGCCTTCCCGGTGGCTTGCAAATGGAAGACCCCACTCCCTATAATGAGACACTGTTTTCTCTGCGACAGCATCATAGCGGGTCCCCAAAAGCGAAGTCAAGGAGGCCGTTTATGGAGTTGCGGTTTCAGCCGGCCCTCATCCAGGAAGTCATCGACGCATTCATGGAAAAGACCGAACGGGAGGGAGACCCCACCTTTTACAAGGAGTTTCATGAATTCGCCGATCCCATCTATGAGAATTTCCCACTCGACGATCGCGAACCGGAGTTCCAGAAGCTGTATCAGTACCTGTTCGGCAAGTGGGGGTTCTCCGACATCATCATGGAGTCCTTCAACGAGTTCCCGGACCTGAAGGCACGCATCGGGATCACCCTGGTCCGCGGCGTCCTCAAAGAGGACCAGGAGTCCGTCGACGTGCTGCGGAAGTGGGGGACCGTTGAAGAGGATTTGGCCAAGACGTTCGAGGCCAAGGGTCTCAAGGGCATGGGGATCAAACTGCTCCCTCGGCGGTTTTACGACCCCGCGCTGAACCGGTTCTGCCGCCATGAGTTCTTCCACATCAAGGACATGCTCGATCCGGCCTTCCTCTATGACCCGGATATCAAGGTGGGGAACAGCCCCGGCGAAGAGGCCCTGATCCTGAGCCGGTATCGGGTCTTGTGGTGCCTGAGCATCGACAGCCGCTTGATGCGCTCGGGGAAGGATCCCGTGTTCCCCAAGGAACAGCGGTTCCACGAATTCTCGACTTGGTACCGAAAGCTCCCTGGCACGCAGCTCGTGTCCGTCTTCGAGGGGCTCTGGACGACTGAATTCTTCACCCATCCTGAGCTGGTCGAGATGGCGTCCGATACCCTCAAGGTCATCGACCGGGCGATCGAGGTGGAGGGGGGTGAGATCCCGGAGCAGAAGAGAGTCATGCTCATGCCGGGATTCCCCTGTCCGCTCTGCGGGTTCCCCACGTACAACTGGGTGGAGAACCTCACCCAGGAGGTCGAGCCGGCCGTCCTGGACTACATTCGGGAGAATCACCCCGGGTGGGACCCGGAATACGGGGGTTGCGATCGGTGTATCGAGGTCTACAAGCTGCGGGCCGCTGGCGTCATGGGGGATTAGAGGGCTGATTGGTGGAGAACCATGGGTGAAGAGATAGACAAGGGGCGCCGGCAGTTCCTCAAGCAGTCGGTCTGGTCGGTCGGCAAGGCCGTGTCCGAGTACTATGACCAGCAGAAGGACACCCCTGTTGCGCCCCAGTCGAAGGCGCCGGTCAGGGCCAGGACGGACTGGCTCCGGCCCCCGGGGGCCGTTGAGGAGGCGATGTTTCTGGATCGGTGCACGCGATGTGGCGATTGTCTGCCCGCCTGTCCCTATGGCAGCCTGAAAAAGGACCTGGAAACGGGATATCCGGTCCTGTTCGCCAATGAATCCCCCTGTTTTTTGTGTGAAGATTTTCCCTGCATCGCCGCCTGCGAAACGGAGGCCCTGCTCCCGGTCGGCGACCGGGCCGAAGTCCGCATGGGGATGGCCGTGGTCAACCAGGCGGACTGCACCGCCGACCAGGGATGCCGATTCTGCATTGCCAAGTGCCCCGTCGAGGCCCTTTCGGTTGACGTTCTCGATCCCTATCCCGTTGTAGATCATGGAAAATGTGTCGGCTGCGGAATTTGCGAGCAGGTCTGCTCCACGGTGAACGACAGGATTGCGATCAAAGTGATCTCAGGACGTCGTGTTGAAGCCGCCCCAAGCGGGGGGACAGGGGCCGAGTAAGGGCCGAAAAAAGGCTTGACAAGCTTGGCCTGTTTTTCTATCCTTCACGATGCTCAAAGCTGTGGCTGAAGGAGGCTGAAGCTCATGGGTCCACAGGCGATATCAGGAAATCCTCCGGGAAAGATCGGACTGGCCGACGTCCCGGAAGTCGAACTCGCCCTATCCAGAAGCAAGCTCTATCTGCTTCTCTCCTGGGGCTTCTTGTTTCCCGAAGATGACGAGTTTTACAACTACCTGCAGGACGGGGAATTTGTCGAGGACGGGTTGTCCGCCGTCGAGACGCTGGAGAAATCATTGGACGCGATGAAGGCGTCCGCCACGGTGCGCGGGTTGGTGGCCCCCCTGCGGAAGCTCATGGATCAGGTCGGGGATTGGGAGCAGGAGAGCTTCAAGACCTGGGAATTCGTCGACCTCCAGGATGAGCATCGGCGCGTGTTCTCCAACGTCATCAGCCTGGATGCCCCTCCTTACGAAACCCTCTTTGGCAACGAGCACGTCTTTCAGCAGTCGCATACCATGGGCGATATTGCGGGGTATTACAAAGCCTTCGGCCTTGAGTTGGCCGAAGTGGTTCATGAGCGGCTCGACCATTTGAGCGTCGAATTGGAGTTCCTTCACTTCCTGGCCTATAAAGAATCCTACGCGCTGTGCCACGACGGGGAGGAGAAACTCCAGATCGTGACGGATGCCGAGAAAAAGTTCATGCGGGATCACATCGGCCGGTGGGCGCCCTTGTTCGCCGACATGGGGTCCAAGAAGGCCCAGCGGGGATTCTACATGATGCTCTGCGACCTGGCGAAGGCCTTCCTGAAATTCGAATGCGCCTATCTCGGGGTGAGCCCCCAACCTTACAAAGAAACGGATTACAAGCCGGCGACCTTTAGCCCCCCGGAGGGAGCGGTGTTTGAGTGCGGCGCCCAGGACCTGGGCAACGAGTTGAGCGTCCTGCTGGATGAAGTCGGCGGACGCTCCCAGATGGACACGACCGATGACCAGGAGGGGAAGGAGCCAGGTCCTGCCGGCCACGCCTGAGGGCGACCGGCCTGGAGCCGGTTTTCCCGTAGAGGGCGGTGAGAGGAGTTTCGAGTCTGGTTCTTTATTCATGAGCGCAGCGGACATTTTTGATTAATCCTTAAACCAGAGGAGGGGTTATCACTATGGACATTATCAGAACGAAGAACAGGGCCGTCGTGTGGGGAGTGCTGGCATGCGCCCTCCTGGTCGGCGTGGTCCTGACGATCGGGCAGGTCCCGTTGGCCGTCAGCCAACCCGTGACCATTGCGGTCAAGATGGTGAAGGGGCCGGTTCCCATGGACGGGGCGAATCCCATCTGGGAGAACGTGCCGGGTGTGGTGGTTCCGCTCAGCGGGCAGACGATCACGACGCCGATGCATCCGAATATCGCCGTCAAAGCGGTCTTTGTCAAGGCGGTCACGAACGGCAAGGACATCGGCATCCGGTTGGACTGGGCGGATCAGTCGAAGAACGATACCACGATCGGCCCGCAGCATTTCAGGGACCAGTCCGCCATTCAGTTCCCGGTCAACACCAGCGGCGCCCCGCCGTTCCAGTGCATGGGTCAATCGGGCGGGACCGTGAACATCTGGCGATGGAACGCCGAGTGGCAGAAGGACTTGGGGAAGGACAGCACGGGGATTTGGGATGTGGACAACGAGTACCCGGCCATCTTCTGGGATTACTACTTTGAGGAGCCGGCCGGCGGCGTGACCTACCTCGACCGCATCGGACGGAGCCTGGGCCCCTTCAACCCCGGGATCTGGTCGGGCAACATTCTGTCCGATCCCGACATGCGGATCGGATCGGTCGAAGACCTCAACGCGAACGGCTTCAGCACCCTGACGACTCAGGCCCACCAGGATGTGATCGGCAACGGACTCTGGGAGCCGGCCGGATCGATCAAGGGCGGGTGCTGCACGGGTCCCACGTGGCGCGTCGTCTACAAGCGCGCTTTGACGACTTCGGACCCCAATGACGTGCAGTTCAAGTTGGCAGGCTCGGTGCCGGTGGCCTTCGCCGTGTGGGATGGCCAGAACGTCGAGCGCGACGGCATGAAGGGCATCTCCACCTGGTTCACCCTGCAGCTTCCATAAGGGAGGTCGGGACCGTTTTGCCGTAGCCCGTTTTCGGCACAGGCTGATGAACGAAGAAAGCCCCGGGGTGATGGGTGGCCCACCCCCGGGGCTTTTTTTCTTTGCGGAAGGCCCCGGCCGGGAAGGATTTTCCCCCCGCCTGGCCAGTTGCATTTGGGCCGAGGGAGGGTGTATAAAATCCTATTCAGGACTGAGGATTCAGCCATCATATAGATTTATGAGTTTTTCCTAGAGGTCTCCTCATGAAGACGATATTGCTGTTCCCTCCGACCTGGCATCCCTCCCAGCCCTATCTGAGCCTTCCGTCCTTGACCGGGTTCCTCAAGCAGGCGGGAGTCACCGACGTGGTCCAGCGGGACCTCGGGATCGAGGTCCTGGACGGGTTGCTCTCCCCGGAGACCGGGCGGGACATGTACGAGCGGATGCAGGAGAAGATCAAGACCCTGGACCGGCAGGGGACGCGGGGCGAGACCGGC
>JBGPTH010000053.1:0-11037 GCA_041490525.1 Nitrospiria bacterium
AGCAGGGAGGCCAGTCGCGGAAACCCGTTGTAGCTCGTGTTCGCCGCGAGGACTAAAATCAGCATCGTCGCAAGCTGCATGAAATAGTACAGGACACCCCCGCCGAGCGAGAATCTTGCGATCTGAGAGATCAGGGTCTCTTCTTCACGCGGCACGAGCCCGTAGAGATGGGCCAGAAGGGTGAGGCCGAGAAACAGGCTGCCCAATATCGCGGCCATCCAGATCATGGTGGTCGCGGCGTTTTTTGACACCGGATCCCGAAAGGCCGGCACGCCGTTCGAGATCGCCTCAATGCCGGTCAAGGCGGTACAGCCGGAGGAGAATGCGCGAAGAAGCATAAACAGCGTGAGTCCTTCCACGGCTGGAACGGACGGAAGGGGGTGTTCCACCGGGACGCCGAAGAGCACCCGCCCCAAGCCCACGAGGATCACCACACCGAGGCTTCCGACGAACAGATAGGTCGGCACGGCGAAGATCCTGCCCGATTCACGGACGCCTCGCAGATTGCCCCAGGTCAAGACGGCAATCGCCAGCAGGCCCAAGCCCACGCGATGGTCAAGCAACTCCGGCACCGCGGACGTGATCGCCGCGATGCCTGCGGCCACGCTCACCGCGACCGTCAATACATAGTCGATCAGCAACGCCGCCGCGGCGACCAACCCCGGGGCCTCGCCCAGGTTGGACTTTGCGACGACGTACGCTCCGCCTCCTGACGGATAGGCGTAGATGGTCTGCCGATAGGACGCGGCGAGAATGGCCACGAGGCCCACGATCACGACGCTGATCCCAATGGAGTAGTGGAGCGCGGCCGTTCCGGCCAGGATCAGCACGAGGAGGATTTCTTCAGTGGCGTAGGCGACGGAGGACAGCGGATCCGAGGAGAAGACCGCTAACGCGACAGGATTGGCGAGCCGCTGGTGCCCGGCCTGCGCGGTCGTGAGCGGGCGGCCGAGGAGCCAGCGTTTCACCCACATATCAAGCCCCCGAGCACACCGATGTCGGAGAGCTAGATCGGGTCAGGCAATAGTAGAGAATTCTGGCTCGTTTCCCGGTTGCTGCGCCGAACCCGGTGTATTCTAGCAAACAACTAGAGCATCACACAAATTTCGCTATCGAACGCGCGCCTAGATCATCTTACTTCAAAACAGAGGAGCTGACTCTCGAAGGATTAGGTTTTAACCGGCGCGGCCACCGGCCCGGCTCCCGGTGGTGACGCTTGTACACCCCCCGGGGCATTCCCGCGGTTGAAGAGATGATACAGCACCGGCAGCACGACGAGGATCAGCACGGCCGCCGTGATCATTCCGCCGACGACCACACGGGCCAATGGCTGCTGCGCCTGCGAGCCGATGCCCGTGGCGACAGCGGCAGGGAACAGACCGATAGCGGCGCCCAGTGTGGCCATGAGAATCGGGCGCATCTGGGATTCCGCCGCGCGCATCAGCGCTTGATCCATCGGGATTCCTTCCAGCCGCAACTCGTTGATTCGCGAAATCAGGAGGAGGCCGCCGAGAATCGCGACACCGAGCAGCGAAATGATACCCACCGCCGCCGAAATGCTGAAGGAAGTGCCGGTTAAAACTAAAGAAAGAATCCCGCCGACCAGCGCAAAGGGGACCGCCGCGAGGACGAGCAAGGCGTCTTTGAAGGAATTGAAGGTCATGTACAGCAAGAAAAAGATCAGCACCAAGCTCACCGGCACGACCACCGCCAGGCGTCGTTGCTCGTCCCGCAACTGATCGAACTGGCCGGCCAATTCATACCGCACGCCGGGCGGAAGCGTCACTTTTTCATCAATTCTGGTCAACACTTCGCTGACGGTGCCCGCCAAGTCGCGCCCTCGCACGCTGAATTTGATCGGAATATAGCGCTCGTTGTTCTGCCGATAAATCACAAACGCGCCGGTCTGATCCAAAATCGCCGCCAACTGCTTGAGCGGAATCCGCGCGCCGTTGGGTGTTGCCACTTGGATGTTACCAATCGCCTCAATGTCCTGGCGGTACTCCGGTAGAAATCGCACTACGAGATCGAACCGGCGCTCTCCTTCCAACACCTGCGTGACCGCCTGTCCACCGATGGCGGTCTGTACCATCGCATTCACGTCCGATACCAGAATGCCATAGCGCGCGCATGCTGTGCGGTCCACGTTGATCAGGAGGTTCGGTTGTCCCAACAACCTGAATACACCCAGATCCGTGACGCCTCTGATAGCGGTCATAACATTTTCGATCCGCAAGGCAGTGGTCTCCAGCTGTCCGAGGTCGTGCCCAATGAGTTTGATCGAATTCTCGCTCTTGACCCCGGACATCGCTTCTTCGACATTGTCCTGAATGACCTGGGAAAAATTAAATTGAATTCCGGGGAAGCGCTTGAGCTTCTCTTCAATCTCACGAATGATCCCTTCCTTGTTCATGCCACGTGGCCAGTCGTGCCGCGGCTTCAGATTCACGAAGAACTCCGCGTTGAAGAAACTTGTGGGATCGGTCCCATCGTCGGGTCGGCCTAGCTGGGAGGCCACCGATTGCACCGTCGGGTGGGAGCGGAAGACACTTCGCACTTCTGTCGTGATGCGGGATGCCTCCTGGAACGAGATGTCTACCGGCATCGTCGCGCGTACCCAGAGATTGCCTTCCTCGAGTGCCGGCATAAACTCTCCCCCCATCAACGGCAGCGCGACGAGCGCTATCAGGAAGAGCCCCGCCGCAAGCGCGACGGTCAGACGGGGGTTCGACAATCCCCAATGCAGCACCCGCATGTACAGGCGCTTTAAACCGGCCACAAAGCGCGTGTCTTCCTCACGGAACGGCGGCTTGAGCAACAGCGCGCACAGCACCGGGCTGAGCGTGAACGCAATCAACAGTGCTCCGATCAGGGCAAAGCCGTATGTCACCGACATCGGCGCGAAGATCTTCCCAGGCACGCCGGTCATCGTAAAGAGAGGAATGAACGCCACCAGGATGATGGCCGTCGAAAAAAAGATCGGCCGTCCGACATGCCGGGCTGCCCGTACGATCGTGATCTCCACTGGGCGGTGGTGGGCCGCATGGTGGCTGAGCTGCAGGAAGATAGCCTCCACCATGATCAGCGCGGCATCGACGATGATGCCGAAGTCGATGGCCCCAAGCGATATCAGATTCGCCGACTCCCCCACGGCGACCATCGCGGAGAATGTAAACAGCAGCGCCAAGGGCACCGTCAAGGCGACGATGAGCGCCGCCCGGATATTTCCTAGGAACACAAAGAGAATGAGGAACACCAGGACCATCCCGCCCGCGAGGACCTCAAGCACTGTTGTCACGGTGATGTTGATCAGCTCTGTCCGGTCATAGAATGTTCTGAGGTGAACACCCGCCGGCAACTTGCCCTGGTTCAGCGCCTCGACCTTCTTTTGTACCCGCTGCAGAGTCGGAGTCGCCTTTGCGCCCCGTTGCAGCAACACCACCCCTTCCAGAACGTCATTGCGATCATCAATGCCCACCTGCCCCAGCCGCACTCGTTGGCCGACGTCCACTTTCGCGATGTTCTTGATGTAGATCGGCGTCCCGGCTTTCTCGGCGACCACGACATCCGCAATGTCGTTCAGGTCTTTCATGAGGCCCACGCCCCGCACGTTGAAGCTCTGCTCGCCCAGCGTGAGATAGTTGCCGCCCACGTTGGCGTTGCTGTTGGTTAACGCGTTCAGCACCTGGGCGAGCGTCACGTTGTATTGAATCAGGCTGCGGGGATCGACTTCGACGTGATACTCCTTGGTCGTCCCACCGTAGGCCGTCACATCAATGACTCCACGGACCTGCTTGAATTGTCGCTGCAGTTGCCAGTCCTGGATCGCCTTCAAGTCGCTCAGAGACATCCCGGGCGGGCCGACCAATTCGTACCGATAGATTTCGGCGATGGCCGACCAAGGCGAGAGCTGCGGCTGGGTCGTCACTGCCAGCGAGACAAGCTGAAGGCGGTTCAACACTTCCTGGCGATCGAAGTAATAGTCGGTACTGAAATCGAAGTAGGCTTTAATATCGCTAAGGCCGAAGATAGAAATCGAGCGAAGATCGGTGAGTCCCGGTATGCCATTCAGGGCGGTCTCGAGCGGGATCGTGATCTGGCGCTCAATCTCTTCCGCCGACCACCCGGGGTACTGCGTGATCACCTCGATCATCGGCGGCGACGGGTCCGGATAGGCCACCACATCCAACATGTGAAAGGCGTAGAGGCCGCCGACCAAGAGGGTCACGCCTAGGGTCAACACCAGGATGCGCTGGGTCAGGGCAAACTCGACTATCCGGGCGATCATTTACCCTTTCTCCTGCTCTCCTTTGAGCAGAAGCGCCCCTTTGACTACCACGCGCTCGCCCGGCTGCAATCCCTCGCGAATCTGAATCGAGTCGCCGGCAACGGTCCCGGTGACGACCGCCTTGCGGACGTAGGTGTCCTGGGCCGTCTGCACATAGACAAAGCCCTGTCCGCCCAACTCGATCACGGCCTCCTTGGGAAGCACCATCACGGGAATCTCGCTCACCAGTTTCAATCTGAGCCTCGCGAACATTTCCGGTTTGAGCTTCAACTGGGGATTCTTCACGTTACAGCGGACCTTGATCGTGCGAGTGCTCGGGTCCACCACATCGCCGATGTAGACAACGATGGCCGGGAAAGTGTCGTCGGGATAGGCTTCGACCGTCACCGTCGCCGCCGCGCCCTTCGTCACGCGCCGCAAGTCCTTTTCATACACCTCCGCGACCACCTGCAGCACACTGAGATCCGCGATGGTGTACAGCATTTGCGCAGGGTCGTTGCCCACCATCTGGCCCACGGTCACATTGCGCTCGACGACAGTGCCCTCGATCGGCGATTTGAGATCGAAGCGGGAGCTAATGCGTTGCTGCTCCCGCGGCTTGTCCAGCTCGAAAGCAGGCACGCGAAGGGCCAAAAGCCGCTCGCGCGCCCGTCGATATTCGGCCTGAAACTTCAGAAAGTCGTTTTCGGCCTGGACCAAATCCTTCTTTGACAGCGCCTTGGTCTCATAGAGCTCCTTGGCCACTGCGTAATTACGTGTGGTGAAGTTCAAATCCGAATCGGCCTTCGCGTAATCCGAATATGCCGCGCCGATCTCCGCGCTCTCGATCCGCAATAGGACCTGGCCGGCGGACACCCGCTCGCCGAGCTTGGCGTGGACTTCGGTGACCCGCCCGACCAGGGGCGACGAGATCTTGGCATACCGGTCCTCGCTGTACTGGACCTTGCCGGACAGGGTCAGGTCTCCGGCGATCGGCTTGAGTTGAACCTCCTCGACCATCAATTGCCGCTGGGCCTCCGGCGGGATTCGAACGGTGTCTGCCTGCTGACTTTTGTGATTCGGCGGGGTGGGTTCGGTCTTGCCGTCCCCGCAGCCGCCCGTGGTTAGGACGATACTCACGAGGCTGGCCAAGAGAGAGAGAGCTTTCACGGTATCACCTGGCGGCCGACAGCCGAGTTGATCTCCAACAGGCTTCGCTGGTAGCCCAACAACGCCTCCAGGTAACCTTGCATGGTGGTGTTAAAGGTGCGGAATGCGTCCAGCACGTCAAGAATGCTGGTGCCGCCTCGCTCGTAGGCCTTCTTAGCAATCTCTCGCGAGGCCCGCGCATCATCCAGCACACCTGCGAGGTAGGCCTGCACAAGCATTTGCGTCTGCGTAAAGTCGCGATAGGCGGTTTCTACATCGATCTCGACCTGCAGCCGGGTCTTGTCTCGATCTGCCTCCGCCGCCCTGATTCCGGCTTCCGCCTGGAGGATGCCGCCCTGGTTGCGGTTGAAGAGCGGCAAGGGCACACTCAATCCGAATCCGTATCCGTGGGGCGTGTTCGGTCCCTCCGGCCCTTGCATCAAGGCATCGGCTCCGAGCGTCACATCGGGTACCCGCAACGCCCGAGCCAGCTTCAGATCGGCTGACCGCTGAGCGAGAAGGCGCTCCTTGGCGACAAGATCCGGGCGTGTCATCAACGCCTCGGCTTTCAACGCTTCGGGCACCAACGACACCGGCTTGTATTCCAACTCCCCCTGGAGGTTCAGCTCCACATTCGGGCGGAGCGCCAGCAAGGCCCGCAGATTGTTCTGGGCGATCAGGAGATCCTGCGTCGCCGTGATCACCTGATTTTGAAAGTCAACCGCCTGCACGCGCAACTTGATGAGATCCGCTTCGGCGATCACGCCCTTCCTGAAGCGGATCGTATTGATGTTGACGACTTCGTTAAAGAACGCGCTGTTTTCTTTTGCGAGTTCCAGCTTCCGGCCTGATTGTAGAACCTTGTAAAACGCCTCCTTGACCGAAAAACCAAGCACGCGCCCTGCATCGGCAAACGCAGCCTCGGCGGATTGCGTCGCATAGCGGGCGCTCTGCTGCCGATAGCCGCGCTTGCCGGCAAGCTCGAAGAGCTGGTCGATCCGCCCAGCGAGGACGCTGACCTGGCCGTAGGACAGCGTCATCGAGGCGGTGGTATCGACGCTCAAGTTGGGATTGGGGAAGAGCTTCGCCGTGACTTCCAGCCCCTTGGCGGCATCGATGCCGTACTGGGCGATGAGCAGGTCCAGGTTCTGCTTGAGAAAGAGCGCCATCGCCTCGTCCACGGTCAGGCTGAGGGTTGCGGAGGCGGGCGGCGGCTGGAGCGCGGGTTCCGCGCCGAAGGCTGCGCCGCACAGCAGCCCCGTCGCGACCGCAGCGCAGCTAAGCCCGACACGTAGTCCTGCATTCCAAAAGTATGGGAAGTCGATCATACGACTCCTAGAAAACGATAGCTGACAGCAGAATAGTTGGTTGCGAGTGGCGGAAGTAACCGCTCACACCGGACCCTTACGCGGCGTGAAGATCAGATGCGGTAAACGGAGTGACGTTGATAGAGAGGCGTATCGCGATGAGTGAATGGCATTGAGAACATGGGCAAGACATCACTATCACCGATCAGCGACAGCGGATCAAACTCGCCCCAATAGAGGAAGACCTTGAGGACGAAGACGTGCGGTTTCTGCTCTTCTGGAGAGGTGGGAGCAACAGCTGGCTGCCCGACCGCTGTCGGCAACACGATGTCGTCTGTCAAATCAAACATGTCGGCCACATCAAGCCCGGTAAATAGGATCCAGGCAATGAGCAGAATCCAGATTCGGCCTGTGGCATTTAGTTTTGAAAACATAAGACCCGGAAACCGAACAGGTTTCTTACGTATTCTCGGCTAATTGCTTAACATTCTAAAGCCATTGGGGGTAAGTGTCAAGACTATATGCCATTTAATTTTGTTTGACTAAGTATTACTTCGAGAGATCACGCGGCGGCACCGGAGGCGCATCGTCCACCACGCGTACGCGCCCAAACTGGTCATATTCTATACGCACGCCGTGGCGACTAAGCACCCCGAATCGGTAATAAAAGGTTTCGTAGAGGTAGGGTCCGTACTGCTTCTCCTCCACACTGGAGTAGCCCACCATCAGCTTCCGCACTTGGTCTCGGGGCATGCTGTCGTGTACCGCTTTTTTGTAGTGCTCGAATGGGAACGTGCCGCGCCGCTCGATCCTGGTCCACTCGATGCCGAGCGCGCCGGCCAGGGCCTTCATCTCCCGCACGTACCAGATGCGGTCCGCCACGACCAGCAGGATGACGGTCCCCACGATGGCGGCGATCCATTCGGCGGTCCAGGGTATCGCCGATCACCTCAGCGGGAGAGTGATCAAGGACCGGCGAGCGTCGGGGCATCGACGACCTCGACGTCGGGGGGCACGGTGAAGGCGAACACGTCGTCTTTCAGGCCCGTGTTCGTCCGGACGTTGCTGAAGAGGAAGTTCGAGACGTTCCCGTTCACGTCATGTAGTTCGACCCGGCGGAGGAGGAAGGATTTGGCGTCCACCTCGACGACGACCCGGGGCTGTTCCGGTCCGCCTTTCAGGGGAGTCAGCGCCAGGAGGGGGAGCCCGCCGTCTCCTTTCTCCCCGTTCGGCGTGGGCGTGACGAGGTAGTGGGTCTCCAGCTTGCCGATCCCCTGGAGGAGGTGGAGGGGGGCCTGCGAGCTGGCCATCTTCGACAACTGCCCGGTCAACACCTGTTTGTGCTCCGGAACGTAGAACTGCACGCCATCATTGTCCACAAAAATCTGCTCGAGGGTCGGATCCAGGTAATCCCACCGGAGCTTCCCCGGGCGCTTGATATAGACCCGGCCGGCCGATTTGATGGCCTTCGTGAAGCCCTTGATGGTCGTGGTCTGGGTGAACTCGGCGGTGAGGTCGGTCGTCTTCTTGTACTTGGCCTCCACCTTCTTCACGAGGTCCTTGACCGGATCCTCCGCGCGGAGGGGCGCCGGCAGGCCCGCGAGCGTCAGCACGACCGTCACGAGGCACATCCACCGGGGGCGCAGCCGCACGGTCATCGCTCTCCGTCCACGCCGACGCGCTTGATGAGCACCTCGCGCCGGCCGTCTCGCGTCGCCGCGCCGACGATGCCGTCCTGCTCCATCATCTCGATCATGCGGGCGGCGCGGGGATAGCCGACGCGCAGCCGTCGCTGGAGGAAGGAGGCCGAGGCCTGGCCGGTGGTGATGACCAGATCCTTGGCCTTCTCGTACATCTCGTCCCGGTCATTGTCCTCGCCGGGACCCTCCGTGGCCGCCGCGACCGGTTCCTCGGAGAAGGCCGGACCGCCCTGCGCCGTGACGAACTCCACGACTGCTTTAAGATCGCCGTCCGGGACAAAGGCGCCGTGGACCCGGATCAGCTTGCCCGTGCCGGTGGCCAGGTACAGCATGTCGCCCCGCCCCAGCAGTTGGTCCGCGCCGTTCTGGTCGAGGATGGTCCGCGAGTCGGTCTTCGAGGCCACCTGGTACGCGATGCGCGCCGGGAAGTTCGCCTTGATAATGCCGGTGAGCACGTCCACCGACGGCCGCTGGGTGGCCAGGATCAGATGAATACCGGCGGCCCGCGCCATCTGGGCCAGGCGGGCGATCGAGTCTTCCACTTCTTTGGAGGCCACCATCATGAGGTCGGCCAGCTCGTCGATGACGATGACGAGATAAGGGAGCGGCGCCGGCGGCGTCTTGAGTTCTGGTCCGGCCGGGATCGCCGTTTCCCCGGCCGCGAGCCGGTCCTCCTCCGAGAGGAACCCCGGCTCGGGTTCCGTGCCTGCCACGACCTCGGTGCCCGCGGGGGCGGCTTCGAATCGAGGGGGGGCGGCGCCCTGGGCCTCGGCCACGACGCGGTTGTAGGTATCGATGTTGCGCGCCCCGCATTCCGCCATCATTTTGTAGCGCCGGTCCATCTCCTTGACGGCCAGCATGAGGCCGCGCGCGGCCGCTTTGGGGTCCGTGATAACCGGGCGCCACAGGTGCGGAATGCCCTCGTACACGGGCAACTCCAGCATCTTGGGGTCGATCATCAGGAACTTGACCTCGTCCGGCCTTGAGGTGAAGAGGATGCTCAGGATCATCGAGTTGAGTCCCACGCTCTTGCCCGAGCCGGTCGCGCCCGCGACCAGCAGATGCGGCATGCCCCGGAGGTCTGCGACGACGGGGGCCCCGAAGATGTCCTTGCCCAGGGCCAGCTTCAGGGGCGAGCGGGAGAGGAGGAACGGCTCGCTCAACACGATCTCCTTGAGGGCGACGTCTTCGCGCCGGGGGTTTGGGACCTCGATGCCCACCACCGATTTGCCCGGCAGGGGCGCCACGATGCGGATGCCGAGCGCCTTGAGCGCCAGCGCCAGGTCATCGGCGAGGTTGACGATGCGGGCCACCTTGACACCGGGGGCCGGCTCGAACTCGTACATCGTGACGACGGGCCCTACGTGCGTCTGGATCACCTGGCCGTTGATGCCGAAGTTGGCCAGGGCGCGAGTGAGGATTTGCACCTGCGCGCGGATCTCCTCGTCGGTGAGCCGGGCCCCTCTCGCGACGGGATCGCTCAAGAGCGTCTCCGGGTTGGGCAGCATGTAGCCGGCCCCGCCGACCACTTCCGGCGTCAGCACCTCCTCGGGGAGGTGCTCTTCCGCC
Source organism: Nitrospiria bacterium (assembly GCA_041490525.1). Lineage (GTDB taxonomy): Bacteria > Nitrospirota > Nitrospiria > Nitrospirales > NS-4 > JBGPTH01. Next base: position 9,993 of record JBGPTH010000053.1, read on the forward strand.
GCCGCCGGTTCCGCCGCGAGAAGAGTCTCCCCGCCGGCCGGCCTCACGCGCTCCGACCGGATGATCTTGACCGCCTTGGCCTTGGCTTTGCGGGGCTTGCCGGCGCGCCTGGCGCGGAATTGGGCCCACCGGTCGCTTCCCCACTCGCGGAGCATGGCGACGACCTCGCCGGCCTGCCGGAGGCGCGTGACCAAGGACACGGGCGTGGCGATGAGGACCGACAGCAGCAGGCCCGCGATCACGACGATGTGGGTCCCGATAAAGGCGAAGGCGGCCAGCAGTTGTTCGCTGAGGAAGCCGCCGGCCAGCCCGCCGGCCCGACCCGGATGGGTCCAGCCGCTGGTCAGCGTCGGGATGCCGCGGAGATCCATCGCCAGCAAGGCGGAAAGGAAGAAGAGCAGGGCGGTGAAGCCGGCCGCGCTGCGGAGCGTCATGCCCATACCCCCGCGCAGAAAGCAGCGCTTTCCCAGAACGCCCAGGGCGATGGGTAAGAGGTACGCCGCGCCCCCGACCACCTTGAAGACACCGGTCGCTAGGGTCATGCCGACCTTGCCGACCAGGTTATAGGTCGGTTCAGGGGAGACGGCCATTTCGAAGAGCACCGGGTCGGTCGGGGAATAGGAGAGGAGAGAAAGACCCAGCAGGAGGGCCAGGGTGAGGAGAACCACCCCGGCGATTTCATGCCGGGTTTCTACGGCCCCGCGTTTAGAAGTTCCGGCAGCGGCCATACGCAGAAGCAAACTACCATATCCTGGCAGGAGAGATCAATGATTCCCTGTACTCGCTGCTGACGGGATCGGCGCCGGATGCAACGCGGGCCACTTCGTGGGAAGTGGCCCGCATCGGGCGCTTGGGACGCCGACAATCGTTATCGTGCTGTAGAGACCCACTGGTCAGCGAGGGGTGTGGCGCTTCCGTTCGGGAGAACCGAGGAAACCAGGCTCACCGTGAGGCTGGTTCTGGTGGTTCGTTTGTGGTCGCGGTCGCCTTAACGACCCGTTGCCCAGAGGCAATCCCGCAGAACCACCAAGCTGCTCGGTTCCTA
>JBGPTH010000054.1:0-10562 GCA_041490525.1 Nitrospiria bacterium
ACCGCCCTCGGCGCCTCGTTCGGCCTCGAGAACATGGCCATCACGATGTGGGACCATCTGATCCCCGGCCTTGCCCGCCTGCAACAGGAACGGTATCCCCGGATGGACATGACCTATTTCACCTTCCACCGCGAGCTGGAGTCCACGCATGAGGAGGCAATGAAGAATGCGGTGGCCGCCGTGGAGGGGCCGGGCGACGCGGGGGGCGGCGGGATGTCGGAGCGGGAGAGGGAAGACTTCCGCCGCGGCGTCAAGGCGGTGCTGGACTACCTGGAAGGCTTCTGGATGGGGCTGGAAGGACGCTGTTCTTTATCCTCATCTTCGGTCCGGAGCCGGTAGCCGACGCCGATCTCCGTGATCAAATAACGGGGATGAGCCGGATTGGCTTCAAGCTTGGCGCGTAACTGCCGCATATAGACCCGCACATAATGCGCCTCGTCGACGTGGAGCGGGCCCCACACATCTTTCAGTAATTGTCGGTGGGTGAGCACCTTTCCCGCATTCCGCACGAGGACCGTCAATAACTTGTATTCGATGGGCGTCAGATGGACTTCCTGATCGCCGACGAAGACCTGCCTCCGCACGAGATCCACCCGAAGCTCTCCGGTGGTGAAGACCGCCTCCCCGGGTCCGGCGTCGGAGCGAGCCGCATGACGCAGGGCGGCCCGCATCCGCGCCATCAATTCCTTCACGCCGAACGGCTTGGTCAGGTAGTCGTCCGCGCCCAGGTCCAGCGCGGCCACTTTGTCCTGTTCCTGATTTCTCGCCGACAGGACAATGATGGGGATGGCCGTCCACTCGCGCAGCCTGCGCGTGACCTCAATCCCATCCAGGTCCGGCAGTCCGAGATCAAGCACGATGATGTCGGGATTGCGGGCGGCCGCCTGCGCGAGTCCGTCTTCGGCCGTTGATGCCTCAGCGACCTGAAAGCCCTGGCCCGACAGCGTCGTTCGAAGAAAATGCCGGATCGGGGCTTCATCTTCGATCACCAGCACTGTCGGCTCCTGCGCGGACATCATCGCCTCTTCGGGCCGGTGCTCAGGACGTCGCTTGCGATTGATCCGATTCCTCAGCCGGCTTCGGCGGCTCTCCCTCCATAGGCAGGGTAAACCGGCACACCGCCCCCCCACCCGGCCGGTTCTCGACCCAGATGCGCCCGCCGTGGGCCTCGACGATCCCGCGGCAGATGGTGAGCCCGAGCCCCACCCCGCGGGTTCCAGACGGGGCCGCCCGATAAAATTTGTCGAAAATCCGCTGCTCATCGCCAGGCGGCACCCCTACGCCCCGATCGGCGACTTCGAACGTCACCTCTCCATCGGAGGCCCGCGCAGATATTTCGATGGGGCGATCCGGGGGCGCATACTTCAGCGCATTGTCTAGAAGATTCATCAACACCTGCTCGATCAGGACGCCGTCCAACGGCACCAGCGGCAGGTCGGACGGCAACTGCGTCTTGATCACCCGGCCGTCCAGCCGGTCCTCAAGCCGTACCAGCGCGGCCCCCACCACCTCGTCCAACGGCAGCCATTCCTTATGGACTTGCAGCGCTCCGGCCTCCACTTGCGTCATGTACAACAAGTTGTTGACGAGCCTATCCATCCGGGTCGCCTCGTCGTACACCGATTGGATCATCTCACGGCGCGACGCCGGATCGCGTTCCTGTTTCTGCTCCAGAAGGCTGCTCGTCACGCCGGTGATCGTGGCCAGCGGGGTTCGAAGGTCGTGGGAGACCGCGCTCAGGACGGCGTTGCGCATCCGTTCGGTTTCCACCATCACCTGCGCGCGTTGGGCTTCATCGGCCAGCAGCGCGCGCTCGATGGCCGCAGCCGTCTGGTTCGCGAACGTTTCCAGGAAGTGCAACTGCTCGGGGGCGAGCAAGGGTCGTGGCTGCTCCGGCCGGACCGCAAGCACGCCGATAACCCCTCGGGAGGCGACCAAAGGCAGATACAGGGCGTCGGCCCCGGGAAGCGTTTCCGTGCCCAACCCGGCCATCTCCGCATGGTCAAAGACCCACTGGGCCACCCCTTTGTTTTTGGAGTCATACACGAACGACACTTGTTCTCCCGGTTGGAGCATCAGGCGGCCGGATGCGTCAGGCAGCAGGACGGCGACCTGACTCTTGAACATGTCCCGGATGTGGCGCGTCGCGACGCGGATCAGGTTCTCCACGCGGCGGTGAGTCGTCAGATCGCGGCTCATGGCGTACAGCGCGGCGGTGCGCCGCTCGCGCTCCCGGGCCGCCTCGGCCTGCTGGCGGATCCGCACGGTGAGATTGCTGATGACCAGCGCGATCACCAGCATCACGCCGAACGTGATGAGGTATTGAGTGTCAGAGACGGCGAACGAGAAATACGGCGGCACGAAGAAGAAGTCGAAGGCGAGCACATTCAAGACGGAAGCGAGGACGGAAGGCCCACGCCCGAAGCGCGAAGCCACGACCGTCACCCCGAGCAGGTAGATCATGACGAGGTTGGCGGGCGAGAAGTAGGGGAACATCAGCCAGGCCAGAGCGGTCGACACGGCGACGACCAGCACTCCCTTGGCATACGCCGACCAATCGCTGGTTCGTTGAAATACCCGGGGCACGAGGGGACGGCTCTGGCCGGCCTCGCCCGTGATGACATAGATGTCGGTCTCTCCGCTGGCCCGCACCAGGTCGGCCACGACGGAGCCGAAGACCACTTCTTTCCAGCGGGCGCGAACGGGTTTGCCCACGATGATCTTGCTCACGTTCCGCGTGCGCGCGTAGCTCAGGATCTCCTGGCTCACCCGGTGCCCGCTCAACGTCACCGTCTCGGCTCCCAACCGTTCGGCCAATCTCAGGGTTTGCACCACCCGGTCCCGATCGGCCTCCGGCAGGCGGAGATGCTCCGGAGTCTGCACGTACACGGCCAGCCACTTCGCATGCAGGCCGGCGGCCATGCGCCGGGCGGCGCGCACCAAACGGGCCCCTCGCGGATTCAAATTGACGCACACCATGATGGTCTCGGCGGCGGGCCACGTCCGGGGAATCGCATGATCGTGCCGGTAGACCTGCATCTGTTCGTCCACGCGATCCGCGGTCCGGCGCAAGGCGAGCTCGCGCAGCGCGATGAGGTTGCCCTTGCGGAAAAAGTTCTCTATCGCATGCGCCGCCTGCTCCGGCACATAGACCTTGCCGTCCTTCAGGCGCTGGAGCAGGTCATCGGGAGGCAGGTCGATCAATTCGACATCGTCGGCCTGCTCCAGGATCGAGTCCGGCACCGTTTCGTGGATGGCCACGCCGGTGATCTGCGTGACCACATCGTTGAGGCTCTCGATGTGCTGCACGTTGACCGTGGTATAGACATGAATGCCCGCGTCCAGCAGCTCCTGCACATCCTGAAATCGCTTTGTATGGCGCGAGCCGGGCGCATTGGTATGGGCCAGTTCGTCCATGAGAATGAGCGTCGGCTTACGCTTCAGGGCCGCATCAAGATCAAATTCCTTGAGGTGAGTGCCCCGGTAATCCACGATACGGGGCGGCAACACTTCGAGTCCTTGAAGCAACGCCTCCGTCTCCGCACGCTTATGCGTCTCGGCCCAGCCGACGACGACATCCACCCCGTCTTCCCGCTGCTCATGGGACGCTTCCAGCATGGCGTAGGTCTTCCCCACGCCCGCGGTCGCGCCGAAAAACACCTTGAGCTTCCCCCGCGCCTGCTTGCGCTCCTCTTCTTGCACGCGCTTCAGCAGATCGTCGGGATCGGGACGTGGCTCTTTCACCTAGATTCCTCGATGTCTGCCTCTAGTGTAAGCCATCCAGCGCCAAATTCAACTCGAGAACATTCACCCGGGGCTCGCCGAAGACGCCCCATTGCCGCCCTTCTGTATGTTCGGCAACAAGACGGCGCACAACGTCCTCATTCACTCCTCGCGCCCGCGCCACCCGGCGCACCTGGTACTCGGCGGAGGCCGGACTGATATGCGGATCGAGCCCGCTGCCGGAGGCCGTGACGAGGTCCACCGGTACCGGCGCCTGATTCTCCGGATCCGCCGCCTTCAGCGCGGCTATGCGGTCCGCCACACCCTTTTTGAGCGCCTCGTTGGTCGGCCCCAGATTGGAGCCGGAGGACGACGCGGCGTTATACGCATAGGGTGACGTCGCCGACGGGCGGCCCCAGAAGTACCTGGGATCGTCGAACGGCTGGCCGATCAGCGCGGAGCCGACCGCCACGCCGTTGTGCACGATCAGACTCCCGTTCGCTTGCGCGGGAAACAGGACCTGGGCGATGCCCGTCACAGCCAATGGGTACAGTAGGCCTGTGAGCGCGGTCAGCAGCAGAAGCGAGAGAACAGCGGGTCGAACTTGGTTCCACATGACAGCCTCCTTAGACCCAGTGTAGGGCCACCAAAATCAGGTCGATCAACTTGATTCCGATAAACGGCGCGATCACCCCGCCCACGCCGTACACCCAGAGATTCCGGCGAAACAGCGAGGCCGCCCCGAGGGCCCTATAGCGGATGCCGCGCAGGCACAGCGGGATGAGGGCGACGATGATCAGCGCATTGAAGATCACCGCCGACAGGACCGCGCTGTGCGGCGTCGCCAGCCCCATGATGTTCAGGGCGTTCAGCGCGGGATACGTCGTCGCAAACGCCGCCGGGATGATCGCGAAATACTTGGCGACATCGTTCGCAATGCTGAACGTGGTCAACGCGCCGCGGGTCATCAACAACTGCTTGCCGACCTCGACGATCTCAATGAGCTTGGTGGGATTCGAGTCCAGATCCACCAGATTGCCGGCTTCCTTGGCGGCTTGCGTGCCGGTATTCATCGCCACCGCAACATCGGCCTGGGCCAAGGCCGGCGCGTCGTTCGTGCCGTCCCCGGTCATCGCCACCAGCCGCCCCCCTGTCTGAAGCTCGCGGATGAGCTTGAGCTTGGCTTCCGGGGTCGCCTGCGCCAGGAAATCGTCCACGCCCGCCTCGGCCGCGACCGCCGCCGCGGTGAGCGGATTGTCGCCGGTGATCATGATGGTTTTGATGCCCATGCTCCGCAGATCGGCGAATCGCTCCTTGATGCCCCCTTTGACGATGTCTTTGAGATAAATCGTGCCCAGCACACCCGCGCCATCGGCCACCACCAGCGGCGTGCCCCCTTGCTTCGCGATGCGCTCCACCGCGTCGCGCACATCGAGGGGATACTCCCCGCCGCTTTCCTTCACGAACGCCTCGATGGCGTCGGCCGAACCCTTGCGGATTCGACGCCCGTCGAGGTTTACGCCGCTCATGCGAGTCTGGGCAGAGAACGGCACGAACGTGGCCCCCAGTTCGTGAATGTGCCGCTCGCGCAATTTATACCGTTCCTTCGCCAGCACCACGATGCTGCGTCCCTCCGGAGTCTCGTCCGCCAAAGAGGCCAACTGCGCGGCATCCGCGAGCCGTTCAAAACTGATCCCACGGGCGGGGATCAACTCGGTCGCCTGGCGGTTGCCCAGCGTGATCGTGCCCGTCTTGTCGAGGAGCAGCACATCCACGTCGCCTGCCGCTTCCACGGCCTGCCCCGACATCGCAATGACGTTGGCCTGCACCATGCGGTCCATGCCCGCGATCCGAATCGCCGACAGCAGCCCCCCGATCGTGGTCGGAATGAGGCACACGAGCAACGCCACCAGGACCGTCACGGTAATCGGCGTGCCTTGTCCCGCCGCCTGCACGCTGTAGAGCGAGAAGGGCAGCAGCGTCACGCAGACGATCAGAAAGATGACCGTCATCGCCGCTAATAGAATATTGAGCGCGATCTCATTGGGCGTCTTCTGCCTCTTCGCGCCCTCCACCATTTCAATCATGCGATCGAGGAACATCTCCCCGGGGTTCGCCGTGATCCGCACCACCAGCCAATCGGACAGGACCCGCGTGCCGCCGGTCACGGCGCTGCGTTCACTGGAGTCGCGAATGACGGGCGCGCTTTCACCGGTAATCGCGCTCTCGTCCACCGAGGCAATCCCCGCGATGACTTCGCCGTCGCCGGGGATGAAATCGCCGGCTTCGACCAACACCACATCGGCCTTCTTCAGGGTGCTCGCCGGGACTGTCGAATAGGCGGCCTCCCGCTCGGGCCGCGGGAGTTTTTTCGCCGACAGATCACGGCGGGAACGGCGCAACTCGGCAGCCTGAGCCTTTCCGCGCCCTTCGGCCACGGCTTCGGCGAAATTCGCAAAGAGCACCGTGAACCAGAGCCAGAGCGAGACGGACAGGATGTAGCCGGCCGGCATCTCCCCCGTGCCGAACAGCGCGTGCACGAAGAGCAGCGTCGTCAGCACGCTGCCGATCTCGACCACGAACATGACCGGATTCTGGAATTGCAGCCGGGGATCGAGCTTCCGGAAGGCATCGATCACCGCGTGCTTCATAATGTCTGCCGTGAGCAAGTGTCGTTTCTTTGTTGTGGTAGTCATCATTATTGTCCTCGCTTTACCGGGCGACCATCTGTAAATGCTCGACAATCGGACCCAAGGCCAGGGCCGGAAAGAACGTCAGCGCCCCGACCGTAATCACGATCCCTATCAGCCAAACAACGAACAACGGGGCATGAGTCGGGAGAGTCCCCGCTCCGGCCGGCACCAGCTTCTTGCGCGCCAGCGACCCCGCCAGCGCCAGGGTCGGGACCGCCCACCAAAATCGTCCGATGAGCATGACCACGCCGCCGGTGATGTTATAGAACGGAGTATTGGCGTTGAGACCAGCGAAGGCGCTGCCGTTGTTGTTGCCCATGGAGGTATAGGCATAGAGGATCTCGCTGAAGCCATGGGTGCCAGGATTGAAGATCGAACTTTTTCCCGCCGTTGTGATCACCGCCACCGCAGTAAACGCCAAGACCACGATCGGCATGATCAGAATCAGCAGGGAGGCCATCTTCATTTCGTAGGACTCGATCTTTTTCCCGAGATATTCAGGCGTGCGCCCGACCATCAGACCGGCCACAAAGACCGCGATGATCGCGAACACCAGCATTCCATAGAGTCCGGAGCCGACTCCACCGAAGACCACTTCCCCGAACTGCATCATGACAAGCGGGATTAGGCCGCCGAGGGGCGTGAAGGAATCGTGCATTGAGTTGACCGAGCCGTTGGAGGCGGCCGTCGTCGTCGTCGCCCAGAGAACGGAATTGACGATGCCGAAGCGGATCTCTTTGCCTTCCATGTTGCCGCCGGGTTGCCGATCGCTCGCCGTCTGATCGACCCCCAGAGCGGCCAAGGCCGGATTGCCGCTCTGCTCGGCCCACAGGCTCACGCCCAGAAACACCACGAGAATGATCGTCATCGCTGCCAGCAACGCCCACCCTTGGCGCGTATCGCCGACCATCGCACCAAACGTGTAGCAGAGCGCCGCCGGGATGAGGAGGATGGCCAGCACTTCCAGGAAGTTCGACCAAGGCGTCGGATTTTCATAGGGGTGCGCCGAGTTCACGTTAAAGAAACCGCCTCCGTTCGTGCCGAGTTGTTTGATGGCGATCTGCGAGGCCACAGGCCCGACGGCCACGACTTGTTCCGTCAGCGTGGCCTTCTCGGTCTTCGGCTGGCCCTTTTCATCCAGAACAGGCTTGCCGCTCGCATCGTTGACAGGATTGTCGTAGGTCGTCGGTTGGACGACCTTCACCGTTTTATAGGCGTCGACCGTTTGAACCACGCCTTGCGAAACGAGCACGATCGCAAAGAGGAGAGACAGCGGGAGGAGGATGTAGAGCGTGGACCGTGTCAGGTCCACCCAAAAGTTGCCGATGAACTGGGTCGAGCGGCGCGCGAACCCCCGGATCAGAGCCACCAGCGTCGCCATCCCGGAGCCCGCCGAAATGAAGTTATGCACCCCAAGCCCGAGCATCTGGGTCAGATAGCTCATTGTCGATTCGCCGCCGTAGGCTTGCCAGTTCGTATTGGTGGTGAAACTCACGGCGGTATTGAAGGCCAGGTCCGGGGCGACCCCGACAAATCCTTGAGGGTTGAGCGGCAGATAGCCCTGGAGCCGTTGTAACCCATAGAGCAACAGCAATCCTGCCGCGTTGAACAGGAGCATCGCCACGGCGTAGGTCTTCCAGTTCATCTCCTCGCCGGCGCGCACGCCGCAGACCCTATAGATCAGCCGTTCGATCGGCCCGAAGACCCGGTCCAGCCCGATCGGCTTTCCTTCGTACACCCGTGCCATGTACCAGCCCAGGGGCTTGACCAGGGCCAGCAGCACGACCACATACAGGAGGATTTGGATAGCGCCGTTGAGTGTCATTTAGAACCTCTCTGGTTTCAGCAACGCGTAGAACAGATAGATCATCAAAAGCCCCGCGAGAACGCCGCTGACGACATACCATGCATCCATGTGATCACCTATAGCTTGCCGAGAAAGTTGATAAGCGCTCCGGTCACGCCGAAGAACACGACGGCCAGTGCAATGTAGAGGACATCCATAATCGGTCTCCTTCCCGTTCCTTTCTCCAAATCAAAAGGAACGATACCCATTCCCAGTTCCTTGCCTCCTCAGCGCCGCCTGTGCCCGTTCCATTGCCTCCTCGATCTCTGCGCTATGGGATTCGACCATGTTGATCATCCGCCGGGTGGAGTAACGTTCGATACCTTGGCCGACGCGCCCGAGCAAACTGATGAAAGAGCAGGCCGCCCTTTTTATGATGGTCCAGCCATTCATGGTAGCCCCTATCCCAGGCGCCTGTTCACGATCAGGCGCAGTAAGCGACGAGATTGTTTCAGGTCAGTCAGGCGGTCGTGCGCAACGGATCGGGCAGCGTTGCCGCCGGTAGTTCCGAGCTCTTTCCCCACATACCGGTCGAGCCACAGATAGAAAAACACCGGCGAGAGAAGGACAGCAAGAACGCCGAGCACCGCGATGTGCATCTCCATGGCCCGCCTCCTTTCTTTCTCATCTGGAGGAAAGCTTAACTATGGCGGTGTCAAAACGGTGTAAAAACCAGGGCTGGGGATATAAAAAAGCTGTAAGAGCTGTGGGGGGTAGACTAGGCTAGTCCAGCGCCAGCGTCAGGCACTTGGCCGCGCCGCCGGACTTGATGAATTCGGACAGGCCGACCGCGTGCGGCGCGTACCCGAAGGACTCCAAGCGCTCCATCGTGACCGGGCATCCCTCCGGCAGCACGACGTGCCGTCCGACGCAGACGGCGTTGCAGGCAAAGCGCACCGCCTCTTCCTCCGGCACCGCAATCCGCCGGGGCCCCTCCACCCAGTCCATGATCACCGCCTTGCCGTACCGGTCGAAGGCTGGCGGGAACCAGATCAGCTCGCCGCCCGACAGGGGACAGAAGCAGGTGTCGAGGTGGTAGAAGCGCGGGTCCACGAGCTCGATCGGGAGAATCCGGCGCCCCACAAACGCCCCCACGAACTGGTAGGCGCGCAGATCGGTCCGCTGGCGGTAGCCGCCGAACCACACGTCTTCGAAGCCCAAAAAGTCCCCCGCCCCCTCGAAGAAGATGCCCTCCGGGAGATGCTCCACCTGATACCCCCGTTCCCGGAACCACCGCTCGAAATGCGGCTCCTCGGGCCGGCGTTCCGGATGGCGAAACCGGCTGAGGACCGCCGTGCGCCCCATCACCGCGCCCCCATTGGCCGTAAAGACGAGGTCCGGCAGACCCGCCACCGGGACCATCCGTTCTAGGGTGACCCCGCACTCCTTCTCGAGGATGGCCGTCAGGGCATCCCATTGGACGCGCGCCACCGTGGGATCGGCTTGTCCCTCGAGGTGCATCCAGGGATTGATCTCGTAAGCGATGCGGTAGTGATCCGGGGGACAGACCAGGAGACGGCTCATTCCTTCCACCCCAGCTCGCGCGCCAGTTCCCTTAAAAATGACGCCGCGTCCATGACCAGGCCGATCGCCTGGAGGCTCCCCCGGTCGGCCAGCTTGATGGGGGACGCCGGGCTGATATCTACGCACACGGTCGGCACCGAGGCCGGCAGAAGATTGCCCGTGGCGACGGCGTGGAGCGTGGAGGCGACCAGCAGGGCCAGACCCACTCCGGGGAGGGCCGCCCGCATGGCGGCTTGCGCTTGCACCGAATCCGTGATCACGCCGGGGAGCGGGCCGTCGTCCCGGATCGTGCCGGCCATGACGACCGTGACCCGCCGGCGCACGCAGGCCGCCATGACGCCCGTGGTGATGACCCCGGAGCGCACCGCCTCCTCGATGCTGCCGATGGCCCGGATGCGGTTGATGGTCCGCAGATGGTGTTCGTGGCCGTGACGGGACCCGGGGCCGCCCGTGAGGCTGAAACCGAGCGAGGTGCCGTAGAGGTGCGCTTCCATGTCGTGGACGGCGAGCGCGTTTCCGCAGAAGAGAACGTGAATGAATCCGGACTCGATGAGCCAGGCGAGCGACTCGCGCCCACCTCCGTGAATGATCGCCGGACCGCCCGCGAAGAGGACCTTGCCCCCTCCGTCCCGCAGCGCCTCCATCCGCCGGGCGATGCCGGCGATCGTGTGACTATGGGGCCGCTCTGAGGACACCTGGGACTCCATGAAGCCGAACACGTCCAGTTGGGCCGGCCGCTCCAGGGGAGCGACCCGCACCCCTTCCCGCCCGACTAC
>JBGPTH010000055.1:0-10024 GCA_041490525.1 Nitrospiria bacterium
GGTCGAGCGGCTCTCCGGAGCCGGCATGACGCCGATGTTCGTGGCCGTCGGAGGGACCGTGGCGGGCGTCATCGCCGTGGCCGACACGGTGAAAGAGTTCGCGCGCGAGGCGGTGACGGTCTTGAAGGCGATGGGGCTCACCGTCGTCATGCTGACGGGGGACAATCCCCGGACGGCCGCGGCGGTGGCCAAGGAGGTGGGCATCGAGCGGGTTCTGGCCGAAGTCCTGCCGGAGGCGAAGGTCACAGAGGTGAAGCGGCTGCAGCGCGAGGGGCAGCGGGTGGCCATGGTGGGTGACGGCATCAACGACGCGCCGGCGCTCGCCCAGGCCGACGTGGGGATCGCGATCGGGGCCGGGACGGACGTGGCCATGGAGGCCGCGGGGATCACCCTGATCGGCGGGGACCTGCGCGGCGTCGCGGCCGCCATCGGGCTGAGCCGGGCGACGATGCGCAATATCAAGCAGAATCTCTTCTGGGCCTTCATCTACAATATCGTGCTGATCCCGGCCGCGGCCCTCGGATGGCTCAACCCCATCCTCGCCGCGGGCGCGATGGGACTCTCCTCCGTCAGCGTCGTGAGCAACGCGCTGCGCCTTCGGTATTTCCGGTCAGCCGGGTAAATGTATTTAAGCATCTATTCTTCTTGTCTTTCCGTTCCCAGTCGTAGTATGATTTACGGAAATTATTCTGGGGAGAGAATTCAAGGCGGCCATGCCGGAAATCACGATCCCCGACGTCGTTCCCTACCTCTTTGCCATCCTGGGCCTGCTCCTGGTCTGGCAACTATATGAAATTCAGGTCCGGGCAGGCCGCATCGCCGCGGTCGACTTCTGGGAGCGGTCCGGCATCCGGATGTTCATCCACGTCACGCCGAACGACGCGATCGCCTGCCAAGGCTGCCGCGAGGCGAGCGGCAAGGTGTTCCCGCGGGAGACCGCGGCATCCAAGGGATTTCAGGCCCAGACCAGTCCCTGCACCAATCCCGGCGGGTGCCGGTGCCAGCGGGTGGGGCTCTATGGAGGCTGGCCTGAGGCGGTCCAGGTGCAGGCGAAGCTCAAGGAGGGGACCGAGCCCATCCGGTTGTCGGACGAAGAGTTAAGCCGCATGCTGGATGGGGCCCGGGAACGGACCGCCGGGGCCTCCGCCGATCGGATCTCCATCCACATGCTGAGGGCCATGCGCGCGGAGAACACTGACCCGGCCGCCGCAGTCGACCACTACCGCTACGTGCTGGACCACGCCCGGGAGGCCCGCGATCTTGTCTTCGTCGCGCCCGTCTACCTCCGTGTGAGCGACCTGCTGGAGCGGATGGACCGCCCGGCCGAGGCGCTCGTCGCTGTGGAGAAATTTTTCAAGGCCTGGGCCGAGAAGACGCTTGGCCCCACCGTCCCCACCGAAGCCAACCGCGAGATGATGACCTCTCGCAAGACCCGCCTGGAGATGCTGCTCAGACAAAGCGGGCGGCGTACCGATCAGGCCGTCACCTACCATCCCTCTCGCGCCTGACCGGTCAGCGCTGCCAAGCCCAGAAGCCCGTCGGCCACGTCCCGTTGGGCCTGCGCATAGCGCGCCGGGGTCCCGATGTCGGACCAGTAGCCGCTCAGGCGATAGCCTTGAAGAGGCCCTCCACGGCGGAGCAGGCTGAGATAGACATCCATGATTGAGCCCGGACCCGGGGGGATCAGGTCGAGGACTGTCGGCTCCAGTACATGGATGCCGGCGAACATGAAGGGGCCGAGCGCCGGTCCGGTTGGAGTCGCGATCGGGGGCTCGCCCTTGATCTGGAGAATTCTGGAACGGACATCCAACGTGAGGGCTCCCCAGCGGGCCGCGTCAGGGTCTTCCCGGACGGCGAGCGTGGCCGGCGCCTTTCCGGCCCGGTGCGCGGCGAGCAGCGCCGTCAGGTCACACTCGGAGAGCGTGTCGCCGTTCAGGACCACGAACGGGCAGTCTTTCAGATAAGGCGTGGCCTGCTTGATGCCCCCGCCGGTGCCCAGGAGGGTGGGCTCGTGCGAGTACGCCAGGCGCATGCCGTAGCGCGCGCCGTCTCCCAGGGCCTCCACGATCTGCTCCCCCAGGTGGTGCAGGTTGATGATGGCCTCGGTGATCCCATGGCGCTTGAGGAGGAGGAGGTTCCAGACGAGGAGGGGCCGGCCGGCGATCGGCAAGAGCGGTTTGGGCGTGGTCTCGGTCAGCGGCCGCAGGCGCTCGCCGAGTCCCGCCGCCAAGAGCATCGCCTTCATTGCAGTTCCGGCACGTGTCGCGCGAGGGCCTTCCGCAGCGGGTAGAGCGATTGGTGCCGCCCCAGAGTGCTCCGGACGTAACCCAGCGTCCGTGGAATGTACTGCAGATAGCGGTCGTTGCCCTTCTCCATCAGAATATAGACAAAGCGCCCGGCGGCCTTGAGATTCCGCTGGATGCTGGTCAGGTCGAAGAGCCGCCGGAAGGTGATGGGATCGAGCGGCGCGCCGGCCCTGGCCCGCTGTTCCCGGTACCGGGCGAGCAATTCGTCGACCAGTTCGTCCTCCAGCAACACATAGGAGTCCCGCAGCAGCGAGGCCAGATCGTAGGTGGCCGGCCCCATGAGCGCGTCCTGGAAGTCGATGACCCGCAGGCGCTCCTCCTGCACCATGAGATTGCGGCTGTGATAGTCCCGGTGCGTGAACACGCGCGGCTGGGCGGCCAGCAACTCGGCGATCTTCTGCATCTCGGTCCGGATGCGTCGGCGGTCCTCATCGGGCACGGTCCGTCCGGCGCGCTTCTCGATCCCGTATTCGATGAAATGGTCGAACTCCCACATGAGGAGCGGGACATCGAAGGCCCGGCCGAAGGCGAGGCACGCCGGATCAGCCGGATACGTCGCCCGCAGGTGGAGCCCGACCAGCGTATCGATCGCCTGGCGGTACAGGGCAGGAGTCTCCGGGCTGGTCGCTTCCTGGCACGCCTGGGCCAGTGTCACGTCGCCCAGGTCCTCGAGGTAGAGAAGGCCGGCGGCCTGGTCATAATAGTACAGCGCCGGCACGGGCACATCGCCCTTGGCCAGGTGGTTGAGGATGTTGACGAAGGGGAGCTCCGTGATCGGGGGCGCGGTGCCGCTGACGGCCTCCTCCGACTGCTTGAAGGCCTCGGGCGAGGCCAGTTGCATCAGGGCCAGGGAATGAGGGGGGCCGCCGGCGAGCTCCAGACGAAAGTACCGCCGGTTTGACGCGTCGCCGGCGAGGTGGACGAGCCTGACGAGTTCGACGCGGAACGGGAGTCGGGTCCGGACCGTCTCGGCGACCAGCGCCTGATCCGGCGGGGGAGGTGGCACCGCAGCCATATGGTTCATATTATATCATCCCCCGACGCCTTGTCACTGTAAGGCCAAACCCCTGAGGCCTTCCCAATTTCTTGACCCTCACGCGAGGGGGTGTTAGGTTAGTGGATGATGAAGGACCTCGCCGTCGCCTTTCTCTGGCACCTCCACCAGCCCTCCTACACGGACCCGCTGACCCATACCGCGGCCTTTCCCTGGGTGCGGCTGCACGCCACGAAGGGGTACTTCGACATGGGCGTCCTGCTGGAAGAGCACCCCGAGGTGCGGGTGACGGTCAATCTGACTCCGTCGCTGCTTCGCCAGATACAGGAGCAGGCGCAGGGCTCGGTGACGGATGTCTTCTGGGCCCATGCCGACCGGCCGGCGGCCGATCTGGCGGAGGAGGAGCGCATGTTCATCCTGCGCCAGTTCTTCGCCGCGAACTGGGAGACGATGGTCCGCCCGCACGACCGGTACTATGGCCTGTTGATCCAACGGGGAATGGCGCCCCGCGATGAGGACCTGCCGGGCCTGGCGCGCCGGTTTTCGGTTCAGGATGTGCTGGATTTACAGGTCTGGCACAACCTGGCCTGGTTCGGGCATCGGGCCCGTGCCCGCTATCCCGCCCTGCGGGAACTGGTGGCCAAGGGGCGGCAGTTCACCGAGTCCGACAAGCAGACCGTGCTGGCGACTCAGCGGGCGGTGCTCGGCGAGATCATCCCGCTTTATCGGCGTCTTGAGGAGCGGGGACAGATCGAGCTGTCCACCACCCCGTTCTTTCACCCGATCCTGCCCCTGCTCATCGACACCGACACGGCCCGTCGGGCGCGACCGGACTCCGCCCTTCCGCAACGGTTCGCGCACCCGGAAGACGCGGAGGCTCAGCTTCGCCGGGCCCTCGACTTTCACCAGGACCTGTTCGGTCGCCGCCCCACCGGACTGTGGCCGTCGGAGGGCTCGGTCTGTCCCGACTTGGTCCCGATGCTGGCGAGGCTCGGCCTTCGCTGGGCGGCCACCGACGAGGGCATCCTCGCGCGCTCCGTGGATCACTGGCGGCGGGATGACCAGCTCTATCGGGCCTATCGGGTTCCGGGAGACGGGGGTGACGTCGCCTTTCTGTTCCGCGATCGCGACCTCTCGGACGCCATCGGCTTTATCTATTCCCGGAACACCGCGGAGTCCTCCGTGGAGGACTTCTGCGGCCGCCTGCGGGCCGTCGCCCAACGCTCGCCGGAGTCCCGTCCCCTGGTCTCGGTGATCCTGGATGGGGAAAACCCCTGGGAGCACTATCCCGATGGAGGGGAGGGCTTTCTGCGGGGTCTGTACGCGGCACTGACTCGGAAGGGGGTCGACGGCGTGCGGTTCCAGACGGTGACGCCGGGGCGCGAACTCGACGAGCATCCCCCGCTCGCGCGGGTGGAGCGCCTGCACACCGGCTCCTGGATCAATGCCGACCTCAGGATCTGGCTGGGTCATGCCGAGGACAATGATGCCTGGGACCGGGTGGGGAAGACCCGCCGCTTCCTGGCGCGCCGTGAACAGGAGGGAGGGGTGGCTTCCGATCGGGTAGAGGCCGCGTGGGACGAGTTGTACGCCGCCGAGGGCAGTGACTGGTTCTGGTGGTATGGGGACGAGTTCGAGACCGATCACAAGCCTCTCTTCGACCACGTCTTCCGCCTCCACCTGGCGAATGTGTATCGTCTCTTGCAGGCGGAGGTGCCGGAATTCCTAAAAATCCCGGTGATGCGTCTGGCGGCAAAAACGGCGGTCCGGGAGCCCACCGTGTTGATCACGCCGTCGCTCGACGGGGTCGTCACCGATTTTTACGAGTGGCAGGGCGCCGGCTCGGTGGACTGCCGGCCTCCGCTGAGCTCGATGCACAAGGGCCCTGAGCTGTTCAATCGCATCTATTTCGGGTTCAGCCTGGAGCAGTTCTATGTGCGGCTCGATCCCGTTCCTCCTGAGGAAGAGGGCCAGCCTCATGAGGAATCCGCCGCGCAGGAATTGAATGAGAGTCCGGAGGTGCATATTCACTTCGTCGAACCGCGGTCGGTCAAGCTGGTGTTTCGGCTCGACCTGCCTGACCCGCCGCAATTCACGCTTTGGGCCGGCGCGGACGGGTCGGCGTTCTCGTTCGTGCGGACCTACGACAGCATTCGGCGGAAGAAAATCATCGAACTGGCGGTGCCGTTCAAGGACCTCGACCTGCATCCCCGAGCGCGGGTCCATCTCGTGATCAAGGTGATGCGCGGCGGCCTCGAACTGGAGCGGTTCCCCAGGGATCGGCCGCTGGCCTTTACGGTGCCGGATCACACGTTCGAAGGCTCCATGTGGAAGGTCTGAGATGCAGCCGGTCACGCTCCTTCTAGGGATTCACAACCATCAGCCGGTAGGGAACTTCGCCCATGTCTTCCGCCTGGCCTTTGATCGCTGCTATCGGCCGTTCCTCGACATCCTGGAGCGGCATCCCCACATTCGTTTGGCGCTGCACTACTCGGGGCCCCTGCTGGACTGGATGGACAAGGAGGAGCCGGCGTTTCGCGACCGCCTCGCCAAGCTGGTCGCCGCCCGGCAGGTGGAGATGCTCGGCGGCGGGTACTACGAGCCGATCCTTTCGGTGATTCCGGACCGTGACGCCGTGGGGCAGGTCAATCTCCTTTCGCGGTGGCTTCGCGAGCGGATGGGTGCTGCGCCCCAAGGGCTCTGGCTGGCCGAGCGGGCGTGGGACGGCGAGCTGCCCAAGAAACTGGCGCCCACGGGACTGCGGTACACGATCCTCGATGATTCGCACTTCATTCATGCGGGCCTCGACCCGGAGGCCCTGCGGGGGTACTATGTGACGGACAAGGAAGGCCAGCCGTTGGCGGTGTTCCCGATCAGCAAGGACCTGCGCTACCTGATCCCGTTTCGCGCGCCGGAGGATCTGCTCGCCTTTCTGGCCCGGATCGGGGAGCGCGCTCCGGACGCGGCGATCACCTACGCGGATGACGGAGAGAAGTTCGGACTCTGGCCGGACACCTACAAGTGGGTGTACGACGAAGGGTATCTGGAGCGGCTCTTCACCCTCCTCGAAGAGAACGCCGCGTGGATCCGGCTGGAGACGTTTGGCGACTACCTCCGTGCCCATCCGCCCACGGGGCGGGTGTATCTGCCCTCGGCCTCTTACGATGAATTGATGGAATGGGCGCTCCCGACCCCTGCCGCGAAGGCCCTGGAGGACCGGCGCGCCGAGCTGGAACGGGAAGGCCGGCTGGCCGCCTTCCGGCCGTTCCTGCGAGGCGGGTTCTGGGACGGATTTCTGCTCAAGTATCCGGAGAGCAACCATCTGCACAAACGGATGCTGGATGTGAGCGAGCGGGTCTGGCGCGCGTTCCCAACCGCCGCCGAGGTGCCTGAACCGACGCGGCTGGTGTGGCGCGCGCAAGGGAACGACGCCTACTGGCACGGCCTCTTCGGCGGACTCTACCTGAACTACCTGCGGCATGAGGCCTACCGGAACCTCATCGAAGCGGAGAATCAGGCGGATGCCGCCCTGCATGAGGGACGGGAATGGCTGGACGTGCGATTGACCGACCTCGACAAGGACGGGCACGACGAAGTGGTGATCGCCAGCCGGAGGCTTGGGGTGTGCCTGGCGCCGGCCTGCGGCGGAGGCCTCCTCGAGCTGGACTATCGCCCGCGTGCGTTCAACCTGTCCGACGTCCTGGCGCGCCGCGAGGAGGCCTACCACCGGAAGCTGGCCGAGGCGGCGCTGCATCAGGCAGCCGGCGGGGGCGCGCCTCAGTCCATCCATGACCGGGTCAGGGTCAAGGAACAGGGCCTTGACCGGGCGCTCATTTACGACCGGCACCGGAGACTCGGGTTCCTGGACCGGTTCCTCCACCCAGGGGCGACATGGGAGACCCTCGACCGGATCGATGACGAGGACCGGGGAAATTGTGTGGCCGGCGCGTACGCGCTGGAGGCGGACGGCCCCGTGATCACGAACGGGGTCCTGACCGTGCCGCTGACCTTCCGGGCCAGCGTCGCCCTCGAGGACGGCGTACATCCCGTGCATATCCGGAAGGTGTATCAGGTGCCGAAGGGAAGGCCGTGGATCGGCGTGACGTATACCCTCGGGAGCCGGGCAGAGACGCCCTTGCGCGTGCGCTTTGGGGTGGAGCTGAACCTCACCCTGTTGGCAGGGGACGACCCACAGCGGTATTATGAGTGGCCGGGGTCCGGCCATCGGGGGCTGCGAGAGCGAGGATCGTGTCAAGAGACCGAGCGGTTCTCGCTGGTGGACGAGTGGAGCCGGTTCCGCGTGACCCTTCGGCTTGACCGGCGCGGAGATATCTGGTACATGCCCGTCGAAACCGTGTCGCAGTCCGAGGAAGGGTTCGAGCGGACGTACCAGGGTTCCGCACTGCTGGTGTCGTGGGTCCTGTCGCTCCATCCCGGCGCCGCTGAGCGGCTGGAGGTCCGGCTTGAAATTTCAGATTTATAGGGCGTTTTAGGGGGTCCGGTGCCTGAACTCAGACGCGATCCCATCGTGGGCCGGTGGGTAATCATCTCGACCGAGCGGGCGCAGCGCCCGACCGATTTTTTACATGTATTTCCGCCGATGCCGGCTCCCCCCGTCTGCCCGCTCTGTCCCGGCAACGAGGCTCAGACCCCGCCGGAAATCCTCGCCTATCGGGGGAACGGGCAGGGCCCCAACACCCCGGGCTGGACCCTTCGCGTCGTCCCGAACAAGTTCCCGGCTCTCCAGATCGAAGGGGACCTCGGACGCGAGGGGGTGGGTCTCTACGACAAGATGAATGGCGTGGGGGCTCATGAGGTCATCATCGAGTCGGCCGATCACAAGGCCACGCTTTCCAGCCTCCAGGAGAAGAGGCTCGAAGACGTCTTCTGGGCCTACCGCGACCGGATCCTGGATCTGCGGAAGGACTTCCGCCTGCGCTACGTCCTGATTTTCAAAAACCACGGCGCGGCCGCAGGGGCGACGCTCGAGCACTCCCATTCCCAGCTCATCGCGCTTCCCATCGTCCCGACCAACGTGGCCAACGAAATCGCGGCCTGCAAGGAGCACTACAAGGACAAGGAGCGCTGCATCTACTGCGACATCCTCCGGCAGGAGATCGGGGACCGGACCCGGGTGGTGGGAGAGAACGCCGAGTTCCTGTCGATCGCCCCGTTCGCGCCCCGGTTTCCCTTCGAGGTGTGGGTCCTGCCCAAGAAGCACACGTCCTATTTCGAGGAGAGCCAGAAATTCCAGTTCGAAGCCCTGGCCCGCCTCTTCTCGGACACCCTCCGCCGGTTGGACCGGGTGCTGGGCAGCCCGCCGTTCAACTTCATTCTCCACACTTCGCCCCTAGACGAGCGGACCGGCGACTTCTATCACTGGCACATCGAGATCATGCCCAAGCTCACGCAGGTGGCCGGCTTCGAGTGGGGCACCGGGTTCTACATCAATCCGATCCCGCCCGAGGTGGCGGCCTCCTTCCTCCGGGACGCGGAGATCTAGGGCCGCCATGACTGTGGTGCTGAACCATCCCGTGCGTGAAGTGGAGGTCAAAGGCCCCAAGCGCGTCAAGGACCTCCTCACGGAACTGGGCCTGCTTCAGGAGAGCGTCCTGGTGGTGCGGGGCGACGATCTGGTGACCGAGGACGACACCCTCAGGGACGAGGACCGCGTCGAGATCAGGCCGGTCATCTCGGGCGGGTAGGAGAAGCCGTGCGTTGCCGGAAATGCCCGAACCGCGCGGTCCTGGGGATCCCCCGGCATCATACCGCCTTTTGCAAGACCTGCCTCACGGAGTTCGTCTGCGACCAGGTGGAACGCGCCATCAAGGAAGAGCAGATGTTCGCCAGGACCGACCGTGTGCTGGTGGCCGTTTCCGGAGGGAAGGACAGCCTGAGCCTGTTGGATATTCTCCGCCGGCTCGGGTACGAGGGCGACGCGTTCTATGTGGATCTCGGGATCGGCGAGTACTCGCGGCAGTCGAAGGCCAAGGTGGAGGGCTATACCCGCCCGCGTGGAATCGCACTCCGCACCCACGAACTGAAAGAAGACGAAGGCGCGGGGATCAATGATCTGGCCGACCTGGTTCGCCGGCCGACCTGCTCGGTGTGCGGCACCCTTAAGCGCTACCACTTCAACCGCACGGCGGTGGAGTTGGGGTACAACGTGTTGGCCACTGGGCACAACTTGGACGACGAGGCGTCACGGCTGCTCGGCAACGTGCTGCACTGGCAGACGGAGTATCTGGACAAGCAGGGGCCGACGCTGCCGGCGTCGATGGAAGGATTTGCCAAGAAGGTCAAGCCGCTCTACCGGCTGGCGGAGCGAGAGATCGCCGCCTATGCGATCGTCAACAAGATCGACTACATCGTCGAAGAATGTCCCAATTCGAAAGGGGCCAAGATGCTGCTCTACAAGGACATCCTCAATCGCCTGGAGGCCGAATCACCCGGAACCAAACAGACCTTCTATTGGGGGTTTCTGGCCAGGCAGAAGGCAGGGCCACAGGCGCGTCCCACCATGGCCGAGAATGACCAGGCGGTCCTTCATCCCTGCGCCCGATGCGGGCAGCCGACCACCGCGGAGGTCTGCGGCTATTGTCGGATGATGGCGAAGGCCCAGCAGGGCGGGCAAGCGAAAATCGGGTCCTGACCAGCGGGCCGATCACAGCTTTCCTCTTCTTTACCGTCAACCCCTGGTGAGAGAGCGCTTGCGCGAGGGCCA
>JBGPTH010000056.1:0-9576 GCA_041490525.1 Nitrospiria bacterium
CCGGCAAGCGGTGGAGGCAGCGGAGATCGGCCAGTGGGATGCAGCGTTGGATGCCCTCGGTCAGACCGTCCAGGCGAACAGCGCCCATCAGGGGGCGCTCGTCGGGCGCGGGATCCTCCGCGCGCGACAGGGCCACATCGAAGCTGCGACCGCCGACCTGACGCAGGCCATCGACCTTGGCAGTCGCCTGGCGGACATCCATACGTACCGCGGCGTCCTGTGGGCCCGCCAAGGGGAAGCGGCCCTGGCGGTCCAAGACTGGACCACGGCCTCGCTCCTGAGTCCCAACTTTCCCCTTCCGCGCTATAACCGCGGCATGCTGTCTTGGATGCAAGGCGAGCCCGAGAAGGCCACGGCCGATTTCGAAGCGGCGTGCAACCTGGGGTTTGTCCCCGCCTGCCTGTCGCTTCTGGATTTGGAGACTCGATCGCCCTGTTGTCCCCCGGGGGTTCCGATTCGGACCTCCCACCCGACCCCAGCCCTCCCCGTTTCTCCCGCTCCTTGAATTTGACAAACCTCCTCAGGCAGGTGTAGAGATAAAGACTTCTTCTTCCTTTTTTCGTTCCCGCTGGATATCCTCAGGGAGGCAATGAGATGGGCGCTCCGGAACAACAGACGCCGCCACAGAGACGGCAGTACGTCAACTTTATTTTCTTCAAGGTGGATCCCGCCTGGCGCCGGCTGCCGGAATCCGAACGCACCCAGGGCAAGCAAGAGTTCATCCGCGCCGTGGAGGAATACACGAGCAAGGTCATTGTCATCCCCTATTCCTTGATCGGCATCCGGGGGGACTGCGATTTCATGCTCTGGCGGATCAGCTACGAACTCGAATTGTTTCAGGAGATGAGCACCAAGATGCTGGCCACCGGACTGGGCAAGTATCTGACGACCCCCTATTCCTACCTCTCCATAACGAAACGCTCGATTTACGTCGACCATCACACCCACGAGAATCAGGAGAGCAAGCGCCTGACAATCGTCCCCGGCAAGAGCAAATACATCTTCGTCTATCCGTTCCTCAAGACCCGCGGGTGGTTCCTGCTCACGAAATCGGCCAGGCAGGGGATGATGGACGAACACATCGAGGTAGGCCACCGGTTTCCCTCGGTCAAGCTGAATACCACCTACTCCTTCGGCCTGGACGACCAGGAATGGGTGGTGGCGTTTGAGAGCGACAAGCCGGAAGATTTTCTGGACCTCGTGATGGCCCTGCGCGAAACCGAGGGCAGCCGGTATACCCTGCGCGATACCCCGATCTTCACCTGCGTCCTCAAAAGCCTCAAGGAGACCCTCGATACCCTGGGAGGGTAACAGCCCCGAACGCCCGCCCGGCCCGATCGTCCCGGTGTCCCCCTTGTGACCGGTCCTCCATTCATAACCGCCGCGGTGCTGTCCGGTATCCTCCCCGGCGCGGGCCAGGCCGCGAAGGGGCATCTCGTCAAGGCCGCCGAGACCCTCACCCTCGGGATCATGATCGGAACCGCCTGGTATTTCGGGGAGGCGTTTGAGGGTCCGTTCTCCTCCTTCCTCCTCCATGCCGCAGTGCCGATCGCCGTTGCCGGCTGGTGGGGTCGGCAGGTCCATGACGCGTATTCCTCGAGGACCGCCGGATCGCTCTTCCCGGTGCTCCCCCTTCCTTCCAGAGGGAGTCTGGACCTTCAATGCATCGGGGTCCTCTTCCTGCTGACCGCTTTCACCGACCTGTATATCATCCAGGCAAGGCCGGACTACGGGCTCAAAATCTTCGGCACGACGCTGCCGGGGGTGTGGGGAGTCCTTTCCAAGGCGCAATCGCCCACCCTGCATATATTGATCGGCGTGGGGTTCCTGTTGGTCAAGCGGTGGGGCCTCTTCGTTTATCTCCTGTACGCGGGGTTCGGCACCCTCAACGCCGCCGTCAACTTCGCGGTGCTGCCAGGGCCGCACCGCATTCGAATCGCGTTCATCGTGTCCCTCATCGTCTTCACGACCTACATCCTGTGGCGGCGGGACCGTTTCGCTCTCTGAGGACCCTGCTGTCCTCTGCCGATTGACACCCCGACAAGGCCTGTGGTACCCATAACCATAACATTTCTTTACGGAGCCCTGACATGGACAGCACCCCGCTGTATGTCCTGAAACGCCCGGATGGGACATTCAAGTTTTACGTGGACCCCGACTATGCCAAGGACCAGGGAGTCTCCCCCGACCGACTGGTGTGCGTGGAGATTCCCAACACCATCTATGCCACGGGGTCCATCGACGATGTGTCCACGTACATCGCGCAACAACTCGAACGGCAGGCCACGTCATGATTTCCACGGCTCCATCACCCGCAACCCTCACGCGTAAGCACATCGAGGCCGCGATCGCCACACTGCAACCGGTCCATCAGGTCATGGTCCGCCTGCTGTT
The DNA here is from genome assembly GCA_041490525.1 of Nitrospiria bacterium. Taxonomy (GTDB): domain Bacteria; phylum Nitrospirota; class Nitrospiria; order Nitrospirales; family NS-4; genus JBGPTH01. Next base: position 2,395 of record JBGPTH010000056.1, read on the forward strand.
CCTCCAGTATATGGAGCCGACCCAGGATGACATCACCTTCATGGCCCGCGAGCGCGCGGAACCGAATGAGCGGGCCGGCGGATATGGGTCGACGAGGTTCGGCAATGCTCCGGTCCCCCGGCGGCAAATGACGGTGGTGCCCAAAGAATGGATCGACGCCATCGAGCTGAAAGTCAGGCAATACCGGGCTCAAGTGTGCGGGCAACGGCTTCGGTTCGACCTCCAGGTCGGCTTCATGACCGACTACTCCGGCGGCCTCCGATCGGAACTCGAGGCGATGGAGACCTTGTTGAGGACCGAGTGCGGGAGCGTACCGGAAACGCTTGAGGATCTCCGCGCGCAAGCCAAGTTGGCCCCCGTCTCGTATGCCCTGAGGAAACTCGCCGCCCGCGCCGAAAAGCAGGAAATCGATGAGGCGGACTACCTCCGGGAACGCTTGAGCCTTGAATACCAGGCGCACATCCGGCGGCTGAATCGATTCAAGAAAATCTTCGACCGGACCGTTCTGGAACGCCACGACTTCGAGATGACCTCCCTGTCGGACGAGCACCTCGCCATGATCTGGGGCATCGCTAAGGGCCCCCTTATGGCTCGGCGAGTCAAAGCCGTCGAGAGGTTCGCGAGCGCCCTGGCGACGACCATGAAAGAGGGCCTGAATGAAGAGGCAGTCGCCGCCGCGGTGAACGCGGGCTTGGGCAAACGACTCGCGGGGGGGTCCAAGAACGACGGCATCAGCAGCACACCCCTGGTGATTCCCGACGACCCGTGGTCGAGAGCCCTTCAAGCCCTGGCAAGCGAGCCGGTGGTTCCCTTTATCACGAATCCCTGCGATCATGACGGCGGCGGAAAGACTCTCGTCGCGAAGATGCGGAATTTCGCCGGGTACAGGCTCGGTGAAGAGGAAGAGATCAAACTGTGGGATCGCACTGTCCAATGTCTCCATTGTCTGACCTTGTTGCGAACCGCCCACCAGGAGTCAGGGACGATCCGACTGGCCGCCGACGAGGTTGTGGCGCGGGTCAAGACCCGCACCGCCATGCCTCGTAAAGAGGCAGCGGAGCCCGTCGCACCTCAGAGTCCAGCCCCCCCGGAAGAGAAGACGCAAGACCTGGAAGAAATTCTCCGTCCCTTCATCGGCACCGACGCAGGCCAAAAGGGCGCCTCAACCTGGTAACCGCCGCCTCCCCTCAGCACGGTGCCATTCCTCGGCATACGGAATGGATCATGGGCTCCGCTGGTGATCGTGGCCTCGGTGTCCTCATCCTGACGGCGGGGCTCCTTGCCGTATCGGCATGGGCCGCCAGCGGGGCTGCGCTGACCCTCAAGGACCTGCTGGACCAGGCCGACCAGTATCACCAGCAGGTCGTGACGGTCAGCGGCGAGGCCTCCGAGCTTTCGACGCGAATCGGCCCACGCAATCTCCCCTTTTACACGTTCGTGTTAAAGCGCGGCACCCAGAGCGTGACGGTGGTGATGCAAGGCAAACCGGAACTGTCCAACGGCGATCACGTTCTCGTCCATGGCACGTTCATCAAATCGCGCAAGGCCGGTCGAACCACCATTACGAACCGGATCGAGGCCACCATGGTGCAACAGCTCCACAACGTCCGCGACCCGCTCGTCGGATGAAGATGAAATGGATGAGCTTGACAGGGGCTCGAAGCGGCTGATACAAACGGGTTCCCGGGGCCGGGCAAGCTTGGATTGGCGGTGTAGCTCAGTTGGTAGAGCAGCGGACTCATAAGCCGCGGGTCGGGGGTTCGATACCCTCCACCGCCACCACTCATGACCACCCCAAAATCCCCTGACATTCCCTGAAAGAATTGGTCATCTCCTCGTTGCCGCATGGAAAGTCTTTTGCTCGCCTAATCTCGCAGATATAATCCCGTCAGCCCAGACCACTGATTGGTTACGGGTTGGAGGATATCGCCCATGATGAAGCCGATTGTGTTCTTCCTGGTCTTCGGCCTCGCCGTCAACTTGTCCGTTCCGGGTTTCTACCTCAGGAAGGCCGTCAACCATGAATCGGCCTCCCAGGTGAAACAGTTTTTAGGCGCTCCACTCGAGTCCGTCGACGTACCCGGCGGCACCTCAGTCTGGACCTATAAGACCGGAATGTGGCGGCCTTACTGTGTTGAATATTATCTGACCTTCGAACGCAATGACGGGACCACTGAGCCCGGCAAGCAGGTATTGAGCGATTGGACCTGGAGAATGTGCTGATCGGTGTGCCAGCCCGGATGATCTGGACCCCGGAGCGGCGTCCAGCAGCTTAGTGGAGGGGAGCCGTTCTGGTTCGCCCTTCAGGAATCACTTGAAAGCCCGGACACACGCCACTATACTACAGCCCCATGGATGTAACTCCTAAGCCCGGGATCCGGGGGCCGATTTTCCCCGTTGAGCGCGGACTCGCTCTGGGGCTCGTGCTTGCTTGCACGCTCGCGGCCTGCTCGATGGTTAATCCGCCTCCCGCCTTACGCCCAGCACTACCGGCGAACACCTGCAAGCCACCCGCGGTGTCCCAACACAACCAGACCGGGATGGCCCTTTACAAGGAGCGTCGTCTTGAGGCAGCGAAATCCGAGTTCCTGGCAGCGGTGGCCGAGGGACCGAAGTGCGCCGAAGCCCATTACAATCTGGGGCTCACGCTGACCTACCTCGGTTCTAAAGAGGAGGCTCGCGAACACTTCCTCGAGGCCGCCAACCTCGCCCCTGGCAATCAGGTGATCTGGGACTCCCCCATTCTCCGGCCGTATGGGGAGCCTCAGAAGGAAAAGAAAAGCTCAAAGGCCGCGGCAGAACAGGCTCCTGGAGCGTTCGGCAATCGAGGAAGCCTGGGCGGGTACTGATTTACAATCCGACCTTTTCTTTGATCTCCTCCCTGATCGATTCCTTCGCTTCCTTCATCCACGTTTCGAGTTTTGGAAAGAGATAGGCGTCGTTTTCCGTGAAGCCTTTCACAAGAACCTCGGTGGCCTTCTCGATGCGGCCCTCCTCCAAGGCGATCACCACTTTCCGATCGGCAATTTTCCGGCTTAACAATTGGGTCACCTTCAGTTGCTGGCCTGGGGTGCCTCCCGATACTCCCTGAAGGTGACGCTGGAGGAGCTCCAATTCACCCTTGAGGTCCACAAACACCCGCATCACACGTGGGATTAGCCAACCTTTCCTGTTGATGAAATAATCGTAGGACAGGGCCTCCGCCCCCGGTTCCCGGAAAGGCCCGGTCGACAAGGTCACATCATACTTCGGGACGGCTGGCTGAGTCTTCTCGTCCATGTCGCGTGTCGCTCCTCCTTGCATGACCAATCGGACTCGCGTTTTCGCCCTCCGGCGCGGCCGCCTGGAACAGACTCACTCTAAGGGCCGCGGCGGACCCTTGTCAAAATATCGAACCACCTTGTCCGCCGTCTGCGTCCCATCCCGGATGCAGTCCGGTAGCCCCACACCGCGGTACCCCGCCCCCGTCAAGAAGATCCCCGGCAACCGCGTCAACATCTCCTCCATGACTTCAAGACGATCCAGGTGCCCCACCAGATACTGAGGCATGGCATGGGGCCAACGGTAGACCCGGGCGAAGATGGGCTCCTCCTCTATACCCATGATGATCCGGAACTCCGAGCGGACGAGTCCTACCAGATCCTCATCCGTCCGTTCCAGTACCGCCTCGCAACCTGCCCCGCCGAGGTAGGCCCGGAGCAGCACCGAACCCTCCGGTGCCCGATGCTCCCACTTGGAAGAAGTCCACGTGGACGCAAGCAACGGGCGCCCCTCGACCCGAGGGACCACGAACCCGTACCCGTTCAGATGATGGCGGAGCCCCTCCCCGCGATATCCCAATGAGACCGTGGCGGTGTTGGCATAGGGAATCCCACGTAGCATCTGGGCGAGCGTCCGGTTGAGAGGTTCCACGATAGCGGCCGTTTCGTAGGCCGGTGTCGCCAAGACCACGGCGTCCGCCGCTTGCGTCGTCCCTCCGTCCAGCACAATCTCATAACACGCTCCCTTGCCGCGCACACGCACTTCCTGCACCCGACGGCCCGTCAGAACCGTCACCCCTTTGAGCCTGTCGGTCAGCGCCTGGACCATTTCCGCCAACCCGCCGCGGAGCGTCACGAAGGGCGTCCAGCGCCCTCCCTCCTCCTCTCGGGATGGGCGGTTTCGCCACCACGTCGCCAGGAGGGAGAAGGCGAGGCTGCCGTACTCACGCTCCATTTCGGGAAAACGCGGGAAGGTCGCCCGAATGCTGAGCTGGTCCGCATCCCCTGCGTAGATGCCGGTCAGGAGCGGATCGAGAATGCGCTCCAAAGCTTCGGATCCCAGCCGCCGGCGAAAGAACGACCCCAGGGATTCATCCCCTGCCAGCCGCCGGCGGGGCACCACCGGCTCCGCCAAGAGCCGCAGCTTACCCGGCCAGGACAGGAGGCCGCTGCGGAAGAACGGGCCGAGCCTGGTGGGCAATCCCATGACAAGCCCCTCCGGCAGTTCCCGCAGCCGGCCTTCCGAGAGGACGAATGTCCGACGATGGTCCGGATTCGTGCCGATCACTCGGCCCGCCAGGCCGAGCCGCCGACACAATTCCAATCCCCAGGGCTTTTGGGCAAGAAACGATTCGGGGCCGCCCTCGACTACGAAGCCGTCCACCTGATCAGTCAGAATCTTGCCCCCCAGCCGCGGCGCCACCTCGATGAGCGTGCAGGAAATGGGTGGGGACTGGAAGGAGGCCCGTTCAGCGAGCGAATAGGCAGCGGTCAGGCCGGCAATGCCGCCCCCGACGATCACCACCTTGCGCGTTCCGGCCTCCATCTTCGTTGTTCCGACGGTCAGACCCCTGCCTCGTTGAGGTGGGCGGCAATCACATCCGAGAGAGTCTCGACAAGCGGCGGGGAGGCATTCAACATGGGAATCCGCTCCAGCCAGAGTCCCTTGTCGGCCGCCCGCTTTTTAAACTCGATGTCGATGTCGTAGAGGATCTCGAGGTGGTCCGACACAAACCCGATCGGAGCCACGAGCACGTGCCGGTGGCCGAGGCCGTGCAGGTCGTCGAGGGTCTCCTCAACCGTCGGCCCCAGCCAGGATTCGTCGGAGCGGCCCTGGCTCTGGAAGGCGAACCGCCACACGGCAGGCTGAATCTCCGCGACCACGGCCTCGACCGTGCCGCGAACCTCCCTCGGATAGGGGTCGTCGTCCTTCAGAATCCGCTCCGGCAAGCTGTGGGCGGTAAACAGGACCGGCACCCGATCGCGCACCTCGTCCGGAAACCTCTTGAGGGCCTCCCTGATATTCGCCGCGATCGCCTGGATCAACGTCGGATGGGTGTTCCAACTGGAGATGTACGTGAAACGGATTGGCGCCCCGGTCTCCGCCTGCGCGTCCTCCACCTTCTTGATGTACGCCCCGACGCTCATCCTGGAATTCTGAGGCGCCAGGCACACCCCGACCACCCGGTGGATCCCGTCCGCGACGATCTCCCGCCAGGTCTCTCGGATATAGGGATGCCAGTGCCGCAGCCCCACATAGACTTTGAAGCGGGGTGGACCCGTCCCGTTGAGGCGGTCCTCCAGCCTCTTCCCAAGTTCTTTGGTGATGGCCAGAACCGGAGACCTGCCGCCGGTCTGCCGGTACCGCTCGGTGATCTCCTCCACCAGCTCCGGTGGCGTTGGCCGTCCGCCCCGGACGTCATTCAAGAACGGACCCACCGCCTCCAGGGAGTCAGGCCCTCCCATCGCCATCAAGAGGACCCCAATCGGTACATCAGACATAACTGTCTCGTTAATCGTTATTCGTTATACGTTAAACGGTAAACCTGAATTGCCCAATGGAGCTTTCTGACGATTAACGAATAACGTTTAACGCTGACTGAGCTTATGCACCAGGTCCACAGCCGCCTGGACATTTTCGACCGGGGTGTTCGGCAAGATGCCGTGCCCCAGGTTGAAGATGAACCCCGGCCCGGGGCCTGCCTGTCGCAGAATTCGTTCCACGCGCCGCTCGATTTCGTGGACCGGCGCAAAGAGCACGACCGGGTCCAGGTTCCCTTGGACTGCCACGTCAGGACCAAGCCGGCGCCGGGCCTCATCCATGGGAACCCGCCAGTCCACCCCGATCACCGACCCACCGGCCTCCTTCATCAGTTCCAGCAGGGTGGAGGTGCCAGTGCCGAAGTGGATACACGGCACGCCCATTCCCTGCAGGCCCTCAAAGATCACCTTCACGTGCGGCAGGACATACTCCCGATAATCTTCCGGAGCCAGACACCCGACCCAGGAATCGAACAGCTGGACCGCTTGGGCACCGGCTTCGATCTGGGCTTTGAGATAGTCTGTGACCACGCGCGCGAGCTTATCCATCAACCGGTGCCACGCATCGGGTGCGTGGTACATCATTCGCTTGGTCTCGATGTAATGGCGGGATGAGCTGCCCTCGATCAGATAGCTGGCGAGCGTGAAGGGCGCGCCGGCGAACCCGATCAACGGGACCCGCCCTTCCAGCGCCCTGCGCGCCAGCCGGATCGCCTCACAGACGAATCGGAGCGGCTCGGCATCCACCGCCTTCAGGGCGTCCACATCCGCCCGGGTCCGGACCGGGTTATGGATCACCGGACCTTCGTCGGCGACAAACTCCAGCCGGATGCCCATGGGCTCCAGCGGAAGCAAAATGTCGGCGAAAATGATCGCGGCATCGAGCGGGAACCGGTCGACCGGTTGGAGCGTCACCTGCGCGGCCAGCTCCGGGGTCTTGCACACCTCAAGGATGGAATGGCCGGCGCGGACCTTCCGGTATTCCTCCATGTAGCGGCCGGCTTGGCGCATGAACCAGACCGGCACGCAGTCCGTCGGTTCCCGGCGACAGGCCTTGAGGAAGCGGTCGTTCATAAGTGATGCATTCTAGGGGCTGCTCGAGAGGCTGTCAAATGGCGGGTCCTGTCGCCGCATCACCCGAACGTGCGACGGGGAACCCGTTGCTCTCGGAGTGGGTCCTGTCGCCGAGCAGCCCCGCCGAGCCGGGAACCCGTTGCTCTTTTAAGCGGGTCCTGCCCCCACATAGCCCATCGCAGCTGGGCGTTTCGCCGTCGAGGCCCCGCAGACCCGGCTGTACGCCCCGCGCTGCATCAGGGCGCCCATGCGGTGTCACCCGCTCGATTGCAACGGGTGACTTCGGCGTTGCAGCCCCGCAGACTCG
>JBGPTH010000057.1:0-8762 GCA_041490525.1 Nitrospiria bacterium
CCGACCGGTCCGAATCAGTCTGCGCCTTATCCCTACGGCTCTTCTCCGAATCCCTATGGAGCACCCGGTCCTGTGCAGCCCGGATACCCGTCGAGTTCCTATCCGCCGACCGGGGCCTATCCCTCGGGTCCTCCTCCGATGCAGCCGGGCGCTCCCGGCTACGGGCAGCCCGGGTATGGGCCGAATCAATTCGGGGCTCCCCCAAACTTCTCCGGAGGACCAGGCTACCCTCAGCCTGGCTTTGTTCCCAATCAACCGGTCCCGCCTGGGATGTACCCTCCGGCGTATCCGGGAAATCAACCGCCGCCTGGATATTACCAGCCCCCGGTGGGTGGTTACCGGGGCGTGGAAGAGCCCGTCGTGGAAGGGAGCGAACAGAAAGATTCGGGGGCTGAAGGGCCTAAGGACAAATGAATCATTCCAGGCGTTCCCGGTCTCTGTAGGAGAGATTCCTCAGGTCATCCCCAGGCCACGCGGTCAGCGTCTCCCGTGGTGCCGCCTGCGCCGCGCGTGTCCGCCGCCATTTCGAATTGGTCCAGTCGTCCCTCACCCCCCCGGATAGGATCTCTCGTCGATGAAACCGGGATTTAAATTTTCACCGTGGACGGTGATGGCGGGCCTCGTCATAGGCCTGGTTGTCGCGTTCAGCGTTCTCATGGTCCGCGAGGCCGGATACCTCGAGGGGATGGAACTGAACGCCTACGACTGGCTGGTCAGAACCCAGCCCTCCGCGCCGTACATTGAATCGCGGGTGACGGTCATCGGCATGACCGAGGAGGATATCCGCACGCAGGGATGGCCGTTGACGGATGCCGCGCTGACCCGCGTCCTCACGGCGGTCCTGGCGCACCGGCCCCGTGCGATCGGGGTCGATATTTTTCGCGACATCGCCGTCCCTCCGGGACATGACGACCTTGAGGCGGTGCTGACCAACAATCCTCGCATCGTGACCGCGATGAAATTCGGCGGGGCAAAAGAGGCGCGGGTCGCTCCTCCTCCCGTGCTGGCTCATTCGGATCAGGTCGGGTTCAATGATCTGCTCCCCGACAGGGACGGGATCGTCCGCCGCGGCCTGCTGTTCCTGGATGACGGCCACCAGGTGTCCTCTGCGTTATCTCTCCAACTGGCGTTGCGGTACTTGGAGGGGAACGGGGTCTCCGCCCAGCCTGACCCGGCGAACCCGCTCAATCTCCGGCTTGGGCGGACGACCTTCCGGCCATTGGAGAAGAACGACGGCGGCTACGTCGGGATGGATGCGCGCGGATACCAGATCTTGATCGATTTCCAGAAAGGCAAAACCCCGATCCCGACCTTCTCCTTTTCCGCGCTCCTTGCGGGGCAGGTGCCTCCGGAAGCCATCCGGGACAAGATCGTGCTGATCGGGTTTATGGCGGAGAGCGTCCCGGATCTGTTCCATACCCCATCCAGATCAGGACTTGGAGGGGGCCGGCCCACGGTGTACGGCGTGCTCCTCCACGCGCACATGGCCGACCGATTGGTCCGGGCGGCCCTGGAAGGGCGCCCGCCGGTCGCTGCGGCGACCAAATATCAGGAGATGGGTTGGATCGTGGCGTGGGGTCTCCTCGGAGGGATGCTTGGGCTCGCGATGTCTGCTCCGTGGCGCTTCGCCTTCCTGGGAGCGGGCGGCCTGGTGATTCTGGGTTGCATCGTCTATCTCGCCTTCCTGAATGGGTGGTGGGTCCCCTCCGTCCCGCCGGCCTTGGCCTGGCTGGGCGCAGCCGCGCTCTCCACGGCGTACATGTCCAATCAGGAGAAACGCCAGCGGGCGCTCCTGATGCAGTTGTTTTCACGCCACCTGTCCAAGGAGGTGGCCGATGCCGTGTGGGAACAGCGCGACCAATTCATGAACGGGGGGCGCGCCCGTCCCCAGGAGCTGATCGCGACCGTGCTGTTCTCGGACCTGGAGGGTTTCGTCACCAAGTCGCAGAAGATGGACCCCCAGACCGTGATGGAATGGACCAATTCCTACATCGACACGATGGCGCAATTGATCATGGATCATGGAGGCCTGGTGGACGACTATTTCGGCGATGGGATCAAGGCCGACTTCGGCGTTCCCCTGGCCCGGAGGACGGACACGGAGATCCGGCGGGACGCGCGGAATGCCGTGGACTGCGCGCTGGCGATGGCCAGGGAGATGGCGAGGCTGAACGCGTTCTGGCTGGAGCGGCACCTGCCCACCGCGAAGATGCGGATCGGAATTTATACCGGCTCCGTGATCGCCGGCAGTTTGGGCAACGCCCAACGGTTGAAGTACACGACCGTGGGGGACGCGGTGAATATCGCCTCGAGGCTGGAAAACTTTGATAAAGAGTCCTTCGCCGCCGAGAGCGAAGGCGGTCTGTGCCGGATCTTCGTCGGCGGCTCCACCATGCGTTATATGGGGGAGGACTATCAGGCTCAAAAGGTGGGTGAGGTGACATTAAAAGGGCGGGATGACACGATCGCAATCTACCGCATCATCGGGCGCGTGGGAAAGACGGCCTCGGAGAGCCCTCGGGCAGGACGCCCGTGAGGGGGGTCCTCCGGCCTCCGGATGTGCTACTATTGGCTCCGTGAGCTTCTGGCACGACATCACCCAGCCGGTCATCGGGCTCTCGCCCATGGACGGGGTCACCGATCCTGCGTTCCGGTTCATCGTGGCCCGGCACGGCAAGCCGGACGTGCAGTTCACCGAGTTCATCAGTGTGGACGAGATCTGTTACGCCGCCGAGTCGGCCTGGCAGCAGCTCGGGTACGCCGAGATCGAACGGCCGGTGGTCGCGCAGGTCTACGGCGCGGATCCCGACAAGTTCTATCAGGTCGCGCAGGTCGTCTGCGAGCTCGGGTTCGACGGGGTGGACATCAACATGGGGTGTCCCTCCAAGAACGTCTCGGCGCGCGGCTGCGGCGCGGCTCTCATCAAGAACCCGCCGCTGGCCCGGGAGATCATCCGGGCGGTGCAGAGCGGGGTGCGGGACTGGGCGTTGGGCCGGCGCATCGAGACGATCGGCTTGCGTCCCAAAGTGGTGGAGAAGATCGCCGCGCTCGCCTCGGAACGGACGGGTCATGGGCAGAGGCCGCGCCGGCCCGTGCCTGTGTCCGTCAAGACCCGCCTGGGGTATGACTCGGTCGTCATCGAGGAGTGGGTGGCGATCCTCTTGGAAGAGCGACCCGAGGTCATCTCCATTCACGGGCGGACGCTGGCCCAGATGTATCGGGGCCAGGCCGACTGGGGCGCCATCGGACGGGCGGCGAAACTGGCTCGCGAGACGTCCACGCTCGTTCTCGGGAACGGCGACGTGGAGTCGCTGGCCGACCTTGTGCTGCGCGTGCGCGAGACTCATGTCAATGGGGCGCTCATCGGGCGTGGGGCGCTCGGCAATCCCTGGATTTTTTTGCAAAAGGAACGCGCCAAGGAACAGGTCAGGAATGCGGGTCTCGACATCCCGTCATGCGAAGCCGCCCTTGAGGAGCGGTTTCGCGTCGCTCTTGAGCACGCGCGACACTTCGAGGCCCTCGGGGGAGCCTCCCGGTTTGCGGCCATGCGCAAGCACCTCGGCTGGTACTGCAAAGGGTTTTTCAAGGCTGCCGAAGTCCGTTCACAAATGTTCCGGACCACGAGCTCCTGCGATGTGGAGCGGGTCCTGGCCGGGATCATTTAGCGCGCCGCCTTGACGCTCATCCTCGCGTCCGCCTCTCCCCGCCGCTATCAGATCCTCTCTCTGCTGCACCTCCCGTTCCTGATGGTGCCGCCGGACATCTCAGAGGTCATGTCCGAGCGCCGTTCCCCGGACCAGGAAGTGATCCACCTCGCCCGCCGGAAGGCCGCCTCGCTCGCGCCCCGGTTTCCCGGAGGGGTGCTCATCGGAAGCGACACCCTGATTCACCTCGACAGCGGCAAAATCGGCAAGCCGAAAGACCGGGACGACGCGCGGGAGATTCTTCGACGCTTACGGGGGCGGACGCATGAGGTGATCACGGGGGTGGTGATCCTGAATGAAGCAGACGGACGAAGTTTTGACCGGGTGGAGAGGGTGCGCGTCACGATGCGAGCCTCTACGGATACGGAGATTGAGACCTACGTGGCAACCGGCGACCCTCTGGACAAAGCCGGCGCCTATTCACTGCAGGGAGCCGGCCGGGGACTGTTGGCCGGACTCGAGGGGGATTATCTGGCCGCCGTCGGCCTGCCGCTGCGGGCCGTAGCCGAGGGGGTGCGGGCGATGGGGCTTCCCGTCGCCTGTGACCTTGACCGCCTGTACCGCGAGCGGGACTTCCTCAACTGGAAAACGTTCGATTAGCCGGGGAGCGTGGGAGCGGGCTGGTACAGGCCGCAGGAGAATTGCATTTTCATGGCGTCATGAAACCCCATCGAGAGGGGGATGATCTCCTGCTGCAGGACGAGGGCCAGATAGCCCGTGAACGGATGGGGCGCCGTGGGAACGAAAATGAGCTGCAAGCGGCCGAGCGGCGAGCGCTGGAGATCCTCGGGGGCCTCACCCATCAGGAGACCGATGGCGTAGAGACCGGGCCGGGGGAACGGCAGCAGGACGACGCGGTTGACCCCCTGGCGGTCGAAAAAAGAGAAAAGGTCGGTCACGGATTTAAACGTCAAGTAGATCCCGCGGACGAGCGGAATACGGAGGAACGCCTTCTCCGAGGCCTGCACGAGCCGGCCGCCGAGCAGGTTTGAGGCGACGGCTCCGGTCAGCAAGATCACGAGGAGGAGCGTCACCATCCCGAGGCCGGGTACCGATGAGCCGACGCTCGAGCCCAGCAACGCGACGAGGGCGCCGTCAAGCGTTGTGAACAGCGTCGTGAGGATGAGGACGGTCCCCCATACGGGGACGACCACCGCGAGGCCGGTCAGGAAATAACGCTCCAAATGAGCGGCGAGCGGCATAAGTCCTCTGGGGGCGGCGGGCGGTTTGAGGTCGCGTTCCGGGAGAGGCCGAATCCGAGGTCAGGTCTCCAGGATGACGGCCGTTCCGACCAAGGTCACGATCGCGAACGGCCCATGGCCCGGTGAGACTTCGAGGCGCGCGCCCACGACCCCATTAGCCCCGCTTTCAAGCGCCTCGGTCTTGAGGTCGGCCAGAGCCAGGTTGATGGCTTTCCGCAGCCGGAGGCCGACCGGGCCCCCGCTGAGACGCTGGATTTCCTGGCCGTAGGGCAGCAATTCCTCCAATGCCCCCACCCTGGCGATCACGGTGGAGGCCACAAGTCCGACATAGCCTTCGATGCGCTGGCCTTCAAACGCGGGCTGGGTGGTCACCGCGACCGTCGATTGCTGGAGGTTTACCTTCTTCTGAGGGGAAGGGGGCAGGGCGGAAGGCGACGCCAGGGCGGCAGAGGCGCCCAGGCGGTCGACCCCCTCCAAGAGGTCCCCATGTCCTGACCCGGCGGGCGGTTCCGTCATGGCCGTTTTCTTGGCCACCGGCTTCTTGACGGCCGGGCTCATGGATGTTCCCTTGAAGGCGCTCTCCTTCACGAGGGGCTTGGACTCAGACTGAATGGCCGGTTTCGCATCCGGATTTTTGGGGTCGTACCCGCAATAGAGGCACACCTTACCGGGTAAGACGCCGGTTCCGCAGAGCGGGCAAGTCATTGCACCCCTCCTGGCCTTCTTGTAGATCTTGAGGGCATAGGATTTTTATATATTTTACACCCAGATAGGTGGGATCTGTCAAAGAATTTAACGGGTGGGCCAGGGGAAGCCCCCGACTGGGGCTCAGAACCGGCGCTGGGAGTCCGGCAAAGGCCGGACCCCGGGATGGTCGGCCAGAATATACTGATCCAGAAAGGCCAGCGTCCGGGACCAGGCTTCGGCCGCCGCCTCGGCGTGGTAGACTTCCGGTCGGGTGTCGTTGAAGAAGGCGTGCACGGTGCCCGGGTACTTGTGGACCTCGCAGAGAACCTTGGTCGTGGCCAGGGTTCGGACGAGAGTGTCCACCTCCTCGTCGTTGACCCACTCGTCAGACTCGGCCTGGTGGTAGAGCACGGGGGAGCGCAAAGTGGAAAGGCCCTCCTTCGGAACTCTTCCGTAGAAAGACACGGCCGCGCGCAGTTGCCGCCGCGCGCAGCCGAACCTGAGCGCGTGGCTCCCTCCCATGCCGAACCCCAGCGTGGCGATCCGGTTCTTTTTGACATAGTCCTGGAAATTCAGGTACTCGACGGCGGCGGTGAGGTCATGCATCACGGTCTGAGGGTCCACCTTGGCCATCAGTTGGGCGGCGTGCCCGGCATCCCCGGTGACCATGCTCCCGATTCGACTGTACTGATCCACGGCGAGGGCCACATAGCCGTATTGGGCCAGCCTGAAGGCGACCTCTTGAATGTGCTGCGTGAGCCCCCACCCCTCGTGGAGAATGAGGACGGCCGGAAACGGCCCGGGCGTCTGGGGCCAGGCCTGAAACGCCTTGACGGTGACTACCTTGGCGCGTTTGGTGGGCTCGTACGGATCGACGGCCACATCCAGGGGGTCCGGCATGCCGGTGGTGGGAAAGCGCAGGGTGGCTGAGCCGAGGTCCTTCCGCTCGAATTTGGGGCTGGGGGCGTTTATCATTTCTTTGCTTTCGGGTGATCGCATGAATGCCGTCGGGCGCGGCTATTTTTTCGAACTTCCGGGGTCGATGTTAATGAAGGGCATGGCGCCGGTGCCGCCGATCACCTGGGGGAATTTCCCGTCCCATTTTTCGATCGCCCGGAGCTGCAGAATGATGGGGCTGATCGTCTCCTTTTGGATCCGCTGAGATTCGGCTTCCGCCTTGGCCGTCACGACTTTCTGTTCCCCTTCGATCTTGACCCGCTCCAGGTCCCGCTGGGCCTTCATGGCCAACTGCTCGGCGGTCTGTTTGGACTCGACCGCTTCGTTGAAGCCTTTCGAGAACTGGAAGTCCGTGATGTTCAACTCGTCCAAGGAGATGAAGGAGGCCATCAACCGCGTATGCAGGGCGGTTTTGATCTCGTCCTTGACGAACTGGCGCTTGGTGATCAGTTCTTCCGCCGTGAACTTGGCGGTCACGCCCTTGACGATTTCCTGCACGGCCGGATCGATGATGCGTTTCTCATATTCCAGGCCAATGTCCTGGTAGATCTTGTTTACCTTGTCCGGGAACAGATGGTAGTTCAGCACGATCTCGGTCGCCACCGTCTGGAGATCCTTGGAGGCGCCGGTGGACTTGGTGTCCGACTTGCGGATCCGGACGTCCATCTTGATGACCCGCTCGATGACCGGAATGATGAAGGAAAACCCTTCGCCGAGAATCTTCTGCTCCACGCCGTGAAATTGGTTGAACACGACCCCTCGCTCGCCGGCCCCGACGATGACGAACGGGGAGAAGGCCCAGAGCAGCACGAGGGCCACGGCCACGATGATCAGGGGGCTCATCTTCTTGATACCCGGCACCTCGCTGAGGGGGTCAAAGTCCTTGCCAAGAGCCATAGCGCCTCCTAATCCGAGCTTGCTCGGCCCGGCGCTTCGATAAAATGTGCCGGGATATTGAATGTCATTCGCTGCTGCCCAGCATATCGTCGATCAACGGCCGGTTCCGGTCGTAGCAGTTGGGGCACACGTGCTCGAACACGGCATCGTGGTCCGCCGCGACATTGCGGGCGTCCACGAGCTTCTCCGAGACCATGGCGTCGTAACAGGGGTCACAGACCTGGAAAGGACCCCGCATCAGGCTGATCGTCCGCATCGCATCAGCTCGTGACGGGTCAGGCCTCGGCGACAATGTGCGTGTCGGTCTCCTCGACCCCGTCGATGGTGTGGACCTTCGTGATGACGACGTCCGACAACGCCTTCTCGTCGCCCACCTCGACGAAACTGAAAATGTCGGGCTGGCCGAAGCAGGGGTGTACGCTCTGCACCCCGCCGATCTTCTTAAGAGCCTTGACCACATCTTTCGTCTTGCCCGCCTTGACCTTGATCAGGATGTAGGCTTTGGTCGGCATGGATACCTCCGTGAGCCGGTTGTGCGAGCGATGATAGCAGAACCGTGACCGGGAAGCCAAGGGGACCCGGCGGTCACCGGAATGGCATGGCCCGGCGCTGCATCTCAAAGGCCCGGTGGAAGTCCTGCCCCTTCGCTCGAAACCGGTCCCTGGCCTCCTCAAAAATCCGAGCCAAGAGGTCGAAGTCAGGCTGGCCGATGTTGAATTCTCTCAGCCCGGCCAGCACCGCCGGCCGCTCGGCCGGGCGGTGGGAGGCGGCGTAGGCGAGGATCGCCTCCAGGGTTCGTGAGGTCAGACCCTCACGAGAAACGGGCCCCTCTCCACGCTCCTCCGCTCTTCGTAGGGCCTTCGCAAACCACGCCCGCGTCTCCTGGTTGGTGGTCTTGGTCAGGGCCGCCTGGGTCTGGATCAGGGCGTGAATCAGGGCGTTGGCTTCAGGGGAGGTCTCAGGGGGAAGGGCGTCAGCCTCCTCGAAGACCGCCAGCAAGGCCATGACCTGACCGACCAACGGCCGGCCCGACTCCCCCGTGACGACGGTGGCCCCCAGGGTCATCAGGACTACCCACGCACCCGGCAAGACGAAGCGCATCATCATTTCTTATTTTACCTTTTCCCCGCGCCGGCTGTCTCATGGATGGAGGGAGCATGCTCGCCAAGGTCGTCAGTATCGCCGTCACTGGACTGGACGCCCACCTCGTGGAGGTGGAAGTGGATCTGGCCCCCGGGCTTCCGATGTTTTCGGTGGTGGGGCTTCCGGACCCCACGGTTCGGGAAAGCCGCGATCGGGTCCGGTCGGCGCTGCG
>JBGPTH010000058.1:0-7725 GCA_041490525.1 Nitrospiria bacterium
CTCCTCGACCCGGCGGTTGGTGGAGCTGAACGGATCCATGCAGAGGATCGTCTCCTCCCAGTAGCCGTTGAGCTTGAGGTAGGTCCAGTCCACCGTGTAGGACCGGTTCTTCGCGCGGGCGAACCGGATGAAGTCGCCGCGCACCTTCGCGCGCGTTGTCTGCGGGGGGGTCGTCATCGCCCGCTGCACGGCGCCCTCGGGGACCAGCTTTTCCACGAGGTCCCGCTTCTCCATTTTATAATACAGGCCCCGGTCGCGCTTCACGTCGTGGTACTGGAGATCCATCAGCGTGATCCGCGGGTCATCCATGGCGCAGTCCTTCCGGTCCATATAGTCCTGCATGAGACGCTTCTTGATGACCCAATCCACCTCGCGGGACAGCTGCATGGGGTCATCCTCCAGGCGGTCCAGGGTCGATTCCCACCGGCGGACCAGGGCGGTGGCCACCGGGTCCTCCTCGATGGCCCACAGGTATTCCGTCGCCCGCTCCAGATAGACGCGCTGGATCTCCAGCGCCGTCAACTCCCGGCCGTCCTCCAGCTTGATCCGCTTCTTGAGGGTCGTGTCCCGGGCGATCTCCCGGATCGCCTTGACCGGGTCATCCAGCTCCATGCCGGAGACGGTGTAGCCGTCCTCGATCATGGAGAGGACCAGCGCGGCCGTCCCGACCTTGAGGTAGGTGGCGACCTCCGACATGTTCGAGTCGCCCACGATGATATGCAGGCGCCGGTACTTCTCGGCGTCGGCGTGGGGCTCATCCCGCGTGTTGATGATACTGCGGGACGAGGTGGTGGACGAGGAGGTCTTCTCGTGGATGTGCTGGGCCCGCTGGGAGAGAAACAGCTGGGCCTTGCCGGAGACCTTGAGGATCTTGCCCGCGCCGGCGAAGATCTGGCGGGTCACGAAGAACGGGATGAGTTGCTCGGTGACCTTCCAGAAATCCACGTCCCGGCGCATCAAAAAATTCTCGTGGCAGCCGTACGTGTTGCCCAGCGAATCCGTGTTGTTCTTGAAAATGTAGATCTGGCCGGACAGGCCTTCTTCGCGGAGCCGCTCCTCGGCCGCAGGCAGGCAGGCCTCGAGCAGGCGCTCCCCCGCCTTGTCGTGCACGACCAGGTCCTCGACATTGTCGCACTCCGGGGTGGAATACTCGGGGTGGCACCCCGTGTCCTGATAGAAGCGCGCGCCGTTCATCAGGAAGGCGTTGGAGGGCCAGCTGTTCGGGATCAGGCCTTCGAAGATGTAGCCGAGGACTTTCTCAATCGGCAGGTAGATGCGACCGCTGGGGTGGAAGATGAGCCCGTATTCGTTCTCGAGCCCGAAGATGCGCGGTTTCATGGGGGAGCCAAGAGCACTCGCACCTCAGCGGGAGCGATCCGGCGGAAGGCGCGGCCGGTCCGGGTCCGGTCCAGCACCGCCACCTCCAGGCCCTCGGGCCCCAGTTTCTGGTTAGTCACCGTGTCCAACCCTTCCAGACAGAGCCGCAGGGCGTCCCGCAACGGGACGGCGGGCGTCGTCCACCGGGTCTTCAGGTGGGAGACCAGGGCCTCCGATTTGCCGCCGATCACCGCGATCCCCCGCTCATCAATGATACTCCCGTCGTAGGAGATGCGGTAGATCTCGGTGGGCTTGTCCCCCGCACTGACTTCCAGGACGAGGATCTCCACTTCCAGCGGCTTGGGATCGGTGCCGAAGAGGCTCCCGATGGTCTGGGAATAGGCGTTGGCGAGGGATTTCGCCGTCACGTCCTCCCGGCTGTACATGTAGCCCTTGAGGTCGGCGTGCCGGATGCCGGCTTTGCGCAGCATCTCGAACTCATTGTATTTGCCCGCCCCCGAAAAGGCGATCCGATCGTACATCTCGGAGATCTTGTGCAGGGACACGCTGGGGTTATCGGCCACCAGCAGCACCCCGTCGGCGTACTCCATCGCGATGATCGAGCGGCCTTTGGCGATCCCCTTCTTCGCATACTCGGCCTTATCGGCCATCATCTGCTCGGGGGAAACGTAATACGGCAGCGCCATCGTCAGCTCCGTTCCCGCCGCGCCTCAATCAGGGTCGCGCAGGCGGAGGCGATCCGCGACGCCTCCAGGTCACGGACGCCCTGCTCGGTGATCACCTTCACCGTGGGATAGATCCCCCGGAGCAGGTCCGGCCCGCCGGTCCCGAGGTCTTCCTCGGCGGCGTTGTACAGCGCTTCGAGCGCGATGCGCAGCGTGTCCGCCTCCGGGAGATCGCGCCGGTACATCTGCTTCATCGTGTCGCGGGCGTCCTTGCCCCCGGAGCCGACCGCGTAGTATTCCGTCTCCTCGTAGCGTCCGCCGGTGACGTCGTACTTGAAGATCCGGCCCTCCCGCCGCTTGAGATCGTACCCCGCAAAGATGGGGATCACCACCAGCCCCTGCATGGCCATGGGCAGGTTCCCCCGAACCATCTGGGCCAGCTTGTTGGCCTTGCCCTCGCAGGAGAGGATGTCGCCCTCCAGTTTCTCGTAATGCTCCAATTCGATCTGGAAGAGGCGCGCGAGCTCAATGGCCGGCCCCGCCACCCCGGCGATGGCGACCGCGGAGTGCGCGTCAGTGGTGAACACCTTTTCGATGCGCCGGCCGGAGACCTGAAACCCTTCGGTCGCCTGGCGGTCCCCCGCGATCAGGACGCCGCCCTGAAACCGGATCGCCAGGACCGTGGTCCCGTGCGACAGGGGCAGCGCCGAAGGGGACGACGATCCCGCCGCGGGAGTCGCCGAGACGAGGGGCCCGGGCTTCGCGGACAGGGACAGCATGGGGAGGTCGGGCCGCCGGCTCAAGAGAAAATCGTAGAAGCTGGACCCGGGGTCGTCGGTGAAGAGGGGCACGAGGGTCAGGCCTTCAATTTCGTCAACAGGGAGTCAACGGTGTCGGATTCGTCGAGCAACGCCTTGGTGAGGGCCTCGGTCCCGCGCAGCGGTTCGAGGAGGGGGACTTTCTTGATGGCGGCGTTGCCGATGTCGAACAGGACCGAGGTCCAGCTTGCGGCATACACCTCGTGGGGCCATTTCTTCACGCAGGCCGCCCGGAAATAGGCGCGGGTGTCGAGCGGCGCGGCGGCCTCCGCCCGCTGGACCTCGCCGTCCGAGACGATCTGGTCCACGTGATGCCCGCGCACGAGGGTGTAGTAGAGGCCTTTCTCCGGACGGACGTCGTGGTACTGGAGATCCATCATCGCCGCGCGGGGATCCTCCCAGCCGGCTCCCTTGCGGTCCAGATAGGATTCGATCAGGGCCCGCTTGGCCACCCAGTCCAGCTCCCGGACCAGCTCACGCGGGTCGCGCTCCAGTTTATCGAGCGTCTCCTCCCAGCGGACCAGGACGTCCTTGACCGGCAGCGTGAGCTCGTGGCAGGCGTAGAAGTCCCGGGCCGCCTGCAGATAGGCGCGCTGGACAGCGACAGCGGTCGTGGGCTTGCCCCCGGCGAGGCGCAGATCCGCCTTCACCTCCAGATCGCGGGAGACCGCCTTGATCGCCTGGATGGGGTCCTCCAGTTCGATCGGCGGCAGCGTCCAGTCCTCTTCGACCATATCGAGGACGAGCGCCATCGTCCCCACCTTCAGATAGGTGGAGCACTCGGCCATGTTGGCATCACCGGCGATCACGTGCAGCCGCCGGTATTTCGTATGATCGGCGTGCGGTTCGTCCCGCGTGTTGATGATCGGGCGCTTCACCATCGTGTTGAGGTCGACCAGGGTCTCGAAGAAGTCGGCCCGCTGTGAGAGCTGATAGGGCGCCTTCGCGGCCTGATTCTCCGCCCCCACTTTGCCGGCCCCCGCGAAGATCTGGCGCGTGACCAGGAACGGCACCAGGACGCGCACCAGGCGCTCGAACGGGACCCCCCGGGCCACCAGATAGTTCTCGTGGTACCCGTAACTGTTCCCCTTGCCGTCCGTGTTGTTTTTGTAGACGAGCAGCTTGCCCGCCCCCCGGACCTGCTCCACCCCGCGTAGGGCCGCGGCCACGATACGCTCCCCGGCCTTCTCCCAGAGGACGACATCCCGGGCCGTCGTGCACTCCGGGGTCGAGTACTCAGGGTGCGCGCCGTCCACATAGAGACGGCCCCCGTTCGCCAGCACCTTGTTCAGGAGCCGGTTATAATCCGGCCCCGGCCGCTCGCGTTCGCCCTCCACCTCGAAGCCCCGGATGTCGAGCAGGGGATTTTCGTTCTCGTAGTCCCAGAGGATCTTGGACGAAGGGAAGTGAGGGTAGTGGTTGATGAGGAAGAGCGAGTTGGAAACAGGGTCCAGGGAATCGGCGTCGCGGGCCGCGATGCCGAACTCCGTCTCAGTCCCTAGGACTCGTTTAAGCGCCATGCCTTGGTCTCGGGTTCACACCCTGACCATCAGATATAATGGCCGGTCGTCACGGTCTCGATCCGCCGCGATTCGTGGGAACCGGCCGTGATGGTCCGAACGTGGACGATCCTGTCGGCCTTTTTGCCCGCGATCTTGGCCCAATCGTCCGGATTGGTCGTGTTGGGAAGGTCCTCGTGCTCCTTGAACTCGTCTCGGACCGCCCGGAGGAGATCGTCCGCCTTGATGCCCCGCTCCCCGGTCGCGAGCAGCCGCTTGATGGCATATTTCTTGGCCCGCGAGACGATCCCTTCGATCAATGCCCCGCTGGCGAAGTCTTTAAAATAAAAGGTCTCCTTGTCCCCGTTGGCGTAGGTCACCTCGAGGAACTGGTTCTCCTCGCTGAGCGCGTACATGGACTCCACGGTCTGCACGGTGAGCCGCTCAACGGCATTCGCCGCGTCGCCCCCATCCCGCGCCAGTTCTTCTGGGTGGAAGGGCAGGTCCGGGGTCAGGTACTTGGAGAAAATATCTTTGGCCGCGGTCTTGTCCGGCCGGTCGATCTTGATCTTCACGTCCAGGCGCCCCGGGCGCAGGACGGCCGGGTCGATGAGGTCCTGCCGGTTACTGGCCCCGATCACGATGACGTTGCGCAGCCGCTCGACCCCGTCGATTTCCGAAAGGAACTGGGGCACGATCGTGGACTCGATGTCGGAGGAGATCCCACTCCCGCGGGTCCGGAAGAGGGCGTCCATCTCGTCGAAGAACACGATCACCGGATACCCGTCCTCCGCCTTCTCCTTGGCCTTTTGGAACACCTCCCGAACCTGGCGTTCAGACTCGCCCACGTACTTGTTGAGGAGTTCAGGACCCTTGACGTGCAGGAAGAAGCTGCGAATGTCTTTGCCCGTCAAATGGCCCAGCTTCTTGGCGATCGAGTTCGCGACGGCCTTGGCGATCAAGGTCTTGCCGCATCCCGGAGGGCCATACAGCAGGATGCCCTTCGGCGCCCGCAGTTTATGCTCCCGGAACAGGTCGGCGTGCAGGAAGGGCAGCTCCACCGCGTCTTGGATCTGCTCGATCTGGCTGTGCAGCCCGCCGATGTCGGTGTAGCTGATGTCCGGGACTTCTTCCAGGACCAGTTCCTCGACCTCGGACTTGGGGAGCTTCTCCAGGACATAGCCCGACCGGGCGTCGTAGAGGAGGTGATCGCCGACGCTGAGCCGTTGGGCCAGGAGCGGCTCCCCGAGCTCGGCCACCCGCTCTTCATCAGTGCGCAACGTGATGATCGCCCGCTTCTCGTCCAGAGTGTTCTTCAGGCGGACCACCTCGCCCTGCAGGTCGAACCCGCGGGACTCGATCACGTTCAGGGCTTCGTTCAGGATCACTTCCTGGCCTTTGCGGAGATCCTTCGTCTGAATGGAGGGATGAAGGTTTACTTTCAGCTTCCGTCCCGACACGTAGACGGTGACGGTCTGGTCCTCGTTCGGGCCGGAATAGATGCCGTAGGAGGACGGGGGCGCCGTGAGCTTCTCCACCTCGGCCCGCATCGCCTCGATCCGGGCCTTGGCCTCCTGCAGCGCCTCCGTCAGGCGATCGTTCTGCCGGTGCGCCTGCTCCAGCTGATGCCGCGCCTGGTTCAGGCGGCGGACTTCTTCCTCCAGAGAACGGATCTGGACAAGGAGCTTCTCTCTTTCCAATCCCTGCTCGTCCTGCATGCCGCCCTCCTGAGAGTTTTCATCGGACAGACGCTCGGTCAGCTTCTTGACCGTATTGCGGATGGAACTCAGCCGCCCCGGAGTTTTCTTATTGTGGTTGGCCACCCGTGCTCCCCTGCGTCTCCGCCGTTCCGGATCGTGCGCTCCTGAACGTGATTAAAATATAACACCCCGCACCCCAGCGGTCAACAGTCCGGGCGCCCGGCGCCTCGTCAAGCCGAGCCCTCGAGGGCCCCTAACAGATCCTGGCACGCCCGCTCCACGTCCCCGGCGGCCATCACGCTGGCGACGACCGCCACCCCGCGCGCCCCGGCGTTGAGGACGTCGCGTACACGTTCCTTCGTAATGCCTCCCACACCGAAGAGCGGCACGCGGCAGCGGCCCCGCGCGCGCTCCAGCTCCCCCAATCCGATCGGGGGACCGAACCCCCGCTTGGTGGGGGTCTCGAAGATCGGCCCGAGCAGAATCAGATCGGCCCCGTCCGCGTCCGCCCGCGCCGCCTCGTCCGCCGAATGCGTGGACACGCCGATGAGCCGGTCCGGCCCCAGCAGCCGCCGGGCCACGGACACCGGGAGCCCCAACGCCGGCAGGTGCACCCCCGCACTTCCCGCCGCGCCACACACGTCCACGCGGTCGTTGACGAGCACCGTGGCCCGATACGGCCGGGCCAGCGCGGAGAGCTCGCGCGCCAGGGCGAGCAGGAAACGCGTGCCAAGATCTTTCTCCCGCAGCTGAATGCCCCGGACGCCCGCGCGCAGGGCGGCACGGATCACCTCCGGCAGGGGGCGCCCGCCGGTCTGCTGACGATCGGTGATCAGATAGAGGGAGAAATCGACACGGGGCATGCCGGGAATTACAGCATGCCATCGAGAGGGCTGCTGGCCGTCGCGTAGAGTTTGCGCGGGATCCTGCCCGCCTTGTACGCCAACCGTCCCGCCCACACGGCGTACTTCATGGCCTCCGCCATCAGGATCGGTTTCTTGGCTCCGGCGATGGCGGTGTTCATCAGGACGCCGTCGGCCCCGTATTCCATGGCCAGGGCCGCATCCGAGGCCGTCCCGACTCCCGCGTCCACGATGACCGGCACCTTGACGGACTCCATGAGGATCTTGAGATTATAGGGATTGCGGATGCCGAGCCCCGACCCGATGGGAGCGGCCAAAGGCATCACGGCCGGACAGCCGACATCCACCAGTCGTTTGGCCACCACCGGATCGTCGTTCGTGTAGGGGAGGACGATGAAGCCTTCCTTCACCAGAATTTTCGCCGCCTCGATCAGCCCGGCGGTGTCGGGGAACAGCGTCTTCTCGTCGCCGATCACCTCCAGCTTGACCATATCGGAGACCCCCGCGGCGCGTGCGAGGCGGGCGTACCGCAGGGCCTCCTCGACGGTATAGCAGCCGGCCGTGTTGGGGAGGATCTTGTACTTTTTGGGGCTGAGGTAATCAAGGAGATTCTCCGACTTGCGGTCGACGATGTTGACCCGGCGCACGGCCACGGTGACGACCTCCGCCCCCGACGCCTCGATGGCCTTTTGCGTCTCGATGAAATCCTTGTACTTGCCCGTCCCCACCCACAGGCGGGACCGAAACTCGATTCCGGCTATCGTCAGTCTGTCCTCATCATGCATGGCCTAGGCCTCGTCCTCCCCCGATGAACCCGATCACCTCCACCCGATCGCCGTCGC
>JBGPTH010000059.1:0-7256 GCA_041490525.1 Nitrospiria bacterium
CCGTTGCTCTTTGAGCGGGTCCTGCCCCCGCATAGCCCATCGCAGCTGGGCATTTCGCCGTCGAGGCCCCGCAGACCCGGCTGTATGCCCCGCGCTGCATCTGGGCGCCCATGCGTTGTCACCCGCTCGACTGCAACGGGTGTCTTCGGCGTTGCAGCCCCGCAGACTCGGCTGTAGGTGCCCTGGCTCATCGGGGCGCCCCGCTCGACGCCACCCACTCCAACTGCAACGGGTCGAAACGCCGTCGCAGCCCCGCAGACTCGGCTGTAGGCCCTTCCGCTCCGCCAGGGTCCCACCCGGCGCCACCCGCTTTCACGATGTTGTAAGAAAATCGGTGATGAGGCGATTAACCTCGTTGGGTTGCTCCCACATCGGGAGGTGGCCGGCGTCGGGAATGATTGCGAAGCGGGACCCCGGGATCGACCGATGCAGATCCTCCCCGACCGCCAATGGAAAGAAGCGGTCGTCGCGGCCCCAGACGATCAGCACCGGCGCCGTCACGGTGCCCACATGGGGCGCGTAGAGGCGGTCCCAGTCCCTGACACAGGTCAGCGAGGACCACAACGGACGGGCTTTTCCGTAGTCCTTGAACAGCCGGTACGCGCGTTCGACCACCGCAGGCGTCACCCGGTTCCGGTCCTGGATGATGCCCTCCAGGAATGTGCGCAAGCCGCGCCGGCCCACCAGTCGGCAGGCAAGTCCGAAGAGCCAGCCGGAGCCCAGGCGGGAAAGCAGTTTCAGGTAACGGCCATGGGCCTGGTCCAGGACCTCCGCAGGGAATCCGGAAATCAGCACGAGGCGCTCGACGCGGTCTGGATGGGTGAGCGCCAGGCCGAGGGCGAGGCCGGCCCCCATCGAGTTGCCGGCGAGATGGGCGCGGCTGATGCCGAGGGCGTCGAGGAAGCCGCGCAGCCACTCGATGTAGGCGGAGGGGGTATAGGCGATGCGGGGCTTGTCCGAGAGGCCTTGCCCCAGCAGGTCTGGGATATAGAGGGTGAAGCGCCGGCCCAGAGGCTCGATCTGGTGTTCCCAATTCCAAATCGAGCCGATGTAGCCGTGCAACAAGACCAGGGGAGGACCATTCCCGTGGCGGATGTACGCGGTGCGATGCTGATTTACGCTGACAAATTGAGGCGGGTAGCGATCAAACGGCTCCACTATTTCAACGCAGGTCGGCCGAGCCTGCGGCTTCCCCAGGGAAAGGACACGTCTCGGCGTGTCCGGGGTGGGCGGGTGAGAAATCGCGAAGTCTCAGCTGAGCAGCGTTTGAATTGGCGCTATTCAATGACGACCAGCGTCTCGTCGGGCTTCACCTCGTCGCCTTCCTTCACGTAGAGGGTCTTCACGGTGCCGTCCATGGGGGCGTGTATCTGACCCTCCATCTTCATCGCTTCGACGATGAGGAGCAGGTCGCCCTTCTTCACGGTCTGGCCCTGCTGGACCACGACCCTGACCACCTTGCCCGGCATTGCGGTGGCGGCGTCGCCGCGGGCTTTGGGCTTCGGTCTTCGCGGGGCTTTGGCTCCTTCGGCCTCGGGCGGCTCGGGCGCGCCGGTCAGGACCTCCAGGATGGGTTCCAGGTGAACCTCCTCCAACCGGTCGTTGACTTTGATGTAGTACGGCTTCTTCCCGTCCGACTTGCGGCCGGAGCCCGACACCTTGATGTGGTAGCTCTCGCCGTGGATCGTGACCTTGAACTCCAGCGGGGCCAGCTTGAGTTCATGCGCGACTGCGGGACCCTTGGGCGGCAGCGGCGCCAGCAGCTCGGGTTTGAGCTCCCCCCGCGCGCGCTCGTCGAAGAAGTCCCGCGCCACGCCGGGGAACAGCGCGTAGGAGAGCACATCCTCAGGGTTCTGGGCCTTCCCTTCCGCCTCGCTCGCGGCCTTGGGCAGTTCCGGCTCCAACAGGTCAGCCGGGCGTCCCTTGATGACCCCCTCATCGCCGAGCGCGCGTTTGCGGATGGCTTTATCCACGGGGCCGGGCGGCTCGCCGTACAGCCCCTTGAAGTAGTTGCGGGTCTCGGTGGTGACGACCTTGTACCGCTCCCCGGTCAGCACGTTGAGCGTGGCCTGCGTCCCCACGATCTGGCTCGAGGGGGTCACCAGCGGCGGGTAGCCGAAGTCCTTGCGGACCCGTGGGACTTCCTCCAGGACCGCTTTGATCTTGTCCAGGGCGTTCTGCTCGGTGAGCTGAGCCGCGAGGTTCGACATCATCCCGCCGGGAATCTGGGAGATCAGGATCTCGGAATCGATGCCCGCGAAATCGCTTTCAAACTGGTAGTACTTTTTCCGGGCCGCGCGGAGGTCCTCCGCGATCGGCGGGAACTGCGTCAGGTCGAGCCGGGTATCGTAGGGCGTCCCGCGCAGCATCGCGACGAAGGTCTCGGTCGGCGGGTGGGAGGTGCCGCCGGACAGTGGGGAGAGGGCGGTGTCCAGCATGTCGAGCCCTCCGAGGATCGCCATCAGCGCGCTGGAGGAGGCCATGCCCGAGGTGTAGTGGCTGTGCAGGTGGATCGGCATCCGGACGGCCGCCTTGAGACCCCGGACGAGCCGGTAGGCCTCCATCGGGGCCAGAAGGCCGGCCATGTCCTTGATGCACAGGGTATCGGTGCCGAGGTCCTCCAGCCGCTTCGCCATCTCGATGAACCGGTCGAGGCTGTGGACCGGGCTGACGGTGTAACAGATCGCGGCCTCGACGTGCTTGCCGACCCGGCGGGCGGCGACGACCGCGCCCTTCATGTTGCGGATGTCGTTGAGGGCATCGAAGATGCGGAAAACGTCCACGCCGTGGATCGCAGCGCGCTCGACGAAGGCGGTCACCACGTCGTCGGGATAGTGGCGATAGCCCACGAGATTTTGGCCGCGCAGCAGCATCTGGAGGCGCGTGCGGGGCATGACTCGCTTGAACGCGCGCAGGCGCTCCCAGGGGTCTTCCTTGAGGAACCGCAGGCAGGTGTCGAAGGTGGCGCCGCCCCAGACTTCCAGCGACCAGTAACCGACCTTGTCCAGCCGCTCGGCCACCGTGAGCATGTCCTCGGTCCGCATACGGGTGGCGAGCAGCGATTGGTGCCCGTCGCGCAGGGCCACATCGGTTAAAAGGACTTTCTTGGCCGGCGCGGGCTCGAATTCCAGCGGAACCGGACGCGCTGTCTTGGATGTCTTGACGGCGGGGCCCCGCGCGGGCATGGCGGCAGGCTTGCGCTTTGAGGCTGGCTTCTTCACGCCTAGAGCCCTTCGTAAGCCACGATCGCTGCCGATATAGCGACGACGAGGTCCTCCGGATCGTAGGACTCGTCGTAGTCGAACAACTGGGGATGGGTGTCCAAATAGCTGGTGTCGAACCGGCCGGCCTGAAAATCGGGCTCCTCCATGATCCGCTCCATGAAGGGGATCGTGGTCTTCACGCCGCGCAGCACAAATTCCTCCAGCGAGCGGTGCGCCCGGCTGACGGTCTCCTCCCAGGTCCGGCCCCGCACGACCAGCTTGGCCAGCAGGGGATCGTAGTAGGGGGGGAGGGTGTAGTCCTTGTATACCGCGCCGTCGATGCGGACGCCGATGCCCCCCGGCGAGTAATAGGCCGTGATCGTCCCCGGACACGGCCGGAAGTTATGGCGAGGATCTTCCGCGTTGATCCGGCACTGGATGGCGTGGCCCTGAAGTGCCACCTCCTCCTGAAGGATCTCCAGCGGCTGTCCGGAGGCCACCTCGATCTGGGAACGGACCAGGTCGATTCCCGTGATCTGTTCGGTAACCGTGTGCTCCACCTGGATGCGGGTGTTCATTTCGATGAAGTAGAAGTGGCGGTCCTGGTCCAGGAGAAATTCCACGGTCCCGGCGTTGTCGTAAGAGACGGCCTTGGCGACCGCCATGGCCGCCTCCCCCATGCGCACCCGCAGGTCCTCGCCCAGGACCAGCGAGGGGGCGATCTCGATCAGTTTCTGGTGGCGGCGCTGGATGGAGCAGTCACGCTCTCCCAGATGGATCATATGCCCGTGCTTGTCGGCCAGGATCTGGAACTCGATATGGTGCGGCCGCTCGAGGTACTTTTCCAAAAAGACCTCGCCGTTGCCGAAGGAGGAGAGGGCTTCCCTTCGGGCCGATTCCATTTGGAAGACCAACTCCTCGTCGCTCCGAACGACACGCAGGCCTCGCCCGCCGCCGCCCATGGAGGCTTTGACCATCAGGGGATAGCCGGCGCGCGCGGCGAAACTCAAGGCTTCAGTGGGGCTCGCGACCCCGCGATCGGTCCCAGGCACGATCGGGACTCCGGCCTGCTTGGCGATCTCCCTGGCCTGCACCTTGTTGCCCATGAGGTGGATGGCCTGGGGGGAGGGTCCGATGAAGGTGATCCCCGAGGCCTCGCAGAGGCGGGCGAACTCGGCGTTTTCCGACAGAAAGCCGTACCCCGGGTGGATCCCATCGGCGCCGACCCGCTTAGCCAGGTCCACGATTCCCTGCATGTCCAGAAACGCTTGGACCGGATCCGGGCCGATGAGGTGCGCCTCGTCGGCCTTTTTGACGTAGATGGCCGTGGCATCGCACTCCGCGTAAATCGCAACGGTGCGGATCCTCAGTTCCCTGCAGGCGCGGATGATCCGCATGGCGATTTCGCCGCGATTGGCGATGAGAATTTTCTTAAACATCAGTAGGTTTTTGCCCGCGAAAATGTGGGTTAGCGTAGCACAGGGCAGGCGGACAAGTCGAGAGAGACCCGGCGGGGCCTGGCCGGAAAACCGCCCCTATTGGGCCTGGATCAAGACGATCGTTTGGGTGCTGCCGCCGCTGGTCACGACATTCAGAGTAGTCAGGCCGGTCTTGACATTCGGGACCGTCGCCTCGACGGTGGTCTCATTGATGAGCTGGTACTTGACGTCGGCGCGATCAGGCCCCTGTGACCCGATCGACACGCCGTGGAAGCATTCCTTGGTCCCGAAATTCTCACCCTTGATAGTGATCTTATCGCCCGGCTTCATGGGGTCCGGCGAGACTTTGGTGATCTTGGGACGGGCTCGATTGTCGCACACCGGCGCCTTGTCAACCTTGTCCCCGGGACCGCCCACTGACGGGACGTCATAGGCTCCGGAGCCCAGGCCTGGGATATTGACGTCGGCGAAGGCGGGTAAGCCCCCCACGAACGCCAATCCGATAAACACTGCAAGGGTCGTGGCTGCCTTGGTCATGCTCGTATCCCCTTGTGGTTGGCGATGAATGAAGACGGGAAACATAAAATTATGTTAGCAGACGGCCCCCGGGGGGTCAACCTCGAACCTCGGCGTGCACGGGTTGCCTGGTGGGGCTAGGGCGTCGGTTCGTAGTCTCCTCGCTTGCCGAAGGGCGGGGGGAGCTTCATCGTGGAGTGCTCGGCCTTTTTGATGGCCTGTTCGGCCTTGATGTCGGATGTCCTCGGTTTCCTGTTCGGGCCTTTGATGGAGGAGGCGACCACTGAGATCTTTCGGACGGCTTTCCTGGCATTGCAATGCGGGCATTCCGTGTCGGCTGGGTTGAAGCTCAACGGTTGCTGCTCTTCAAAGTTTCTGTCGCACCCCCCGCAATGGTATTCATAGGTCGGCATGGTGAAGCCCCCGTTGGTGTGACCTCATTATAATCGTCCAAGGTCCTCAAATCCAGCCATAGGCTTGACACCGGTTGGGGGCGTTAGGTACTGTTCTACGCTCCAGCGAATCACAAGGAAACTCTGGGGTCTGAGGAGGTTGCGGTTATGCCATTGTTGTTAAGAAAGTTCAAACTTCCGACCGGGGTGGTGCAGCAAGAACGGATCGATGACCCGGACCGGATTGAGCGCTATCTCAAGTTGTTTGAGAAAGAAGACGTCAAAAAGCTCCAGACAGGCAAGTGGGTTTGGATCGAAAAGGACCAGTGGCAGCTCATCCCCGATTGAGGACCGGTGGCTCAGAAGTTCAGCAACAGCCGATGGGTCAAGGAAGGGTTCCTCGACAATCGGACGCCGGGCCGGGTGGTGGGCCGGATCACCTTCGCCGGCATCGGTCCGGTGGAGTTCCTGCTACGGGGGGACTTCAAGGGCGAAATTCAGGGACGGCTGATCATCTTCAGCAATCCGTCGTTCCAGGACGATGATCTGGCCGGCCAGGTTCTTGGGGACGTGGAGAATCCTCAGACCGGCGAGGTGAGCTTGATGTCCTTCGACCCCCACCCGCACCTGTCCCCGCACCCCTATCTGGAATGGTTCTCCGATCGCCAGAATCATTATCGCATCGAGTTGGCGAGCGGGGAGGCCGAGATCGCCGGCCCAGACGAAGCGCGGGCATTGGAGACCGAGCTCTCCGGGATCGCCGCACGGCTGGCGGCGGTCTCCCCGCTCCCGCCTAGGTCCCGGTCCGACCCTGAATGGGTCTAATTGAAGATTCAAAGGCGGTGACGTCATGAAAAAGGTCCTGCTCGCTGTCGGCCTCGTGCTCCTCCTCTTGGTTGCCCTGGTTGTTCTCCTGCCGTTCATCGTGGACCTCAATTCGTACCAGGCGAAGTACCGCCCGATCATCGAAGAGGCGATAAACCGGAAAATCGAGCTGAAAGACACCCGGCTCACGATCATCCCGAGATTCGGGGTACGTGTGGCGGGCTTCACCGTGATGGATGATCCGGCCTTCAGCACCGGGCCGTTTGCCTCGCTCACCTCCCTGGATGTCGGCGTTAAATTATGGCCCTTGCTCAGCAAGCGGATCGAAGTCGAGGAGGTCACGTTGCGTGATCCGGTGATCACGGTCATCAAAAATGCGCAAGGCGTGTTGAACACCGCTACCATAGGCAAGAAGGGTGCTCCGAAGGCGGAGGCTCCGGCCCCGGCGAAGGGGCCGACCCCTCCTCCGGCGGCTGAAGGGCCGCTGCACATTTTGACCTTGCTGGCGGTGGATCGAGTCGCAATCACCGGCGGGCAGCTCACGTACCGCGATCAATCCGCAGCGAAACCCACCGAATACGTTTTGCAGAAGCTGGAATTTCTGCTCAAATCCGTGAGGCTCGGTGAAACGGCGCGGGTCCATGCAGCCACGACCGTGCAACCCTATAACCTGCCGGTCAAGGTTGACGGCACCTTCGGTCCGCTCACGGAATCCCTTGATCTCAAGACGATCGATCTCATGATCGGGCTGGGCAACATCGCTTTGGCCGTCAAGGGAAGCGACGTCGGCGGGGACCTCAAGCTGGCCGTGACCTCACCGACGATCAACACGGCCGACCTGCCTGTCGCGCTGCCGCTCAAGAAACCCATCGAGGCCAAGG
>JBGPTH010000060.1:0-6544 GCA_041490525.1 Nitrospiria bacterium
CGCTGACCGGCGGGGAGCCGATGGAGACGCGGTGCATGGCGGCGTGCGTGGGCAAGATCCGGATGCAGAGCCTGGTGAAGATCGGCGAGGACGGGTTGTGGGCGGAGGACCGCTGGCACCCGTTGTACTTTGCGATCCGGGTGGAGCAGGTGGCCTTGCCGTTGTACCCGCAGTGGGGGACGGAGCCGAACGGGTTCTACTTCCCGCCGCGGCATGCCCCGCGGGGGTACATCCGGCAGATGTTTGGGCCGGGGGTGGACAACGCGATCGACCGGTACATCGTGCCGAGCCGGGAGCTGTTGGCGGTGCTGCAGTTGTGGCGGGCGAGCCAGCAGATCCTGTTCCGGTACGACGTGATTCCGGGGCCGAAGGTGTTTGAGACCCAGATCCACGGGCGCAAGTTCGAGATGTACAACGACACCGTGCTGGGGTTCAACAAGTCGGGCAAGGAGATCGTCCGCATCCAGGTGGAGGAGCCGATTTACGTCCGCCCCGCGGAGCGGGTCACTTGGTTATAAGGAGTGAGCGCGTGACCTGGCTGTAGGGGGCTGGGTGGAAGGGAGGGGCATTCCTGCCCCTCCCTTCAAACCACGGAGGATGCCATGAAGAGTCTGTCGATAAATCGGATGCTGCTTGTGTCGCTGCTGGCCGCCACGGCGCTGGTGGCGCTCCCTTTCACCCCTGACCGGGCCGCGGCGGCGGAAGGGAAGGCCAAGGTTAAGGTCCTCTACCACGTGGACGGCAAGGACCCGGACGTGGCCAAGTACGCGCTGGCGCTCATCAACAAGCACATCGAGGCCGAGGGCGGGCCGGAGAACATCGACGTGGAGCTGATCGTGCACGGGCCTGCGCTCGAGCTGTTCGAAAAGGACAAGATGGATCCGGAAATGACGAAGCGGTTCGATCAGATCATCGGTAAAGGCGTCAAGGCGGAAATGTGCCAGGTGTCGATGAAGCTGTACAACAAGACGCTGGACAATCTCGCGAAGGGATTCGTCGCCACGCTGCATCCGGTGGCCGTGAAGCGGATTGCGGATCTCCAGCAGCAGGGGTACATCTACATCAAGCCGTAACCGACTGTCGCCTCCTTGGGAGGCCTGGCGATGGAATGCCAACGCTGCATGGGCTTCATGGTGGAAGAGGTGTTTGAGGATGTGCGGGACGATACCGGCGCTGTGTTCTTTCCGGGGTGGCGGTGCGTCAGTTGCGGAGCCATTCTGGACCCGACCATCCTGACGAATCGAGCGGAGCGTCCCATGCCGTTCGCGGCCCGGGCGCGGAAAAGGCACTCCACGATACCGAGCTGAAGGCGCATCCAATAGGGAGGGCATGAAAACTACGACGAAGCTGCTCTCGCTATTCCTCGTTTTTTGCTTCCTGTGCCTCGGACTCGCGAATCAGTCCGCGCGGGCCGTGCTGATTCACGACGAACCCAGTGGATTTCGAGGCAACCACTGGGGGGACTCTCCGGCTGACTGTGTCTCGCTCAGGTTCGTGAAAGGGCAGGGCACCACCCGTTC
The DNA here is from genome assembly GCA_041490525.1 of Nitrospiria bacterium. Lineage (GTDB taxonomy): Bacteria > Nitrospirota > Nitrospiria > Nitrospirales > NS-4 > JBGPTH01. The sequence goes on from JBGPTH010000060.1 coordinate 1,521, forward strand.
TGGAGAGCGGGTGGACCTCTATGATCGCGCGACTGTAGGGATCGCCATCAACGGGGTATCCTTTACCCGAATCCGCTATCGCTTCCTCGAGAATCATTTGGAGAGCGTGCAGTTGAGTTATGAGGGTCGGGTGGATTACGATAAGTTGCTGGAGAGGATGGAAGAACGCTACGGCCGTCTGACGCCGGGGGAACGCAAGCTCGTCGGACGGGCTGAATGGGACGGCTTCGAGACCGTGGTAGACCTGAGTTATAATGTGGAAACAGGACGGGGATCGCTGTGGTTTATCTCCCCGACCCTCCATCGGGACTTCGCCTGGTCAGGCCCAGGCTTTTAACGGTCTGTGTGTCGTCGATCGTTGTGCCTTGTGCAGAGACTCATCGTGCAATCTCACCTTCAAGCGATTGTGGCGGTGATCTTACTGGCACCGGTGTTCGCCGGCCTGCATGTCCCATCCGCAGGCGCCAAAGAATCCTTTAAAGACGAGGCCGGGCGGGTGCTCTACACCATTGACGATGACGGGATGGTCTCGATGTTCGAAAGCAGTCCGGGGATCGATATCACGCTCTCGGTCACGCGGGGGACCCGCGAGCAGATGCAGCCCCAGGTGACCGAAGTCTCTCCCGACACTATGGCAGCCGGCACCTCGCCCCTCCTGAAGATCAAAGGGAAAAACCTGGTCGGGGCGACGGTGAAATGGAGCCTGTCGGGAATCGAAATGGGGCCCTATGCGGGGAAACCGACCTCCATCGAGATCCCCATCCGGGTTGCCCCGAATGTGGCGCCGGGTGAGGTTCTTTTTCAGGTCGAGACGCCGATCGGCAGCACGAAAGCCAGCCTTCGAATCACGGAGATGCAGATCGGCAGCAGTAGCAATGCCTCGTCGAGGCGGGAGAGTGAAAAAAGACAACCGATCCCCACGGCCGCTCCATCTTCCTGCCCGGAGGGTATGATCGGGGTTGCTGCGGAGTCGGGGGGGTTCTGCATCGAGATCGACCGGTCGTTCAGCGGGGACATACGGAAGGCTGAGAAGGCATGTGCTCAGGCTGGGAAACGTCTATGTCAGGCCAATGAATGGCAACGCGCGTGCGAGCAAGCCCGAAACGGCGGTATTCCCCTCAAGAACATGGTCGGAGACTGGGAATGGACCGGCTCGTACGCCAAATATGATGTGCAGGTCCAGACCACGGACCTCTCTGATGACCTGAAGTCGGTCCTCCTTGGCAAGACCGACTGTCAGACGCCGTACCTCTATTCCTCATGGCGATCGGGTCCTTTTCCAGGCCGGTGCTGTAAGTAAGCGATCGGCGCATGAGTGTCAAATCAAGTTTCTGGGCCCCCCTCCTTGCCGTTTTCCTCCTCGCGGCGGCTCATGGTCCGGCCGCCGCCAAGCAAACCTTCATGGATGAAGCGGGCGAGCTCATTTACATGATCGACGATGAGGGCGTGGTCTCGATGTTTGAGAACAGCCCCGGCATTGATACTACGCTCTCGGTGACCCGGGGGACCCGCGAGCAAATGCAACCCAAAGTGACCGAGGTCATGCCCGCCTCGATTCCGGCCGGCGCCCACAACGTCCTGAAGCTCACCGGAAAAAACCTGGTCGGCGCGAAGGTGAAACTGAGCGTGCCGGTGATCGAAGTGGGGGCCTATGCGGGGAAGCCGAAGCATCTGGACCTCTCCATCACTGTGCCGATTTCGGTATCCCCCGGACCTGTCACCATAGAGATCACGACGCCGATCGGCCGCACCGAGACGACCTTCACGATTACCGAGGTGCAGATCGGGGGCGGGGGGATGCCGAAGCGGGAAGACGTGGTCACGCACCCCAGCCAAGGCTATGGCGCCGATGAAGGGGCCCGTGTTATCGCGACGACCGCCCCCACGTCCTGTCCCGAAGGGATGGTGGGCCTCGCGGCGGAAGGAGGAGGGTTTTGCATCGAGCTTGACCGAACGTTCAGCGGGGATTTCCGAAAGGCCGAGCAGGCCTGCGCGATCACCGGTAAACGGCTCTGCATGCTCTCCGAATGGCGGGAGGCGTGCGAACAGACGGCATCGGGCAAGCTCCCGTTGAAAAACATGAAAGGCGAGTGGGAGTGGACCGCCGGTTTTGACATCCTTCAGGACGATACCCAGCAGGATACGCGGTATTTCCTTCTCGGCAAGTCGGACTGTGAGACCAAGCACGGCTCCATGCGATTACACGCCGAAAAGTTTGCGGGCCGATGTTGTAAGTGAGGGGTGAGGCCTTAAAAACCTCAAACGACATGACCGAGTGATCGGAAGGGGAGGGTGGGAGCCAGGCCTGGGAGTATGCTATAAACAGGCCTGTGACTCGCGTCGAACGAGCCTTTCGCCATTTCCGGACCACGCTTCAGGATCTCTTCCAGGCGGCGGCTCCCGCCTACTTCCAGCCTCTTGCCGGCGCCATCGCGGAGGCGGTGGAGGCCTCTCCCGAATCCCCCGATCTCTGGCAGCAACTGGCCCCCCTCTGGGAGAAGGATCTTCGCTCGGTGCGGCATCGCTCCGGCACCCTCGCGCACACAGTGGAATGGGAAGCGGTGAAGCTTCAGGCCCGCATCAGGTGCGAGCCGGAGACCGTCTGGCCGCCGCTGTTCCGCGACCGCCACGTCCACATCGGCAGCCTGATCCATCTCTGGCGCACGGTGGCGCTGGAGGCTGAGGACCGCCTTCTCGATCAGGGCATCGACACCTTCCTGGACAACGGGCCGTGGGGCGGGTTCAATTTCGTCGTCGGCCCGGACGGGTACACGCGGATGCGGTTCGCCCGGCTGACGCTGGGAATCGGCAGCCTCTCCTTAACCCCGCTCGAGGAGAACGGCGGTCCCTTCTTCGAGACCTTCATGCCGCTGTATAAAGCCCGCCTGGCCGCAGAGGGTCTGGTCGTGCCGGAGGAGTGGCAATACAAGAATCCCAAGCGCGATGCGTCGGGGCGGTTGCTGGAGCTCTCCCACACCTATTATTTCCCCCACCACACCTACGAGAACCGGACGTTCGTGAAGGTCCGGCTCTCGCGCGAATTCGAGACCTACGAGGAGATCATGGTCTGGGATTTCCTCGAGTTGCTGGCCCGCTTGTACCAGACGACCGACTGGGCCGCCTACAAACAGGACACCCAGAATGTGGACGTCCGGTTTGACCTTCAGGATTTCATCTCGCTGAGCCATATCATGGAAGGGGTCTACAGCCGGACCGAGAAAGAGGAGCGGTTGCTGGGGGAGATCAAGGAGGCCTTCCGCGGCGCGATCCGGGAACGGGCCGTCTTGTACGGCTATTTCGACAAAGTGGTCGCCTCGAAGTGGGTCGAAAACCTCGCCTGGGCCATAGCCGGCGTGGTGCTGGGCATCCGGAAATTCGAGCGCCCCTTCAGCTTCGCGCGTGATATCCTGAGCAATCCCCTGCCGCCGCAACTGCTGATTCCCGTCAAGCGGCACGTGCAGGCGTACCATGAGGGGATCGGGGCCTTCAGGCCGACCGAGGGATAATCCGTCGATGGAGCCGCGTGAATACCTCAAGTCCGTGCGAGACCAATACGAGGCCTATCCCTATCCTCTCCGCAATCCCGAAGATGAGCGGGTCCGCCTTGAGAATAGCTGGGACGATTTCCTGGAACTCATCAATTTCTACTGCTTCAAAGGAAGAAACAATTTCTCCGGACCCTTTCGGGTCCTGGTCGCAGGCGGCGGAACAGGCGATCAGACCATCTTTCTGGCCGAGCAATTGCGCCATAACCGGCGCGCCGAGATCGTGCATCTCGACATCAGCGCGACCAGCACGGCGATCGCCAAACGCCGCGCGGAAGTGCGGAAGCTGACCAATATCACCTGGCTGCATCGCTCCATCATGGACCTGCCCTCCGTCCAGGTCGGGCAGTTCGACTACATCAACTGCATCGGGGTGCTGCATCATCTGGAAGACCCCGCCGCCGGCCTCCAGGCCTTGAAGGCGGTGCTGAAGGAAGACGGCGCCATGATGCTCATGCTCTACGGCAAGTATGGCCGGACCGGCGTTTATCAGGTGCAGGAGTTGATGCGCAAAATCAACGCGCATGAGGAGTCGTCGCAGGCCCGGATAGACAATACCAAGGCGATCTTGCAGTCCCTGCCGAAGACCAACTGGTTCAAGCGCGGGGAAGAGTTGATCGGCGATCATAAGGAGTTCGGCGACGCCGGCATCCATGATGTCTTCTTGCATGCGCAGGACCGGCCCTTCACGGTCGGCGAGATTTACGAGTTGGTGGAGGGCTGCGGGCTGCGGATCATCGAGCTGATCGAGCGAGGCCGATCCAAGTACCAGGTGGAAACGTACTTGCAAGATCCCAGGCTGCTCGAGAAGGTACGCCGGCTCCCCAAGAAAGAACAGCAGGCGATCGCGGAACTCATCGCCGGCGATCTGTTCGTGCACAACCTGTATGTCGGCCGAAATGCAGACACGGTCGCCACGATTGACGATATGCGCAATGTGCCGTTTTATTTTCTCTACGAGCCGGAGAACATCGCCGGGCTGATCGAGAAACACCCAGGGCAACCCGTGAGTGTCAGCGGCACGCTGTTTGACGCCACCATTGAATTCATGCCGGGCCGGTACACCCGGTTCATCTTCCGCCACCTCGACGGCGACCTCAGCCTCAGGGAGATCTTTGAGCGGGTCCGCAAGGACGTGGGCCTGAACGAGCAGGAGCTGCCCAATGAAGCGCTGCTGAGCGAATTCAGGCCGATCTACGAGCTCTTCAATGATGTCGGCTGGATGCTCTTACGACACAAGTCAGTCGGTAGATTCCGATCCCTCGCGGACATGCAGCGGCCAGGTTAGGCCGGCGAATACTGACGGGTCCTGTCGCCGAGCCACCCTGACGTGCGGCGGGGAACCCGTTGCTCTTTGAGCGGGTCCTGCCCCCGCATAGCCCATCGCAGCTGGGCATTTCGCCGTCGAGGCCCCGCAGACCCGGCTGTATGCCCCGCGCTGCATCTGGGCGCCCATGCGTTGTCACCCGCTCGACTGCA
>JBGPTH010000061.1:0-5551 GCA_041490525.1 Nitrospiria bacterium
CAAAACAATCCACGTGGATGTCCGGGTGATCGCGGCCACGAACCGCGATCTGGAGCAGGCGGTGGAGGACCGGCAATTCCGGGAGGATCTCTATTACCGCCTGAACGTCATCCCGATCATTGTGCCCCCCCTGCGCGCCCACATGGAAGACATTCCCCTGCTGTTCCAGCACTTTTTGGACCGCTTGAATGCGGAGAAGGGGACGTCCGTGACGGGTCTGACCGCCTTGTCCATGGAAATGCTGACGCGCTATCGGTGGCCCGGCAATGTTCGCGAGTTGGAGAACCTCATCGAGCGGCTGGTCATTCTGAAGAAGACCGGCCTGATCGAGCCGGAAGACCTGCCGACGAGGATTCTGGACACCAAGGAGACCGTGTTGGGCAACCAGGAGATCATGTTCCCGCCGGAGGGGATAGACCTGCCCGCCGTGCTCGATGAATTTGAGCGCCAGCTGATCGTGAAGGCGCTCGACCTCACCAATGGAGTGAAGAGCCGTGCGGCCCAGCTCCTGGGCTTGAACCGGACCACCCTGGTGGAGAAACTCAAGAAGAAAGCCATGGTCCCGCCGAAATCCCCGGAGCCGGTGAGGGACCCGGTTGCCAGAGACCTGCGGGAAAACCCTTCCGCCGAATCGGTCCCGTAGCGCCAACACCTCCGGCGTTTCCCGACGGGGGATTGACGCCGCTTGATCAGCCCCGCCGTGCATCCCTCCCGACGCGGAGGTCCGCGTTTTCACGATCAGTTTCAAGACGGCCTTTTGACTCGCCCCGTCAAGGGATTGACCTTCCCCTATCCTTTGGAATCGCCCACTAGGCCGATTTCGAGCGAGCTCCTATGGGATGAAATCGGTTCTTTCACTTTACCTCCGATTCCCGCAGGGCTGTGAGACTTGGTCCCATGGCATGTCTATTGCTGTCCTGCAACCCTATGGTGATCCGCCCCCAAATTTTTTCGCTTGCTGCAAGCCTGCTCCTAGGCGCCCTCCTGGGCCTTCTCGCCTCTCCGTGGAGCGACAGTCTCGGGAGATCAGAAGCTCTGGAATCCCTGTTGCCTGAGCCTCCAACCGGGTCCGCATCCGGCTGGACCGGGCCGAGCCCCGACGAGCTCATGCCGGACCCCCATCAATTCCGGACCGAGGGGGACGAGATCGCGCCCCTGACCCTTGTCCGGCTGGCGGACGGGCTCAAACTGGCAGGGCAATCCAGGCGGGCGAAGATTCTTTACCTGACGGTTCTCGCGCGGCATCCGGGGACCGAGGAGGAATTGCGCGCGTGGATGGGGCTGGGAGCCTTGGCCGAAGACGAAACCCGAGCGGGCGCCGGCGAGCGGGAAGTCCAGGCGATCTATCGGACCATCGTGGCCCGGTGGAATACGCACCCCCTTGCGGCGGAGGCCCTGTTCCGCTTAGGGCAGAGCTACCAGCGGGTGGGGGACCGAGGGGCTGCGGCGGTCGCCTACGACCAATTGCTCGCTCGATCCGACGCTGCCCCCTGGCGGGCCCCGGCGGAGGAGGCGCTCGGTGCGATCTTCCGCTCGTTGATGGAAGACGGCAAGGACCGGGACCTCGCCGCTCTCTACCTGCGCAACGAGCCCCTGGTGATATCTCCGCCCCGCGGGCGCCGGCACCGGATCGGTCGCCGCCGCCGGCTGTGTGCGCGTCCTGATCTCGGGGATTCGACGGCACGGGTATTCGAGGGCGTGCTCTCGGGCGATCTGGCCGGGGCGGATCATGAACGCGCGGTCTTCAAATTGGGCGGGGCGTCCTTGTGTCGTTGACGGCAATCCATTAACAAAAGGGAAGGGGCCACGATGAATATCACAAAGGTGAGGACCAGAACGGACCGGGGGACCACCACGCTGGAGCCGCAGAGCGTCTTGACCGCCTCGGTGGGGGAGCCAGAAGACCGCCGCAAGAGCGTGCGGGTGGACGATCGCATTCTCTTGGAGTATTGGCAGCCCGCCGATGAATCCGACCTGGCCGACATTCTCCCGCGCTTTCCCCAGGTCCCTCTTGTCGGATCCCCGGACGCGACCGAAGGCACGGGGCTCCACCCGCTGATCGCGCAATGGATGAGCAAGATCGAGTGGACCCTGGACGCCATCCTCCGGACGCTCGATCACCATTCGCCCCGTGTGCTGGCCGCGCCTCGTCTGCTGGATGTCAACATCAGCGGTGAGGCCATTCGGTTTCTGCCTGACCGCCCCCTAGCCGTGGGAGACCGCATCGATCTGCGCATGATCCTGGCCCCGTTCCTTCCGGTGGAGACCAAGGGCGAGGTCATCCAGGTCCGTCCCGACCCCACGGGTGTCGCGCCCCACCCCGCCGTCGTCGTCCGATTCGTCGACATTTCGGACGTAGATCTTGAGAAGATCATACGTTATGTAGTACAACGTCGGACAGATCTGCTCAAGCGACGGCCCTGACTCTGGTCTGCTCAGCTCGGTCGAACACCTCAGGAGGAACCAAGGTATGCTCCTCACAACCAGGAAGAGCATGGACAGCCGTATTGCCAAATCAGTCTCGCTCGGTCTCCTAGTGGGCGGCCTGACTCTGGCGGCAATGTGGAGCGGGAGCGGGCCGAGCGCTCTGGCGCAGGAATCCCTGCAAGCCCAGCAATTGCGGCCGCTCAAGATCGCCCGCACGCTCCCCGGAGCAAGAACCGGGATGATCACGGAAGCTAAGGGGACGAGGGTGCTCCTCGACCACGCCAATTATGTCCTGGCCCCCGATGCGCTCATCGAAGATCAGGCCGGCAACCAATTGCTGCTCCAGAACCTCTCCTGGAACGACGTCGAACTCCCCGTGCGGTACTGGCTCGGGACCGGGGGAGCCCAGAACCTGATCACGCAGATGATCGTGACGCTGGCGGAATAGGGGGACTGAGCATGAAACGATTCGCGATTTTGCTGCTGATCCTGGCGGTGGTCGGGGGCGTCGTGCAGGCGGGTCCGGCCTGGGCTGCCAACTCGATCACGGATTACACGGGCGTCCCGCCGTTCGTCGCCACGGCGGTCACCCCCAATGTCCTCATCCTGATGGACAACTCGGGGAGCATGGGGTATCGGGCCCAGTGCAATGACGAAATAAACCTTGCCAAGCCCTATACCCTCTGTCCCACCTTCGTGGAGACCACCTCCTACACCGGCCTGTTCGACACGCTGAAGTGCTACACCTATGACGCCGCGAATACCCGGTTCCAGGCCACCACCGCGAAGGGGGCGCTCAACACGGCCTGTGGGACGACGGACTGGGACGGGAATTTCCTGAACTGGGTGTCCTTCCGGCGCTACGACGCCGTCAAGAAGGCGATGAGCGGGGGGAACTGCGCGGTGGCCCGGGCGGCGGACGGGACCTGCCCGCCGAGCGGGAGTCCGGCCCTCATCACACTGAAGGGTCAGACCGTCTTTGGGTCAACCATCTGTTGTATCGACGTCTCGTCCGCGCCGGTCTCGACGGGGAGCGGCGCCAATAAAGCCAACGGGCGGGTGCCGACCGCCGTCCAGACGCTGGGGGCGACGCCGGCCAACCTGGTGTTTCATGTTCGCGGCAGCGGCACGCTGACCGGATCGTTTTGTGTGGGCAACGCGACCGACAACCCGCCGGCCACCTCGGCGAGCTCCTGCACAATCTCCGGCGGGTTCACCGAGCAACAGTTCGTCATTCACGTGGTCGTGGACACGCAAACGACGGGCGTGATCCAGGAACTCGGAGATAAGGTCCGGTTCGGCCTGATGGAGTTCAAGGGGAACGACGGCGCCAAGGTGCTCACCCCGATCGGCCTTACCCAGTCCGTGGATTGGAGCACCACGACGGTGACGACCTACAGCTCCAACAAAGGGGCGATGGTCGGCGCGGTGGAAACCTCCTTCCCCGCCACCAACACACCCCTGGGCGAGTCTCTCTATGAAGGCATTCGCTATGTCGCTCAGGTGAATTCGGTCTTCTCCCCGACGTCCTACGTGTATCCCGTCGCGTACTCGCCGGGCAAAGCGTTGGGCGTCGCTGGCGCTGGGTCGTTGGGACCCGGCGAACTCAGCGCCCTCACCGGAACCGAGCCCTGCCCGCCAGGCTATATCGGCACTACCGCAGCGAACTGCACGGCCGGACGCGACCCCTTCTTCTTTGGCAGCAACCATACGCCGGCCTGGGCCAGCCCTTCGGCTCAAGTTCCCTGCTGCAAGACCTTTCTCATGATCTTCACGGACGGCGAGCCGACCCAGGACACCATCGGCACCAAGAAGCCCCCGCTGAACGACTTCGGGCACGTTGGGCACGGCGCCCATTGTACGGGCACGTTCACCTATACCGGAACCCCTCCGCCGGCCGGCCGGTGCATCACGGCGGGTAACCCGCCGGCTTCCCTTCTCCTGCAGGGACACAAGACGGACTATGCCAGCGCGGACCACAATTTGGACGACGTGGCGTATTGGGGGCACATCACCGACCTCCGGCAGGCCACCATCCCGGTCATCAACGAGCCGGGGCACGACCTGCCCGGGTTCCAAAATGTGACGGTGTACACCTTTTTCGCGTTCGGCAACATCAACGGTCGTGAAATCCTGATGCAGACGGCCAAACAGGGCGGCTTCGATGATCAGAACGGGAACAACATTCCCGACCTGCAGTCCGAATGGGACAGTGTGAACAATGACACCGGCGCGCTCGTTCCGGACGGGATTCCGGACACCTTTTATGAATCGCAGAACGTGGACGACCTGAAGGCCAAGCTCGAGGCGGCCATCACCAGCATTATCGCGCGTGCTGCCTCGGGGACCTCGATCTCGGTGCTGACCACTTCCACGACCGGAATCGGGGCCATCTATCAGGCGTTCTTCTTTCCCACGACCTTCAAGAACGTCGGTACGGCCACGGTCGAGGTAAAGTGGACCGGGTATACGCAGGGCCTCTTCATCGACACCTTCGGGAACCTGCGTGAGGATTTCTCGGGGCTGGGCTGCACGGGCCCGCCCGACGGCAAGCTGATCTTGAAACATGACTGTATCATTCAGATCCGCTTCGACACGGCCACCAACGACGTGCTGGTGGATCGCTTCAAAGACGACAATGGGGACGGCAAGGCCGATACCACCACCCCCTTCCAGACCGTGCATCTGCGGGATATTCAACCCGTCTGGGAGGCCGGAAGGCGCTTGGCCCTGACTAATCCGGGAGCCAGTTGCGCGCCCAATGCGGGCGGGGTCGCCTGTCGCCGCATTCTGACCTGGGCGGACATCAGCAACGGCGGCGGCATCGGGCCCAGCACGGAAGAGTTCAACGAGTTCCGGGCGGACCGCGTGGCGATCCTCTGTCCCTATCTGGGGGGCGCGAACGCCTTGAACTGCAACAGCGCCACTGCGGCGCTCAAGACCGCCGCCCAGAACGAAGCGACCGACATCATCAACTTCGTGCGCGGCAACCAGGTGGCCGGCCTCCGGGACCGGCAGCTGAGCGTGGTGGACGACACCGGCGCGGCGGTGACCAAGGTGTGGCCGCTCGGGGACATCATCAATGCCACTCCGGTGGTGGTCGGGGCGCCTCAGGAGCGCTTCG
>JBGPTH010000062.1:0-3759 GCA_041490525.1 Nitrospiria bacterium
CCGCTGCAGACTTAGCGAAGCCGCTTCAGCAGCTTCTCGGCATCCTTCCTGTCGGTGACCCGCAAAATGACGACCTCGGTCCCGCCAATTCTGTAGTACGCCCGAAAATCTCCGCTGCGAAGGCGATACAGCGGCGGCGTAAAGCCGCTGAGGCGCTTGAGCCTGGTCTTTCCGATGGGAAGAGGAGAATCCGACAGATACGTCGCCGCGTCGGTGACGACCTGGATGGCGTCGTCGGGATCAAGCCGTTCCAGATCCGCCTGGGTCGCGGCGCTGTAAACAATCCTACACTTTGCGGGCGGCACGTTTCCGTTTCAACTTGGCCAGCATGGCCCCGCCACTGATGCCCCCGTGGGTCAGATAGTCGGCATAGGCCGACTCGATCTTGGTCCTGAACGCTGGATCGTGCTCGATGAGGTAATCGCTCAGATCCTCTTCAGTGATGTGGTGCAAGACGGCTTTGGGCTTGCCGTAAGCCGTGATGATGATGTCCCCTTTTTCGGTCTCTTTGAGCAGTTTCATCGTTTGCTGTTTCAGTTCCTTGACGCCGGCTAATCGCATGTTTCTCTCCCGGTGAAGTGACACTTTAGTGTAACTTCTTCTGCGTTGAAGGTCAAGGCGATGGAAAATAGCCCTCCCCCTATGAATTGTCACGGACGGCGGGTCGGAGGGGCGAGATCCTTCGCGTTGCTCAGGATGACAGGAGGGGCTAAACCCCTCCCCTACGGGAAGAAATCACAAGACGGGCGAGGCAGTGCCGCGCCCCTACATCAATACCATTCAAGATGGGCGGCCACGCAGGGCCGCCCCTACGGGACAGCTCAATCTGACCCGTTTTATGCTTCTGGGTCCTTTTTGGCTTCTCCGGCATCTTTTAATCGCTCCCCCGTTTCGCGCCGTTCATCCATTTCGGCAAGCACCAGCTGCGGGTCCGTCGGCTGCTGGAATGCTGCCGCTTCGGGATCATGGCGGTTTTTGACATTAGGTAAATCGTGCCTCAACTCTTCTATCAGGTCGATAAGCTTGGTGGTCTTCTGCTCGGTCAACAGGTTTAGTTGCAGGTCCAGATGCGCGCGCTGTTCCTCAATCTTGGCTAGCCGGTTTTGCTTAATCAGGACCACGGTCGTCGTCAACAATGCGCCCAGTCCGACAATCCCTTGCAGCCATACAAACGGAGCCGGGTCAAATTCCACCAAGCCAAATGGGCGCGCGAAGACGTTGGCGAGCATCCAGAGCGCGACAAAAAGCAGAATGGAGCCAAGATAAAGCGGCCGCCCCACAAAACCACTAATGTTTTCGAGTTGCCGTTGCGAACGACTGATCTTTTGTTCTTCACGCGTGTAGAACGCCAAAATATTCTCGATATTTTGGCTGATCGGATTAAGCCCCGATTGGGATGATTTGTCTTGGGTAACCGAAGGAGATACCGGCGGCACGGAAGGTTTAATACTCATCGGTCTGGTCAGCTCCTTTCAGTGAGGGATGGGATGATTCCGAGAGGAGTTTGAGGGTCAGGTCTTGCATGCCGGGGGCAGAAACGGGGTCTGGCTCATTTTCTCGGAAGAAAATGAGCCAGACCCCTCGCCGCCTAAACGGGGATGTCATTCTCGTCGATCAGAGACCAGGCGTCGAGGCAGTCCCGGCGCACCTCATCCAGAAACCGAGACGGTTTCGAGAGCACCATGCCCGAGGCCCTGTCGTATACGTCCACCGGGTAGCTGACGTAGAGATTCTGCTTGGCCCTGGTGATGGCGACGTAGAAGAGCCGGCGCTCCTCTTCAAGGTCTTCATCGGCCGTCATCGAATAGATGGAGGGGAACTTCCCGTCGAGGGCCCAGATGATGAAGACGGTGTGCCACTCCAGCCCCTTGGCGGAGTGAATCGTGGACAACACCATCCGCTCGTCGTCCCGGGCCCCCGCCTCCACGTCGATCACGCTCTGATCCGGCGGTTCCAGCGCCAGGTCCGCCAGGAAAGACTCCAGCTTGCCGTAGCGCGCGGCGATCGTGTAGAGGTGCTCCACGTCCTTGACGCGCTTCGGGTGATCGTCGTACTGTACTCTGAGAATCGGCAGGTAATACTCGCACACGGCGTTCATCTGCTCGGCCGGGGTCAGGGACCGCCCGCCCCCGACCTCCTCTAGAACCCGGACGAGATCCTTGAGCCCCTGCGCGCCGGGACCCGACCCCTTTCCTGACGCCTCCCTCAACGCCTCAAGCCCGCGGCCTTCCGCCGCGAGCATCGCCTCGATCAGGGCCTGGCTCTTCTTGGGCCCGACGCCCTCGATGAGCATCAACAGCCGGTTCCAACTGACTGCGTCGCGGGGGTTCTCGACGACGCGCAGGTGGGCCAGGATGTCCTTGACGTGGGCCGTCTCGATGAATTTGAACCCGCCCCGCTTGACGAACGGAAGGTTGCGCCGCGAGAGCTCGATCTCCAGGTCGAACGCGTGGAAGCTGGAGCGGAATAGGACGGCGATCTCCTCCAGCGGGACCCCCTCCTCCCGCAATTCCAGGATGCGCTGCGCCACAAATCGCGACTGGGTATTCTCGTCCACGGTCTTGACCAGCACCGGCGTCGGCCCGGGACCCTTCCGCGTGAACAAGGTCTTCGGGTACTTCTCCGCCGCCAGGTTGATGACCTCGTTGGCGAGGGTGAGGATCGGCTGCGTGCTCCGGTAGTTCTCCTCCAATTTAAAGAGCTGGGTCCCGGGAAAGAGCTTCGGGAAATCCATGATGTTGCGGAACGTGGCTCCTCGGAAGCCATACACGGATTGACTGTCGTCCCCCACGGCCATCACGTTGTCGTGCGTGGAGGCCATCTTGCGGACGAGTTCGGCCTGCAAGCGGTTCGTGTCCTGGTACTCGTCCACCATCAGATAGGCGTACGTGTCCGAGATGCGCCGCCGGACGCCCTCGTCCGTCTCCAGCAGCTCGCGGAGGCGGACCAGCAAATCGTCGTAATCCACCAGGAACCGGTGGCGCTTGTACGCCTCGAACGCGCGCTGCAGCGTCTTGAGGTCATCCAGGTCGTCCGTGAACTGCGGAAATTCCCCCAACACCACGTCCTCCAGCGGCAGCAGCTTGTTCGCCGCCTTGCTGAACATCTCATTGAGTGTGTTCTTGCGGGGGAAGTGCCGTCCTTTGTCGTGCAGACCCTGCCGCGTGCGCAGCAGATTGATGACGTCCTCGGAATCGCCCCGGTCCAGGATCGTGAAGCCGGGCTCCAGCCCGATCGCCCTGCCGTACCGGCGAAGCAAGAGGTTCGCGACCGAATGAAAGGTGCCGCCGGTGACCCGCTCGCTACGGGCGCCGATCAGGAGGCCCACCCGCTGGAGCATCTCCTGGGCGGCCTTGCGGGTAAAGGTCAACAATAATATTGAGTCCGGAGGGATGCCGGACTCGATGAGGCGCGCGACCCGGTACACGAGCGTCCGCGTCTTCCCGCTGCCCGCGCCGGCGATGACGAGCACCGGCCCTTGGAGGGCGGTGGCCGCGGCGAGCTGGCCGGGATTCAGCTCGGCCTCATAGTCGATCGAAAATTTCGGCGCGAGGGGCTCGTAGGGATCCCGCTTGAGGATGTACGGCTTCATAGCGCTGACATTATAACAGAACATGCACAGGGGTCTGGCTCATTTTAGCTGGCGAAAATTAGCCAGACCCCGGTGGCCAACCAAGTCTAAATCCCTAATTTATTTAACTAGTACTCCCAACCTCATTGGTATTTACCTGAACCCCTCGGCGAGTAGATAATCGGCTA